>JAWWOO010000027.1:0-18568 GCA_033851545.1 Frankiales bacterium | reverse complement strand
CGCGATCCTTGCGCGACGGATACGTCGCAGGCCGGACGGGTTCGTCCCTCGCCGGGTGGTCGGCGCGCCGGGTTTCCTGACCAGCGCTGTCGCCGGTCTGACGATCTTCGGTGGTTACTACGCGCTGCTGTTCGCGGCGCCGTCCTTGATCGAAGCAGACACCGGGTGGGGAAGTCTCGGAGTGGGTGCCGTCCTGCTTCCACCGGCGTTGTGCTCCGTGGTCGCCGCACGGGTGATCCGCCCGTTGACGTCACGGTTGCGGACCTGGCAGATCACCGCGGTGCTCGGCGTGCTGTCGATGACCGGCATGCTGCTGGGGGCGCTCGGCGGACCGGTTTTCGTCGTGGTGGCCCTGGCACTCGCGGTCTGTGGATTCACCGGCGGCCAAGCCGTCCTGTTCGGCCTGGTGCCGAGGCTGGTGGCCCACGAGGACAGCGACACCGCTCAGGGCCTGTTTTCTTTCCTGGTCTACGGGGGCAGCTCGATCGGCACCGCGGTTGTCGGCGGCCTGGCTTCGGCCCTGTCGTTGTCCGCCGCGTTGGCCGTGGTCGCCGTCCTGCCCGCGGCTGGTGTGGCCGTGAGTGTTCTCGGCCGCCCAGTGGAGAAAACGGTCCGTCGGGCGGAGGCGCGGACCTCGACCGCCTGAGAACACCGGCCACAGCCTGACGCCACCCCATCGCCGAGCAGGTCAACCAGGACATCGTGGAACAGCTGGACAGACCAGCAGCTCCGTCACGTCCAAACGCGCCAACACCCACCCGGTGATCAACTACACCAGGCCAAGATCGTCAAGTCAGCCGGTCCACGGATCCAGGCTTAGGGGTGGGCGACCGTCACGATCGTCGTGCCGAAGGCGTTGCGCGACAGGATCTGCAGCACGTCGGTCGAGACCAGCGACCAGACCTGGTGGGGCGTGGAGTCGCTGGCGCAGAAACCGCTCGGGTCGGTCGTGCTCTCGACCGTGCCCGGGTAGCCCACCCGGACGCCGTTGACCAGCACCGCGACGCACGTGGTGACGCCTGCGGCACTGGTGCCCCCGGTCCAGGTCAGCTGTCCGTTCCCCTGCCCGGAGTAGTCGTCCGGAGTGAACGTTGCCGTGATCGCCGACGGGGCGCTGCCGGCGCCGCCGTTGACGATCGCTGAGGTGAGCCCGTCACCGGAGGCGTTGGTCGCGTACACCGCAAAGCCCTGTGACACGTTGGGCTTGACCGTGACCAGGGCGGAGCGCACCTTGCCGCTCACCTTGACCTGCCGCAGCGAGTCCGTGATCGGGAAGCTGGAACCCTCCCCGAACTGCGTGCCGCCGTACGTCGCTCCCACGAGCACCGTCCACGACGTCGAGGCCCCGTGCTTGGTCAAGCCGGCCTTCCACGCCACGCGTACATGGTGGGCGTCAACCGTGGTCACCGTGACCCCTGTGGGCTTGCCCGGCTGGGTCGGGAGAACCGTCGGCTTGGAGTTGATGAGGAACTGCGAGCTCGCGCTGTTCCAGTGGCTCGCCAGGTAGGAGCCCGGCTTCGGGTAGAGGGCGAAGTAGTCGTCCCCGTTGCAGTCGAGCCTGCGGAAGTCGTCGGCCTTCTTGCAGACCAGCTTCTGCTGCTGGGGGCTGCCGTCCGCGTAGCACATGGCATCCCGGCCGTCCCAGCAGTGACCGAGGCTGGTGTGGTGGGGTGCGCCGGGCTGAACGGCACCCATCGTGTGGGTCAACTCGTGGGCGGCGATCAGGCCGGTCCAGCAGTTCGACCAGACCATCGCGAACGCGCCGCCGCTGTCGTTCCTGTTGGCCGGGCCTGGACGGGCATCCTGGCGCACCTGGCCGAGACCGCAGTCGTAGTAGACATCGGGGTGGTCGACCATCACCAGGTAGGACCGGTTGGCCTTGGGGCCTCCGACGGCGCGCAGCACGGCGTTGCCGATGTTGGAGAACGGGAATCCCGACACGTTGGCCGACTTGGGCACGGTCACCTTGAGCACCGTCGGGATGCAGCCGGTCGCGGTCTTCTTGGTCACCCAGCGCACGGCCCGCTTGCCACCGGTGGTGTGCTCGAACACCCCGTTGGCACCAGGGATGAGCCGCTGCTGCAGGAACGGGATGGCGGTGGCCGAGATGTCCGGCTCACCCTGGACGTGGACGTAGACCAGTTGCTCACGCTTGCCAGAGGTGCCGTTGCCGTTGCAACGGGTTGCCACCTGCCAGCCGTTGAGCTGGAGCGCGCCGAAGGTGATCGTCTCGTCGGTCAAGGCGCCCTTGGGTATCCCGAAGGCCTCGGCGTGGTTGCCGTCCAGGCAGTAGGCCTGGCCGGTGAACGAGGCCGCCGCACCCACGCAGCCGATCGGCATGTCGCCCAGCTCGGTCGAGGACGGTGCCGCCGTGCCGCGCGCGGAAGCCACTTCCGAGGCGGGCGCAAGCAGGGCGAGCCCCGCGAGCATCAACACCAGCCTGCGCATCTGCGTGCCTCCACGGAGCGTGTGACGGAGCGTCAGTATGGCAGCGGCCGGGCGCCCGGTCAGCAGTTCGCCGACAGAGAGATTCCTTGAAGATCAACGGACATTGAGCACCACGGTCGGCGATTGCGTGCCGACCAGTCCCGCCTTGGTGCCGAGGACCACGCGCAGCTTGGTCTTGCCCTTGACCGTCGGGACCAGCATGAAGCTGTAGCGCCCGGCGGCCGACACCTTGGCGCCGGGACCGGTGTGCCACGCGTTCGCGTACCACCGCTGCCGGAACACCGTCCGGCCGACCGCTGCGTACGAGACCTGCCCGCGCAGCGTGACGTGTGCCTTGCGCGGGACGCTGAGCTTGCTCAACGCCGTGGTGAGGCTGGCCTTGGCATAGACCAGAATCCCGGCGGACACCGGGCCCCAGCCCCCGCCGCCGACGTACCGGATGCTGTAGCGGGTGGTCGTGTTCGAGGCCACCGGTACGGAGAACGCTCCGGTCGGTGACGTGATCACCGAGGTGACACCGATGTAGTCGGCGGCCCCTGTCTGCTTGGCGTAGACCACCAACGGTGCGCCGCCGACCCCGCCCAGTCCGTCGGTGCGCTGCAGCACGCCGACAAGCAACTTGCTGCGCCCGGAGACGGCTGTGGCCGAGGAGGCCGCAAGGGTCATCATCACCGGGACGACGCCCCTGGTCGCGCCGATCGGGGTGCTCGGGGCGGAGGCAGGGCTTGTTCCTGCGGGTGATGTCGCCACGACCGTGGCCGCGTAAAGCTGGGACGACGTGAGGCCCGGGATGACGACAGAGGTCTGGGTGCCGGGCACGGTCACTCTGGCGCCGCCCGGGCTGACCGTGACCGTGTAGCTCGTCAACGCCCGGCCGCCGTTGTCACCGGGCACCCAGGACACGCTCAGGGCGTTGCCGGCCGGACCTGCCTGCACGGCAACCGGGGCCTTGGGCGGCAGGGCGGAGAGAACAAACGGGTGCGTGCCGTCGGCGAAGTTGGCGAGCTGGGCCGGCGTGCCGTTGAAGTGGCTGTCGTCCACGACTCCGCTGACGCCGGGGAGGTGGGCGGTCGACGTCCACTGCCACATGGCCCAGGTTGGCCAGCCGCCGATCAGTGGCGGCGTGGGGACGGCCGCGCCCGCGGTGTAGTCGGCGATCCAGAGCGGGTAGCGGATGAACGCCGTGGAGTTGAGCAGCGCCGTTCGCCAGAAGTTACGGTAGGTGTAGATCATCGGCACCCGGCCGGTCCGGGTCATCAGCTCGGCCAGGAAGGTCTGCCCCCACGTGATGAGGTCGCGTGGTGACAGCCCGCCGCTCTCCTCGAAGTCCATGATCGGCGGCAGGTCACCAGCCTCCTGGACGTTGCCGATCACGCTCGCGTAGTAGTCGGCCTGGGCGATCGCGGTCGACATCGGCAGCTTGGGCCTGGCGTAGTGGTAGCCGCCGCGTACCAGGCCGTTCGCCTTCTGGGCCGCATAGTCGGCCGCGAAGTACGGGTCGGCGAAGTTGGTGTCCTCGCTGGCCTTGGAGATGGCGAACGACTGCTTGCCAGCGCCTTTGATCAGCGACCAGTCGACGGGGCCGGCCGCGTGCTGCCAGTGCGAGACATCGGGCCCGCTGAGATAGACCGGTGTTGCTGCGTCGGCCGGCACCGTCGGCAGCAGGACGGCGACGAGGCTGAGGACGGACACGGAGACGGCGAGCAGGGACCGGCGCAGGTGCGGGGTCAGCGACAGCATGCAAAGCCTTCGGTACGGAGGCGGGTGGGGCGGACGGCACTGCGGACGGCACTGAGCAGGACGCTCCAGAGGCGCTGAGGGGCGACGACGGTGGCACACCTCGTAGGCCCCACGTGTACCACATCGAGGCATGACCCGGTGGCGTTACGCACAGCGGCACACCTTGTCCACAGACAGTGAAACCCGTTCTGACAGCGGGTTCTGCAGCCGCTAGCGTCGCGGCCCGCGGGTGGTCGACGTGACGATCCAGTGGAGTGGCAGGGGGGTGGCGGTGTCCGGGACGGAGGCTGTCGAGCTGACCGTCACCGTCGGAGGGCGCGACGTGACGGTCCTGGCCGAGGCGACGACTCCGATCGACGACGTGGTGACCCGGCTGCTCCTGGCGGTCGGGCAACCGGGGCCGCTGCTGCTCGAGGACCGTCCACTGCACGGTCCTGGCGCCTGGGGCGCCTGCGGTGTCCGCCACGGATCCGTGCTGACGGTCGGCGTCTCGTCCTCGCACCGGCCGGCGGACGCGCCGTGGGAGCTGAGGGTGGTCGCGGGACCGGCCGCGGGCGCCGTCGTGCCTTTCACGGGTCAGGCGGTCCTCGGTCGCGCGCCGGGCTGCGACCTCGTCCTCGACGACGACGAGGTCTCCCGGCGGCATGCCGAGGTGACGCTCGGCCCGGACGGAGCCGCCACCGTACGAGACCTCGGCTCGACCAACGGACTCGCCGTCGACGGGCTCCCGGTTGCCTCGGCTGCCCTGGCCGCGGGGTCCATGCTCAGGCTCGGTGAGTCGATGGTCGTGCTGGCGCCGCACCGTCAGGACCCGGCGGCCCTCGTACGCGGTCCCGGCCCCGCCTTGCGGTTCAACCGGCCGCCCCGGGTGGTCCGGCCGGAGCGCGCAGCCATCGAGATCGAGCAGCCGACGGAGCCAACAGCACCTGAGCGCGGCAAGATCCCGATGGTCACCGTGCTGGTGCCGATCGCGCTGGGTGCCGTGCTGTTCCTCACGATGCCGTCGAGCCCGCAGTACCTCCTGCTCATGGCGATGTCACCGCTGATGGTGATCGGCAACCTGGTGAGCGACCGTCGAGGCGGCCGCCGCCGGCACCGGGCGGCGCAGCGTGCCCACGCCTCGGCCATGGCCGAGTGCGCGGCCTCGGTCGCCGAGGCCCGGCGCGCGGAACAGGAGGGCCGCCGGGCCGCCGCCCCCGACCCGGCCGAGCTGCTGGGCTGGTCGACGCTGCCCTCGAGTCGCCTGTGGGAGCGGAGGGCAACCGACCCGGACGCTCTGCTGCTGCGCATCGGCGTGGCCGACCTGCCCTCCCGGGTCAGCGTGCGTCCGGCTGCGCCGGCGACGGTGGAGGCCGTGCCGGTGGTGCTGCCGCTGGACGAGATCGGCGTGCTGGGCCTCGCCGGCGACGGCCGGTCGGGACTGGCTCTGGCCCGCTGGCTGGTCGGGCAGGCGGCAACCCTGCTCGCCCCTGGCGACCTGTCCATCGTGGTGCTGACCACGCCTGGGTCGGCCGACGAGTGGCGGTGGCTGCGCTGGCTGCCGCACGCGCGGGGCTCAGGCCCGGCGTCGTGCCGGGTGCTGGTCGGCACGGACGAGGAGAGCTGCGCCCGCCGGGTCGCCGAGCTGGCCGGGCTGGTCGACCGGCGCACGGCCGGGCGCCGGACGGGCAGGGTCCCGTACGCGCAGGTGCTGCTGGTCGTCGACGGGGCACGTGACCTCCGGCAGATCCCAGGGCTGGCGGCGGTGCTCGCCGCTGGGCCGGCCGTCGGCGTCCTCGCCGTGTGCCGCGATCTCGAGGAGCGGTTGCTGCCGCAGGAGTGCTCGACGGTTGCCGTGTTCGCCCCCGGCTCGGCCTCACGGCTCACCGTCCGCGGCCGCGACGGCGCCACGGTCGACGACGTCCTCGCTGACCAGGTCGGCGCCGGCTGGGCTGACGCGGTTTCGCGAGGGATGGCCGGGCTCGAGGACGTCGCCGGGCAGGGCAGCGCGACGGCCGCCCTGCTGCCCGAGGCGGTCCGGCTGCTCGACCTGGTCGGCCTGCCGATGCCGACCGCCGAGTCCGTCTCCACGCGGTGGACGGTCGGGGGCAGGTCGACCAGGGCGATCATCGGCGTCGGCACCGACGGACCGTTGACGGTCGACCTGTCCGCCGACGGGCCGCACGCCCTCGTCGCCGGCACGACCGGATCGGGAAAGAGCGAGCTGCTGCAGACCCTGGTGGCCTCGCTCGCGGTGGCCAACCGGCCGGACGCGCTGACCTTTGTCCTCATCGACTACAAGGGCGGTGCCGCCTTCCGCGACTGCGCGCGGCTGCCGCACACCGTCGGACTCGTGACCGACCTCGACGGGCGGCTGACCGAGCGGGCGCTCGCCTCGCTGACTGCCGAGCTGCGGCACCGCGAGCGGGTGCTGGCCGAGCACGGTGCCAAGGACATCGAGGCGCTGTGGTCACAGGTTGCCGGCGCTCCCCTGCTGGCCCGGTTGGTGATCGTCATCGACGAGTTCGCGACGCTGGTCGAGGAGCTGCCCGACTTCGTCCGCGGCCTGGTCGGCATCGCACAGCGCGGGCGCTCCCTCGGCATCCATCTCGTGCTGGCCACCCAGCGACCAGGTGGTGTGGTCTCCCCCGACATCCGGGCCAACACCAACCTCCGGGTCTGCCTGCGGGTCACCCAGACCACCGAGTCCTCAGACGTGATCGACGCCCCGGACGCCGGTGAGATCGCCGCGGGTCTGCCGGGACGTGGCTTCATCCGTACGGGAGTCGGTGCCCTGCAGGCATTCCAGGCCGCACGCGTCGGTGGCCCTGCCACGGCGCCGACCTCCGCCGCGGTGCCGACCACGGTGGTCGAGGTGCCGTTCGCGGCGCTCGGCCACCCGGTGCCGGGCCTGGCGGCCCAGCCCGTGACCGGTGGCCCGACCGATCTGTCCCTCCTGGTCGACGCGGTCTGCTCGGCCTGCGACGCGCTTGACCTGCCGGCTCCACGCAGGCCGTGGCTCGAGCCGCTGCCGGAGCGACTCACCCTCGACCAGCTGCCGGTCGAAGACGGGATGCTCCCGCTCGGCCTGCTGGACCTGCCGGCCCGGCAGCAACAGCTCCCGTACGGCCTGCGACTCGCCGACGCCGGCCACCTGCTGGTCGCCGGCGCTGCCCGCTCTGGCCGCTCGACAGCGTTGCAGACGCTGGCCGGCGCGGTCGCCAGGCGCTGGTCCGCGGACGACCTGCACGTCTACGCCCTCGACTTCGGCAACCAGGCGCTGGCACCGCTGGCCGGACTGCCGCACTGCGGGGCAGTCGTCGGCCGCGACCAGCCGGAGCGGCTCGAGCGGCTGCTGGCCCGGCTGCTGACCGAGGTCGAGACCCGCCAGTCGTCCTTCGCGGCCCACGGCTATGCCGACCTCGCCGAGCAGCGCCGGCTGGCAGCGCCAGCCGACCGGCTGCCGTGGCTGCTCCTGCTGGTCGACCGCTGGGAGGGGCTGGTGCAGGCCTACCAGGACGTCGACATGGGCCGGCGGATCGAGGAGCTGCTGAGGTTGTTGCGCGAAGGTCCGTCGGCCGGCCTCCGCGCGGTGGTCACGGCCGACCGCAGCGGGCTGCTCGGTCGGCTGCCCTCGGTCCTCCCGGACAAGCTGGTGCTGCGACTGGCCGACCGGGCAGACTACGCCCTCGCCGACATCCCCGCTCGCGAGGTGTCGGCGTCGCCACCTCCGGGCCGCGGGCTTGTCGCCGGCGGCGGCGACAGACGCACGCTGCACGACGTCCAGATTGCCTCGCTGGCACGCGATCCGACCGGGCCGGCCCAGCTCGCCGCACTTCGGGTGCTGGTGAGCGCAGCCGCCAGCCGGCACGCCGGGGAGCCGAGGCTGCACCGTCCGATCCGGGTCGACCAGCTGCCCGCGTCCGTCAGCGTGGGCCATGCGCTGGCCCTGGGACCGACCGCCGCCGAGGCCGACGGGCTTTGGGCGCTGATCGGTGTCGGAGGCGACCAGCTCAGGCCGGTCGGGGTCGACCTGGCCGAGGACGGACCTGGCTTCCTTGTTGTGGGCGCTCCCCGATCGGGCCGCAGCACCGCGCTGCTCACGATGGCCGAGTCGCTGCTCCGCAGCGGCCGGCAGGTCTGCCTGGCCGCGCCGGCTCGGTCACCCTTGCTCGCCCTGGCAAGCCATCCGGGCGTCACCGGTTGCCTCGACGCCGCCTCCACGGCCGACGAGATCCGTCGGGCGCTGACCACGTCGGGGCGGCCACCGGTCGTGGTGGTCGACGACGCCGAGCGGCTGACCGACACCCTGCTGGGCAGCTACCTCGAGGGCGAGCTGCGGGCAGAGCCGGGCAGCGGGGCGTGCATCCTGGCTGCCGGCAACAGCGACTACCTGCAGGGCACCTACCGCGGGTACACCCTCGAGCTGCGCCGGTCCCGCTGCGGGCTGCTGCTCAACCCGCAGTCGACCCTCGACGGCGACCTGCTGGGTGCGCGGCTCCCCCGACAGCTGGCCACCTCCCAGCAGCCGGGCCGGGCCCTGCTGGCGGTACGCGGGGAGCTCACGCCGGTGCAGGTGGCCCAGACCTGAGCTCCTTTGGCCCTAGCCGCCTCTGCCAGGGCGGCCTCCGGGCCGTTGAGCGGCCGACCAGGGGTCGTCTTCACCTGGGGCGTGCCCGGCGATCGAGACTGCCAGGACGGCCAGCTCAGCGAGGGCCGAGATCAGGACGACCGCCATGCAGCCCCGCCAGCCTCGGGACTGACCCCACCAGCAGGCAGAACGCACCGACGGCAACCCGCCACCAGACCACCGATCGGTTGTTCAACGGGCAGCGGCGGGAGCATGGCGATCATGGTGGCAGGGTGCCCGAGCGTATGCAATCAGGCGCGGAGCAGCGGCCGTACGGCTGGGTGCCGTACGGCCGCTCCGCGCCCGGTCAGCCCCGGAAGGTGGCCGCGATGCTCTGCTCGGCCTGTGCGTAGGCTGATCCGGCATTGGTCATCAGCTGGCTGATGCCGTCGAGGGCCTGCTTGAGGCTTGTGGCGGAACGGTGCCACTCGTCCCAGAGTGCGTTGAACTGGGTCTGCGCCTGACCGGCCCAGTCGCCCCCGACGAGCGGGGAGACCACGCCCTGCAGCGACCCGAGCTGCCGGTCGATCTCCCCTGACCCGCGGGAGACCTGACCGGAAAGTGCCTGCAACTGCTCAGGAGTTACCCTGATCCCGACCGCCATAGCAAACCTCCCGTTAGCGCCCGTGAGGGCGTACCCGTCATGTCGTGGCGGACGCTACCAGCGGTGCCCGCTGGTCCACAGGGTCAGCTCGGCCGCCTGTGGACAAGCTGGTTGCCGCACCGGGATACGCTGCATGGCAAGGGTTTCCTCGACCGACGCAGGACGAGCGACACAGATCGAGAGGCTGTCCGTGACCAACGCCGTAGCCGAGATCCCGCCGCCGTCAGGCCGACAATGGCTGCTACGCAACGGAAACCATCTGGCGACCGTAGTCGAGATCGGCGGAGGCCTGCGCGAGTACGTCGTCGACGGCCGGCCGGTGCTCGACGGATTTGCCGAGGATGCGATGTGCTCAGGGGCGAGGGGCACCACACTGGCACCGTGGCCCAACCGGCTGCGTGACGGGCATTACCGGTTCGCCGACAAGGAGCAACAGCTGGCCCTGTCCGAGCCGTCGAACCACAACGCCATCCACGGCCTGGTCCGCTGGCGCCCCTGGACGCTGGTGGACCACGGCGAGGACCGGCTCAGCGTCGAGGTCGTGCTGCTCCCCCAGCCCGGCTATCCCTTCTGGCTGCGGCTCCGCAACGACTACCGGCTGGACGCGGACGGCCTGACGGTGACGACAACGGCCACGAACATCGGCCACCGCCCGCTCCCCTACGGCCTGGGCTTCCACCCCTACCTCACCTTGGGCAGCGAGACGATCGACGCCGATGTGCTCAGCGTGCCGGCCGGGACCTGGCTGCAGGTGGACGAACGCGGCCTCCCGACCGGCTCCGCTGCAGTCGACGGGACGCCGTTCGACTACCGCACGCCGCGGCCGATCGGCAGCCAGGTCCTCGACACGGCCTTCACCGACCTGGTCCGAGGCCAAGACGGCCGAGCCTCGGTGACGCTGGCCACCGAGGACGGGTCGCGCTCGGTCAGCCTCTGGGCGGACGAGACCTTCCCGTACCTCCAGGTGTTCAGCGGTGACACCCTGCCGGCCGGCGCCCGCAGACGCGGTCTCGCCGTCGAGCCCATGACGTGTGGGCCGGACGCCTTCAACACCGGCCAGGGCCTGGTCACCCTCGCACCCGGCCGGTCACTGACCACCGCATGGGGGCTGGTCCCTGCGGGCTACGCTCCCGGCGACTGAGCCCGAGGACGCGTGAGGTGCCGGCCATGGCGGCCGACGGTTGCCGCGACCGGCGCCAGGTGCGGCAGCAGGAGCACGATCCCGCCCCGCCGGGTCGGCCAGCCCAGGACAGCACCCTGCATCGACTCGGCCATTGACGAGGTCGGCGCGTCCTCGGCGCAGCGTACGAGCAGGGTGATCCCGCCCGCCGTCACCTGCAGGTAGTCCCTGCGCATGCGGGTCTCGGGCGCCAGCCGCCGTACGGTGCAGGGCGTCTCGGCACTGTCCGGGGTGATCCGCCGGCCGAGGCTCCAAGCCGACCAGGCGTTCGCTGCAGAACCGGTGACGAGGCTGACGAGCAGGCCGATCAGCGCCGCGTCGAGGACGACCGCACCAGGGTGCCCGGCCGCGAAGCCGGCACGGATGCCGACGACCAGCAGGACGCTGAGCCCGACGACCGCTGCGGCGCAGCTCAGGCCCACCAGCAGGTGCTTGCGCAGCCAGTCACGGCGGGCGGCAAGCAACACGGCCAGCTCAGGACGGTCGGCGGACCGGGCAGCGAAAGGCATGGCGACATTCTCGGGGCAACGGCACGGCCGGGACCATGCCCCGTTGCGACTAGTCAGGCCCGGGTCCCGACGACCCGTTCTGACCAGTAGGCGCGGTGTCCCGGGTTCCGGCGGAGCGCCAGCCGCGCCGGATCCGCCACTCGCCGGTGTCGTCGAGCTGCTCGGAACGGGCCCACTCGAGCTCCGCCTCACGGCGTTCCTGCAGCTGGCGGGTCACGGCGTGCTCACGCCTGCGGACCTCGGCGGTCACCTCGGTCGGCCAGAGCTTGTCGATCTCGGCGTTGAGCTCGGCACCGAAGATCACCGCCATGGCGGTGAAGTAGAGGAACAGCAGCGCGGCCACGACTGCGCCGAGCTGGCCGTAGGCGGACTGGGTCGAGAAGTAGGCCTTGATGTACTCGCGCAGCCCGAACGACCCGAGGATCCAGATCGCCACGGCGACCGCGGCCCCGGGCACGTCCCGCCGCCAGGTCGTGCGGACCGGTACGGACAGGTGATAGAGCGTGGCCAGCCCGACCATGCTGACCAGGGCAACCACCGGCCAGTAGGCGATCTGCACCAGCAGTCCAAGGCTAGGGACGATGTCGACGATCGCTCCGGGCCCGAGAACGAGCAGTGGCAGCATGATCACAGCACCGAGCACCCCGAGCAGGTAGAGCGCGAACGCCAGCAGTCGGCTGCGCCAGGCGCTGCGCTGGTGCCGCATCCCGTAGGCGATCGTGATCGTGTTCACGTACGTTGCCGTGGCCGACGAGCCGGCCCACAGCGAGATCAGGAAGCCGACGGAGACCACGTCGGCCCGGCCGCTCTTGAGCACCTTGTCGACGACCGGGAACACCACGTCATGAACGACGTCGGGCGCCAGGAGCCGGTTTGCGCCGGTCAGGATGTGGGTCTCGATGCTGGCCATGTTCGCGGTGCCGATCGGGCCGGCGAAGAAGCCGAACGTGCCCAGAATGGCCAGCAGCAGCGGCGGCAGGCTCAGCAGCTGCCAGAAGCCGGCCTCGGCGGACAGGCCGAGGATGCGGTCGGACCAGGCCTCCCGTACCGTTCGGGTCAGCAGCAGCGTGATCCCCCGCGGCGAGGTCGGGCGCGGGGTTGCGCGCATCGACCGACGGGCTTCTACCCCGCCGTGTCTCGCCGCCGCGTGCTCCGCCATGCGCCAACCGTACGGCCTCCGCGTACCCGCTACTCGCCGAACGGGTTACTACCGCGTGGCGAGGGTCGCCAACTTCTCCACCACGTTCCAGGCGCGAGCCGTCGCCGGGATCTTCAGGATCCGGTCGATGTCGGCGTAGGCCGGCCTGGGCGATTCCCTTCGGACGGCGGCGCAGACCTCGGTGGGCGTGACGTAGAGCGACTCGCCGTCGGCAGCACGGCTCAGCAGCGTCTCCACCCGTACGGGATCCGGCGGAGCGGTCAGGAAGCTCACGTAGCGGCGCCGGTCCTCCGCCCAGTCGTCCTCGCTGAACGGGCAGCGCGCGACCAGGTCGGCCAGCTCCGTGCCGGTCCTCAGGATGACCGGGACGGCGAAGCCACACGCCGCCTCGAGGGCCTCGCGCAGCGTCACCGTGAGTGCCTCGCGATCCTTGGTCGCGTGGCTGAGCAGGATGTTGCCGCTCTGGATGTGGGTGGTCACGCCGGTGCCGCCTGCCCCTTCGACGGCTGCGCGCAGCTCGACCATGGTCACGCGGTGGCTGCTGCCGACGTTGACGCCGCGGAGCAGCGCAACCCAGAGCGGTGCAGGGGTGGCCATGGGCGGCAGGTTATCGCGGCAGCCGACGGGGGCAGGCCTAGCGGATCGGTACCGGACCGCGCGGCTCGGTGCCGGTGGGCAACACTGTGTCCTGACCCGCTCGACCCCTGAACGGAGCCCCACATGAATTGCTGGCCCGGCCAGCCCTATCCCCTCGGCTCCACGTACGACGGCACCGGCACCAACTTCGCGGTGTTCTCCGAGGTGGCCGACAAGGTCGAGCTGTGCCTGTTCGACGACGAGGGGAACGAGACCCGAATCGAGCTGCCCGAGGTCGACGCCTTCGTCTGGCACGGCTACCTGCCCAACATCGGGCCCGGCCAGCGCTACGGGTTCCGCGTGCACGGTCCGTACGAGCCGGAGAACGGCCACCGGTGCAACCCGGCCAAGCTGCTGCTGGACCCCTACTCCAAGGCCGTCGAGGGCGGCATCGACTGGGACGAGTCGCTGTTCAGCTATCAGTTCGCCGCGCCCGAGAAGATCAACGAAGGGGACAGCGCCCCGCACATGATGAAGTCGGTGGTCATCAACCCGTTCTTCGACTGGTCGAGCGACCGCGCCCCCAAGACGCCGTACAACGAGACGGTGATCTATGAGGCGCACGTCAAGGGGCTGACCAAGACCCACCCCGGGATCCCCGAGGAGCTGCGCGGCACCTACTCCGCCATCGCACACCCGGTGATGATCGAGCACTTCCAGAAGCTCGGGATCACCGCCGTCGAGCTGATGCCGGTCCACCAGTTCGTCGACGACCACTCCCTCGAGGAGAAGGGGCTGTCGAACTACTGGGGCTACAACACGATCGGTTTCCTTGCGCCGCAGAACACCTACGCCGCGTACGGGCAGCGTGGTCAGCAGGTGCAGGAGTTCAAGGCGATGGTCAAGGCGCTGCACGACGCGGGCATCGAGGTCATCCTCGACGTGGTCTACAACCACACCGCCGAGGGCAACCACATGGGCCCGACCATCTCGATGCGTGGCATCGACAACGCCGCCTACTACCGGCTGGTCGAGGGCGACGAGCAGTACTACATGGACTACACCGGCACCGGCAACTCGCTGCGCGTCCGCAGTCCGCACGTGCTCCAGCTGATCATGGACTCGCTGCGCTACTGGGTCCTCGAGATGCACGTCGACGGCTTCCGGTTCGACCTCGCTTCGACGCTGGCCCGGGAGTTCTACGACGTGGACCGGCTCTCGGCGTTCTTCGACCTGGTCCAGCAGGACCCGGTCGTCAGCCAGGTCAAGCTCATCGCCGAGCCGTGGGACGTGGGCGAGGGCGGCTACCAGGTCGGCAACTTCCCGCCGCTGTGGACCGAGTGGAACGGCAAGTACCGCGACACCGTACGGGACTTCTGGCGTGGCGAGAGCGCGTCGCTGCCGGAGTTCGCATCGCGGCTGACCGGCTCGAGTGACCTGTACGAGTTCAGCGGCCGCCGGCCGATCGCGTCGATCAACTTCGTCACGGCGCACGACGGCTTCACCCTGCAGGACCTGGTGTCCTACAACGACAAGCACAACGAGGCCAACGGCGAGAACAACAACGACGGCGAGAGCCACAACCGGTCGTGGAACTGCGGCGTCGAGGGACCCACGGACGACCTCGACATCATCGCCCTCCGTGAGCAGCAGAAGCGCAACTTCGTCACCACTTTGCTGCTGTCACAGGGTGTTCCGATGCTGCTGCACGGGGACGAGATGGGCCGCACGCAGCAGGGCAACAACAACGTCTACGCCCAGGACAACGAGCTGTCCTGGGTCGACTGGGCTGCCGCCAAGGACAACTGGGCACTGGTGGACTTCACCGCCAGGGTGGCCCAGCTGCGCCACGACCACCCGGTGTTCAAGCGCCGCCGGTTCTTCAGCGGCACGTCGCTGCGCGGCAGCGGCGGCGTCGCCGACATCGTGTGGTTCACCCCGGGCGGCACCGAGATGGACGACGACGACTGGGACTCCGGGTTCGCCAAGTCCCTCGGGGTCTTCCTCAACGGCAAGGCGATCCGCAGCCCTGACTCTCGTGGCGAGCCGGTGGTCGACGACTCGTTCCTGATGCTCTTCAACGCGCACGACCAGCCGGTCGAGTTCACCGCGCCGCCCGAGGAGTTCGGCGAGAGCTGGCTGATCGAGATCGACACCGCCACGCCGATCGAGGACGAGGAACGGACCCTCAAGCCCGGGGCCGTCATCGCTGTCGAGGGGCGGTCGCTGGTCGTGCTGCGGAGGCTGTTCTAGATGCCCCGGCCAGCCCCGAAGGCAACGTACCGGCTGCAGGTCAACCACACGTTCACCCTCGACGACGCCGCCCGCGTGGTGGCCTACCTCTCCGCACTCGGCGTGAGCCACGCCTACCTCTCGCCGCTGCTGCAGGCGACTCCGGGATCCATGCACGGCTACGACGTGGTGGCGCACGACCGGATCAGCGAGCAGGCAGGCGGTCTCGACGGGCTCGGCCGGCTCTCGACGGCCCTGCGCAAGCACGGCATGGGCGCTGTCCTCGACATCGTCCCGAACCACATGGCCGTGCCGGTGCCGGAGTCGCTCAACCAGCCGCTGTGGCACTTCCTGCGCGACGGCGACGAGTCCTCGTACGCGAACTGGTTCGACATCGACCGGTCCACCGACCACATGCCGCTCATGCCCGTGCTGGGCGGTCGACTTGGCGACGTGCTCGACGCCGGCGAGATCACCTATGAGAACGGCATTCTGCGCTACTTCGACCACGAGTTCCCGGTGGAGCCGGGCACCGAGCCCGAGGATCCGAAGCCGGACCGGGCGAGGCTTGAAGAGCTGCTCATGGACCAGAACTACCGGCTGGCGTCGTGGAAGACGGCCAACGACGAGCTGGACTACCGGCGGTTCTTCGACGTCACGTCGCTGATCGCCGTACGGGTCGAGGATCCCGTGGTTTTCGCCGCGACACACGAGCTGATCGCCAAGCTGATCGCGGACGGCACCATCGACGGGCTGCGGATCGACCACCCGGACGGGCTGGCCGACCCGGGCGGCTACCTGCGGGACCTTGCCGAGCTCACCGGCGGTGCATGGGTGGTCGTCGAGAAGATCCTCGAGCCGGGAGAGTCGTTGCCCGCGTGGGACTGCGCGGGGACCACCGGCTACGACGCGCTGCACCAGGTGGGTGGGCTGTTCGTCGACCCGTCCGCCGAGACGGCGCTGACCTCGATCTACAGTGCGTTCACCGGGGAGCCGTCCGGTTTTGCCGACGTGATCCGCACCGCCAAGCGTGAGATCGTCGACTCGATCCTGCTCGCCGAGATCGAGCGGCTGGTACGGGTCCTGCGCCGGCTCGGTCACCTCGACGCCCGTTGGGCCGACCGCACCGACCGGCACTGGCGGACCGCGTTGCAGGCGCTGCTCGTCGAGTTCGACGTCTACCGTGCCTACGTCACTCCGGGCGAGCCGGCGCCGGTCGCGTCGCTCACCCGGATCAACGATGCCGTCATCCGGGCCGTCGAGGCGGTGCCCGCCGTGGCGGAGGAGGTCGCCGTGCTGGGTGAGCTGGCCTCGGGTGTCGCGCTGACCCTGCCCGGTACCATCGAGCGGCCTGCGGTGTGGGACCTGGTCGCCGACTTCGTGACCCTGTTCCAGCAGACAGCCGGTCCGGTGATGGCCAAGGGTGTTGAGGACACGGCGTTCTACCGCTACCACCGGCTGATCTCGTTGAACGAGGTCGGCGGCGATCCCTCCGCGTTCGGCACCGCACCCGACGCTTTCCACGCTGCATCCTTTGCCCGCCAGGCACACTGGCCCACCTCTATGACGACGCTGACCACACACGACACCAAGCGAAGTGAGGACGTACGCGCCCGGCTGGCCGTACTCTCCGAGGTGCCGCACCTGTGGAGCGAAGCGGTGCGCCGGTGGTCCACGATGGCCGACGGCTACCGTTCCCCCGCCGGCCCGGACCACAACTCGGAGTACCTCCTGTGGCAGACGCTGGTCGGGGCGTGGCCGATCTCGGCGGAGCGCGCACAGACCTACATGGAGAAGGCGACGCACGAGGCCAAGCAACGCACCGCCTGGATCGACGCCGATGTCCCCTACGACGTGTCGATCGGCGACTTCGTGGCCGGAGTGCTTGCTGACAGGGCACTGTGCGCCGACATCGAGGCCTTCGTCGTGGATACGCTGCTCGTGCCGGGGCGGGTCAACGCCCTGGCCCAGAAGCTGATCCAGCTGACCATGCCGGGGATCCCCGACGTCTACCAGGGCAGCGAGCTCTGGGACCTGTCCCTGGTCGACCCCGACAACCGCCGCCCGGTCGACTACTGGCACCGGGCGCGGCTGCTGGCGTCGCTGGCGTCCGGGGCGTCGCAGAGAGTACGGGGACTGGGCGAAGGTGACGTGCACGACGACGGCGCCGCCAAGCTGCTCGTGGTCAGCAGGGCGATCGACCTGCGCCGGCGCAGGCCCGAGCTTTTCGGCCCGACCGGGGCTTACACCCCGGTGCCGGCTGTCGGCCAGGTCGCCGGGCACGTGATCGCCTTCAGCCGTGGCGGCGACGCAGTGACCGTGGCACCGCGGCTGAGCGTCCGGCTGCAGACCTTGGGCGGTTGGGCCGACACGGCGCTCCCCCTGCCGGTCGGACGCTGGCGGGACGTGCTGACAG
This sequence comes from Frankiales bacterium, assembly GCA_033851545.1. Lineage (GTDB taxonomy): Bacteria > Actinomycetota > Actinomycetes > JAWWOL01 > JAWWOL01 > JAWWOL01. The sequence goes on along the minus strand of JAWWOO010000027.1, from coordinate 1,095 downwards.
GCGCCGAGTTCGAGGGCGGTGTCGTACGGGTTGCCGACCTGCTGGCCCAGTTCCCCGTCGGGCTGCTGGAGCGCATCCCCCGGTAAAGCGGGTGTTTCCTGGCGGTGAAATCTCCCCGAGATGCGGAAGGGGACTCAAGAACACGTGCGGCACCTGCCGAAGGCGGTGCAGCCAGTCTTGCTCACACTCCCGAGGAGAGCCCGTGTTCCGGCTCGTAGACGAACGCCCCGATGTCTGCACAATCGGCTACGACGACTCCGCCAACGCGGTCATCATCACCTGGGCGCGCAACGACAACGACGCCTTCCGGCCGATGCTCGAGACCCAGCTGAGGCTCGTCGTCGAGCACGACGCAGCCGTCGTCATCGTCGACACCACCGAAGCGACCGGTGCCCTCAACGACGACAACCAGGCCTGGCTCGGCACCGACTTCTTCCCCCGGCTGTCCTGCACCGGCCTGGCCGCGCTCATCAACGTGGTGCCGCGTAGCGCGACCGCCGTACTGGTGAACCGTCGGTCATTCCGTGGTCGCGAAGTGTCGTTCGCGATCGTCGAGGTCTCCACCCTGGGCGAAGCCTTGGCGCTGGCGAGGTCGTACCGCCCTGGCGTTCCCGCCTGAACGACAGCCAGGTCGTGGGCCGTGGGCGCTTTCCGTCATCGCCTGTGCCGTCTTGCTTCGCCTCAGGCTTATCGCGTCATTTCGGTGCGGGTCGGCTCATATTTCTGTCACTACTAGCAATAACGGGACACCGTTTCCACTCTTCGCCGTTGGGCCGCCCGCCCGCCGTCCGGCCCTGGGCGCCGACCCTCTCGCCCGGCCGAGAATGCCTGCAGCACAAAGACTTTTGCTGCTTTTGCCCTTGTGTCTCCCGGACAGCTGGGGTAGAATTCGAACATGCTCTCGAATGGTTCGGATGACCGGTACGGCGATTACTCGCCGCTGTCCGGCGCCGGCCTGACGTCATCTGCGGACATTCTTGACGACGGTCTCGTCGATTTCCGTGGTGTGCCGCTGACCGTCGAGGAAACGCTGCTCGAGACCAGTCTGGCCGGCCCCGGTCCGGAAGCGATCCGGCTGCTGGAAACCCTGCAGGG
>JAWWOO010000020.1:0-10604 GCA_033851545.1 Frankiales bacterium | reverse complement strand
CCCGCCGCAGGCAGCGGCCGACAACGCCAGGGACACCAGGAACGTCGAGAGGATCCTACGGTTGGACATCGCCTGTACTCCTTCCGTTCGTGCATGAATCGTGCATCGGCTGCCGGATGCAGCCTCTCCTGCAGGACACGTCGCGAACGGTTGGTTCGTTCACCACAGCGGCTTGGCCAGATCCTGTGGCCGCCTCAGGGCTGTTGTCGGCTCGCTCAAGTTGGCACAGCGGCCGGCTCATCAGTCCACTGTCATCTGAAGATCTCAGGGTGCCGGGCCAGCTCGATCCGGGTCCGCCGGATGTGACCGCTGAGGTAGCGCTCGGCGTCCGTGACGTCCCGCCGCTCGATGCTGTCGAGGAGCAGCCGGTGCTCGGCGTTGATCACCCAACGCCGCCCCGGGCCGCTCAGCGCCACGAAAGCCCGTCGGTAGTGCTGGGTGGAGTTCCACAGCCGCACCACCATCGACGACAGCGGGTCGATCCGGCAGGCCGAGTAGCTCAGCAGGTGAAAGGCCCGGTCGAGCTCGAGGAACCGTCCGAGGTCGGTGTCGGACTCGATCTGCTGCTGGATCCGTTCGAGTGCCTGCAGGTCGTCGTCGGTGAGGCCCGGGATGCTCTCCGTCAGCGCCAGCGGCTCGAGGCGTTCGCGCATCTGATAGATCACGTCGACCTCATGCCGGTCGAGGCGGGGGACGCGGGCGCCCTTGTTCGTCTCGTGCTCGATGAGCCCCTCGGCCTCGAGCATGCGCAGGGCCTCCCGTACGGGCAGCCGGCTGGCACCGAGGCGCTGGGCGACCTCCTCCTGGCGGACCCGCTCACCCGGCCCGATGCTGCCGCCGAGGATCGCCTCGCGGAGGTGGTCGGCGACCCGCTGGCTCGCCGGACCGGTCGCCACGTCGGCCGTCATGAGCCGGCCACCTGCTGCCGGTCGAATGCTTTGCCGCCGGGGTAGGAGACCAGCTCGAACTGCATGCCCCAGGGGGACAGGAAGTAGACCCAGCGTTGCCCCTCGTGCGGCCCGCGGCTGGCGGTCGGCTCGCCCAGGACGGTGACGCCGTGCTCGTGCAGATGAGCCACCGCCGCGTCCAGATCGTCGACGTACAAGGCGATGTGGTGCCCTCCGATGTCGCTGTTGCGTGGCACCTCCGCTCGTTGGTCGGGTGCGGTGTAGTGGAACACCTCGAAGACGGCCTGGTCCCCGCACCGGAAGAACCTGTTCTGCGGGATGGTCGCCCTCGGGTGGACGTTGAGGTGCTCCGCCATCCAGTCACCGTCGTCGGCGAACGGGCCGAGGGGGTACAGGTAGTCGCAGCCCACGACGTCGACGAGGAACGACGTGGCCTCGTCGAGGTCGGGAACGGTGAAGCCCACGTGGTCGAGACGGCGCAGCCCGGGCAGGCCCATGATCTCTCCCTTTTTCAGCTAATGGATCCAGAAGGATCTAACACGAGGTCACAGTTGCGTGTCTAGTCGGGCGAATCGCGGGTTAGCCCTTGCGAATGGATCCAATCTGATGGCAGGCTGTCTCTACCTTCTCGTCGCACGGAGACGCCATGACCGAGCACCGACAGCTCCAGCCCGCCTCTGCCTGGATCGAGCTGGTCGCCACCCAGGAAGACTGGGACGCCGCCGAGCCGGCGTTGCTCACCGCCATGCTGCACCAGCTGGTCCTCATCCGGAGCTTCGAGGAGTACGTGCTCGAGCTGGCCGCCGCGGGCCTCGTGCACGGGCCGGCGCACTCCAGCATCGGCCAAGAAGGTGGAGCGGTCGGGTCGGTCCTGGCCCTGCGCAGCGACGACGCGGTCAACGGATCGCACCGCGGGCACCACCAGTTCCTCGCCAAGGCACTCGCGCACGTCGCTCCCAAGGGGCTCGATCTCACCGAGGAGCTGCCGGACGCCGTGCGTACGGTGCTGCTGCGCACCCTGGCCGAGATCTGCGGCCTGGACCGCGGATGGAGCCATGGTCGCGGCGGATCCATGCACCTGCAATGGAAAGAGGCCGGCGCGATGGGCACCAACGCCATCGTCGGCGGCGGTGTGCCCCAGGCCGCCGGCTTCGCCTGGGCCAACCGCCAGGCCGGTACGGACGCCGTCGCGGTGACCTACTTCGGCGACGGGGCGGTCAACATCGGCTCCACGCTGGAGACGTTCAACCTGGCCTCCGCCTGGCAGCTGCCGGTCTGCTTCTTCATCGAGAACAACCTGTACGCGGTCTCGACAGGCGTCGCCGAGGCCACGGGTGAGCCGCGGCTGTCGGCCCGGGGCCTCGGCTTCAACATCGCGAGCTGGAAGGTCGACGGCATGGACGCGCTGGCCGTACACCTGGCCATGCAGGAGGCGGTCGCCCACATGCGGGCCGGCCGGGGGCCCACCATCGTCGAGGTCGACACCTACCGCTACTTCCACCAGAACGGCCCCTTCCCGGGCAGCGCTTTCGGCTATCGCAGCAAGGAGGAGGAGCAGGCCTGGCGGGCCCGTGACCCGATCGCACAGGTTGCCGCACATCTGGTACGGCGCGGCATCCTCACGCAGGAGCAGGTGGACGACGGGGTGGCCAGGGCCAAGCGCGTGATGGCCGAAACCGGCGAGGTCCTGCTGGAGCCGTTGCCCGGGGGCAAGCCGGGCGAGCGGCGGATCCGCCCGGCGGAGTGGCCCGACCCGGCCTTCGTCGACGTCGGGGTGCGCGGGGACCTGAGTGAGTTCCACGACGCGCGGATCGTCGACAAGGACGCGTTCACCGGCACGCTCAAGGAGCAGAAGTTCATCGAGGCGGTTGCGGCGGTCATGGCCAGGCGGATGGCGACCGACCCCTCCATCGTCGTCATGGGCGAGGACATCCACCACCTCAACGGCGGGACCAACGGCGCGACCCGTGGCCTCAAGGAGGCCCACCCCGACCGCGTCCTCGGGACGCCGATCGCCGAGAACGCCTTCGCCGGCCTCGGCGGTGGCATTGCCCTGGACGGTCGGTTCACCCCGGTCGTGGAGTTCATGTACGCCGACTTCATGTGGGTGGCCGCCGACCAGTTGTTCAACCAGATCGGCAAGGCGCGGCACATGTTCGGTGGCGAGGGCGCCGTACCGTTCGTCCTGCGCAGCAAAGTGGCCATGGGCACCGGCTACGGCTCGCAGCACTCGATGGACCCGGCCGGCGTCTTCGCCACCGCGCCGGGCTGGCGGATCGTCGCGCCGACCACCCCGTACGACTACGTCGGCCTGATGAATGCGGCGCTGCGCTGCCAGGACCCCGTACTCGTGCTCGAGCACGTGGATCTCTACACCTCCACCGGCGAGGGGCCGGTCGACGACCTCGACTACTGCCTGCCGGTCGGCAAGGCGGCGCTGAGGCGCGAGGGCGGCGAGCTCACGGTCATCTCCTACCTCGCGATGGTCCAGTACGTCCTCGACGCGGTGGAACAGGTGGGCGCGGACGCCGACGTGATCGACCTGCGCTGGCTCGACCGGGCCAGCATCGACTGGGAAACCATCGGCACCAGCATCCGCAAGACCAACAACGTGCTCATCGCCGAGCAGGGGGCCGTGGGCACGTCGTACGGGGCTTGGCTGGCCGACGAGATCCAGCGGCGGTTCTTCGACTGGCTCGATGCCCCGGTGCAGCGGGTGACGGGTGGCCAGGCCTCGCCGAGCATCAGCAAGGTGCTCGAGAGGGCGGCCATCGCCAGGACCGAGGAAGTCGTCGCCGGGCTCACCGAGCTGCGGGGGGTCTGAAATGGCCCGGTTGCTGCGCATGCCCGAGATCGCCGCGAACGCGGTCGAGGCGGTCCTGGCCGAGTGGCCGGTCGCGGAGAACGCGTCCTTCCACGCCCTGGACGCGATCGCCACCATCGAGACCGAGAAGGCCGTGGTGGACGTACCCGCGGATGCCGATGGTGTGATCCTGCGGCACCTGGTCCAGGCCGGTGCCGAGGTGTCGGTCGGAGAACCCATTGCCCTGCTGGGGGACATGGGCGAGACCGCAGACGACATCGACGCCCTGCTCGCGCGGCTCGGGGTGGCGCCGGGCAGGACGCCGGCCGCCGCCGCGACAGAGCCCGACCCGATCGTGATCTCTGTCGGTGCCCCGTCGCCGATCCCGGCCGTGGCGCCGCCGTCGTCCACAGGGACCCGGGTGTTCAGCAGCCCGCTCGCCCGCCGGCTGGCCAGCGACGCCGGCCTTGGCCTGCCGGAGATCGTCGGTACGGGACCGGGGGGCCGTGTCGTCCGGCGCGACGTCGAACGCGCGATTGAGGTGCGCGGCACGGCCGTCGCGGAGCCGGCCCCCGCACCGGTGCTGCCAACCGGCGCGGAAGAGCCTGCGTACGAGGACATCCCGCACAGCCGGATGCGGCGCGCCATCGCTACCCGGCTGAGCGAGAGCACCCGAGAGGCGCCGCACTTCTACCTGGCCGGCACGGCACGGGTCGACCGGCTGCTCAAGCTGCGGGCGCGGCTCAACGCGCACGGTGACACCAAGATCTCGGTCAACGACCTGGTGGTCATGGCAGCGGCGCGGGCGCACGTCCTCGTGCCGGCGATGAACGTCAGCTGGCTGCCTGACGCGGTCCGCTCCTACTCCACCATTGACGTCGCGGTGGCCGTGGCGACCGACAAGGGGCTGGTGACCCCGGTGGTCAGAGGCGCCGACCGACTGACCGCCTCGGCGCTGGCGTCGGCGACGCGCGACCTGGTGGACCGGGCCCGGTCCGGGCGGCTGCGCGAGGAGGAGCTCTCGGGCGGCTCGCTCACGATCACCAATCTCGGCGGGTTCGGCACCGAGTCGTTCGCGGCGATCCTCAACCCGCCGCAGGCGGCGATCCTGGCGGTCGGGGCGGCGCGGCAGGAGCCGGTCGTCCGCAAGGGGCGGGTCGCGGTGGGCACCGTGATGCACCTGACCCTGTCGGTCGACCACCGGCCGGTCGACGGGGTTGTGGCCGCGCAGTGGATGGCGGCTCTGCTCGGCCTGCTCGAGAATCCGCTGCGCCTGTTGATGTAAGCGCTTCCGGAACGAATTCGTACGAGGGCCGTTCGCAAAGCGGCGGCACCGGGTGGGAGGCTGTGGCCATGACGACTGAGACGTCCGTACCGGCAGAGCTTTCCGTCGGGAGCCAAGCGCCCGACCGCAACCTTGCCCTCGAGCTGTGCCGGGTCACCGAGGCGGCGGCGATGGCTGCCGGCCGCTGGGTCGGCCGGGGCGACAAGAACGGGGCGGACAAGGCGGCGGTCGATGCCATGCGCCGGTTGATCGGCACGGTCGAGATGACCGGCGTGGTGGTGATCGGAGAGGGCGAGAAGGACCAAGCGCCCATGCTGTTCAACGGCGAGGAGGTCGGTGACGGCACCGGGCCGGCCTGCGACGTCGCGGTCGACCCGATCGACGGCACGACCTTGGCAGCCAAGGGGATGAGCAACGCCATCGCTGTGATGGCCATCGCCGAGCGGGGCGCGATGTACGACCCGTCCGCCGTCTTCTACATGGACAAGCTGGTGACCGGGCCGGCGGCCGCGAACAGCGTCGACATCGACGCGCCCGTGGCGTACAACATCGACGCCGTTGCGAGGTCGAAGGGCGGATCGCACGAGGACGTGACCGTCGTCGTCCTCGACCGGCCGCGTCACGAGTCCCTCGTCGCCGAGATCCGGGCCACGGGGGCGAGGATCAAGTTCATCAGCGACGGCGACGTGGCGGGCGCGATCATGGCCTGTCGCGAGGACACCGGCGTCGACCTGCTCCTCGGCATCGGCGGCACACCCGAGGGCATCATCACCGCCTGTGCGGTCAAGTGCACCGGTGGTGTCATCCAGGCCAAGCTGTGGCCGCGTGACGATGCCGAGCGAGGCCGGGCTCTCGCCGCCGGCCACGACCTGAGCCGGGTGCTGCTCACCGACGACCTGGTGAGCTGCGAGAACGTCTTCTTCGCCGCGACCGGGATCACCGACGGCGAGCTGCTACGCGGGGTCCGCTACAAGGCCGACGGTGCGAGCACCCAGTCGCTGGTGATGCGGTCACGCTCGGGCACGATCCGCACCGTCACCTCCGAGCACCAGCTGGTCAAGCTCCGCGCCTACAGCGCGGTCGACTACGACGGCTGACGGTCGGCTCGTTCGACGTCAGTCGAGGTGGAACACCTCGGTCGCGGGTGCCCACCACTGACCGGGGTCGATCGTGTCGAGCGGCTGCTGACACGGGTCGGTGAGCTCCCACCAGCGCCGGGTCGCCGCATCCTGCGCGATCGTCGCCATGTCGGCCGCGTAGTCCTCGCCGGAGTATTCGAGATAGCTGAACAACAGCCCGTCCCGCAAGAAGATCGAGTAGTTGCCGACGTGCGCCTCGTGCAGCCGGCTCAGCACGGCGGGAGGCACGGCGCCGTGCAGCCTGACGTACTCTTCCCGATGCTCCGGGCGCAGCTTGATGACAGAGGCGAAACGCTGGGGCGCGGCGCGGCTCACGACGAGGCCCTCGGTCGCAGCCGCAGCCCGGCCATGCCGCCGTCGACGGCAAGGGTGGTCCCCGTCGTCGATCCGGCCGCCGGTGAGGCCAGGTAGCAGATCGCCGCGGCGACCTCGTCAGCGGAGACCAGCCGGCCCTGTGGCTGCCGCGCCTCGAGAGCTGCTCGCTCCGCTGCCGGATCCGCTGCACCGTCCAGCAGGCGGCGCACCCAGGGCGTGTCGGCGGTGCCGGGGTTGACGGCGTTGACGCGGATGCCGTCCTGGATCAGGTCGGCCGCCATGGCGAGGGTCAGGGAGAGTACGGCGCCCTTGCTCGCGCTGTAGACCGCCCGCTGCGGAAGGCCTGCGGTGGCGGCAATCGAGCAGGTGTTGACGATGGCTGCGCGACCCGACTCGCGCAGGGCGGGGAGGGCCGCCCGGGTCACCCGTACGAGACCGAGGACGTTGACGTCGAAGACCCGCCGCCACACGTCCAGCGGGTTGTCCTCGATGCCGCCCTGCGCCCCGATCCCGGCGTTGTTGACCAGCACGTCGAGCCCGCCGAGCTGACCGATGAGGCTTGTCACCACGCTTTGCACCGCGCTGTCGTTGGTGACGTCGGCCTGGGCGAAGAGAAAACCGTTCGGTGCCGAGGGTGCGGCGTCGACGATCGCGACCGTCGCGCCCTGGCTGCTCAGCAGCTCGGCCGTGGCGAGGCCGATGCCCGAGGCGCCCCCGGTGACGAGGGCTCGCAGGCCGGTGAAGGGACCGCCGGACATCAGGCCTGCCCGAACACGTGTCGCTGGCGGCCGAGGCCGTCGATCTCTGTCTGCACGATGTCTCCCTCTCGCAGGTACGGATGGTCGGGTAGGCCGAGCGCGACTCCCGCCGGGGTGCCGGTGTTGATGACGTCTCCCGGCCGAAGCACCATGAACTGACTGACGTACCAGACGATGTGGTGGACGCCGAAGATCATGTTCTTGGTCGAGCCGTCCTGCCTCAGCACGTCGTTGACCCAGAGCCTGAGACCGAGCGCCTGCGGGTTGGCCACCTCGTCGGCGGTCAGGATCCACGGCCCGAACGGGTTGAACGTCTCGCAGCTCTTGCCCTTGTCCCACTGGCCGCCGCGCTCGAGCTGGAACTCCCGCTCGGACACGTCGTCACTGATGGCATAGCCGGCGATGACGCGGGCACTGTCGGCCGGCGAGTCGAGGTAGCGAGCCTCGGCGCCGATGACGACCGCGAGCTCGACCTCCCAGTCGGTCTTGGTCGAGGCCCGCGGGATGAGCACCGTGTCGTCCGGACCGCCGACGGTGTCCGCGGCCTTGAAGAAGACCACCGGCTCTGCGGGCACGGCGGCCTTGGTCTCGGCCGCGTGGTCACGGTAGTTCAGCCCGATGCACACCACCTTGCCGGTGACCTGGGCAGGCGGTCCGAACCTGCCCAGCACCGGAACCCGGGCGAGTGATCGCGCGGCGAGCGCATCGGCAGTACGGCGCAGGCCGCCGCCGGCGAAGAACGCCGCGTCGATGTCCTCGACGACGGGGCTGACGTCGTACCAGTCGTCCGTGCCGGCCGGGCTAGCGATCGGCCTCTCCTGCCCGGGGTCTCCATGGCGGGCGATTCGCATCAGGCTTGTGCCTCTCCGGTGGTGACGCGGGCGATTATCAGGACGGTCAGGATGATGGCGCCGTTCAACGCGTCCTGCCAGTAGCCGCTGACACCCGCCAGCGTAAGGATGTTCTGGACAAGGTAGAGCAGCAGGATCCCGCAGAAGGCCCCGAACAGGGTGCCCTTGCCACCGTTGAGGCTCACGCCGCCGAGCACGGTCGCGGCGAAGACGGTGAAGATGTAGCCCTTGCCGCTGTCCGCGCCGATGGACGCGTACTTGCCCGCATAGAGCAGCCCGCCGACGGCGGCGAGCAGACTGCCCAGGATAAACACCGCCCACAGGACCCGTTCGACCCGGATGCCCGCGGCCCTGGCGGCGTTGAGGTTGCCGCCGATGGCGTACAACGAGCGACCGGGTCGGGTGAGGGAGAGGACGAAGATGCCGATCGCGAACGCCACCACCGACAGCCACACTCCCACCGGCAGGCCGAACCACTGGGTGGCTCCGAGGTAGAGCATCGAGCTCGAGAACCCGAAGAAGGTCTGGCCCTTGGAGATGCCGGTCTCGATGCCGCGCAGGGTGATCAGCATGCCGAGGGTCACGATGAACGAGCTGAGCTGGAACCGGACGATGAGCAATGCGTTGACTGCGCCGATGACCAGGCCGACCGCCAGGGTGATCGGGATCGCCCAGGCAGCGGGCAGCAGGCCGATGCCGCGGCCGGACGAGGGCAGGGTCAGCCACACCGCGACGGCAGGGGCCAGTGCGACCGTCGACTCGAGCGAAAGGTCGAGCTTGCCGCTGATCAGGATGACTGCCTCGGCCAGCACCAGCATCGAGATCCAGGCGAAGTTGTCCAGGACGTCGATCAGGTTTCCGTGGGTGAGGAACGCCTTGTCGCTGAAGGCGCCGACCACCATGACGACCGCGATGCCGGGCAGCAGCGCCAGGTCCCTCATCCGCGCGATCGCGACGCCCGTGGAACGCGGCGCCGGCGCGGTGATGACCTCAGTCATCGTCTCGCTCGATCCCGCCGGTTGGCGCAGTCGTTGATTCATCTCCGAGGTCAACTCCTTCCATTTCAGCGACCACAGTTGCGTCGTCCCACGTACCGCTGATCTCTGCCCTGAGCTCGCCCTGGAACAGCACGAGTACGCGGTGGCAGTAGCGCAGGTCGTCGAGGTCGTCGGTGACGACCAGGACGCCCGCGTTGCGTTCGGCTGTGTGGACGGCCTGCTCCATCAGCGCGGTCTTCGACTTGACGTCCACGCCCGCCGTCGGCGACATGAGGACCAGCAGCCGCGGGGTGCTGACCAGGGCCCGGCCCATGACCACCTTCTGCTGGTTGCCGCCGGACAGGGCCGATGCCTCGATCTCCGGTCCTGGCGCCACGATGCCGAGCCGGTCGATCATCTGCTGGGCCAGGACCGTACGGCGGCGTGGGCTGAGGCAGACCCGGAACCGGGTGAGCCGGTCCCAGACCGGCATCGTCACGTTCTCGCCGATGCTGAGGTCCGCCACCATGCCCTGCTCGTGCCGGTCCTCCGGTACGAAGCCGACGCCGGCCTTGAGGGCCGCCGCCACGCTGCCGGCCGGCAGTGCCTCGCCGGCGACGGCGACCTGCCCGCTGACCGGCCGGCGCAGCCCGACGATCGACTCGGCCACGGCGAACTTCCCGCTGCCGCCGCCGCCGGCCAGGCCGACGATCTCACCGGCGGACACCGCGAAGCTCAGAGCCTTTGCTGCGGGGGTCGCCACCAGGTCGGAGACCGAGAGCACGGGCTCGCTGCCCACCGGTCCGGGTGGCCGCGGGTCCTCGCCCTGGGACACGTGCTCGCCGGTCATGGCATCGACCAGCTCGCCGTGGGCGATGTCGGCGACCGGTGCGGTCAGCACATGCTTGGCGTCCCGGAACACGGTGACGCTGTCGCAGAGGTCGAAGATCTCCTGCAGGTGGTGGCTGATGAACAGGAAGGTGACCCCCTGCCCCTGCAGGAACCGGATCCGGTCCAGCAGCCGGGACACCCCGCTGGCGTCGAGCCGCGCGGTTGGCTCGTCCAGGATGATGAACCGCGCACCGAGGGACAGCGCCCTGGCGATCTCGACCAGCTGGCGCTGCTCGACGGTCAGGTCGCCGGCCATCCTGCGCACGTCGACCTCCACCTGCCAGGACTCCAGCAGCCCGGTCGCCTGCCGGCGGATCTCCGACCAGCGGATCACCGGCGAGGACTCGGTCTGCCGGTTGAGGAACAGGTTCTCCGCGACGGTCAGCGTCGGGATGATCGTCAGGTGCTGGTAGACGCACGCGACGACCCGGCGCCACGCCTCGCGGTCGGCAGTGGCAGGCGCCGGGTTGCCGCCGAAGCTCACGTCCCCGGCGTCAGGGCTCAGCAGGCCGGTGAGGATGGAGACGAGGGTCGACTTGCCGGCACCGTTGCGCCCGACCAGCGCGTGCACCTCACCGGAGCTGACGGTGAGCTGGACGTCGTCGAGAGCAACGGTCGCGCCGAACCTCTTGGTCACGTGCAGCGCCGTGACGGCGGGCGGGGTGACCCCGCTCGCC
>JAWWOO010000018.1:0-16223 GCA_033851545.1 Frankiales bacterium | reverse complement strand
CATCCTGGGGCTGGAGTAGGTCCCAAGGGTTGGGCTGTTCGCCCATTAAAGTGGCACGCGAGCTGGGTTTAGAACGTCGTGAGACAGTTCGGTCCCTATCCGCCGCGCGCGCAGGAGACTTGAGAAGGGCTGTCCCTAGTACGAGAGGACCGGGACGGACGAACCTCTGGTGTGTCAGTTGTTCTGCCAAGAGCACCGCTGATTAGCTACGTTCGGAAGGGATAACCGCTGAAAGCATCTAAGCGGGAAGCTCGCTTCAAGATGAGGTCTCCCACAGGGTTAACCTGGTAAGGCCCCCGACTAGACCATCGGGTTGATAGGCCGGAAGTGGAAGTGCGGTAACGCATGCAGCTGACCGGTACTAATAGGCCGAGGACTTGACCACAAACATGCTACGCGTCCACTGTGCGGTTCCCGAGATACGGGTGATTTCTGCCTTGATATCTCCATAGAGTTTCGGCGGCCATAGCGACAGGGAAACGCCCGGTCCCATTCCGAACCCGGAAGCTAAGCCTGTCAGCGCCGATGGTACTGCACACGGTAGTGTGTGGGAGAGTAGGACGTCGCCGGACATTCTTTCGATAAGGGCCATTCCTCAGGGGATGGCCCTTATCGCGTTTAGGGAGCTTTGCGTTGACACGATCCGAAGACCACGCTGACCGTCCGCCGACGTCGGACTACAAGAAGCCGTCGACCGGGGGAAAGCCGCCCCGCGCCGGTGCCCAACGAGCGGGCAAGCTGGCCGGCGGTGCCCCGCGTACCGGCGGCAAGCCGGCCACCGGTAGCCGTACTGGCCGGCCCGCGACTGGCGGATCAGGGCGGCCGGCAGCGGGCGGTGGCGGTTACGCAGGTCGTTCCGGCGCCGCCGGAGCGCCCGGACGCCCAGCGGGTGCCACTCGAGGCAAACCGTTCGGATCGGGCTCGGCTACGGGAGGGGCGGCCCCCTCTCGAGGCACCTCCGGCGGGTCTAGGCCGTCGTCGGGGACCGGCCGGCCTGGCGGCGCGGCGGCGTCCGGGAGTCGGGGCGCCGGCCCGGGGGGTGCCGCTCGCTCGGGAGGGACCGGCGCACCGGTCCGCAACAGCTTCGGCGCGACCGGCGGTAGCCGGGGCGCTCCCGCCGGCGCCCGCCGCGACGACAGAGGCCGCGACGACAGAGGCCGCGACGACAGGGCACCGGCGGGGCCCGGCGGCGGGGTCCGCCGGGACAAGCCGCCGTCCGACCGCGGTGGCTTCGCTGCCGGCCGACCCGCTCCCGGCGGACGCGGCGGGACTGGTGCTCCCGTCCGTCGGAGCCAGGGAGCCGGTAGTGGCGACCGAACGACGCAGGGGTCGGGCGATGCGGACCGCCGTGATGGCCGGCCTGTCGGGCGCGACGGCGCTGACCGCGGGGGCGCTGGCAGCTCGGGGCGACCCAGCCGAAGCGGACCACCCCGTAGCGGCGCCGTGGCCGGAACGAGGACGGGCCCCGCGTACCCGGACCGGCGACCGGCCGGCGGCGGCGACCGTCCCACGGACCGTCCCGCCCGTCCTCCGCAGGAGCGCGCCACGTCCGGAGGCGCGCGCAGCACGTCGGACCGTGGTTCGCAGCGGCCGGCCGATCGCGCTTCCTATCCCTCCCGTGCAGGCCAGGAGCGGGCGCCCGTCCGTGGCACCGAACGGCCCGCGTCGGGCACCCCCACCCGGGACAGGGCCGCGAGTCGCGACGGCCAGGATCGAGGCCGCTCGGCCGCTTCCTACGAGCGGAGCGCCGCTCCTTCGCGTGCTGGAGCCGATCGCGCCGATGGCCGGTCCCGCGACACCGGGCGCGACCGGCGGCCGGCCGACTTCGACCGGCGTCCACCGAGGCCGGTCGAGCCGGAGCTGCCGGCCGGGTCAGACGCCAGTGACCTCGACGAGGACGTGCTTCGTGAGCTCAACGGCCTGCCGGCCGGACTCAGCGAACGTGTCGGCGCCCACCTGGCCGCTGCCGGCTACTACCTCGAGGACGAGCCGGAGGTCGCCCACCAGCATGCGGTGTTCGCGCGATCACTGGCGACCAGGCTGGCCAGCGTCCGAGAGGTGGTCGGGATCACCGGCTACCTCACCGGGCAGTACGCCGAGGCCCTGGCCGACCTGCGGGCCGCTCGCCGGATGACCGGCAGGGCGGACGTGCTGCCGATCATGGCCGACTGCGAGCGTGGCCTGGGCCGGCCTGAGCGTGCCTTGGCCATGTGGGACGACCCTCAGGTGGCCCGGCTCGACGTGGCCACCCGGATCGAGCTGCTGATCGTCGTTGCCGGGGCCCGCCGCGATCTCGGACAGGACGAGTCGGCTGCGGTCATGCTGCAGGTGCCGGAGCTGCACCGGACGGTCGACGAGCCCTGGTCTGCACGGCTGCGCTACGCCTACGCCGACGTGCTGGCGGCGCTCGGCCGTACCGAGGAGGCGCGGCGCTGGTTCACCGCGGCGGTCCAGGTGGACGAGGACGAGCTGACCGACGCGGCGGAGCGGCTCGCCGAGCTGGGCTGAGGCCGGCTGCGGCGACCTGTGGACAACCGGGCGCCCCGTGGACGGTCGGTTGTCCACAGTCGGGTGACCGGCCTGGTCGACCAGCAGTCGGGTCGGACACCGTGTGGGTCATGCCGCCCGGCCGTCGGACGGCGGCCGGGACCCGGAGGTTGCACACATGAGCGAGAACGCAGTCGTCCACCAGGACAAGCCCACGCCCTCGGCGGGCAAGGAGGCAGCAGAACACCCGTTCAACGAGGTGCGGCTGGTCGGCCGGGTGGCAGCGCCGCCCGAGACGCGGGAGATGCCCAGCGGCGACCTGATGTCGACGTTTCGGGTGATCGTCCCCCGCGACGAGCGGTCCGGGTCCGGTGCAGGCGGCGCCAACGGCCGGAAAGGCGGGGTCGACACGATCGAGTGCGTTGCGTGGCGGGCCGGTCTGCGTCGTACTGTGAACTCGTGGCACGAAGGTGACATGGTGGCGGTGACCGGCGCGTTGCGACGGAGGTTCTGGCGGGGCGAGGCAGGCGCGACGAGTCGACACGAGATCGAGGTCTCCAAGGCTACGCGGGTGCGGCGGGCCTCGCCGTGATTGGTTGCCCGGCAGCGCTGCCGGTCACGTGGCGTGAAGGCCGGTCATCGGACTGGCGGAGGAGGTGGCTCGTGACACAGGGCAACGACCAATGGTCGGAGCATGAGGACGAGTCCGTCTCGGAGGCCGCGTACGAAGTTCCAGCCGATGTCCTACCGGTCGGCGAGGTCTACGACTGGTACGTGCGGGGAGTCGAGCTGCTCGAAGGCGGCAACGCCGCAGCTGCGGTCCAGCTGCTCAGCCACGCCAGCGCGGCCGAGCCTGCCTCGCGCAGCGTGCGGGAGGGGCTGGCCCGCGCTCAGTTCGACGCCGGCATGTATGCCGAGGCCAAGGAGAGCTTTGCGATGATCATCGAGGCCAACCCCGCCGATGACTACGCCCAGTTCGGGATGGGCCTGGCGGCGGCCAAGGAGGGCCAGCTGCAGGAGGCGGTCGAGCACCTTGCGCTCGCGGCGGCGATGCGCCCCGACATCACCCACTACGCGACGGCGCTGCGCGGAGCCCGCGCTGCGCTCAGCGCCCGACGATGACCGTAGCCCCACCGCCCGCCGGCATCGATGACGACGGGTCCCCTGGGCACGCCGCCGACGCCCCGCTGTCCACGCGGTACGACGTGGCGCTGCTGGATCTCGACGGCGTCGTCTACCGCGGCGCCGACCCGGTTCCTGGTGCCCCCGAGGCGCTGACAGCTGCCCGCGCGGCCGGGATGCGGCTGGCGTTCGTGACCAACAACGCCTCCCGGACGCCGCAGCAGATCGTCGCGCACCTCGGTCAGCTCGGAGTGCCGGCACGCGCGGACGAGGTGGTGACGTCGGCCCACGCTGCTGCCGCCTTGGCCGCCGAGCGGCTTGGACCGGGCGGCCGGGTGTTCGTGGTCGGCAGTGACGGTCTGCGCGACGCGGTGGCCGGCGCCGGCCTGGTGCTCGTCGGGAGCTATGACGCCGTCCCTGCCCCGCAGCTGGTGGTTCAGGGCTTCTCGCCGGACCTGCGCTACGAGGACCTGGCGCAGGCGGCGCTCGCGATCGCGGCCGGAGCGGACTGGGTCGCCACAAACACCGACGCTACGATTCCGACCTCGCGCGGCATCCAACCCGGCAACGGGACCCTGGTCGCGGCGGTTGCCGCAGCAGCCGGGCGGCAGCCCGTGGTCGCGGGGAAGCCCGAGCGGGCCCTGGTCGACGAGGCGGTGCGTCGCAGCGGTGCCGGGCGCCCGTTGGTGGTCGGCGACCGCCTCGACACCGACATCGAGGGTGCGGTTCGTGCCGACCTGGACAGCCTGCTCGTCCTCACCGGCGTCAGCACCGTGGCCGACCTGCTGGCGGCGGACCCTGGCGCCCGTCCCACCTACCTCGGCATGGGCCTTGCAGCGCTCGGTGCCCCGCAGTTGCCGCTCGCCGACTTCGGCACGTTGCCGGCTCAGCGCCGCACCGGATGGCAGGCCGAGACGTGGAGCGGATCGCTCCGGCTGACCCGGTCCGGTGCCGGTCCGGCGCACCCGCTGGATGCCCTCCGCACGCTCGTGGTGGCTGCCTGGGCCGGCCTCGACGCAGCTGAGCCGGTCACCTCGGTCCTGGTCGATGCGGCGCTGGAGCGGAGCCTGCTGGCGCTGGGGGTGCCGCCCGGGCTCCTGCGGCTGACGGCGCCCGATCCTGGTTCCTCGACACTGGCAGGAGAAGCACGTGCAGGACGATGACCGTCCCGATGACCGCTTTCCCGAGGAACTTCCCGGCCGGACCGGGGACGATCAGGTCGACTTGGCGATGGAGCGGCTGGCCGGCCTTGACGAGCTGCCTCTGGCGGCCCAGGTGACGGTCTTCGACGACGTCCACCGGCTCCTCCAGGACGCGCTCACCGGGACCGACCAGCCGGCCACGGGGACCCCCGGCAGGTGAGCCGACGCCTCCGGCTGGATGCCGAGCTCGTACGCCGGGGCATGGCCCGGTCTCGCGACCATGCCGTGGAGCTGGTCGACGCTGGCCGGGTGACCGTGGGCGGGCAGCGGGCGACCAAGCCGGCCACCCAGGTCGACGGTGCCGATGCGTTGCACGTCCAACCGACGGCTGACGGCGACGACTACGTCTCGCGGGGTGCCTACAAGCTGATCGGCGCGCTCGACGCGTTCGCCCCTGCCGGTCTGACCGTGACCGGGCGACGCTGCCTCGACGCCGGCGCATCGACCGGTGGGTTCACCGACGTCCTGCTGCGCCGTGGCGCAGCGGGGATCGTGGCCGTCGATGTCGGCTACGGGCAGCTCGCCTGGCGACTCCGCCAGGACGAGCGGGTCGTCGTCCACGAGCGGACCAATGTGCGCAACCTGACGCCGGCGGACATCGGTGGCCAGGTCGAGGTCGTGGTCGCAGACCTCTCCTTCATCTCGTTGCGGATGGTGCTGCCGGCCCTGGCCGCCTGTGCCCGGCAACAGCCGCCGGCCGACCTCCTGCTGATGGTCAAGCCGCAGTTCGAGGTGGGTCGCGAGCAGCTCGGGGCAGGCGGCGTCGTGCGTGACCCTGCGCTGAGGGCGGCAGCCGTACGCTCCGTCGCGACGGCGGCAGCGCAGCATCAGCTCGGCGTGGCCGGTGTCACCGCCAGCCCGCTACCGGGGCCGTCGGGCAACGTGGAGTATTTCCTCTGGTTGCGCCGGGACGCGGGCCCGCTCGAGGAGGAGGCGCTGGAGACGGCGCTGCGCGAGGGACCGTCGTGACCCGCGAGGTGCTGCTCGTCGCCCACACCGGGCGGCCGGCCGCACTGAACAGCGCGGCCATCGTCGCCCGGCGGCTGACCGAGGCCGGCATCTCGCTGCACGTCCTCGGCGACGAGGCCGCGGACCTCAACCTCGAGGGCGTGTCCGTGCAGAGCGCCCCGAACGGAGTGGTCGACCGGGCCGAGATCGTGCTGGTCCTCGGCGGCGACGGCACGCTGCTCAGGGCGGCAGAGCTCGTCCGGCGCGCCGGCACCCCACTGCTGGGCGTCAACCTGGGACAGGTGGGCTTCCTGGCCGAGGCTGAGCGCGAGGCCCTGACCTCAACGGTCGACCGGCTGGTCGAGCGGCGCTACGAGGTCGAGGAGCGGATGACCTTGGACGTCGCCGTTCACGCTGCTTCCGGTGGCATCGAGCACGGCTGGGCACTCAACGAGGTCGCTGTGGAGAAGGACGCCCGTGAGCGGATGCTCGAGGTCGTGGTGGAGATCGACGGCCGTCCGCTGTCCCGGTGGGCCGGTGACGGTGTGGTCTTCGCGACGCCGACCGGGTCGACGGCGTACGCCTTCTCGGCGGGCGGCCCGGTGGTCTGGCCCGAGGTGGACGCGATGCTGATGGTGCCGATCAGCGCGCACGCGCTCTTCGCCCGGCCACTGGTCACCTCTCCCCGGTCGGTGCTCGCCGTCGAGGTGCTGCCCGAGTCACCCAACGGGGTGGTGTGGTGTGACGGACGCCGCAGGCTGGACATCTCGGTCGGGTCGCGGGTCGAGGTGACCCGCGGCGCCGAGCCGGTCCGGTTCGCCCGGCTGCACCAGCGGCCGTTCACCGACCGTCTGGTCGCCAAGTTCGGCCTGCCGGTCCAGGGCTGGCGGGGCCATGGCGACTAGGCGCAAGCCCGCCCCCCAGCGCGAGGGGCTGCTCGAGATGCGCATCCAGGGGCTCGGGGTGATCGAGGACGCGGTGCTCGATCTCGGGCCCGGACTGACCGTCGTGACGGGCGAGACCGGGGCCGGCAAGACCATGGTCGTCCAAGGCCTCGCCCTGCTGCTCGGGGCGAAGCCCGATGCCGGCATGATCCGGACCGGAGCCGACCGGGCGGTCGTCGAGGGCCGGCTGCGGGTCTCGCCCGAGGGTGAGGTGGCCGCCCGTGCCCTGGACGCCGGTGCGGACCTCGACGACGGCGAGCTGATCCTGAGCCGCATCGTCTCTGCCGAGGGCAGGTCCAGGGCCCAGCTCGGCGGGCGGGGGGTGCCGGCTGCCGTGCTCGGTGAGCTGGCGGAGCGGTGGGTCGCCGTGCACGGCCAGTCCGACCAGCAGCGGCTGCTCCGCCCGGCCACCCAGCGCCGCGCGCTCGACCGGTTCGGCGGCGAGGACCTGGCGGGGGCACTGGCGGCGTACGGGGACGCGTACACCGGCTTCACCCGGGCGCGGCGCGAGCTGGACGATCTCACAACGCACGCCGACGCCAGGGCGCGCGAGCTGGATCTGCTGCGGTTCGGTCTGGCCGAGATCGAGGCCGTCGCCCCGGAGCCGGGGGAGGACAACATCCTGGCCTCCGAGGTCGAGCGGCTGTCCCACGCCGACGCCCTGCGCACCGCGGCCGCCCAGGCGCACACGCTGCTGGGCGGTGACGAGGACAGCACCGCCGACGTCGGGACGGTTCTGGCCGGGGCCCGCCGGGTGCTCGAGCCGGTGGGTGTGCACGACCCGCTGCTCGCCTCGCTGAGCGCCCGCATCCAGGAGGCGGCCTACCTGCTCGTGGACATCGCGGGCGACCTCGCGGCCTACGTGGACGATGTCGAGGCCGACCCGCTGAGGCTGGCCGTTGCCCAGGAGCGGCAGGCGTCGCTCGCGGTGCTCACCCGCAAGTACGGACCCGATGTGGCGGCCGTGCTCGCCTGGGCCGAGCGCGCGCATGCCGACGTGCTCGCACTCGACGACGCCGACGATCGCGTCGGCCGGCTGCGCGGAGAGGTCGGGCTGCTCGAGCAGCAGCTGCAGACCTGGGCCTCGGCGCTGACCCAGGCCCGGCGTCGTGCGGCCGACGGCTTCGCGACCGCTGTCGCCGCCGAGCTCGCCGAGCTCGCCATGCCGCACGCACGGCTCCAGGTCGACCTCAACCGGTCCGCCGACGAGCAGGGTCTCGAGCTCGACGGGACACGAGTGGCCTACGGGCCCTATGGGGTCGACGAGGTCGAGATCCTCCTGGCCCCGCACCCGGGAGCGGCGTTCCGGCCGCTGGTCAAGGGTGCCAGCGGCGGGGAGCTGTCGCGGGTGATGCTCGGCATCGAGGTCGTGCTGGCCGGCCAGGACCCGGTGCCGACGTTCGTCTTCGACGAGGTCGACGCGGGCGTCGGCGGCCGGGCCGCCGTCGAGATCGGCCGGCGGCTGGCCCGGCTGGCCCGGGACGCGCAGGTCCTGGTCGTCACCCACCTGCCCCAGGTCGCGGCCTTCGCCGACCAGCACCTGGTGGTCTCCAAGAGCGACGACGGCACCGTCACCAGCAGCGACGTCCGCCGCGTCGAGGGCCAGGACCGCGTACGCGAGCTGTCACGCATGCTGGCCGGGCTCGACGACTCCGCACTCGCCCAAGGTCATGCCGAGGAGCTGCTGGCGACGGCCGCGGAGGCCAAGCAGGCCGGCTGAGCCGCCCCGGGCGGCGTGGGCACGTGGAGCGGCCAGCCGCTTCTGTCACGATGCAGGGGTGAAGGTCCCGGTTCCGCGTCGGCATCGGGTCACCCCCTTGCCCGGCGTGATCGGGATCGCCCGCCTGGACCGGCGGACCAAGAACCTCACCAAGCGACTCCGTCCCGGCGACATCGCGGTCATCGACCACCTGGACATCGACCGGGTCAGCGCCGAGGCCCTGGTCCTGAGCGGGGTCGCCGCCGTGGTCAACGTCTCGCCGAGCATCAGTGGGCGCTATCCCAACCTGGGCCCGGAGATCATCGTCTCGGCCGGCATCCCGCTGCTCGACGACGTCGGACCCGAGGTATTCACGGCCGTACGGGACGGGGACCGGGTGCGCCTGGACGAGGGCGTGCTCTACGTCGGCAACGACCAGCGGATCGCGGTCAAGGGCACGGCCTTGAGCCTCGAGGACATCGAGGCCGCGATTGCGGAGGCCCGCGCGGGTCTCTCGGTGCAGATCGAGGCCTTCGCCGCCAACACCATCGAGTTCCTGCGCAAGGAGCGCGACCTGCTGCTCGACGGCATCGGCGTCCCGGACATCCGTACGGTGCTGGAGGGACGCCAGGCGCTGCTCGTGGTCCGCGGCTACCACTACCGTGAGGACCTGCAGGCGCTCCGCCCGTACATCCGCGAGTACCGCCCGGTGCTGATCGGCGTCGACGGGGGAGCCGACGCGCTGCGCGACGAGGGCTACCGGCCCGACCTCATCGTCGGGGACATGGACTCGGTGAGCGACGCGACCCTGCAGTGCGGGGCGGAGCTGGTCGTGCACGCCTATCCCGACGGCCGGGCCCCGGGCCTGGCCCGGCTCAAGGAGCTGGGCCTCGAGGCGGTGGTCTTCCCGATCGCCGGCACGAGCGAGGACGCCGCCATGCTGCTCGCGGACGAGAAGGGGGCGGAGCTGATCGTCGCGGTCGGCAGTCACGCGACCCTGGTGGAGTTCCTCGACAAGGGCAGGGCCGGCATGGCCAGTACGTTCCTCACCCGGCTGCGGGTGGGCGGCAAGCTGATCGACGCCAAAGGGGTGAGCCGGCTCTACCGCAGCCGGATCGGCACGCCCACGCTGCTGCTGCTCATCGTCGCCACCCTGATCACGTTCAGCGTCGCGGTGGGCTTCTCCTCGGTCACCCCGATCTACCGGGACATCATCGTGGACAAGTGGCACACCTTCTCCTTCTGGCTGTCAGGACTGTTCCGGTGATCGACTTCCGCTACCACATCGTGTCCATCGTCGGGATCTTCCTGGCGCTGGCCGTCGGCTTGGTCCTCGGCACCACGACCCTCAACCCCGTGCTCACACAGAACCTCAACTCCAACGTCCACGCGCTGACGGCGGACAAGCAGGCGCTGCGTGACCAGCTCAGCACCTCCGAGCAGAAGCTGTCCCACGCGGGTGCGTTCATCTCGGCCGTCGTTCAGCCGCTGATCGCCGGTCGGCTGGCCGGGCACAAGGTGCTGGTGCTGGCGGCCCCGGGCTCTTCGACCGCGCTGGGCAAGACGATGGCCAAGGCGGTGGCCGACGCTGGCGGCCTGGTTACCGGCCAGATCGCGATCACGGCGGACTATCTCGACCCGGCCAACCAGGTCCGGCTCGGCGACGTCGTCAACAGCGTCGCGCCGGGCACCGTGACGTTGCCGGCCGGCGGCACCTCCGGCCAGCGGGCCGCCCAGCTGCTGGCCAGCCTGCTGCTGGCCAAGACGCCTGCCGACACCGCCGCCCCTCAGGCCGACGCAGCGCTGACAGCCCTGAGCCAGGCGAAGTTCCTCAAGCTCGTCAGCAACACCGTCGCCCCTGCGGACCTCGCGCTGGTCATCAGCGACGTCGGGGTCGCCGCTGCCAAGACCAGCCCGAGCGCGAGCACCAGTCCGGCGCCGAGTGAGGACTCGCTGCTCGACCTGGTCGGCGCCGCCGACTCGGCCGGCAACGGGGCGGTCGTCGCCGGCACGGCTGACGCCACCAAGGGCAGCCTGTTGAGCGCCGTACGGGCGAGCGGCACCTCCGACACCGTCTCCACCGTCGACTCCGCCGACTCGCCACAAGGCACGGTCCAGGTCGTCTATGCCCTGGCCGCCCAGCTGCGCGGCGACTCCGGTTCCTACGGCGCGAACAGCGGAGCGGACCTGCCGTTGCCGACGCCGGCCCCGTGACCCGGTCGCCCCAAGGCTTCGTACGCGGTCCACTGGCGTCAGCGACGACTTCGGCGGTGGTGACGGCCGGCCTGCGTCGGGTTCTCGACGCCCGAACCGGACCGGGCTGGCGCAGGCTCAACTACCGCGGCTCGACGGTGACGCTCAGCGCGGGGCCGGCCGCGGTCGCCGGTCTGCTCGCCGGTATCGCCATCAGCGGCCGCCGTGAGCTGACCGGTGCAGCAGTGGCCGTCGCAGGGGCTGGCGCTGCCGGCTGCTACGACGACTGGGCATCCGTACGTGCGGACGAGCAGGCGGCCAAGGGCTTCGCCGGGCACCTGCGCGCCGCCGCCCAGGGCAAGGTCAGCGCGGGTGCTGTCAAGGTCGCGGTCATCGGCTTCTCCAGCCTGGCAGGAGCTTTCGTCCGAACCGGAGCCACCGCCGACACTGTCCTCGACGGCTGCCTGGTCGCCGGGTCGGCCAACCTGTGCAACCTGCTCGACCTGCGGCCCGGCCGGGCGCTCAAGGTCGCGGCGCTGGTGACGCTGGCGTCGACGCCGCTGGCCAGAGGTTCCGGTGCCGCGCTGCTCGGGGCCTCGTACGGGACTCTCGTCGCGGCGCTGCCTGCCGACCTCGGCGAGCGCTCGATGCTGGGCGACACCGGCGCCAATGCCCTGGGTGCGTTGCTGGGCTGTTTGCTCTGCAGGAACTCCCGGCGTAACCGTGTCCGGGCGCTGGTCGTCGTGACCGGGCTGACCGCGCTGAGCGAGAAGGTCAGCTTCACCGCCGTGATCGAGACCAACCCCGCACTGCGCCGGCTTGACGAGCTGGGCCGGACCGTTGGCTGAGCCGGCGGACACCCGGCGAGAGCTGCGGCGCGGAGCGGTCGGCCTGGCGGTGATGACCGTCGGGTCCCGGCTGGCCGGGTTCGCCCGCGGCCTGGTGTTCGTCCGGTCGGTCGGGGCGACCGACGTCGGCGACACCTACACCCGCGCGAACACGGTGCCCAACATCGTCTTCGAGACCGTGGCGGGCGGTGCGCTCGCGAGCAGCGTGGTGCCGGTTCTGGCCGGCCCGGTCGAGCGGGGCGACCACGAGCAGACCCTGCGCACCACGTCGGCGCTGCTGACCTGGACGGTCATCCTGCTGGTCCCCGTCTCGGTTGCCGGCGTCCTCCTCGCCCACCCGATGATGGAGCTGCTCACCCCTGCCCACGTGACGGGTGACCGCGCGCGGGCGGTGTCCGTCGGCGCCCGTATGCTGGCGATCTTTGCCCCGCAGATCGCGCTGTACGGGGTCGGCGTGGTCCTGACGGGCGTGCTCCAGGCGCACCGGCGCTTCCTCGGGCCGGCCATCGCCCCGTTGCTCTCGAGCCTCGTCGTCGCGGGCACCTACGTGGTCTACGCGGTCCAGACCCATGCCCACCCGCCGACTCTCGCGACGCTGACCCGCGCACAGGAGCTGACGCTGGCCGTCGGCACGACCGCAGGGGTGGCCGTGCTCAGCCTCTCCCTGCTGGTGCCGTTGCGCCGAGCCGGCGTACCGCTGCGCGCGTCCTTGGAGTTCCCGCCCGGCGTACGGCGCCGCGCGACCCGGCTGGCGCTCGCCGGCGTCGCGGCGCTGGCTGCCCAGCAGCTGTCCCTGGTGGTCGTCCTGCGGCTGTCCTATGGCGGACCGTCGGGGACGCTGGTGCTCTACCAGCTGGGCTGGACCGTGTTTCTCCTGCCGTGGGCGGTCCTGGCAGTTCCCTTGGCTACCAGCGCCTTTCCGCACCTGGTCGTCCGTCATGGGGCCGGGGACCTGGTCGGCTTCGCCTCGCTGACCGCGATCACGACCCGTACGGTGCTGCTCGTGTCCGGCGCCGCCGCGGCGGTGCTGGTCGCCGCAGCACAGCCGATCGCCCGCGTCCTCGTCCTGCATGCGAGGGGTGTCCAGACCCCGTCCACCTTGGCCGGTGCGATTGCCGCCTTCGCGCCGGGGCTACTGGGCTACGGGCTGGTGGCTCACGTGGGGCGCGCCCTCTATGCCTGCGGACAGGGAAGACGTGCTGCCATCGCGACCGTCACCGGCTGGATCGCCGTACTGGCAGGCGATCTGCTGCTCGCCGCCGTGGCGCCCAGCGGCCGGCGCCTCGATGCGCTGGCGTGGGGCAACACGTTCGGCATGACGGTCGCCGGCGCCGGGCTGCTGCTGGCGTTGTCCGCCGAGGCACGCTCCGCGGTGGCCGGACTGGCCCGTACCCTGTCGGCGGTCGTGCTGTCCGCAGTGCTGAGCGGCGGCACGGGTTACCTGCTGGCGCGGTGGCTCGAGGCGGCAGGGCTGTGGCGGGCGGTCCTGGCCGCCGCTGCTGTGGCGGCATGGGTGGTCGCGGTCTACGCCCTCGTCGCCCGCACCCTCGACCCGGTTGCCGTACGGTCATTGCTCGGCCGGGCGGAGGTTGCGGATGCTTGAGCGTCGACTCCTGCTGGTACTGGGCAACAGTACGGGCGGCATCGGCACGCACCTAGCCTCCGTGGCTGTCGCGTGCAGCGAAGCGGGCTACGACGTGACGGTGTGCGGGCCGGCCTCGACCGACGAGCTGTTCGGCTTCTCCGGTGCGGGTTCGCGGTTCGTGGGCCTGCCGATCGGGCTCGGCCTGCTGGCCAATGCCTCCGGACGCCGGTCGCTCCGGGCGCTGCTGCGCGGCAGCTCGCTTGTCCATGCGCACGGTCTCCAGGCCGGAGTCGTCGTCGGTCTGCTCACGCGCCGGCTGCCGCACCTGCACGTCGTCGTCAGCTGGCACAACGCCCCGCTCTCGACCGGCGTACGGCGAGGCCTGCACGTGCTGCTCGAGCGGATTGCGGCCCGCCGTGCCGAGGTGACGATCGGTGCCTCCGACGACCTCGTCGTACGGGCCAGGCGGGCAGGCGCAGTCGACGCGCGGTTCGTCCCTGTTGCGCCACCGCCCCTGCCGCCCCCCAGCGCCGACCCGGCAGCGCTGCGCCTCAGCCTCGAGGTGGGGGAGGCGCCGGTCATCCTCGCCGTGGGCCGGCTGCACCGGCAGAAGCGCTTCGACGTGCTCGTGGCCGCCGCAGCCCGCTGGCGGGAGCGGGTGCCCAGTCCGGTCGTGCTCATCGCCGGTGAGGGTCCCGAGCGGGAAAGCCTGCAGCGCCAGGCAGCTGCGCATGACGTCGACCTCCACCTGCTGGGGCAGCGGAGCGACGTCGCCGACCTGCTGAGCATCGCCGACGTCGTCGTGCTGCCCAGCTCCTGGGAGGCCCGGCCGCTGGCCGCGCAGGAGGCGCTGACCGCCGGGCGTGCTCTCGTGGCCACCGCGGTCGGCGGGATCCCGTCACTGGTCGGGTCGGCCGCCGTACTCATCCCGGTCGGCGACACCGGCGCCCTCGCCTCGGCGGTCGCTCAGCTGCTGGACGACCCGCAAGCCCGGCACCGGCTCGAGGGGCAGGCAAGGGCCACGGCAGCGCTGTGGCCCGATGCGGCCGGCGTCGCGGCTCAGCTCATGGCCATCTACGCCGAGCTCGGCAGTCGCTCATGACCCGCCGGATCGCCTTGTTGGCCGCGGCTGTCGCTGCGTTGCTCGGTCTTGCCATGCCGGTGTCGGCCGCCACGACCAAGCCCTCGGTCGTCGTCCTCGGACTGCCCGGGCTGCAGTGGAACGAGGTGACCGCGACCGCTACGCCGACCTTGTGGCGGCTGGCCCGGGCCGGATCGTCAGGTGCCTTGTCCATCCGTTCCGCTGCCGGCGTGACCTGCCCCGCCGACGGCTGGCTGACGGTCGGTGCCGGCAACCGGGTGCGCGCAGGGCAGAGCTGCACGGAGGAGCCGGTCGTCGTCACGACCGCTAGGAAGGCGTCGGTGAGCGGCTTCGCGGACATCACCAAGGACAACGGTCAGCTCAACTTCGGCGCCGTACCAGGCATTCTCGCCACGACGCTGGCCGGCAGAGGCGACTGCGTGGCTGCCGTCGGTCCTGACTCGGTCATCGGTGCTGCCGACCGCGACGGCGTCGTCGGCCACTATGCGGGACAGGTCTCGCCGTCGGCCCTGGCGACGTGTCCCGTCACCGTCGTCACCGGTCCGACCGTGACCGACGCCGCAGGTGCTGCTGCCGCCGACGCCGTCGTGGCGCAGGTCGACGCCGGCCGGCCGCCAGGATCGGTACTTCTCGTGGTCGGCCTGTCCGACACCGATCCGCGTGCACGGGCGCACCTCCACGTCGCCATCGCCAGCGGTGGCATGTTCGGCCCTGGCCGGCTGCGCAGCCAGTCCACCCGCAAGGCCCCGTACGTGCAGCTGATCGACGTGGCCGCAACGGTTCTGGACCTGCGCGGAGCACCAGCCGTGTCGGCGGTGGACGGGCAGCCGTGGCGCCGGGTCGGGACCACGCCTGCGGACGTCCAGCAGCTCGTCGACGCCGACCGGGCCGCCGGCGCCGTACGGGCCGCCCTGCCCTGGGCCGTTGTCCTGCTCGTGGTGCTGGTCACCGCAGGCGCCGCCGTGTCCCTGACCGGACGGCGGCGACTCGCGGCGCTGCTGTCGCTGGTGGCACTCGCCGCGCCGGTCGCGACCTACCTGGTGAACCTGACGCCGTGGTTCCGGGCACCGGTGCCGACCGTCGCGGTCCTGCTCGGGACGGCGGCCCTGGCCCTGTTGATCGCCGTACCTGCCTTCCGGCTGGGCGAGGCCAGGTCCTGGGTGATTGCGGCCGGAGCGGTGGCCGGGCTCACGTTTGCAGCACTGGTGGCGGACGTCGTCACCGGCTCGCGGCTGCAGATGGACAGCGTGCTGGGCTACTCGCCCCTGGTCGCCGGCCGGTTCACCGGCGTCGGCAACGTGGCGTTCGGGGTCCTGGGGTCGGCGGCCCTGCTGCTGGCCACGTCGGTCGCCGTCAAGCGACCCGGCTGGCGAGGCTTCGGCAACATCGTCGCGGTCGGAGCGGTCGCGGTCCTGGCGGACGGGGCGCCGATGTGGGGCAGCGACGTCGGAGGGGTCCTGGCGCTCGTACCGGGCTTCGCCGTCCTGGCGCTGCTGTGCGCCGGTGTCCGGCTGTCCTGGCGCAGGGCGCTCGGCATCGCGGCCGGCGCGGTTGCCGTCGTCCTGGCGTTCGGGTTGCTCGACTACGCGCGGCCGGTGAGCGCGCAGACGCACCTCGGCCGGTTCATCGGCCGGATCCTGCACGGCGGCGCCGGAACGGTCCTCGACCGCAAGCTGCGTTCCGACCTTGACCTGCTCACCGCCAACGCGGCCACGCTGATCGTGCCGTTGGTCATCC
This sequence comes from Frankiales bacterium, assembly GCA_033851545.1. Taxonomy (GTDB): domain Bacteria; phylum Actinomycetota; class Actinomycetes; order JAWWOL01; family JAWWOL01; genus JAWWOL01. The sequence goes on along the minus strand of JAWWOO010000018.1, from coordinate 356 downwards.
TGGTCGCCCTGTGGCTGATCCTTCGCCCGGGGCCCCGGCTGGCCCGCGCCTACACCCGACACCCGGAGCTGCGCTACGGGCTGCTCTCGCTGACGGTCCTCGCGCTGGTGGGGCTGATCGTCAACGACTCCGGGATCGCGATCCCCGCGGTAGCCGTACTTCTCGGGGTTCCCTTCGTGCTCGCCATCTTGACCGGCGACACTTCGGAGCATCCGCGTGCCGACGAGCCGCACGTGTTACCGTGAACTCCCGTGGACGGGCGAGTTTCCTCGCCGCACATCAGCCCACGGGAGATGCGCGCATGGCCCCGCCGCAGACGACCAAGCACGTTTTCGTCACCGGGGGCGTCGCCTCCA
>JAWWOO010000098.1:0-29895 GCA_033851545.1 Frankiales bacterium | reverse complement strand
GGGTCCGCTGGTCGTCGCCACCGGCATCCAGGGCGGCCTGCTGATCGGGGCTGCGGCGATCGTCGTGCCGACCGTAGCGGTGATGTGCGTGCCGGACGTCTACCGCCGGCACACGCCGATCTGAGCTATTCGCGGGTCGCTGCCGCCGGGTCGAACGGTGCGCCTGGGTCGATCGCCTCGAGGATGGCCCGGCCGATGTCGCGCAGGCTCTCCAGCTGGGCCGGGGTGAGCACATCGATGACCAGGCTGCGTACGTGGGCCACGTGGCCCGGCGCGGTGGCCACCACCTTGGCCATGCCCTGGTCGGTGAGGACCGCGTTGATGAAGCGGCCGTCATCGGCGCCCGGCTCGCGGCGGATGAAGCCTTGCCGCTCGAGCCGCTTGGCCACGTGCGACAGACGGGACAGCGAGCCGTTGGTGAGGACGGCGAGCTGGCTCATCCGCAGCGTGTGGCTCGGCGTCTCCGAGAGCATGGCCAGCGCGAGGTACTCGAAGTTGCTCAGCCCGGCGTCGCGCTCCAGCTGGGCGTCGAGGGCGGAAGGCAGCCGGATCAGGATGCCGCTGAGGGCGAGCCAGGCCGCGCGCTCGTCGGCGCTGAGCCAACGCGGTTCGTCGTCGGCGGTCGCAGGGGACGTCATGCGTCTACGGTACGCCGGTTCCTTGACGCTTCAACTTCGAGAGTCAGTCCTGCGCCGTTTCGGCGGGCGGCTTGACCGGCTTGGGGCTGCCGTCGTGGCGTGCCTTGGCGCCCTCGACGTCGCCGTAGGCCAGCAGCTCCATCGTCTCGTCGCCGAGGTAGATGTCCGTCGCCGGCCCGAGTCGGGGAGCCGCGGCCTCATGGTCCTCGCGGGCCTTGCCGCTGTCATCGCGCGCGGAGTGGGTCATCCCCGCACGGTAGCGCGGCGACATGAAGAGTCTCACAAGGTGCGAAGCATGCCGCCGTCGACGGGGACGACGACGCCGGTGACGTAGGACGCGGCGGGGGAGAGCAGGAACGCGGCGACGCGGCCGAACTCTTCCGGCGTACCAAGTCTTCTCAACGGGATGTCATCGGTGGCGGTTCCGGACCCCAGGCCGCGCAGCCGCGGGGTGTCGATCCGGCCGGGGAGCAGGGACAGGACGCGTACGCCGCGCGGCCCGAGCTCGTCGGCCAACGTCTTGGCGTACATCGCGAGGCCGGGACGGAGGCCGTTGCTGATCGCCAGGTAGGACAGCGGCGAGCGTACGGAGGACGAGAGCACCAGGGCGATGGCGCCCCCATCGCCGAGGACGCTGCCGACCGCCCGCGCCAGCCGTACGGCGCCCAGGAACACGGTCTCGAACGCGTGCTGCCACTGCTCGTCGGAGGCCTCCATCGCGGTGCCCGACGGCGGCCCGCCGACGTTGACCAGAGCGCCGTCGAGGCGGCCGAACCGATCCATGGCGGTGCGGATCAGCAGCTCCGGTGTCGTCGGGTGGGCGTTGTCCGCGACGACCCCGGCCGCGTGCTGCGGTCCGCCCAGGGTGGACACGGCGTTGTCCACGGATGCCCGCCGACGGGAGGAGACGACGACCCGGGCGCCCTCGTCGACCAGCGACTGGGCGGTCGCGAGTCCGAGGCCGCTGGTGCCGCCGGTCACCAGGTAGACCTGGTCAGCCAGCCCGAGATCCATGACGGCCTAAAGCAGCGAGCGCAGCACGTACTGCATGATCCCGCCGTGCTGGAAGTAGGCCCACTCGCCGGGGGTGTCGATGCGCACCCGGGCCCGGAACTCGCGGAGGTCGGCGGTCACGGTGACCTCCTGCGGCGCGGTCGAGGCGCCGGCCAGGCCCACGACGGAGAACGTCTCCTCGCCGGTCAAACCGAGGCTCTCGCGATTTTCGCCATCGAGGAACTGCAGCGGCAGCACGCCCATGCCGATCAGGTTGGACCGGTGGATGCGCTCGTAGGACTCGGCGATCACGGTGCGGACGCCCAGCAGCGCGGTGCCCTTGGCCGCCCAGTCGCGCGAGGACCCGGAGCCGTACTCCTTGCCGGCCAGCACGACCAGCGGGGTCCCCTCGGCGGCGTAGGCGACCGACGCCTCGTAGACCGTGGTGATGGCAGACGGGTCCGAGCCAGTGAGGTGTCGGGTGAAACCGCCCTCGGTGCCGGGCGCCAGCTGGTTGCGCAGCCGGATGTTGGCGAACGTGCCGCGAACCATCACCTCGTCGTTGCCGCGCCGGGAGCCGTAGGAGTTGAAGTCGGCAGGCGCGACACCGTGCTCGGTGAGGTAGCGGCCGGCGGGGGAGTCCTTCTTGATGTTGCCGGCCGGGGAGATGTGATCGGTGGTGACAGAGTCGCCCAGCATCAGCAGCACCCGCGCGCCGGTGATGTCGGTGACCGGGGCCGGCTCGCGCTGGATGCCGTCGAAGTAGGGGGGCTTGCGGACGTAGGTCGAGTCGGGATCCCAGGCAAAGACGTCGCCGGTCGGGATCGAAAGTCCTTGCCAGGCAGCGTCTCCGGCGAACACGTCGGCGTAGTCGCGCTCGAACATGTCCGACCGCAGTGCCTCGCCGACGACGGTCGAGACCTCGTCGGGTGAGGGCCAGATGTCGTGCAGGTAGACCGGCTTGCCGTCGGGGTCCGTACCCAGCGGGTCGTTCTGCAGGTCGACGTCCATCGACCCGGCCAGCGCGTAGGCGACGACCAGTGGCGGGGACATCAGGTAGTTCATCTTCACGTCCGGGCTGATCCGACCCTCGAAGTTGCGGTTGCCGGAGAGTACGGAGACCGCGGCGAGGTCGGAGGCGTTGACCGCCGCGGAGATCTCCGGGATCAACGGGCCTGAGTTGCCGATGCAGGTGGTGCAGCCGTAGCCGACCAGGTTGAAGCCGAGCTTGTCCAGGTAAGGAGTCAGGCCGGCGTTCTCGTAGTAGCCGCTCACCACCTTGGACCCGGGGGCGAGTGACGTCTTGACCCACGGCTTCACGGTCAGCCCGTGCTCAACCGCCTTCTTGGCGACGAGAGCAGCGGCGACCATGACGAACGGGTTCGAGGTGTTGGTGCACGAGGTGATCGCGGCGATGACGACGGCGCCGTGGTCGATCGTGAACGTCGAGCCATCCGGCAGCGTCACCTCCGTCGGTGAGGAAAGCCGGTCGCCCGAGGCGGCGACTGCTCCATGCTCGTGCGGCTTGCTGTCACCGTTGCCGGAAAAGCTGACAGCCAGAGGATCTGAAGCCGGGAAGGACTCGTCCGAGCCCTCGTCGAGGATGCCCAGGATGCTCGAGTGCTCGGCAGGCGCGGTGACGTAGTCCGAGAGCGCCTCACGGAACCGCGGGCCCGACTCGGACAGCGCGACGCGGTCCTGTGGCCGCTTGGGACCGGCGATGGACGGGACGACGGTGGACAGGTCCAGCTCGACGGTTTGACTGAAGGCCGGCTCGGCCGAGGGGTCGTGCCAGAGCCCCTGGGTCTTGGCATAGGTCTCCACGAGGGCGACCTGCTCGTCCGGGCGACCGGTCAGGCGCAGGTAGGTCAGCGTCTCCTCGTCGATCGGGAAGATCGCGACGGTGGACCCGTACTCCGGGCTCATGTTGCCGATGGTCGCGCGGTTGGCCAGCGGTACGGCGGAGACGCCAGGGCCGTAGAACTCGACGAACTTCCCGACCACGCCGGTCTTGCGCAGGATCTCGGTGATGGTGAGCACCAGGTCGGTCGCCGTCGCGCCGTCGGGCAGCTCGCCCGAGAGCTTGAAGCCGACGACCTTGGGGATCAGCATCGACACCGGCTGGCCGAGCATGGCCGCCTCGGCCTCGATGCCGCCGACACCCCAGCCCAGGACGCCCAGGCCGTTGATCATCGTGGTGTGCGAGTCGGTGCCGACCAAGGTGTCCGGATAGGCCTGCTCGACTCCGTTGACCGTCCGGGTGAAGACGACGCGGGCGAGGTACTCGAGGTTGACCTGGTGCACGATGCCGGTGTCCGGCGGCACCACCCGGAAGTCGGCGAAGGCGTCCTGGCCCCAGCGCAGGAACTGGTAGCGCTCCTGGTTGCGCTCGAACTCCAGCTCGGCGTTGCGGGCGAACGACCCGCGGCCGCCGAAGACGTCGACGATCACCGAGTGGTCGATGACCAGCTCGGCCGGCGCGAGCGGGTTGATCTTGGACGGGTCGCCGCCGAGGTCGACCATCGCCTCACGCATCGCCGCAAGGTCGACAACGCAGGGGACACCGGTGAAGTCCTGCATGAGGACGCGGGCCGGCGTGTACTGGATCTCGGTGTCCGGCTCGGCCGCCGGGTCCCAGGCGGCGATCGCCCGGACCTGCTCGGCGGTGACGTTGACGCCGTCCTCGGTGCGCAGCAGGTTCTCCAGCAGGATCTTGAGGCTGAACGGCAGCCGTGCTGCGCCCTCGACCTTGTCCAGCCGGAAGATCTCGTAGGACCGTCCGCCGACCTCGAGGGTGTCGCGGGCGTCGAAGCTGTTGGCGGTCATGCGGATGCCTCCTGCGCTGATGACGTGGCTGCTGAATCTTCACCCATTGCCTTACGGGTGCCGACGGTGGGTTGTCTTACGGCTTCCTCGGCCAGGTCGAGGACGGCGGGCACGTCGCCCAACGGCATGCCGGTGCCGAGGTGCAGGACCAGTCCCTCGAGCACGAGGGAGAGGAAAGCCGCAAGGACCTCGACCGGTACGTCGTCCCGCACGGCGCCGCTCTCACGCCCGCGTTCGAGGCGCTCGACTGCTGCCGCTCGTACGGTGCCCAACCGTTCCTGCCAGGCGGCCCGGAACGACGGGTCGGTGCGCAGCCGGCGGGAGACCTCGAGCTGGACGCCGAGCCAGCCGGAGTCGCGGGCGGGCAGCTCACGCATCACCTGGACCAGGCCCGCGGTGGCGACGACACCGGCCATCTCCTCGGCGTCCTCGGCGGCGAGCTCGAGGAACAGCGCGTCCTTGTCACGGAAGTGGTGGAAGATCGCCCCCCGGGACAGTCCGATCTCGCGCTCGAGGACGCGGACGGTGGCGGCCTCGTAGCCGTGGTCGGCGAAGGCCCGGCGGGCCCCGTCGAGGATCTGCCGGCGGGTCGCCAGCAGCCGCTCCGCACTGACCTTGGGCACGCCAGCACTTTAGCAAACCGTACGTCCGTCTTGCAAGATGCCCCGCCCAGCCGCCGTGCTGGTCCTGCTGGTCGGGGCGCCGGCAGCAGCAGGCAGCGGCGGGCCGTCGACGGCCCAGATCCAGAAGGGCACCGTCTCGACCGCCGCCATCAAGGCTTCCGTGGTGGTGACGTTCACCCGGACGCAGGACGTGGACCTCAACCGCGCCGTCCGGGCCTTCGGTGACGCGCAGCGGGCCAGGTTCGTCGACCTCGCGCACCCGTCGAAGAAGTACGCCCTGACGGCGCGGTTCCTCGACACCGACGGCATCCCCGACAAGCTCCTCCCTGGCTACTCCGGCAACGCCGTTCGCGACTACGCCGCCCAGAGGAAGGCCCACCGCGGCTATCGCGGGGTGCAGCGCATCTTCAACGTCTCCAACGGTTTTCAGAACAACGCCGCGAACATCGGCCTGCTCGAGACCTTCATCGCCTGCGTCGACAACCGGCACCTGAGCCTCTACGACACCCGCACCGGGAAGACGCTCAAGACCTACGCTGCCCACGCGTACTTCGTGACCATGAAGCTCGGCGTGAACGACATCTGGCAGCTGTTCCACACCGCGCCGATGCACACCACACCGGGAGAGTGCACCCCGCCGGTACGGGGCTGACGCCGGTCACCCCAGGTTGATCGCAAAGCCGCTCGCGTTGCCGCCCGAGACGGCGAAGACGCCACGCAGCACAGCGACGGCTACCGGGACTGCGCTGTCGGTTGTCGAGCCGTTGCCCAGCTGGCCGACGGAGTCGTGCCCCCACGCCCAGGCGGAGCCGTCCGCCTTGGCCGCGTAGCCGCTCTGCCCACCGCCGGCGATCGTCGCGACGCCGGTCAGCCCGGTGACCGCAACCGGCACGTTGCTGTTGACGGTCGAGTTGTTCCCGAGCGCGCCGTACTGGTTGAAGCCCCAGTCCGACACGGTGCCGTCGGCATGCAGCGCCAACCCGGCGTAGTAGCCGCCCGCGATCGCGGTCACGTCACTGAGCCCTTGCACCTGGACCGGCACGGAGCGGTTGGTGAAGCTCCCGTCGCCCAGCTGCCCGTATGCGTTCCAGCCCCAGGCCCAGACCGTGTGGTCAGACTTCAGCGCGTAGCCGCTCGCCTGTCCACCGGCGACGGCGATGACCCCGGACAACGAGGCGATCTGGGCCGGCAGGGCGCTGGACGTGGTCGTTCCGTTGCCCAAGGCTCCGGCCGTGCCTGAGCCCCATGACCACACGGTGCCGTCCGAGCGCAGGGCGTAGGTGGCGCCGCCACCGCTCGCGATCGCCGTGACACCGGTCAGGCCGGTGGCCTGGACCGGGACGATGCTGTTGGCCGTGGTGCCGTTGCCGAGCTGGCTGGCCCCGCCGTACCCCCACGACCAGACCGTGCCGTCGGCCTTCAAGGCCTGGCCCAGGAAGATGCCGGCAACCACCGCCGTGACTCCCGTGAGTCCGGTGACCGCGACCGGGATGTTGCTGTTCACCCCGGTGCCGTTGCCCAGGGCCCCGTAGGTGTTGGCGCCCCAGGCTGCGACGGTGCCGTCCGCCCGCAGGGCATAGCCACCGCTGGACCCGGCCGCCACGATCTGCGTGGCATCGGTCAGCCCGGTGACCGCACTCGGCGCACTGGTGTTCGTGGCCATTCCGTTACCGAGCTGACCCGAGTCGTTGGCGCCCCACGCCCAAGCCGTGCCAGCGGTGGCTCGGACGGTCAGCGCCAAGGAAGCGGTGCCGCTGCGACCGCTGCTGTCGGCGACGGTCACCGTCAGCGTGGAAGTGCCGGCTTGGGTCGGCGTACCTGAGACCACCCCGCTCGCGGACAGCGAGAGTCCGACGGGCAGGCCGGCGCCGGTCCAGGTGTACGGCTCTACCCCACCGGTTGCCGACAACGTCGCGGAGTACGGGCGGCGGGCCATCCCCGGCAACAGGGCGACGCTGGTCACGGCCGGGCTGGTGGGAACGATGACGCTGAAGGACTTGCTCACCCCGCCGGCGATCGTCCTGGTGAACAGCCGGGCCACGCGAAGTCGATGGCTGCCGGGCGCGAGCTTTGCGCTGATGGAGTACGCGGCGTGCGTGAGCTTGCCGGAGGCGAGGTTGCGCCAGGTCTTGCCGGTGAGCTGTTGCAGGTACACGGATCCGGTGGCCTTCAGGCTGACCACCCCGGTCACCGACACGCGTTGGTCAGGGGTGTTGCGGCCCTTGGCCGTCACCGCGAACGCCTTGGCCACCACCCGCAGGTGCAGCGTCGCGCTGACGCCGGCCCTGGCGCGGGACGAGCTGGCCCGGACCACCCGGAGGACCCAGACCCCGGTCGGGCGCGGCGCGCGGAGGGAGAACGACAGCACGCCGGCGGCCGACACCTTCTCGTGGGCAACCGTCTGCCAGGTCTTGCCGACAAGTCGTTGTACGAGGACCGGGACCCCGGGCACGCGCGGGGAGACCGAGCCGGAGAACGTCACCAACGTGCCTTGGAGCACGGTCGCGGGCGACACGTGCACGACGAAGTGCGTGGCAGCCGGGTGCGTGACGACGGCACCCGCCGGAACGGCGGACACCAGCGTGGTCGAGACGCTGGCCGCGACGGCCCATTGCAGCAGATGGTGGAGACGCATCGGAGTGCTCCCGGTAGGTGAGTGCCGGGAGCGGTCGGCCGTGCCGGGGGCCATGCCCGCCATGTTCAGGCCCGTGCGAGCATGATCCATGCCCGATTCGGCCACCCTAGGACATGCCGGGCGGTGCCGCAGGCAAACGGACGAAGCGCCGGGCTGCGAGTAGCGTCCGACCATGGCCCCCGAGCGGCGCAGATCGGGCTTGGTCGCCGAGCTCAGGGACGCCGTGACCCCGAGGGCGGCGCTGCTGGTCATCGGCGTCCTCGCCCTGCAGCTGGGCTTCATCGCGTCCTACCTCGGTGCGTTCCACTCACCGTCGCCGCGGCGGATCCCGGTCGCCGTGGTGGCCCCCGCGGGAGCTCCGGCAGGAACGGCTCAGTCGGTGGTGTCGCGGCTGGCGTCGCTGCCGGGCCACCCGGTGGCCGGACACGTGTACGCCGACCAGGCAGCGGCCACGCGAGCGATCAAGGACCGCAAAGTGGACGGCGCCCTTGTCCTGGGGTCGGCAAGCCAGGACTCGCTGCTGGTAGCCAGCGCCGGGGGAGGTGCCCTTTCCTCGGCCCTGACGTCGGTGATCCAGCAGGTCGACGCGGCGCAGCAGCGCACCCTCGCGGTGACCGACGTCGTACCGGCCGCCCGCGGTGACGCCCGCGGACTCTCCGCGTTCTACCTGGCGGTCGGCTGGGTGGTCGGCGGCTATCTCGTGGCGGCGATCCTCGGGGTCAGCGCCGGTAGCCGGCCGGCCAACCGCAGCCGCGCGCTGATCCGCCTCGGCACCCTCGCGGTCTACTCACTCGCCTCCGGCATCGGCGGGGTCGTCATCTCGGACACCATCCTGAAGGCGCTCGGCAGCGGGCACCTGATCGGCCTGTGCTGGTTCGGAGCGTTGCTGGTGTTCGGCGTCGGGGCGTTCACGATGGCCGCGCAGGTGCTGCTCGACACCGTCGGCATCGGCGTTGCGATCCTGCTGTTCGTGATCCTCGGCAATCCCAGCGCCGGAGGCGCCTACCCCAAGCCGCTGCTGCCGCCGTTCTGGGCAGCGATCGGGCCGTGGCTGCCGCCGGGCGCCGGCACCTCCGCCGTACGGGGGATCGTCTACTTCGGCGGCGCGGGAGTCGCCCTGCCGGCCCTGGTCATGGCGGCCTACGCGTTGGTCGGCGTCGTCGTCACCGTGGCCTGCGCCCGGCCACGACGGATCCTGGCCTGAGTCCCAGCAGTGACCGGGCCTCAGCCGAAGGTGACCACGCTGCGGGCGCCGTGGCCGACCCCCATCCGCTCGAACGCCGAGTCGATGTCGTCCAGCCCGATCCGGTCGCTGACCAGCGCCTGCAGGTCCAGCCGCCCGGCGTTGACGTGGTCGATCAGGATCGGGATGTCGACGGCGGGGTCGGCCGACCCGTACCGGCAGCCCTCGAGCTGACGGGCGAAGTAGGCCACCTCGAGCGCGTTGAAGGTCACCGTGTCCTCGCGTGACCCCATGCCCACCACCGTCGTACGGCCGCCGCGCCTGGTGCTCGACCAGGCCGTGCGGATCGCCTCCGCACGCCCCACGCACTCGATCGCATGGTCGACGCCTCGGCCGTCGGTGAGCTCGCGCATCCGGGCGACCACGTCGGCACCCGTGGTGAGGACCTCGGTGGCGCCGAGCAGCCGGGCCATCGACTCCTTGGACCCGGACGGGTCGACGGTGATGATCTGCGAGGCGCCGGCGATCCGGGCGCCCTGGACCGCGGAGAGCCCGACGCCGCCCAGCCCGAAGATCGCCACCGTCTCGCCGGGTGCCACCCGCGCGCTGTGCAGGACGGCACCGACCCCGGTGATGACTGCGCAGCCGAGGAGGGCGGCGATGTCCAGCGCGAGGTCCTCCGGCAGCCGTACGACGGCCTTCTCGTCGACCAGCGTCTCCTCGGCGAAGGCGGCCACACCCAGGCCCGGGTAGAGGTCGCGGCCGCCCGCGTCCCTCGCGTACGGCCGGCCGGCCGCGTCGCCGGCCCGCTCGCACAGCCATGGCTCGTCGCGCCGGCAGTACCAGCACTCGCGACACGGCGGGGACCAGATCAGCAGCACGTGGTCCCCGGGCGAGACGGCCGTGACCCCGTCGCCGACCTCGGTGACGACCCCCGCGCCTTCGTGGCCCAGGACCGCCGGCACCTGCTGGCGCAGGGTCCCGGTGGCGAGCGACAGGTCCGAGTGGCACACGCCGGCGGCGGCGATCCGTACCCGCACCTGACCGGGCCCGGTCGAGGGCAGCACGATGTCCTCGACCCGCATCGGGGTCCCGATCTCGCGCAGCACAGCGGCCCTCACCACAGCCCGCCTCCCACGTCTCGACGCCTAGCGGGCACCCTAGCCCGGAACCCTGGCCGGACTTGCCGTGGCACCACGGTGGACGGATACTGGCGCCATGCTCGAGCTCCGAATCGACTCCGTTGCAGAACCGTTGGCGTCCGACGTCCGCGCTGCATGGGCCGCGGCACACCTGGTGGCCCGGGCCCAGTACGTCGGCGCGTTGCCCTCGTTGCCGGCCGGGCAGGAGCTCGGGCGGCCGCTCCTGGAGGCTGTCCTTTCCGGCCTTGCCGCCCACGGGGTCGCCCGCGATGCCTGCCTGGCGCTGCGATCCGCCCGCACCGGCGAGGAGTTCCGGCTGCTCCTCGAGGCGGCGAACGAGCAGCTCGAGCAGTCGCCGATCCCTGCGGGGACCTGGCCGGCGCTGTGCCGGGCGCTGGGAGAAGAGCTGCTGGCCGGTCTGGTGGACGTGTCGGCGGCTTCGCTGCGCCGTTACTCGCAGGGTGCGCGCACCACGCCGCAGCTGGTCGCCCAGCGGCTGCATTACCTGGCTCTGCTGGTGGCTGACCTGTCTGGCGCCTACAACGACTACGGCGTCCGCCGGTGGTTCACCCGGCAGCGCCAGCAGCTCGGCGGTCTGGCGCCGTGCGAGCTGCTCGCGCACGGGTTCGATGCCGACGGCAAGCCGGCGCAACGGGTCCGTGAGCTGGTGGACAGCCTCTCAGCTGCGGGTGCGGCCTGATGACGATCGGCTTCCGGCACGGCGACCCGCGGTTCCCGTTCGTCTGGGAGTCGGCGCGGCAGCCCGAGGGCCGGTGGCACGGCAGCGCGGAGGGCCCGGTGCAGTATCTCGCGGACACCCCCGACGGCGCCTGGGCCGAGTTCCTCCGGCACGAGGAGATCAGGGACCCGGGCGACCTCGCCGGTATCCGTCGCCGGCTCTGGGCGGTCGAGTTCGACCGGGCGGCGGAGACCGAGCCGTCGGCCGCACTGGTGCCGGGCGGTGCCCGGGGACAGCTGACCGGGAGCCTGCTCCGCGACGCCCCGGACCGTGACGGCCTGGTCTGGGTCCTGAACGGTGCCCGTCCTCACGCCCGCGGGTGGGCGGCGGTGGACGTGGGCGCCCCCACTGCCCGGCTGCTGGCCCTGGTGGCCCACCTCGACCGGCGGGCGCGATGACCGACGCGGACGAGGTTCTCCGGACGGTGGTCGGCTGGCTGGCCGATGCCGAACGGGTCACGGTGCTGACCGGCGCCGGTGTCTCCACCGACTCGGGCATCCCGGACTACCGGGGGCCCAACGGCCTCTACAGGCGCGACCCGGTGTCGGCGCGGACGCTGGTCTCCGGCGGCTACCGGGACGACGCGGACGTACGCCGCCGGGCCTGGGCCGGCCGGTCCGCCCACGGTGCCTGGACCGCGCAGCCCAATGCCGCGCACCGGGCCCTGGTCGACCTCGAGCGCTCTGGCCGGCTCCGGGCGTTGATCACGCAGAACATCGACGGGCTGCACCAGGCGGCCGGGTCGACGTCGGTGGTCGAGCTGCACGGCACGATCTGGTCGGCTGTCTGCCTCGCCTGTGGGGCGCGGACGCCGATGGAGGACCAGCTCGCGCGGGTGCGTGCGGGCGACCCCGACCCGGCCTGCCTCGACTGCAGCGGGGTCCTGGCCTCGGCGACGGTGGGCTTCGGTCAGCCGCTCGACGCCGACCTCCTCGAGGCCGCCCGCTCGGCGGCAGCAGAGGCGGACGTGTTCCTGGCGCTCGGTTCGTCGCTGCGGGTCCAGCCGGCGGCCGGGCTGTGCCGGGTCGCCGTACGGGCCGGGGCGCGGCTGGTCGTGGTCAACGCCGACCCGACGCCGTACGACGGTCTGGCTGATGCTGTGCTCCGCGAGCCGATCGGTGACGTGCTGCCGGCGCTCCTGGCGGAAGTGCTCGCCGGCCCCTGAGTGGGTCAGGTCGGCGGGGACCTCACCTTTGCACTGTGTATGAGTTGCTGGCAGATCAGTCAGCAACTCATACACACTGGGAACTGCTCCCCAACAGCAGCGCATCCTCTCCTGCACGTTGTGCCGAACTCGTCGCTAGGACCACCGATTCGACACCGGGTTCCGTCCTCGCCCTGTGCCGAATGCTCGCCGCACGGCCAATTGGGTGCACGTGCGCGACCGTCCCGGGCCGATACGACGGGGGCAGGCTGCACGGGTGTGGCCGCGGGAGGGGTGCCGTATGTCGCGACGTGACCGCTGGGTACGCGGTGGCGTCCTGGTGCTCGCGGTCTCCAGCCTGCTGCTCCCCAGCTCGTACGCGGCCTTCTCCTCGACCGACGTCGCGTCCGGGTCGCTCACCTCGGCCAGCTCGTTCTACGCGGCCAAGGTGATGTCCGACGGACCCGCCGGCTACTGGCGCCTGGACGGGCCGGCGGTCAACGACGCCGCCGGCAGCAACAACGGCACGACGGTCGGCACGGTGGTGGCTACCCCCGGGGCCACCGCCGACGGGGACACGGCGGCCAGGACCACGACCGCCGGTGACGTGATGCTGCCGTGGACGGTTGGTGGGGACGCCTCCGTCGAGCTGTCGTTCGTCGTCGGCGCGTCCACGCCGACCGTGGGCGACGGCTCGACCTGGTACGGCGCCTCGCCGTTGGCCTCGACCTCGGTCGGCGGGCACGACGGTGACTTCGGCATCGGCATCGACAGCGCTGGTGACCTGGTCGCCGGCATGGGCGACGGCGCCACCGGTGATGTGACGATCGCCTCCACCGGCACCAGCTTCAAGGACGGCGCCTGGCACCACGTCGTCTGGACACGTGCCGCCGCGACCGGGGCGATGGTGCTGTACGCCGACGGCGTCGCGGTCGCGAGCGGCACCGGCGGCACCGAGCCGCTGACCGCCCGCGGCCACCTCAGCCTGGGCGTCGACCCGAGCTTCAACGCCCCGCCCGGCACGGTCCCCGCACCGCTGGACGCCGGCATGGACGACGTGGCGACCTACGCCACCGTGCTCAGTCCGGCCCAGGTCGCGGCACACGACGCCGCGAGGCCCGCCGGCTACGCCGCTGCGGTCGGGGCCGACTCACCCGCCGGCTACTGGCGGCTCGACGACCCCGCCGGGCCGCGCGCGGTGGCCAGCGTCGGCCCGGACGGCACGTACGTCGGCTCGGTCACGTACGGGGCCGCCGGTGCGGTCGCCGGTGACACGGCGGTGCACCTGCTGCCCACCGTCGGGTACGTGCGGGTGCCTCGGCTGGTGGCCTCCGACTTCTCGCTGGAGTTCTGGTTCAAGGACGCCGCGCCCGTGGAGGACAACCAGGTCGACTGGTTCGGCGGCGCGGCGCTGGTCGACGGAGACGTCGCGGGCGTCCGGAACGACTTCGGGGTGAGCATCGACGCCGCCGGCCACGTCATGGCCGGCGTGGGCAACCCTGACACGACGATCCGGGCCAGCGCCGCGGACTACGGCGACGGGGCCTGGCACTACGTCGTCCTCACCCGTACGAGGACCTCGGGCGCAATCGCGCTCTACGTCGACGGGACGCTGCAGGCGAGCAACCCGGGCACCGGCAACACCGCGCTGCTCAACGCCGCCTCGGTGCTGACCCTCGGCGACTACTCCAGCGGCACCGGCGGCAGCGGCGCGGTCATCGACGAGCTGGCGCAATACCCCACGGTGCTGACCGCGGCCCAGATCGCAGCCCACTACGCCCAGGCCGGCTGACCTCGCCTAGTCTCGAAGGCGTGCCCGCCGCCAGCCGTACCCTCGCCCTGAGCCTCGCCGCGGCGACCCTTCTCGGTGGCTGCAAGTACTCGGAGGCGCTGTCCAAGCGGGAGTGGGTGGTGATCTTCAAGCCGGGCGCGACGCAGGAGCAGCACAAGCTGGTGCTCACCGCCTGCAGCAACATCCCGCACGTCGACCCGGAGCCGATGGGCAACGGCCAGCTGGTCTCGGAGCTGGCCAGCAACGTGCGGTTCCGGGTGGACAAGGCCAGTGACGCCGACCTGGCCAAGCTCAGCCAGTGCTTCGGGCAGGCGAGGTTCGCTTCGTTCGTGAAGAGCTACGACGAGCCGGACACCACTCACTGACGGACGATCCGGTGGTCGCCGCTGTAGATGTTCATCGTCTCCCCGCGCAGGAACCCGACGACGGTCATCCCGACGTCGGCCGCTAGGTCGACGGCGAGGCTTGATGGCGCCGAAACCGCTGCCAGTACGGGGATCCCGGCCATCAGAGCCTTCTGCGTCAGCTCGAACGACACCCGGCCGGAGACCATCAGGACGTGGCCGCGCAGCGGCAGCAGCCCCTCGCGCACCGCCCAGCCGACCACCTTGTCGACGGCGTTGTGCCGGCCGACGTCCTCGCGCAGCACCCGCAGCTCGCCGGCCACGGTGAACAGGCCGGCCGCATGCAGCCCGCCCGTACGGTCGAAGACCCGCTGTGCCTCCCGCAGCGTGTCGGGCAGGGAGCTGAGCACGTCGGGGGAGACCGTGCAGTCGTCGCCGGAGACCGGCCAGCGGGTCTGTGTACGGATCGCGTCGATGCTGGCCTTGCCGCACACGCCGCACGAGCTGGTCGTGTAGAAGTTGCGCTCGAGCGAGGCCTCCGGTGGGGCCACGCCGGCGGCCAGGTCGACGTCGACGACGTTGTACGTGTTGTCGCCCTCCACGGTGGCGCCCGCGCAGTAGCGGATCGCCCGGATGTCGTCGGCAGCCTCCGTCACGCCCTCTGTGGTGAGGAAGCCGGTCACCAGGTCGAAGTCGTCGCCCGGCGTCCGCATCGTCACCGACAGCGGCTTGCCGGAGACCCGGATCTCCAGCGGCTCCTCGACGACCAGGGTGTCCGGCCGGCGCAGCGAGTGACCGCCAGTGACCCGCACCACGCTGCGCCGGGTGGTCACCCTGCCCACGACCGCCTCCTTCTCCGTCCGGCCCAGCGTGTTCCCCCACCAGGAGTGTCGCAAGCCCGGGCCAGACTGGGCACGTGCGCAGCCGGCCGGTCATCCTCCACCTCGACCTCGATGCGTTCTTCGCCGCTGTCGAGCAGCGAGACAAGCCGTCGCTGCGCGGCAAGCCGGTGGTCGTCGGTGGCACCGGGCCGCGCAGCGTGGTCTCCACCGCGAGCTACGAAGCCAGGCGGTACGGGATCCACAGCGCGATGTCCGGAGCGGAAGCGCGTCGCCGCTGCCCCAACGCGGCGTTCCTCGGCTCCCGGTTCGGGGCCTACCGGATGGCCAGCGACGTGGTGATGGCCGCGCTGCACGAGCTCTCGCCGCTGGTCGAGCCGCTGTCGCTGGACGAAGCCTTTGTCGACCTGTCGGCTGGCGACCACCCGGACCTCGGGGCTGAGGCCGTGCGGGTGATCGCCGAGCGGCTACGGGCGACGATCCGGCACCGTACGGGGCTCACCGCTTCGGTCGGCGCTGGGACGTCGAAGCTGGTCGCCAAGATCGCCTCCGACCTGGACAAGCCGGACGGCCTGCTGGTCGTCCCACCGGGTGACGAGCTTGCCCTGCTGCACGGGTTGCCGGTGACCCGGCTCTGGGGCGTCGGCCCGGCGACCGCCCAGCGGTTGCAGCGGATCGGCGTCACCACCGTGGCCGACCTTGCGGCCGT
Organism: Frankiales bacterium; assembly: GCA_033851545.1. GTDB lineage: Bacteria > Actinomycetota > Actinomycetes > JAWWOL01 > JAWWOL01 > JAWWOL01. The sequence continues at coordinate 14,288 of JAWWOO010000098.1, read as the reverse complement.
CCCGGTCGAGGAGCTGGTCGGGCTGGTCGGTCAGGTCGTCGGCGCGGGGCTCGCGGCGCAGGCGGCCGGCCTCGACGACCGTGCGGTGGTAGCCGACCGCGAGACCAAGTCGGTCGGTGCGGAGGAGACCTTCGACACCGACGTCGCCGACCTGGCCCGGCTGCGCGACGAGCTCGACCTGATGGCCGGGCGGACGGCCCGCCGGCTGCGCGGCTCCGGGCACTCCGGCCGGACCGTGACGCTGAAGGTCCGGCTGCACGACTTCCGTACGCTCAGCCGGTCGATGACCCTGCCGGGGGCCACCGACGACGAGAGCACGCTGCGCCGCGTGGTCCGCAAGCTGCTCTCCGAGGTCGACGTCAGCGACGGCGTACGGCTGATCGGCGTCGCCGTGTCGGGTCTCTCCGACCACGTTCAGGACGAGCTGCCCGACCTGGTGCCCGCGATCGCCGTGCCCGTCACGGCGCCGGCGGCCGCCTCGCCGGCGCTGCCCGAGCCGGCCCGCCGCTGGCCGCCGGGCCTGGACGTCGAGCACACCGAGCACGGTCGCGGCTGGGTGCAGGGCTCCGGAGTGGGCCGGGTGACTGTGCGGTTCGAGACTGCCCACGACCCGCCGGGCAGGGTGCGCACGTTCGGCACCGACGACCCGGATCTGGCCGAAGTGCCGCCAGCCGCCTACGCATGGGTGCAATAGGCTCAGGCCGTGATCAACAGGGCGAGGTTGGCGCAGGTGTGGTTCGGGCTGACCGGGCTGATCGTCCTGGTCGGGCTGTGTGTTCAGGCCTATGACACTGCGGGCGTGACGACGGGGCGCTTCAAGACCCCGGTCAGCCGGATGTTCAACCTGCTGTTCTTCTTCACCATAGAGTCCAACATCGTCCTGATGCTGACCTGCCTGCTGCTCGCGCTGCGGCTGACCGGCTGGGGACCGGTCTTCGCGGTCTTCCGGCTGGTCGGGCTGGTCGGCATCACGATCACCGGGATCGTCTACTACGCCGTGCTGAAGGACCTGCTCGACCTGCACGGCGCCGCCTACGTCTCCGACGTCGTCCTGCACACCGTCTCGCCACTGATGGCGGTTCTCGGCTGGCTGGTCTTCGGCCCGCGCGGCCTGGCCACCGCCCGGGCCGCCGTCCTCGCCGTTGTCTTTCCCGCCGCCTACCTTGCCGTGATGCTGGCCCGCGGCCCGATCGTGAGCTGGTACCCGTATCCGTTCGTCGATGTCCTCAGCCACGGCTACCTGACGGTCGCCCTCAACTGCGTGGTCGTCGCCGTGCTGTTCCTCGCTGTCGCCTTCGGTGCCGCCCGGGTCGACCGGTGGCTCGACGGCAGGTTCGTCCGGGCGGCCTAGGTGGACGCGGTGATCCTCGCCGGCGGCGCTGCCCGGCGGCTCGGCGGAGCGGACAAGCCGGCCCTGCTGGTCGGTGGCCGGTCCCTGCTCGACCGGGTGCTCGATGCGGTGGCGGGCGCGGCCGTCGTCGTGGTCGTGGGACCGCGGCGGGACACCTCCCGGCCGGTCGTCTCGGTGCTGGAGGACCCGCCCGGCGGTGGCCCGGTCGCCGCTCTGGCGGCGGGGCTGCCCCATGTCAGCTCACCAAACGTGGCCGTGCTGGCCGCCGACCTGCCGTTCTTGACCGCAGAAGTGCTGGTACTGCTGGAGAGTCGCCTGGGTCCGGACGACGACGGCGCCCTGCTCGTGGACGGGGAAGGCCGCGACCAGCTGCTCGCCGGTGTCTGGCATGCAGGATCGTTACGCCGGGCCCTGGCCGACGCCGGCGCCCCGGGGGCTCTGGCGCTGCGGCAGCTGTTCGCCGGGCTGACCGTCGTACGGGTGGGCGTGCCGGCCGGCGTACGGGAGCCTTGGCAGGACTGCGACACCCCTGAGGACCTGCGACGTGCCGAGGAGCTGGCGTGAACGTGCTCGAGGAGTGGCTGACCGAGACGTCGACCCGGCTCGGCCTGGACGAGGGCACGGGGGCGGCCTATCGCGACCTTGTCCTGCAGCTCGCCAGGGACGTGGCCCACGGCGTGGCCCGGCCGGCGGCGCCGCTGACGACGTTCCTGCTCGGGCTCGCCGCCGGGCGGGCCGGGGGATCGGCGCAGGAGGTGACCCGGCTCTCCGCCGAAGTCTCGGCGGCGGCGGAGGCGTGGGCACAGCAGCACCCGGCTCAGGACTGAACGGGATCGATCCGGCGCAGGAAGCCACGGACGTCGAGGTGTCGCGAGAGCGACTCCCGGTGCTCCTCGCAGGCGAACCACTGCTTCTCCCGGTCGGGAGTGTGCAGCGTCGGGTTGTTCCAGACCAGGATGTGGGCCGCGGGGAGCCGGCAGCCCTTGGCCGAGCAGATCGTCACTGCTCGATCCTGCCACGCCGATCCGGCCGGCGGCCTGGCGTGAAGAAGCGGTGCCGGGCGACCACGGGGGCAGGCACCCGGCACCGCTTCGGTCGCACTGATGTCGGGGGATCACCAGCGCGATCGAGGCGATGCTACATGGATCGCTGTAACGTTGCGAGACCAACACAGCAAGAACTTGGGACATCCGGCGGATTCGTTGCGGACATAGCCGAACATCGCCGGACATGGCCGCAATACCTCGGCATCACCCTGGGGTAAACGGGCGACGGCCCTCCGGTCGGGGGTCCGGAAGGCCGTCGGTCTGGGGGTGCGGGAACCGGCGCGGGCTAGCGCGCTGCGGCCAGCCGCATCGGGCGGGCGACCCGCTCGCCGGCCGGGGCCAGCATCGGAAGCAGCATCGAGATGTCCAGGGCTGCGATCTCGTCGCGCAGGCAGTCGGACATCCGCGAGAAGCCGAGGCGGGCGCCGGTGTCGACGGCCCAGGCGCCTGCGGCGAGCAGGATGGCCAGCGCGTCGTCGTCGACCGTGGTGACCCCGCCGGCGTCGATGATGACGTCGTCGCAGCCGGCCGGGCGGACGCTGAGCAGGGCCGTACGCAGCTGGGGGGCCGAGTCAGCGTCGAAGGCGCCGTCGAGCCGGACCAGGACGCCGTCGACGGTGTGGGTGGCGACGACGGTGCTGTTCTGGGCGGCGAACGTGGGGTTCGACATGGCGGGGACCTCCGGGACAGGAGCTGTACTCGTGGACAAGTAGTTCATCGTCGGCGCCACCCGGTGCGCGCAGGTCCGCCCGGACCCACTTTCGCGGGCCCGGCAGAGCATGATCGTTGGGCCGAACGGCTCATGTGGCAGACTTCCCCGCGGTGTCGCAAGCAGAGGGAGCGTGAGCACGTCGTGAGCCGGTCGGTTCTGGTCACCGGAGGGAGCCGCGGCATCGGCCTCGCCGTGGCCCGCGCGTTCGCCGCCCAGGGCGACAAGGTCGCCGTCACCTACCGCGGCAGCGCTGCCCCTGAGGGCCTGTTCTCGGTACGGATGGACGTCACCGACGGCGCCTCCGTGGACGCGGCGTTCGCGGCGGTCGAGGCAGAACACGGCCCGGTCGAGGTCCTGGTCGCCAACGCCGGGATCACCAAGGACACCCTGCTGCTGCGCATGGACGAGGCCAGCTGGAGTGGGGTCGTCGACACCAACCTGACTGGTTCGTACCGGGTCGCCAAGCGGGCGGCGTCCGGCATGCTGCGCGCGCGCCGGGGCCGGATGATCTTCATCTCCTCGGTCGTCGGGCTCTCCGGTTCGGCCGGACAGACCAACTATGCGGCCAGCAAGGCAGGGCTGATCGGCTTCGCCCGCTCGATCGCTCGCGAGCTCGGCTCCCGCAGCATCACCGCCAACGTGGTTGCTCCCGGGTTCGTCGACACCGACATGACGGCAGAGCTGACCGAGGCCCGCCGCGACGAGATCCTCGCGTCGGTGCCGCTCGGCCGCTACGCCAGCCCCGAGGAGGTGGCGGGGGTCGTCACGTTCCTCGCGAGCGACGCCGCGGCGTACATCACCGGAGCGGTTATCCCTGTCGACGGCGGTTTGGGAATGGGGCACTAAGTGAGCGGTCTGCTCGAGGGCAAGAAGATCCTGGTGACCGGAGTCCTCACCGACGCGTCGATCGCGTTCGGCGTGGCGCGCGAGGCACAGGAGCAGGGTGCGCAGGTCGTGCTGACCTCGTTCGGCCGGGCGATGTCGATCACCACCCGGATCGCCGCCCGGCTGCCGCAGCCGGCGCCGGTGATCGAGCTCGACGTCACCGACGACGAGCAGCTTGGCTCGCTGGCCGGCCGGCTCGGCGAGCACGTGGACCGGCTCGACGGGGTGTTGCACGCGATCGGGTTCGCCCCGCAGAGCTGCCTCGGCGGCGGCTTCCTCGACGCGCCGTGGACCGACGTCGCGACCGCTGTGCACGTCTCGACCTACTCCCTGGCCTCGTTGGCCAAGGCGACGCTCCCGCTGCTGACACCCGGCTCGTGCATCCTCGGGCTCGACTTCGACGCCACGGTGGCCTGGCCGGCCTATGACTGGATGGGCGTGGCCAAGGCCGGCCTGGAGTCGTGCTCGCGCTACCTGGCCCGTGAGCTGGGTGGCCAGGGCATCCGGGTCAACCTCGTGGCCGCCGGCCCGCTGCGCACCATGGCGGCCAAGAACATCCCGGGCTTCTCTGCGTTCGAGGACGTCTGGGCCGGCCGGGCGCCGCTGGGGTGGGACCTCGGGGACACCACGCCCGTGGCGAAGTCCTGCGTGGCCCTGCTGTCGGACTGGTTCCCGGCGACCACCGGCGAGATCGTGCACGTGGACGGCGGCGCCCACGCCATGGGGGCATAGCCCGGCTAGCGCTCGGCGTAGCGGTCGTTCTCGGTCAGGTCGAGCGGATCCTCCGACGGTGCGCGCGGCAGGCGGACCTCGACGCTGACCCAGCCAGGCTGTGAGCGGACGCTGAGTGAGCCGGCCGAGACCTCGACCAGGCGCCGGACGACGTAGAGCCCGACGCCGGCACCTTCCTGCGACCGGGTGCTCGAGCTGTCGCGCTGGGTGAACGGCTCGAACAGCTCGGCCAGCATCTGCGCGTCGACGCCCTCGGCCTCGTTGGCAACGGTGACCACCACGTCCCCGGCCTCGAGCGCCCCGGAGACGATCGCGTGCGAACCGGGCTGGGCATGGACGATCGCGTTGTCCAGCAGGTTGGCGAGGATCTGGTGCAGGGCGGAGCCCTCGACCCTGGCCTCGAGGCCTTCGTCCACGGCGACGACCACGCTGGGCGTGCGCCGGACGTGCGCAGCCTCGACCAGCTCGGCCACCTCGGTCGCCACGCGGTGGACGTCGGTGACCGCCTTGCGGTCCGGCGGCCGGGCCTCGGCGGCGGTGAGCATGTTCTCGAGCAGCCGGCCGAGCCGCTCGGTGTTCGCCACGACCGCGTCGAGCATCTCGTCCATCCGCGACCCCGAGAGCCGGGCGCGGTGCTTGCGCATGGTCATGGCGGCGCCCTGGATGGCCGTCAACGGCGTGCGGAACTCGTGGGAGACCGTGGCCAGCAGGTCCTCGCGGGTGGTCTCCAGCTGGCGGAGCCGGGCCTGCACGGTCGTGCGGCCCTCGCTGAGCTCGGCCAGCTCGGTGCGGTAGAGGGCATCGTGCACGCGGGCCTGGTCGGTGGAGGACCAGAACACCAGCTGCGTGACGCTCGTGCCGAGCACGAACAACAGGTCGACCAGGGTGAACCGCAGCGGGTCGCGGTCATCGGCGACACTGCGGCCAGGGTCGATCCCTGCCACGACGAGGTGCTCGACCACGACGAACGCGATCGCCGTGAGATAGGTCGCCCAGTCCTCATACAGCGCGGTCAGGGCGACCGCGAACACGTAGTGCACGTGCATCACGGTGGAACCGTGGCTCAGCTGGACGAGCACCGCTGAGCAGGACAGCAGCCCCAGCGTGGCCGCGAGTGCGCGGGCGCGCCGGGTCCCCGGGACGAGGGCCAGGACGAGGGCAACGGCCACGATGCCCGTGCCGACCGACGCGGGGCCGTCGGGGTGCGCGGCCAGCAGGCCGTAGCCGGCGAGGACCACCAGATGCAGGGCCAGCACCGCGCACACCACCCGGTGCCGGGCGCGCCAGTCGCGGTCGGGCAGCCCGCCGCCTCTGGGCAGGTAGGAGCGCAGCACGTGCATGCGTCGAGACTGCCTCATTCGGGACCCGCCAACTATGGCCCAACCGGGCTAAATTTGGCATTTACCCCGTAGTCGTACCCCGGCAGGCGGCCGGAAGGAATGTCCCAGGGGTCCTTGAAGTTCCTTGAAGAAGCAACTACTTTGGTTGCGAACGCAAGGATTGCCAACCTTCGAGGGAGAAACGCCATGACCACTGCCACCATCCTTTCCCAGCTCGCCGGCGACTGGGATCTCGATCCCGCGCACACCGGACTGCGGTTCTCGGCACGCCACGCGATGGTCGCCACCGTGCGTGGCGGTTTCAAGGCGTTCTCCGGCTCGCTGCACTTCGACCCGGACGACCACTCCAAGGCCACTGCCGAGGTCACCATCGACGCCGCCAGCGTCGACACCGGCAACGATGGCCGCGACGAGCACCTGCGCTCCGCGGACTTCTTCGACGTGGACAAGTACCCGACGATCACGTTCCGTACGACCAGGGTCGAGGAGATCGACGGCGACACGTACAAGCTGATCGGCGACCTGACCGTCCGCGACGTCACCAAGGAGGTCGAACTCACGGTGGAGCACCTCGGCCTGAGCCCGGACCCGTGGGGCAACACCCGGGCCGGCTTCGAGGCCAAGGGCGAGGTCAACCGCAAGGACTGGGGCCTGGTGTGGAATGCCGCCCTCGAGACCGGCGGCGTCCTGGTCAGCGACAAGGTCAAGCTGACCCTCGACGTGTCAGCGGTCAAGCGCGCGCAGGCCTGACCCCTCCCTGCCGCGACGCAGCACCGCTGGCATCATGGCCGGCGTGCCCCCTTCTGCCCTGACCGCATCCGCCGCAGGAGTGGCCGCCGGACTGGTGATGGACGCCGCGATCGGAGACCCCCGCCGGGGTCATCCGGTCGCGGCGTTCGGCGTTGCGGCCTCCCGGCTGGAGGGCTGGACCTGGCATGACTCCCGGGCCGCCGGGGCCGCGTACACCGGGCTCTGTGTCGGGGCGCCCGTCCTGGCCGGCGTGTGGCTGTCTCGCGCGGCGTCGTCCCGGCCTGTCCTCCGTTCCGGACTGCTGGCGGTTGCCACCTGGTCGGTCGTCGGGGGTACGACGCTCGGGCGCGAGGCCCGCGGGATCGGTGCAGCCCTGCGCACCGGCGACCTCGCGGCGGCCCGACGGCGGCTGCCGGCCCTGGTCGGCCGCGACCCGTCGTCGCTGTCCTCGGGCGAGATCGCCCGCGCGGTGGTCGAGTCGGTGGCCGAGAACACCTCCGACGCCGTTGTGGCTCCGCTGCTCTGGGGAGCAGTGGCCGGGCTGCCGGGACTCCTCGGCTACCGTGCCGTCAACACCCTCGACGCCATGGTCGGGCACCGGTCGCCGCGCTACCTGCACTTCGGCTGGGCCTCGGCCCGGCTCGACGACGTCGCCAACTGGGCCCCGGCCCGGCTCACCGGCTGGCTCGCGGTGGCCCTGGCGCCGGCGGTCGGCGGCTCCCGCAGCGCTGCCTCCGCGGTGCTGAGGCGTGACGGCGCGCGGCACCCCAGCCCCAACTCGGGCCGGTGCGAGGCCGCATTCGCGGGGGCGCTCGGGGTGACGCTGGGCGGTCGCAACGACTACGCAGGCCGGGTCGAGGAGCGGCCCCTGCTGGGCACCGGCGGACCGGTCGACGTCGAGGACGTCGAACGCGCGGTCCGGCTGTCGGCGCTGGTGTCCCGTACCGCGGGTGCTCTGGTCGTCGTGGCGATGATGCTGCGGCCGAGGCGCTTGTGAAGGGCGCTCTGCTCGTCGCGGGCACGACCTCCGACGCAGGGAAGTCGGTGGTCACCGCCGGCCTGTGCCGGTGGCTGGTGCGCGAGGGGGTGAGGGTGGCGCCGTTCAAGGCACAGAACATGTCGAACAACTCCGCCGTCACCGTCGACGGGGCCGAGATCGGCCGGGCACAGGCGATGCAGGCCGCCGCCGCCCGGGTGGAGGCCGAAGCCGCGATGAACCCCGTGCTGCTCAAGCCGGGTAGCGACCGGGTCAGCCACCTCGTCGTGCTGGGCCAGCCCGTGGCCGAGGTCGACGCGATGGGCTACCGCGAGTGGAAGCCCAAGCTGCTGGAGGTGGCGCTCTCAGCACTCGCCGACCTGCGTGCACGGTTCGACGTCGTCGTCTGCGAGGGTGCCGGGTCGCCGACCGAGATCAACCTGCGCGCGACCGACATCGCCAACATGGGGCTGGCGCGGGCGACCAACATGCCGGTGGTGGTGGTCGGTGACATCGACCGTGGCGGCGTCTTTGCCGCGCTGTACGGGACTCTCGCGCTGATGCCCGCTGCCGACCAGGCGCTCCTGGCCGGCTTTGTGGTGAACAAGTTCCGCGGCGACCGCCGGTTGCTGCAGCCCGGGCTCGACCAGCTGACCGCGCTCACCGGCCGGCCGGTGGTCGGCGTGCTGCCGTGGCTGTCCGGCGTGCAGGTCGACGTCGAGGACAGCCTGGGTCTCGACGTCGACCGCGGACCAGGGTTGCCGCCGGTCGGTGAGGACGTGCTCCGGGTCGCCGTCGTCCGGCTGCCGCGAATCTCGAACTTCACCGACATCGACGCCCTGGCCGCCGAACCCGGCGTCGTCGTCCGGATGGTCACCTCGGCGGCGGAGGTCGCTGATGCCGACCTCGTGGTGCTGCCGGGCACCCGTACGACGGTTGCCGACCTGGTGTGGCTGCGGTCGCGGGGCCTCGACCTCGCCCTGGCCCGGCGGGCGGCTGCCGGCCTGCCGTTGCTGGGCATCTGCGGTGGCTACCAGATGCTCGGCGGGTCGATCGTGGACGACATCGAGTCCGGCGCCGGCGCCGTACCCGGCCTCGGCCTGCTGCCTGTCGCCACCGTTTTCGCCGAGTCCAAGGTCCTTGCCCGGCCCCTCGGCGTCGCCGTCTCCGGCGGCGAGCCGGTGTCGGCGTACGAGATCCATCACGGCCGGATCGACGTCTCCGGTGGCGAGCCGTTGTTCTCCACCGGCGCTGGATCCGAGGGCTGCCGCGTAGGTTCGGTGTCCGGAACGGTCTGGCACGGGGTCCTGGAGAACGACGGGTTCCGCCGCAGGCTGCTCGGAGAGGTGGCCGCTGCGGTCGGGAAACGTTGGCTGCCAGGCGATGTCGCCTTCGCGGCCGTACGGGAGGCCCGTCTCGACGCGCTGGGTGATCTGGTCGCCGACAACATCGACCGCGCGGCCGTGCTCGGCCTGATCAGCAACGGCGCGCCGACCACCCTGCCGTTCGTCCCACCGGGAATGTCGGGCTGAGCTAGCGCTCGCGGTCCGAGTAGTCGATGGCGGTTCGGTAGAGTGACCGCGACATCATGACGGCAGCGAGGGAACCCGGTGAGAGCCCGGGGTGGAGGTCACTGAGCCGTGCCGTTGCTGCTGTCCACCGCCGACACCGACCTGCTCGCCGCCCGTGCTGCTGAGCCTCTGCTGCCCGTCGAGCTGCAGCCGCTGCTGATCGCCAACCCGATGACGACCGGTCCGGACGCGATGGTCGCGTTGCTGGCCGAGCTGCGGCCGGGTTCGGACTTCGTCCTCGTACGGCTGCTCGGTGGTCGAGGCGCGTGGCAGCAGGGCTTCGACTCGCTGCGGCTGGCATGCGCTCAGGCGCGGGTGCCGCTGGTGGCGCTCGGTGGCGAGAACGCCCTGGATGCCGAGCTGACAGAGCTGTCGACGGCGGCCTCTGGCGTTGTCAGCCAGGCCGCCGAGTACCTCGCCGAGGGCGGGCCGGCCAACCTCGCGTCGTTGCTCCGTTTCCTGTCCGACACCTTGCTCCTGACCGGACACGGGTTCGACCCGCCCGCAAGCACACCCTTGTACGGGGTGCACGGCGAGCGGGCGCACGACCCGGCCCGGCCCACCGTCGGCGTGGTCTTCTACCGGGCGCACGAGCTCAGCGGAAACACCGGCTTCGTCGACGTGCTCTGCGACGCGGTCGAAGCCAAGGGCGGCAACGCGCTGCCGGTGTTCGTGCCCTCGCTGCGCCCGGACGCCGACGGCCGGCTCGCAGCGGTGGAGGCGCTGCTGACCGGCCGGGTCGATGCGCTCATCGTCACCGTCCTGGCCAGCGGCGGGGCCAATGCGGGCGACAGCGAGACGTGGGACGCCGGGGCGCTGGCAGCGCTGGACGTCCCGCTGGTGCAGGGACTCTGCCTCACCTCCTCCCGTCTGCAGTGGCACGACTCCGACGCCGCGATCTCGCCGCTGGACGCCGCGATGCAGGTGGCCATCCCGGAGTTCGACGGCCGGCTCGTCTCGGTCCCGTTCTCGTTCAAGGAACCGGGACCGGACGGAGTGCCGGTCTACGTCGCCGATCCTGAGCGGGCGTCGCGGGTTGCCGGCATCGCGACCAGGCTGGCGGCGTTGCGGGGCAAGCCCAACGCCGAGAAGAAGATCGCACTGGTGCTGTCCTCGTACCCCACCAAGCATGCCCGGGTCGGCAACGCCGTCGGGTTGGACACCCCCGCCAGCGCTGTGGTGCTGCTCAAGGCGATGCGGGCGGCAGGCTACGACGTGGGCGAGTTCCCCGAGGACTCCGACGAGCTGATCCACACCCTGATCGCCGCCGGTGGCCACGATGTGGAATGGCTCACGGAGGAACAGCTCGCCGGCAACAAGGCGCGGGTGCCGCTGGGCACGTACCAGAGTTGGTTCTCGGAGCTGCCGGACGCGTTGCGGGACGGGATGCTGGCGACCTGGGGCGAGCCGCCCGGCGGGTTGTACGTGGACAACGGCGACATCGTGGTGGCCTGTCTGCGGTTCGGCAACGTCGTCCTGGCGATCCAGCCGCCGCGCGGGTTCGGCGAGAACCCGATCGCGATCTACCACGACCCTGCGCTGCCGCCGAGCCATCACTACCTGGCGGCCTACCGATGGCTGGACCGCGAGTTCGGCGCCGACGCTGTCGTGCACCTGGGCAAGCACGGGACGCTGGAATGGCTGCCAGGCAAGGGATTGGGGCTCTCGGCGAGCTGTGCGCCCGACGCGGTCCTCGGCGACCTGCCGCTGATCTATCCGTTCATCGTCAACGACCCGGGCGAGGGTACGCAGGCCAAGCGCCGCGGGCACGCGACCATCGTCGATCACCTCGTGCCGCCGATGGCCAGGGCCGACACGTACAACGAGCTGGCCAAGCTCGAGCAGCTGCTGGACGAGCACGCGAGTGTCGCGGCGCTGGACCCGGTCAAGCTGCCCGTGATCAGGGCCCAGATCTGGGAGCTGGTCACGGCGGCGCAGCTGCACCACGACCTGCACGTCGACGAGGCGCCCTCCGATGAGGAGTTCGACGAGTTTGTCCTGCACATCGACGGCTACCTCTGCGAGATCAAGGATGTGCAGATCCGGGACGGGCTGCACATCCTGGGCGGCGCGCCCGAGGGGGAGGCGCTGGTCAACCTGGTGCTCGGCGTGCTGCGTGCCGAGCAGACCTGGGCCGGCGACGGGGGAGCAGTGCCCGGCCTGCGCCGGGCACTGACCAGGCTGGTGGGGCTGGACGAAAAGGCGCTGCTGGCCGAGCCGGGCGCCCAGATTGCCGTGCCAGCAAGGCTTTCCGCGCTTGCCGACGGACCGGCCCGTACGGCTGCTGACGCCGTCGACCTGGTCGAGGCCGTCGCCCGACGGCTGGTGCAGGGGCTGCACGACGCCGGCTGGGACCCGTACAAGGTGCCGGTCCTGGTCGAGGAGGTCCTCGGCGAGCCGGCCACAGAAGTCCTGCAGGTGCTGAACTTCGCCGCGACAGAAGTGGTGCCGCGACTGGCCAGGACCACGGACGAGATCGACCACCTGCTGCACGCGTTGGACGGCGGCTACGTGCCGGCCGGCCCGTCCGGATCGCCGACCCGTGGCCTGGTCGGGGTGCTGCCGACGGGCCGCAACTTCTACAGCGTCGACCCCAAGGCGATCCCGTCGCGGCTGGCATGGACCGTCGGCGTCGCGCTGGCCGAGTCGCTGCTGACCCGCTATCGCGAGGACAACGACGGCGAGTGGCCGCAGTCCGTCGGGCTGGTCGTCTGGGGGACGAGCGCGATGCGTACGGCCGGTGACGACATCGCAGAGATCCTGTGGCTGCTGGGATGTCGCCCGATCTGGGACGACGCGTCGCGCCGGGTGAGCGGCTTCGAGGTGGTCCCGTACGAGGAGCTGGGGCGACCGCGGGTCGACGTGACCGTGCGGATCTCCGGATTCTTCCGGGATGCGTTCCCCCACGTGGTGCAGCTCATCGACGACGCTGTGACCGCTGTCGCGGCGCTCGAGGAGCCCGACGAGATCAACTTTGTTGCTGCGCACGCCCGTGTCGACGCCAAGGAGCATGGTGACTGGCGGCGGGCGACCACCCGGGTGTTCGGCTCGAAGCCGGGCGCCTACGGTGCGGGGCTGCTGCCGCTGATCGACTCCCGTGACTGGCGGACCGACGCCGACCTGGCGGAGGTCTACGCCGTGTGGGGCGGCTATGCGTACGGGCGCGGTCTCGACGGGCGTGAGGCACGCGGCGACATGGCGGCGGTCTACCGCAGAGTTGCCGTGGCGGCGAAGAACCAGGACAACCGCGAGCACGACATCGTCGACTCCGACGACTACTTCCAGTACCACGGCGGCATGGTCGCGGCGGTGCGGGCGCTCACCGGCAGCAGCCCGGCGGCCTACGTCGGCGACTCGGCCACCCCCGACGCGGTCAAGACCCGCACCCTTGCCGAGGAGACCAAGCGGGTCTTCCGGGCCCGGGTGGTCAACCCGCGGTGGATCGCAGCGATGCAGCGGCATGGCTACAAGGGCGCGTTCGAGATGGCCGCGACGGTCGACTACCTGTTCGGGTACGACGCCACCGCCGGTGTGGTCGACGACTGGATGTACGAGCGGCTGAGCGCGGAGTACGTCTTCGACGAGACCAACCGGGCGTTCATGGCGAAGTCCAACCCCTGGGCGCTGCGCGGGATCGCCGAGCGGCTGCTCGAGGCTGCCGACCGGGGACTGTGGGCCGAGCCCGAGCAGGACACGCTGGCGCGGTTGCGGCAGACCTACCTGGAGCTAGAGGGTGACCTAGAGGGCGGCTAGTCAGTTGGGGCGCCGAGGCCGGTCAATCCTGGTCATTCAGGGTTTCGTGCCCTCGGTCGACACCAAGCACGTAGCGCACCGAGAGGGGCCGGCCGGCCTCGCAGGGGCGCCCCCTCTGTCACCAACGGCGACGTGCCGCCACCCGTCGCCGTTGGTGGAACAACCTCGCTAACGGCACGGGCAACGCGGCAGCTGTATCACGCAACGGCGCGACTGATTGGCCGACCAGGCCATCGGGTAGACGCCTTGCCAGGCTGCAGGATCGGCAGTCGCCTCGAGGGGTGCGGAGGCTGACGAATCACGCCGCCGTGTATCGGGAACGCAGAACATGGCACCGTCGCCGGTCGGTTCAGTGGAACTCTGCCGGGTTGCGGATGGGACGAATATGTAGCCACCTCAGCTGGACTCCCTGGTCCTCGACCAAGCATCACTCTCGGAAGGAGGCCCCGTGCCCCACGCCAGCCTGGAGGCGAGGTACCTGGCGTACCTCGACGCGCTGAATGACCGGCGGTTCAGCGACCTCGCCGAGTTCGTCCATGACGAGCTCACCTACAACGACGATGTGCTTACTCGTCAGCAGTACGCCGACATGATCGCGGCGGACACCATGGCTGTCCCGGACCTGCGCTTCGACGTGCGCCTGCTGCTCACCAGTGACGACGTCGTGGCGTGCCGTCTGTGGTTCGACTGCACGCCTACCGGCACGTTCTTCGGCCGGGCGCCGACCGGGAGGCGCATCGCGTTCTGCGAGCACGTCTTCTACCGGTTCCGGGCCGGGCGCATCGCGCAGGTCTGGTCGCTCATCGACCGTGACGCGGTCGCGACCCAGCTCACCGGGTGACCTTGACCGCGGCCACGGCGTCACAGAGTCCATCTTCAAGGGGACAGAGCGGCAACTGAGGTTGCCGAGAAGCCTCCCGCTGCAGTAATCCCCTGTCAGCGGCAGTACGGCTGCTAGTTGAATTCGCCGTGCGCGACGTCGCCGGCCGCGAGCCGTCGGTTTGCTGGGTTTGGGTAGGTCGTCGAGGCGCAGCAGGCTGTCTTTCGCCTGGGGGTCAGCGTTCGCTGTCGGGTCGGTAGTCCCAGGGTTTGGTGGTGTAGGTGCGGCCGAGGGGGGTGGTGCAGTGCAGGGTGCCGTCGGGGTCTTGCCGGGTGTGGTAGTGGCCGTGGGT
>JAWWOO010000067.1:0-3359 GCA_033851545.1 Frankiales bacterium | reverse complement strand
CACGTGTTACTCACCCGTTCGCCGCTCGAGTACCCCGAAGGGCCTTTCCGCTCGACTTGCATGTGTTAAGCACGCCGCCAGCGTTCGTCCTGAGCCAGGATCAAACTCTCCGTGAATGTTTATATAGCAACCGCCGAAGCGGAGTGCTGACACAGAGCACGGACCGATTGCCTCGGTCACGCATTTGATTCTAGCGAAATTCAGACGATACTGATCGTCTGTCAATTCACCAAAGGAATCCGTCTGTCATTGCCGAAATGGCGCCGACATACGGGGTATGTTTTTGGCACTGACTTTTGGCACGCTGTTGAGTTCTCAAGGATCGATTGCGCATCGCTTTGCGTTTCTCAACCCGCCGCGAGGCATTTAGTAACCTATTCGGATCCGCAGTTTGTGTCAAATTGACACCGGCTGCTCGTCCACCCGCACGCTTCAGAGCCGGCTGCAGACTTGCTGCATACGGCTGATAGGCCTTGGGGTTCCCCACGAACCGACCGTCGTGTTGTCCGGCGTTCGTTGCTCCGTGGGGCGAGGAGAAACACTAGAGACTTCCGGCCGACACGTCAAGTCAGGCGGCCGGCTGCCTCCCGTTCACCTCTGGGCCAGGGGCCGGCCACGCTCAGGACAGGCTCGAGCGGCCCCGACGGTGGCCGTGTGATCAACGAGCCGACCGGACCGGCACGACGGCGGCAGCAGGCTAAGGGGGACCGCCTGGGGTCGCTGTGCGATGGGCTCGATCGTGCCGCTGCCGTGAGCCGGCAACCCCGTCGAAGCGTGGACTCGAACTGGTGTCCTGGCACCTGTTTGAGCCCAACCTTCGGCGGGGTTGCTCGGATCGAGGCCCAGCAGGCGGGGGCGCCACTGAAAGGCACTGGCTCAGCAGGAGCCTGGACAGGCCGGGCCACGCTCAGGACAGGCTCAAACCGGCGGACGAGAACGGGCTGGGCCGCTCAGCCGAGCAGCCGTACCGCGAGCCGCTTGCCCCGCTGGAGCACCCGGCCCACGAGCTCAGACCGGGCGACGTCGTACGAGCGTGGCGGCAGCTGGGTCCCGTCCAGGCGTACGGCACCGTCGTCGATCAGCCGGCGGGCCTCCCCCCGCGAGGCTGCGAGGCCGGTCTCGACCAGGACCTGTGGCAGGTGCACGGGGTCACCCGCCGGCAGGTCGTACCAGGGGACGTTCGTCGTGGGCACCTCGCGGCGCTTGAACCGCTCGTCGAACTGCTCCTCGGCCGCCGCCGCAGCCTCGGCGCCGTGGTAGAGGGCCACGATCTGGCGGGCCACCGAGCGCTTGGCGGCATTGGCGGCCGGTCCCCCGGTCTCGACCTGCGCCGCCACCGCGGCCACCTGCTCGGGCAGCAGGTCGGTGCACAGCTGGGCGTACCGGGTCACCAAGGCGTCCGGGATGGACATCAGCTTGCCGAACTGTTCCTCGGGCGGCTCGGTCAACGACACATAGTTGCCGAGGGACTTGCTCATCTTCTGGACGCCGTCCAGGCCCTCGAGCAGGGGCACGGTGAGGACGAGCTGCTGCTCCTGCCCGTGTGCCCGTTGGAAGTCCCGCCCGACCAGCAGGTTGTACGTCTGGTCGGTGCCGCCGATCTCGACGTCGGCCGCGACGGCCACCGAGTCGTAGCCCTGGAGCAGCGGGTAGAGAAACTCCACCAGGGAGATCGGCTGGCCTGCCGCATGGCGTTTGGCGAAGTCGTCCCTCTCGAGCAGCCGGGCCACCGTGAGCACGCTGGCTTCCTGGACCACCTCGGTCAGCGTCAACGGCGCGAGCCACTCGGAGTTGCGCCGGATCTCCACGCGCCCCGGGTCCAGGACCCGCATGACCTGTTCGAGGTAGGTCGTGGCATTGGTCGCCGTCTGCTCGGCGGTCAGCATGGTGCGCACCGCGGAGCGGCCGGTGGGGTCGCCCACCATCCCGGTGAAGTCGCCGATGATCAGCACCGCGAGGTGCCCCAGGTCCTGGAACTGCCTCAGCTTGCGGAGCACCACCGCGTGGCCGAGTGTGAGCTCGCTGCCCGACGGGTCGATGCCCAGCTTGACCCGGAGCGGCCGGCCCGCCCGCTCGGCCTCGGCGAGGCGCGGACCCAGGCTGCCGGCAGGCAGCACCTGGGCCGCTCCGGCCGAGAGGATCTCGACCTGCCGGACTACGTCCGCCGAGAGCGGCGGCTGATCGGTGGCAGAGGACGACATGGCGTCGAGTCTCCCATGATCGGGCGGTATCGCCCTCAGGCCTTCGGCGCGCGGGGCACGGCCGCTCGGTACGGGCTCACCGTGGGGTCGCCCTGCAGCCAGAACCGCCAGTGCCTGACCCCGCCGTCCCCGGAGACGCCGACCCTCGGCCCCGAGGCGATGGGGACCTCCACGGACCGCTCAGCGGCCGCCAGGAACAACGCAGCACCGGCGCCGGTGAGGTCCAAGCCGTCGAGGCCACGGTCGATGTCGAGGGCGACGGTGAGCCTGGCCGGGCCACGTGCCAGGTCCCGGAACGGCACGGCACCCCGCCTGGCCCGTACGAGGTCCTCGCCCGCGATCACCTCACCGGCCCTCAGCAGCACCGCTGAGGGCTCCCCCACCGGCCCCGTGACGACGTTGACGCAGTAGTGCATCCCGTACGTGAAGTAGACATAGCTGAACCCGGCCGGCCCGAACATCACCGCGTTGCGCGGCGTCCGGCCGCGGAACGAGTGCGAGCCCGGGTCGTCCGAGCCGGCGTACGCCTCGACCTCGGTCAGCCGCAGGACGATCGGGCCGGCATCGGTCACCCGGACGAGGTGTTGCCCCAGCAGGGCGTGCGCGACCTCGAGCACCGGTCGGGCGAAGAACCGCCGGGGCAGCCGCCTCACCCGCGGTGCGCGGCCCACACCCGGCGCTCGGCCAGCTCGGCCCGGACGGCCGCCAGCTGTTCGGCGACCCGGATCGGTGCCGTGCCGCCCGGCGTGGACCTGGCCTCCAGCGCCCCCGCGACGGACAGGACGCTGCGGATGTCCGGGGTCAGGTGTGGGTCGAGCGCCGCCAGGTCGTCGTCCGGGACCTCGTGCAGGTCACAGCCGTGCTCGGTGCACCAGGCCACGAGCCGGCCGACGGCTTCGTGGGCGTCACGGAAGACCACACCTTGGCGTACGAGGTACTCGGCCACGTCCGTCGCCAGCGCGAACCCCTCGGGGGCGCTCGCCTCGAGCCGGTCGACGTCGACGCGCATCGTCGCGATCATGCCGGCGGTGGCGGGCAGGACGACCAGCAGCGTGTCGACGGCGTCGAAGACCGGTTCCTTGTCCTCCTGCAGGTCACGGTCGTAGGCCAGGGGCAGCCCCTTGAGGGTCACGAGCAACCCGGTCAGGTGGCCGATCA
>JAWWOO010000080.1:0-97143 GCA_033851545.1 Frankiales bacterium | reverse complement strand
GGGCCAAAACCCACGGCCACTACCACACCCGACAAGACCCCGACGGCACCCTGCACTGCACCACCCCCCTCGGCCGCACCTACACCACCAAACCCTGGGACTACCGACCCGACAGCGAACGCTGACCCCAGGCGAAGGACGGCAGGCTCCTAGCGACGCGGGTTGGGCTCCTCGATCGCCTGCACGACGGCGTCGCGGAGGGCGTTGACCTGGTGGATCACCGGGTCGACCTCCCACGCCGTCGCCCGACGTACCAGACGCTTGAAGGTCGAGGCACCACGGCGTGCCGACACCGCGGCCGGTGGGGCGAGCGGGGGCAGCCGGCGCAGGGCGGCACTGCGCCGGGTCGCTGAGGCAGCCGCGCTACGGTCGCGCAGTCCCCCGTGCTCGCCGACCGCTGCCCGGCCGCCTCGGCGCAGCTGCGCGCGGGCTACCAGCTCGTCCTGGATCCGCTCGCGCAAGGGCTCATCGCCATCTTCCAACAGCCAGGGGGAGGACTCGACCTGGATGTCGTCACCGCGGCCGAGCAGCTGGCGCATGCCGACCATCAGCCCGGCGTCGCCGTCGACCAGCGTCACGAGCGGGCGGTCGCCGACCTGGTTGGCCAAGGCCCCGACGGACGTGACGAGCACCCGTTGGCCGTAGAGCATGGCCCGCTCCAGGACGCTGGAGCTCCAGATGTTGCGGTAGGGCAGGACGACGACATCGGCCGCGACGATCCAGCGGTCGAACAGCTCGTCACTTACGAAACCCGTGTGCAGCGAGGTGCCCGGGGTGTTCTCGACCAGCGCCTCGAGCTCACCGAGGTAGGACGCGAACTCGGGGTCGTCGACCCGGACCGAGCCGACGACGTGCAGCTCGCAGCCGTGCTCGGCCAGGCCGGTGAAGGCACGTACGGCGCGGTCGAAACCCTTGTGCGGCTGGATGAATCCGATCGCGAGGAACACGAACGCGCCCGGGTCGATGCCGAGGGTGCGGCGCGCGGTCGCCCGGTCGGCCCGGGTCCGCTTGACGAACGAGGCGCCGTGGGCGATCACCTTGATCCGATCGGGCTTGACCCCGAACGAGGAGATGAAGTCCTCACGCTCGGCATCCGTGTGGAGCATGATCGTGGTGACCTGACGCCAGAATGCCTTGGCAGCAAGGGAATCCAGCCCCTTGCGCTGACCCAGTCGGTAGTCGATCTCGTGCACGACGATCTCGAGGTTGCGCGAAGCCTTGGCCACGGCGAGCAGTGCGGCACTGACGGCGGCGTGCCGGTCGGGCGTGGTGGGGTGCGGATAGAACAGGTCGGGGTGGAACTGCACGATGACCTTGTCGTAGGCACGCACCCGCTTGGCCAGGGCGCCGATGCCGCGTAGCCCGCTGAAGTCGAGGTGGTGGTGCGCCGCCGACGGACCGGGCGAGAGCACCTCGACGTCATGGCCCTCGGCCCGCAGCGCCCCGACCTGCTGCAGTGCGTAGGCGGCGATGCCGTCGCGGAGCGGGGCGTACGGCGTCACCATCAGGATGCGCATGCCGCTCCTCAGCTCGCGGTCCAGCGGACCAGGGCGTCCTCGACCTTGTCGAGCACGACCTCCCACCGGTAGTTGTCGATGACGTAGGCCCGGCCGTTCGCCGCCACCTCGGCAGCAGCCTGGGGCGCCTCCGCCAGGAACACCAGCGCCTCCTCCAGCTCGAGCTCGTCCTGGTAGACCAGGCCGGCGCCCGAGCGCGCGCAGTGCTCGGCGACGACCTCGGAACCGCCGTTGGCGATGACCAGAGTGCCGGCCAGCCAGGCCTCCATGACCGTACGGGAGAAGGCTTCGTACTGCGACGGCTGGATGTAGGCATCAGCCGCGGCGTAGGCATTGTCTCGTTCGCCGTCGGAGAGGAAACCGACGTCGATCACCTTGTCCTTGAACCACTCCGGCGGGTTGACGTCGCCACCGCCCATGGTCACCAGCGTGAACGGCAGGTCGCGGCGCTCGGTCGCCGCTGCCAGCTGGTCGAGCAGGGTCTCCCAGCCCTTGGCCCCCTCGCGGCGGCCGGCGTAGAGCAGGAACCGGCCCTCGATGCCGTAGCGCTTCCGGAACCCCTCGGGGTCATAGCTCTGCGGGATCTCGACCCCGCAGCCGACCACGGCGTGCGGCCCGAGCTCGGCGATCCGGTGCGCCAGCTCGTGCTCGGGCTCGGTCTGCAGCAGCAACCCGGCCACCCCGGTGAACATCGGCTGGAACAGCTCGAGGTAGGCGTAGGGCTCGTCGTGCAGACACGTCCACAGGACGCTGCGCTCCGGCAGCAGCTGGGAGCAGGCGAAGGCGAGCCAGGTGGGGTACGGGGTGAAGATCAGCGCCCGGTAGTCGTCCGCGTGGTCGAGCAGGTGGTGGAACAGCTCGGGCGAGCGCATCCCGCTGTTGATCCAGCGCTGCTGGTCGGCGATCGAGACCGGATGCCCGGCCATGATCGCGGCCTCGAGCTTCTGCCGCTCCTCGGTCTGGTGGAAGACGGCGGGAAACCGGTGCACCGTCAGCCCGTCGTCGGAGACCGAGGTCCCGGCGGGCAGCTCGCTCTCCCAGGTGTGATGGTTCATCGCCGTGGTCGTGAGGATTTCGACGTCCCAGCCTCGGTCCTGCAGCCGCTTGGCCATCTGGTGCAGGACGATCTCGGCGCCGCCGACCATGCCTTCACCGAACCGGGCCGGCACGAGGCCGATGCGACCTTCGCGTACGACGGTCTCGGGACTGTCGCTCACGTGTCCAGCACCTCGATCTTGGGGGTCAGGTAGAGCAGGCCCTCGTCGTGCGAGGCGGTGTAGACGCGGAACGCGGCCTTGCGCTCGACCCGGTGGTATTCCGGGCCATTGGTCGGGTGCACCGCGACGGTGCAGTAGTACTGGCTCTCGGTCAGCGCGATGTCGTCGAAGGCGAACCGCACGTGCTTGCGGCCAGGGCTGAACGGCGCGAGCGTCATCAGCTGGACGTGGGTGTTCGTCCCGTACACCAGGATGTCGTCCTTGTTGAAGATCGCGATGCCGACGTTCCAGTCGTCGGTCTGCTCGTGGGCCTCGAGCTCGATGTCGATGCACAGGTTGTCCCCCGGCACGAACCGGTTGCGCTCGACGCCGGCCGCGTCCTGGACCAGGACCTCGCCGATCTCGATCCGCTTGTCGCCCCGCTCGGCTTCGGGCAAGGCCTCGACGCTGTACTGGTCGCGGAACGCCCGCAGGACGTCGGTGGGGGTGCCGTCGATCGCCATCTTGCCCTTGTCGAGCATGATCGCCCGGTCGCACAGGGCCCGTACGACGTCCAGGCCGTGGGTCACGAACACGATCGTCCGGCCATCGCGCTGGAACGCACGGATCTTGTCGAGGCACTTCTTCTGGAACGGCTCGTCGCCGACCGCGAGGACCTCGTCGATCAGCAGGATCTCGGGATCGACGTGGACGGCGACCGAGAACGCCAGCCGGACGTACATGCCGCTGGAGTAGAACTTGACCTGGGTGTCGATGAACTGCTCGATGCCGGAGAAGTCGACGATCTCGTCGAAGTACATCTCGGTCTGCTTGCGGCTCAGGCCGAGAATCGAGGCGTTGAGGTAGACGTTCTCGCGCCCGGTCAGGTCGCCGTGGAAGCCGGCGCCGAGCTCGAGCAGTGCCGCCAGCCGGCCGCGCCGCTCGACGTACCCGGTGTTGGGGGTCAGGATCCCGCCGATGATCTTGAGCAGGGTCGACTTGCCCGAGCCGTTGTGCCCGATCAGGCCCAGCGTCTTGCCGGCCTCGAGCTCGAACGAGATGTCCTTGAGCGCCCAGAACTCCTCGGCGTGCTTGCGCGAGCGGCCGGCGTTGACCACCCGCTCCTTGAGGTTCTTGTCCTTGTGGATGTTGAACTTCTTGGACACGTCGGAGACGCGGACGATCGGTGTGCTCATCTCAGAGCTCCTGCGCGAAGTTGCCCTGCGCACGGGCGAAGATCCGCTGGGCCAGCCACAGCAGGACGAGGCAGACACCGATCAGGATGCCGAGTCGGCCGTAGAGGTTGCCGGTGTAGATGTGCTCGCTGCCGTGTACGGGCACGAGCTGGCCCGTCGTCGCGTCCTTGTTGTAGATGGTCAGCCGGCCACCGGGCCACAGCGCCTTCTGGAACGCGAGCACCACGTCGCACATCGGGTTGGCGAGATAGATCTGCAGCAGCCAGTCGTAGTTGGCCGCCAACTTGTCCCTCACCTGGGTCCAGGCGTAGACGATCGGGGTCATCCAGAACCAGAACAGCAGGCTGACCTCGACGAGGTACTGCACGTCGCGGAGGTAGACGTTGGACGCTGCGAGCAGCAGGCCGAGCGCCGTGCCGAAAAGGACCACCACCAGGAGGCCGAGCGGGATGAGCAGGAAGTTGTCCGGGTGCGGCCACTGCCGGTTCCAGGCGTAGGCCCCGATCAGGACCAGGCACTGCAGCAGGAAGTTGATCGCGGCGGCGCCCACCACGGAGAGCGGGAACATCTCGCGCGGGAAGTAGACCTTCTTGACCAGGCCGGCGTTGCTGACGATCGAGCCGGTGCAGCCGCCGATGATGTCGGTGAAGAACGTCCAGCAGAGCAGACCGGTGAACAGGTAGACACCGAACTCCGGGATGGAGCGGCTGTTCCCGAGGAACCCACCGACGGCGATGCTGTAGACGAGCAGCTGGAGCAGCGGGCGGATCAGCGTCCAGAGGAAGCCGAGGACGCTGTCCTTGTATTTGACCTTGAGCTCTTTGCGGGTCAGCTGCCCGAGCAGCTGACGGTACTGCCAGATCTCCTTGACCGTCCCGCCGAACCCGCGGAAGAAGCTCTGGTGGGAGTGCACCCGCTGCATCGGCAGCTGCTCGACCCAGGCCTCACCGTGCACGTGGCTGTTCGGCTCGTCAGCCGTGGGGCGGATCGGGGTCTGGGTGGACAAAGAGGTCCCTCTGCTCGACGGCAAGGACGGCGGCCTGGCAGACGACCGCGAGGCGGTGCTCACCGGAGCTCACACCCGCCACCGATATAGTACGGCCCCACGGTCCTTGCCCCGGTAACCGAGGGTGTGGCCGGGGAGGAGAGGTCGACACGTGGACGTGATCGTCTGCGGCGCGCAAGTGCCGTTCGTACGGGGCGGGGCCGAGCTGCTGCAGGAGAACCTCGTCACCGCGCTGCGGGCCGAGGGTCACCGGGCCGAGCTGGTCCGGATCCCGGTCGGCTGGGAGAAGGGCCGGCTCTTCGACGCGCCGCTCGCCTGGCGCATGGTCCCCCTCGACTGCGACCTGGTGATCACGACCAACTTCCCCTCCTACTACGCCAAGCACCCGCGCAAGGTGAGCTGGCTGACCCACCAGCACCGGGGCGCCTACGACGCCGCCGACGCCGCCTGGTCCGACTTCGGCTACGACGACATCTCACTCGAGACCCAGCGGCTGCTGGGCGAGTGGGACAACCGGGCGCTCGAGGAGCACTCGAGCATCTACACCATCTCCCAGGTGGTGACCGACCGGCTGGCCCGGTTCAACGGCCTCTCGAGCACCCCCCTCTACCACCCGGCGCCGCTGCACGACCGGCTGCACGAGGGCCCCTACGGCGACTACGTGTTCAGCCCCACCCGGCTCGAGAACAACAAGCGGCCCCAGCTCACCGTCGAGGCGCTCGCGCACTGCGACCCGTCCGTACGGGGTGTCGTGGCCGGCCGCGGGTCGATGCTCGACGAGCTCGCCACGCTCGCGGCACGGGTGGGCGTGGACGACCGGCTCGAGCTGGCCGGCTTCGTCTCCGACGAGCGGCTGGTCGAGCTCTACGCCGGCTGCCTCGCGGTCGTCTACCCGCCGGCCGACGAGGACTACGGCTATGTGACGCTGCAAGCGTTCAAGGCCGGCAAGCCGGTGATCACGGCCAAGGACTCCGGTGGCGTGCTCGAGTGGGTCGAGGACGGGGTCAACGGGTTCATCACCGACGGCACCCCCGAGGCGATCGGCGAGGCGATCGACAAGCTGGCAGCCGACCGCGAGCTGGCCGCCCGCATGGGCGCGGCGGGGCGGGACCGGGTCGGTGGCATGTCGTGGCGGCCGGTGGTCGAAAAGCTGCTCGCCGGATGACCGACGTGCCTCGCGCTGAGCCGGTGCTACCGCTGCTCGGCCTCGCGCTCACCCGCAGACCGCCGGAGGGCGCACTGCCGCTGCTGGTCGCGCTGCACGAGTGGTGCCTGCCGGCGACGCTGGACCCGGCCGCCGGCAAGCCGACCGCCATCCTGGCCACCGCCGAGGGCCTGCACCTCGCCCCTGCCGGCGTACGGGTCGCCCTGTGGGCGCAGGCCGAGGACATCACCAGCGACGCCTTCCGTACGGCGACGGTGATCCTTTCCGACGACCCGACCGTCGTTGCGGCCGCCGGCGACCGCGGTCTGCGGGCTCCCACCGGGCGGCATCTCGGCGGTCGGCGGCCGATGTCGCCGTTCGTCCGCGAGCGGCTGCGGCACGGGCGCGGCCTGCCCCCGGACGCCCTGCTCGAGCGGCTCGAGACCGGCTGGGTCTTCGGCCGGCCGGCCGCGCTCGAGCCGATCGAGGTCGACCTGGTCGAGACCGCGATGGGCGCAGCGGCGGCTGTCGTCGTCACCGAGCCGGGCTGGCTGATGCGGGCGCTCGCCTGGGCGGCGCCGACCGTCACCAACGCCGCGACGGCGGCGGCCGTGGGTGCCCTCGCGCCGGCCGAGGTGCTGGTCGCCGAGACCGCCAGGGCCCGTACGGCTGCGGCGGTGGCCCTGAGTGCCGACCCGGTCGAGGCCTCACGGCTGTCGTGGCGCGGCTACCGGCGGGCCGAGAGCCATGATGCAGAGCGGGCGGCGATGACCCTGGTCGACCGGCTCGGCCTGTGGCCGGACACCCCCCCGCGGCCCGCGCCGCCGCTCCCGACCGTCGAGCTGGCCCTGCGGCTGCTCGGCACGCCGACCGACGCGCACGTTCGTACCCGATTGGCCGACGCTGCGGATACGTTGACGCCCGCGACCTGAACGACGCGAGACCGTACGATCATGGCATCCGACTGACAGGAGCTCCGGTGGCACTCCCCGCGGACCTCGGGCGTGAGCACACCGACCGGCTGACCCCGGCCCCGGTCGTAGCAGCGTTGCCGCCGCTGGCCGCCTCGGCCCAGCGTCGCCTTGCCGACCGGCTGGCGGCGAGGGGCAAGCGTGAGGCCCGCCGGATCATCGCCCGCGGGGTGCGACCGGTCATCCAGCCCAACATCGAGGCGACCGACCACGCCCTGCACCGGATCGCCCAGCTCGAGCAGCAGCTGCAGGCCCTGCAGTCGCGGCGGATCGAGGAGGAGACGATCCGGCTCGAGACCCACGCAGCCACCGTCAACCTCGAGCTGCTCAAGGGCCAGGTGCTCTCCGTCGTCGAGCAGCTCGAAGGCCTCGGCATGGCCATCGCCCCGGCCACCGGCCTCGAGGGGGCGGGCGTGCGGTTGGCCGAGCTGCGCGAACGGGTCAACGGCCTCGACCGCCGGCTCCGTACCCTCACCTCCGACAGCACCCGCCCGATCGGGCCCTCCTCGCCCGCCCCCGGCGCCCCGGCTGCGGCCGGCCCGTCCTCGGCGTCGTTCGACTACGTGGGCTTCGAGCGGCGTTTCCGCGGCGACCCGGCAGTCGTGCTGGCCAACCTCGAGAAGCGGTACGCGGACGTGCTGGCCGATCACGCCCCGGTGGTCGACATCGGGTGCGGCAGGGCCGAGCTGGTCGGGCTGCTCGCCGAGCGGGGCGTCGCAGCGGTCGGCATCGACACCGATCCGTCGATGGTGGCCGAAGCCCGCGACCAGGGCCTGGACGTACGCCTGCAGGACGGCCTCGACTACCTCGAGAGCCAGCCGCCCGGCTCGATCGGCGCGATCATCGCCACCCACCTGGTCGAGCACCTCGAGCTCGACCCGCTGATCAAGCTCCTCGAACTCTCGGTGAGCCGGCTCAAGCCCGGCGGCATCTTCATCGCCGAGACGCCCAACCCCGCGTCGCTGATCGTGCTCGGCAACAGCTACATCCTCGACCCGACGCACGTCCGGCCGCTGCATCCGTCGCTGCTCAGCTTTCTCTGCGAGGGCGCCGGGTTCCGCGACGTGCGCCTGGCGTTCTACGAGCCGGCGCGCGACTACCACCTGCCGCTGGTCAGCGACGCGGACGCGCCCGCCTGGGCCGCGACGGTCAACACCGCCCTGAGCAAGTTGAACGACGTACTGTTCGGCGCCCAGGAATACTCCGTGACGGCGACGACGCCCAGCTGACGTTCGTCCCGCCAGGCCCCGACCGGCCGCTCCCCCACGCGCGACGATAGCGCCGCTGTCGGCGCCCAGAGGCCTCGGAACCGGCGATAGCGGCGCTATCGTCGCGCCTCGGGCCAGGTCAGCCCGTGGCGTTGGTCAGGACGTGCTGGCCCTTCGGCGTCGCCACGGTGCCGTCGGGTGCTACCGCGACGAGGTACATCGAGCGCTTCGGGTGACCGGAGGCGTGCGCCGCCTGGCCGATGACGGTGTTCCACTGCTCGATCGTCAACGTGGAGACCGGCTGCACCGTGCCGTCGGCCGGCGGCTTGCCGTCCGCACCGACCGGCAGCTCGTCGACGGCGTCCGCCAGCACCATGAGGGTCTTGCCACGCGCCGCAGCGGTCTTGCGTACGGCAACCAGCGTGGCAGCGGTCGGCGCGGGCAGCTGGGCCACCGGGACACGGCAGTAGGACCGCACCGTCATCGTGTAGGGCTGGGTGAGGCCGCCCACGACCAGCAGCGCCGCGTTGGCCGGCAGGTTGGCGCAGATGTTCTCGACCTCCGCCAGCTCGGGCACGGCCTGCCGGACCCGGGCCAGGCTGCTCGAGGTGTTCGCCGCGAGCCCGAAGCTGACCAGGACCAGCACCGCAACACCGGCCTGGGCGGCGCGGCCGAAGCGGGTCAGCTGCCACCCCACGTAGGCCGCGGCGATCACGAAGCCGGGCAGCACGATCGGCAGGTAGCGCCGCATCACCCAGATCTGGTCCGGCGCGATGTTGGGGTAGGCCAGGAACAGCACCGAGGACCCGAGGAACACCAGGAGGAAGCCGAGCAGCGCAGGGCGCCCCGACCGGGCGAACCGCAGCACCAGCCACGCGGCCCCGATGACACCGGCGATCACCACGACAATGCCGTAGTACCAGGCAATCCAGGTCAACGAGCTCTCGGCGTAGTCACGGGTGCCGTCGATCGTCAGGTGGTCGGCCTTCTGCAGGCTTGCCTCGGCCGCGGTGAAGCCGGCATTGATCAGGTGGTGCGACGTCAGCCACAGCGGGCGGGTCGCACCGACGGCAGCAGCGACCACGATGAGCCCCGCGACAGCCCAGGCCGTACGGGGCACCAGCCCCAGTGCGCGCTCGCGCCGCTCGGGGGCGGACCAGGCCAGCCAGACCACGACGACCCCGACCAGCGCGACCCCGATGCCCGGGGCCAGCAGGCCGGCGGCCTCCTTGCCGTGCGAGGCCCAGTAGATCGGGCTGAGGTGGTGCGTCATGCCCACCCCGAGGCCGAACAGCACGGCCCAGCCGGCGACCATCGACGCGACCTCGAGGACCGCCGTCCGGCGTACGGTCGCCCTGGCCAGCCGCATCACCGCATAGCCGGCGATGGCCACGAAGTAGAGGCCGCCGTCGACGCGGGCGATCTCGGTGGCCCCGAACACCATCCCCGTGACGAGGTGCAGACCCCAGCCACCCCTCTCGTCGCAGGCGAACAGCAGCGCCAGGCCACCGAGCAGGAACACCATCGTGATCGGCTCGCTGTAGACCGCCCGGCTGAAGTTGATCATCGGCATCGAGATAGCCAGAAGTGCGGTCGCCCCCAGCGCCCACCACTCCCGGACCACCGACCGGGCGAGGGCGTAGAAGCCGAGCAGCGCGACACCACCGATCAGCGGGGCCACCCGCAGCAGCGTCGCGTCGCTGATCCAGCCACCCATCGCGGTCAGCATCGGGGCCGCGTCGGGGTACTGCGACTGGACCAGCCCGGGCTTGAGGTGCCCGAAGCCCAGCGAGCCGTCGCTGAGCCCGGGCACGGTGCCGAACACCTCGGGCTGGGTGTGGATCCACACGCTCGCGTGGTGCGCCAGCCACTCACCGGTCAGCGCGTAGGTCGACGGGTCACGAAAGACCCAGATCTCCTGCGCGGAGTACTTCAGGTTGAACGCCACCGTCGCCAACACGCCGGCGACCGCCAGCAGGTTGGGCAGCAGGGTGCGGGTCGGGGTCGGGGGCAGCCGGCGGAGCACCACCCACGCCACAGCGGCCGCGGCGATCAGCCCCAGCGGCAGCACGGCGGCCGGCCGGTAGGCGCCGGCCAGCATGCAGACCGCGGCAACCGCGGTGAGCGCGGCCAGCGCCGCGCACAGCGCCAGCGGTGCCGCGGCCACCCAGGCGGCCAGTCCGCTGGTGGGCACCGCGGCGCGGTCGGTGGATGCGGTGACGGGACGCACGCGGGCATCCTCGGCGCTGGTCATGACAGTCCTCTCAGCCTGTGGCGACCAGGGTGTGCTGGCCGGCCGGCGACGACACCGTACCGTCCGGGTGGACCGTCAACAGGTACAGCGTGCGCCGGTCGGGCCAGGTCTCGCTCACGGCGGAGGTCAGCGACGGCTTCCACCGGTTGCTCACGACGCGCGAGATCGGTGTCACCTTGGGCACCACCCCACCCACGGCCGGCAGGGACGCGGCGTCGTCGGTCAGCAGCACCAGGGTCCGGCCGGCGGCCGCGGCGTTCGTGCGAATCTGGGCCAGCTCGCTGGCCTGCAGGGGGTGGTAGTTCTTCGGGTTGGCACTGGACGGCAGGCCGGTCACCGGCACCTGGCAGTAGGACCGGACCGTCATCGTGTAGCCGAACCACAGGCCCGCGCCGACCACGACGGCGGCGTTTCGGGGCAGGTTGTCGCACACGTTCTCGACCTCGGCGAGCTGCGGCACGCCCTCGCGGACGCGGGCCAGCGGCTGGTCGGTGCGCAGCGTGAGCACCAGCGCGGCCAGGCACAGCACACCGACGCCGACCCGCGACCCGCGACCGCCGCGGGCCAGCCGCCGGCCGAAGGAGGCCGCGCCGATCAGCAGGCCGGGGATCACGATCGGCAGGAACCGGCGGATCGACCAGATCTGGTCGGGGGTGATGTCCGGATAGGTCAGCGACACCAGGCTGTAGGACACGAAGATCAGCAGGAAGGCGCACACGGCAGGGCGACCAGTGCGGCCGAAACGCCTGACCAGCCAGGCGATCCCGAGCACCCCGCCGGCCACGACGATGACGCTGTCGTACCAGCTCAGCCAGGTCAACGTGTTCTCCGCATAGCTGCGGGTGCCGTCGATGACCGCGTGCTCGTCGCGCTGCCAGAACGCGATCCAGTTGGTATAGGTGGGCCCGATGTACTGGTGTGCGGTCAGCCACAGCGGCCGGGTCGCGCCGATGACGGCGAGCACGATCAGCAGGCCGGCCACTCCGGTCGAGAGCCGCGCCACCAGCCGCTCGCCGGCCGCGCGCCAAGTCCCGCCGCGCCAGGCGACCGCGACCACGGCGGCACCGATCAGGGCGATCAGCAGGGCGAGGACGCCCGGGATGATCGCCTCGGGCGCGTGGCCGTTGTGGCCGTACCAGTAGAGCGGGCTCAGCGTCGCGAAGAGCCGAATGCCGATCACGTACGGGACCAGCGTGGCCAGCAGCAGGGCGCCGACCTCCAGGCCCGCACGGCGGCGGACGCCCTCGGGAGCCCGGGCGAGCTTCATCGTGCCGTAGCCCGCCACGGCGAGCAGGAAGATGCCGCCGTCGATGCGGGCCAGCCCGGTCGCGCCACCGGTCAGCCCGGCGACGATGTGCAGTGGGATCCCGGCTCGTTGCTCGCAGGCGAAGAGCAGGGCCATCCCGCCGAGCAGGAAGACCATCGCCGTCGGCTCGCTGTAGACGGCGCGGCTGAAGTGCATCATCGGCAGCGAGACCGCCAGGAGGGTCATCGCGCCGAGCGCCCACCACTCGCGTACGAACCCTCTGGCCAGGGCGAAGAAGGCGAGCAGTGCTGCCCCGCCGATGAACGGGGCCACCCGGAGCAACCACGCATCGCTGATCCAGCCGCCCATCGCCACC
The DNA here is from genome assembly GCA_033851545.1 of Frankiales bacterium. Lineage (GTDB taxonomy): Bacteria > Actinomycetota > Actinomycetes > JAWWOL01 > JAWWOL01 > JAWWOL01. The sequence goes on along the minus strand of JAWWOO010000080.1, from coordinate 85,029 downwards.
AGCATCGGCGCGGCGTTGGGATATTGCGTCTGGACCTCGCCCGGCTTGGTGTCGCCGAAGCCGACGGAGGATGCCGTCACCCCCGGCGGGTTGCCGAACACCGCCGCGTCGGTGCCGATCCGGGCGCTCTCGTGGTGGGCGATCCACTGCGCCGTCAGTGCGTAGGTGCCGGGGTCGCGCGCGACCACGATGTCTTGAGCGGAGTAGCCCAGGTTGAAGCCGACGGTGCCGGCCACGACGGCCAGCGCCACCAGGTTGGGCCAGACCGTACGGGACTCGGCCGCCGGGGCCCGGCGCAGCACGACCCAGCCGGCGAGGGCAGCTGCCGGCAGCCCGATCGGCAGGACGAGGGCGGCCCGGTAGTGGTTGTTGAGCAGGCAGATCGCGGCGACCAGGGTCAGGGCCGCGAGCGCGGCGGCCAGAGCCAGCGGCAGGGCGGCGAGCCACGCCGCCCTCCGGCCAGGCCCAGCCGCGGCCGCTGGCACTTCGACGGGGAGGGTGGCCGCGAGGGGCGCGGGACGAAGGCGCTCGTCCTTGGCGCTGGGCATGCGGAACCTCTCTGTCGGCGGTCCTCGCAGCCTAGTCGTACCGCCTGTGAGGCCCGCCAGGGCTCAGGCGTTGCGGACGAGGTGCAGCTCGGTCGCGGCGCCCTTGCCACCGACCATGTAGGCCTGGATGCCGTTGCTGCCGTTGTGCCACAGCGACGGCGGCACCAGCGCCTCGATCGCCAGCGGCGCCCCGTTGTCCGCGTAGGTCGGCACGACCGCAGCGATCACGCCGTTGACCACGATGGCCACGGTCCCGCCGACCTTGCCGTTGAGGTGCCCCCAGATCAGCGTGGGCACCTTGCTGGTGGGCGTCACGGTGCTCGCGGCGGCTTTGACCGCGCGGTTGAGGGACAGGCTCAGCGAGCTCTTGGCGGCCACGCGCATCGAGGTCAGCCGTTTGCCGAGCAGGTCGGGCCGCGGTCCGAGCTTGTAGAGATCAGCGGCGCTCTTGGCGTTGCCGAGCACCCCGCCGTAGCCCTGGATGACCTTCTTGTAGTCGCCTACGGGGTCGGGGATGGGCAGCTTCTTGCCCGGGGTGTTGAACCAGAACTTGTCGGTCGTCGTCCGCGGGGCCTGCAGCGCCGACTGGCCGTCCAGAGCCTGTGGCAACTTGACGTGCAGGGCGTCGGCGAGGGTCGCGACGAGGTCCACATGGGTCCAGTTGCGCTCGTCGAGGACACCGGCAGTCTGTCCCGGCATCTTGAAGAACATCGGGACCCATGACAGGTCGGGCGCCGTGACGGCGTTCATGGCGCGCGCCTGCTGGCCGGCCACGAAGCCCTCGCCGTGGTCGGCGGTGACGACCAGCAGGGTCTTGTCGAGGATCTTCTGGGCGCGCAGCTTGGTCAGCACGTCACCGAGCAGCTTGTCCGCGTAGGACAGCTGCATCATCTCGCGGGCGAGGTTGACCTGGACCGGCCAGGGCTGGTTCAGCCAGCCACCGTTCTTGTCGTCGTGGCCGGGCCCGGTGGCGGGATAGGGATAGGGCCGGCCTGACTCGGTGAAGTGCCACGGCCCGTGCGGCAGCAGCACGTGCAGCAGCTTGAAGCTCGGCTTGGTGCCCTTGGGGTCCGGCGTCAGGGTGTTGACGAAGGCCTTGAGCCGGGACGGCTGGTCGGCACCGAGGTTGACGAAGAGGCACTCGGTCGTGGTGCACTTCGCGGCGGCGTTGTCGGCGGCCGTCGTGGTCGTGCCGGACCCGGTTGACGTCGTCGAGGCGTCGCCGGCACTGAAGGCGGTCGAACCCGCGTCGGCGAACTCCGTGGTCGGGTCGGTCTTGTCCTTGAACGGCGAGATGATCTTCTGCAGCGCCGCGCCGCTGTCCTTGAGGGTCGGCGCCAGCCCGGTCGCCTGCTGGACCTTGGTGGTGGTGTGGCACACGCTGGTCGGGCACAGGGCGGTGATCGTCTCGGCGGCAGAGACGTTGTAGGTGCCGGCCAGCTCGGCGAGGATGTTGTCCTTGTAGCTGCTGTATACCGGCGGCAGCGCCTTGGCGGGATACTCGCCGCGCAGCATGGCAGGCACGGCGTACGGGGTGAAACCGCTGACGCCCGTCGCATTGCGGAACCACGTGGTGTTCTTGGACAGCCAGGCGAAGTTGGGGAACAGGGCCGCGTTGACCGTCCCGTCAGGCCGCAACAGGCTTCTCAGCGGAAACTCGTCGAAGAACATCATGACGACCGGTGGATGGGCGACCGGCTTGACCCCGACCGGGGAGACGGTGTCCCCTGGCGCCCGGCTCAGCGTGCTGTCGGTGGCAGTCGGCACCGACTGGGCCAGCGAGGCGGGCGCACTGCCGCCGACTGCCTCCCGGACCAGGGCGCCCGACGGTGACGTGGCCACGAACAGCAGCGCGAACACCAGCGGGGCGGGAGACGCGTAGCGCAGGTAGAGGCGCAGGGTCTCGCTGCGGACGACCAGGACGGTCACCCCGATCGCCAGCAGGCCGGCGATCACGGCGAGCGGATAGCCCTGGGGCACCGGCCGGCCCTTGCCGATCTCGATGAGGAGCAGCGCCGCGAGTGCCGCCACGAACCCGAGGTGCAGCCAGCGGGCAGCCGGACGGGAAACCAGGGCGACCAGCCGCTCCGCCGAGAACAGGACCAGCGTCGGCACGAAGGTCACCACGAGGACGAACCAGACCATGGACAGCGAGTTGACCCGCCGGTAGGTGAACAGCTCGGGGGCCTTGCCGGTCTCGGACAGCAGCGGCTGGGCGAGGGCGAACCCGGTGAGCACGAAGATCTCGAGCAGCTCACGGCCGCCGATCCGAGACCACAGGCGCCGCTTGGCCGGGGGCGCGGTGGTGTCACCGGCCTCGGTCGCGTGGACAACGTCTGGCGAAGCCTCGGTCGTCACCGCTGCCGCTCCCTCTGGTCGTGCCTCGGCCGCGTCACCAGGTGCGTCCACGGAGGAGCCGCCCGGCTGGTCGTCGGCCGGGTCGTCAGGCTGGAGGTCGTCGTCAGGCACGGGGGGTCGCGGCGTACAGGGTGCGCGTCCCCGAGGCGAGCTGCTCCTGCCGGTCGATCACGAACCGCTCCTCGAGCAGCCGGTGGAACACCTCTGCCCGGTAGTCGGGGAAGGTGCCGGCCGGCTTGAGCGAGAGCAGCCGCTTGCCCATCGGGTCGGTCGGGTCGACCCACTCGATGACCAGGCGGGAGCCGAAAGAGGCGTACCAGTCGAGGATCTGCGGCAGCGGCACGTTGGCCGTCAGGGCCAGGTGGTGGACCAGCGCCAGGCACAGGATCGCGTCCGGCTTGCGCCGGCTCTCGAACGGCAACCGCTCGGTGCCGCGCCAGCCGATGCCGGGCGACGGGTCGGTGAGGTTCATCACCAGGGGCAGGATCTTCTTGTTGCGCTCCTGCTTGAGCGCGCGATAGAGCGAGTCGATCGTCTGCTCGTCGCCGTCGACCGCGACCACGCTCTCGGCGTGCCTGACCGCGAGCCGCGAGTAGGTGCCGTCGTTGCACCCCATGTCCCAAACCAGTCCCAGCTTGCCGGCTGTGCTGCTCAGGGCCCAGGCGGCGAGCGAGGAGTCGACGAAGGCGGCCTTCACGGCGCGCTCCTCGTCGGTGTAGGTGCTGGTCTTCTGGTAGGTCTCCCAGTGCGAGTCGGCGGCCTTGTAGCTGAGCTGGCCGACCAGCTTGCGGATCGCCTTGATCGTCGCCTTGGTGAGGTCCGCGGAGAAGCCGGACTCGGACAGCTCCTTCTTGAACGCCTCGCTGCCCTCCTTGTTACCGGACATCTTCTTGTCCATGGCGGAGTGCAGGACGACGTGCTTGAGGACACCCTTGCGCAGCGTGTCCCGGCCGCCGAACATGGCGCGGGCCTGCTGCGGGTCGATGCCGTCGATCTGACCGCGCAGCCACGGCCGGAACGGGATGTCCCGGTGCGCCTGGATCATCAGCGGGAACAGGAAGGTCTGGCAGAACTGCCGGTAGCCGGCCCAGGGTCCGCCGCTCGACCGCTCGAAGGACGGGACGTCGATGAACGTCGGCTGGGCGCCGCGCCACTGCACGTTGTAGGCGTACCCGTCCTTCATCGTCAGGCCCTCGTCCAGGGCCTCCGCGAGCAGGTCGAGGTGCAGGATCGCTGCGTCGCGCAGCTGGGAGAACGTCCACTCGTACGGATAGCTGATGAACGGGATCCGCTCGTGCTTGAGCACCACCGGCCACGGCCTGGGCAGACCGATCGCCTCTGCCGCCTCCCCGCTCAGGACCTCGGTGCCGACCACCCGGCCGTCCTTGAGCGCGCGCGGGAAGAACGAGGTGTCGGAGACAGCCTTCCAGTCACCGGCCGCAACGTCACCGAGGCCGCGGTAGACGTCGCCGTCGGCGTAGAAGACGGTGCTCGACGGGTCGCGAAAGGAGGCCGGCTCGAGAGTCGCGCTCATGCGGCGGCCCGGTCGGTGACGCGGAACGGGCTGTGGGAGGGACAGGTGGCGAGCAGCCGCACCTAGCCCTCACCACCGGGGGTGTCCCAGGACGACGCAGCCGAGCTCTCCGACGCGGCCGAGGCGTCGGCCTGCTTGCTGTCCTTGCTTCGGAACGGCGAGGAGATCCGCTTCCAGCCGGTCTTGGCGACCACGGCCGCACCGGCGGCACCGGCGACCACGGCCTGGGTGATCATACTGGCGCTGTTGCCGTCCAGATAAGCGAGCATATGTAACTCCCGTCACGTCCCTGATTGCCGGAACTATATAGGACCGGACTGTTTGCGGGCGCTTAGCCCTCGTTCATCCTCCCGGCAGTGCGGCGCATCGCCAAGCGGCCTCCCCCGGTGAACGTCCTGGGAACTTCCTGGGGATCGCCCGTCACGCTCACCCGACCAGGACGAGACGGCTGAGGGACTTGAGCCGCACGGACGTCGCGACGAACCGGGTCTTCACGCTGGCGGAGACCGCTGCCTTCCAGTGTCCCCACCGGTCCGACTTGACTGCGGCCGCCGAGACGAAACCGACCAGCCCGGCCCGGTGCAGCCCGACCACGACCCTCGATGAAGGCGGGGCGAGCCCGGAGAGCCGGATGATCGCGCCCGGCTTGACCTTGGCCGGCGCGACGAGCGTCGTGCCGAGCGCCTTGACCAGGACCGACCTGCCGGGCAGCCCCTGCGAGACCCCGTACACCCGGTAGTCCAGGTCGGCGACGAACGTCGTGCGCCACGACCCGTCCAGGGCGGCGACGACCGAGCGCCGCTTGGTGTATCCGACCGTGCCCTGCTTGTGGAACCACACGTCGACGGCGGCACCCGGCGAGGCCCTGCCGGTGACCAGCACTATGTGGCCGCGCCCGATCGTGGCTGGTACGGCGACCGTCGGCGCGGTGAGCCGCGGCCGCCAGAACGTGGAACGCAGCCCGAACCGCAACGCCGCCTGGTCCGTGACTGTCACCGACATCGGCCGGCCGGCGCCGTCCACCCCGGTGAGCAGCACCGAGCGCACCCGGCCACCCCACGGCGCCGTCGTCCCGTCGCGCGAGGTCACGGTCAGCACGTCCAGCCGTTTGAACCCGTACGCGGCCTCGAGATCGGCGGCGTTGATCGTCCCCACCCAGCTGCCGTACGGGTCCCCGCTGGCCGCGTCCCAGGCGTCCGGCCTGACCGGTCCGTACGACGGGTCGCCTCCCGCGGTCCAGCCCCCGTTGGAGGCCGAGAACTGCGCGAAGACCGGCGTCGAGCCGCGGACCAGGATGGTGTCCGCGGTCTGCGCGACCGGGTCGGTTGCGGTCTGGCCGAGGGCCGGCTCGAGCCAGCTCAGCTTGCCCTTGACGCTCACCTGGCTGCCGCCGAACACCTGGCAGTAGGTGGAGTCGCACAGGTCGAACAGCGGGTTGTTCGCGAGCCGCAGGCTGTCGGCGTACGAGCGGGCGGCGATCGCCTGGGCCTCGAGCTCCTGCAGCGGCCAGGACGCCGGCGACTCCTGGTAGACGACGCCGCGGACGTAGTCGTCGAGGGGCATCGTGGCCAGCCGCAGCATCCGGCTCGGCGTGGTCGCGCTGCCCGGGTCGGTGCGGACGGCCGACACCTGGTGCCGGTAGTCACGCAGCACGCCGCCGGCCCAGTCCACCCGGACGAACGTCGGGGCGTCGAACGTGACCGGCCCCGCCAGCACCGCCGGACGGCCGCCGACGTGCGCGTCGGCCCAGCCGGCGGTTGTGTGCACCCGCAGGTGCAGGCCGTCCTTGTTGCTCGCCACGCCCCACTCGTCGGCGCCGGAGACCGGGTCCGGGTGCTTGCCGGTGGCCGTGTCGGTCACCACCAGCCCGTTGGACTGGACGACGGTCAGCGTGCAGTACGTGGCCGGGGCGGTCCCGTCGCTGCACTGGTAGCGCTGGGGGCTCGGCGGCAGGTAGCCCTTGGCGCTCGGCCCGTCGGCAACCCCGGTCAGCGCGATCCGGATCATCGGGTTGCCGGCGCCGGCGAGGGTAGCTCCGGGGTAGTAGAAGCTCAGGATCCCGGTCGCCGGGACCCCGTTCAGCGCCCCCTGCTTGGCGCCCTGCTGCGACAGCCCCTCGCCGTGGCCCCAGCCGTGACCGTCGACGGTGAGCACCCGGCTGGCGGGGAACGGATAGGCCTCGGCGGTAGGGACGTCGGCGCGGGCGGGAGCGGGGTGGGCGACCACCGCCGCCACGGACCCGGCGCAGGTCAAGGCCGCGACCACGCAGAGGGCCGCTGTACGGGACAGGTGTGACGCATGTGACGACACGGAGCGTGATCCTAGTCGGGAAGCAGGGTTGCCGGTGTTACGTCGCGCGCCGGCCTGCCGCCGTTACGGGTCAGCCCTCCGATGGCACCCCACACCAGGTCGCCGGCGGTCATCAGCAGCCGGGAGACGGCGGCGAGGGCGACCCGGTGCTCGTACGGCATGGCCGCCGCGAGCGCCACGATGAGGACCGCTTCACGGATCCCCGCGCCGGCCGGGAAGACGATGGCGACGAACCCGGCGGTCCAGGCGAGAGCGAAGGCCCCGGTGGCGAGCAGTGGGAGCGAAGCCGTGTGCTGGGCATGCAGGCCTGCGGCGAGCACCCAGACGTGCACTCCGTACGCGGCCCACATCAGCATCGTCCAGCCGGTCGCGACGGCGATCCCGCTCAGGGTCAGCGGCTGCTCGAGCGGCTCGCGGCGGGCGAGCCGGAAGGCCTTGTCGACCACCGGGTTGAGGACCCTCGGGTGGAGCAGGGCGAGACCGACCGGCAGGAACGCGATGACCCACCCGTACGTGCTCAGGGCGTGCGGGCTGGTGAAGGGCAGCAGCACGACCGCCGCGAGCAGCCCGGTGGCGACGTTCAGCACCATGACCAGCAGGGCGACCGTGCCGACCGGGCGCTTGGACAGGCCGTGCGCCTTGCCCAGCTCCATCTGCGCGACGACCGGCCAGACGCTGCCAGGGAGGTACTTGCCGAGCTGGCCGACGAAGAAGACCCGGACCGCGCCGGTCACCGGGACGTGCTGGCCGAGGTCGGCGAGCAGCGCCCGCCAGGCGAGGGCACTGAAGAAGAGGCCGAGGAGCACGGCCCCGCCGGCGAGCAGCAGCGAGCTGACCGGGAGCTCGTGCCAGCCGCTGCGGACGTGCGGCCACTGGTCGACCAGCGCTGCGACCAGGAGGCCGACCGCGAGGAGGACGAACCCGAGACGCAGCGCACGCCACAGCCACGGCGGAGTTCGCACTGCGCTAGCCTACTGAGCCACCACGTACGCCCGCGTCGCTGTTGGGAGAGCCCTGCCGAGATGACGTCCACACAGCAGTCCGCCGAGTCGCCCGGCACCGTCATCGGCAACCACACCCAGAAGTACACCGCGAAGAACCCGGCGATCCGTTGGCTCACCGAACGCTGGGTGGCCCGGCTGGACGGCCTGGTGGAGCAGATCTCGCACGCCGCCAAGCCGGCGGTCAACCCGCTCGAGGTCGGCGCCGGCGAAGGTGTCATCAGCCAGAAGCTCTACAACCGGTTCGGCTCGGCCGTCGGCATCGACCTGCCCGACGCGGGCCTGCGGGCCGAGTGGCGCGGCCGGCCCGGTCCGCACTACCTGCATGCCGACGCCGAGCAGATGCCGTTCAGTGACGACCAGTTCGACCTCATCGTCTGCGTCGAGGTGCTCGAGCACCTGCGCGACCCCGAGGCCGGCCTTCGTGAGCTGGCCCGGGTCTCCTCGCGCCACCTGCTGCTCTCGGTGCCGCGCGAGCCCATTTTCCGGGGCTGCAACCTGGTCACCGGCCGCTACGTCAAGGATCTGGGCAACACCCCCGGCCACCTCAACCACTGGTCGACCGGTCAGTTCGTGAAGTTCGTCTCCCAGGTCGCGACCGTACGGGCGGTCTCCAAGCCGTTCCCGTGGACGATCGTCTGGGCCGAGCTACCCGACAAGTAGCGGGTCGCGCGGCACGTCCACCGTGGGTCCGTCGACCAGTCTCCTGGCCCGGCCGCTGAACAGCCGCCTCGCCCGTCCGCTCAGCAACAGCACCGCCATCGCGATCAGGGTGCCGAACGACCCGGCGAAGCCGAGCTTCTCCACGGACGAGAGCCGGTAGGTCAGCGCGACCGTGACCGGTCCGCTGCCCGTCAGCGGGACCCACATCATGCCCGGGCCGGCCGGATAGATCGGGGTCGGCTTCCCGTCCACCGTGGCGTGCCATCCGGGGGCGTCCTGCTCCTTGAACAGGACCCCGCGTGCCCCGGCGGTCGAGACCTGCCAGCTCTGCGGGTTTGCGTAGGTCGCGGAGTCGTGGGTCGGCGCGGGAGCGGCCTCGGCCAGCGAAAGTAGCGCCCTGGCAAGGAAAGCAGCCTCGGGCTCGGAGCGGAACACATTCAGGTGGTAGGGCAGGTTGAGACCCTCCCAGAAGACCTGCCCGCTGCCGTACGCGCCCGCCGCGGCGACCGTGTGCCCGTGGGTCGCGAGCACCTCGTGCGCGCCGGGCTGCAGGCGGGTGGCGGTCTCGGTCGACCAGCCGCCGGAGGTGTCGTAGGCCGGCGGGCCGAAGGCCGTCAGGTCAGCGGCGACCACCGTGGGGTCGGCAGACGGGGTGAAGGCCCATCCGGACTCGGGCACCGTGGTCTGGGCGACCGCCGCGACCGGGAAGGGACTGCCGGGCAACCCGGCCAACCGACTGACGGCTGGGCTGTTCTCCGCACCGTCGACGAACAGGCCGCCGCCGCCCCGTACGAAGTCGCCGAGCAGGGCGGCGTCCCGCTGGGCATTGGCGACCGTGGGCCCGTACAGGGCAACGGTCTGGAACGACCGCAGCAGGGCAGGCGTGACGTCGTCCAGCGACGCGGGGCCGTGGACCAGGACGAGCCGGTCGCTGCCCACGCCGCTGAGGGCCAGCGCCCGGAGCATCAGGTCGTAGCGCTGGTCGTCACCGATGACCAGGACCGACGGCGCGGACGACGCCGAGAGGATCGGGGTCGCCTGCTGGTAGCGGTAGGTCTGCATCCGGATGCCCGGTTGCTGCAGGGTGTCCAGCGGGGCGTACGTGGCCGGATCGCTGCGGTACTGGGTCAGGTCGCCGGTGTTGGCGTCGACGTCGATCCACTTGACGCCGTACCAGTCGAGCAGGAAGCGGCGCTCCTGCGGCGACGCCGAAGCCTTGAGCAGGCTCGTCTCCAGCCAGACCTGCCAGTCCAGGTGCAGGGCGGCGTGGTCGTCGTAGCCGCGGGTCTGCGGCACGGCGGAGTAGTCGTTCACCCACTCCGTCGTGGAGTCAGCGGCGCCGGCGAACCGGTACTGGAACTGCCCGGCCGACTCGGCGGGGAGGAGGGACGCGCGTGCCGGGATGTCGTCGTTGGTGGTCTCGGGGGCCTTGAGGGTGCCGGAGGTGTTCCAGGCGGTCACGCCGATCAGGACTACGGCCGCGGAGAGGGCCGCGCCTGGCATGGCGACCCGGAGCACCGACGCGGCTATACCGGAGAGGACCCGAGCCAGCCAGGCGGCAACCGTGAGGCGCAGCGGCTCGATCACCAGCCCGACGATGCCGGACAGCAGGTAGGCCGGGTAGACCATCAGGTCGTAGGGCTGGAGACCGTTGACGTAGTAGGCGAAGTGGGGCACGGCGAGGCCGACGAACCCGTACGCGAACACGGCAGCGGTGCTGACCGCGAAGAGCAACGCGAGGCGATACGGCAGCCCCAGTGACCGCACCACGCGGAATCGCTGGAAGAAACGGCGGGTCACCGGTCCCGCGGTGGCCGGGACCGGCGTGTCCGGTGACATCGACGAGAGGAAGGTGACGTCGGTGCCTAGCGCGACCTTTTCCGCGAACGGGATCTCCAGCGGCAGCAGCTGCCAGACCGCGAAACAGATCACGATCAGGCCGAGCGGCAGCAGCGCCGGCGTCAGTCCGTCGAGGTGCCCCACCGCTGGCCGGAACAGCATGCCCCACGACAGCGAGAGCTCCTTGTCGGTGAACAGGGTCTGGGAACGCGACGACAGCCCGAGCGGGAGGTAGAACCACGCGTTGAGCCCGAAACCGGTCAGCACCACGGTTGCGGCGGTGAAGCACCGGCGGGTGACCGACAGCCGGAGGTCGAGCAGGTAGACACCGATGACCAGCCCCACCGCGATCATGCCGACGATCGGGTGCATGGACAGGGACAGCGACAGCAGGACGCAGGTGAGCGCCCCGCGCCACCGGCCGCCGCGCCGTGAGTGGGCCACCGCCGCCGCCAGGGTGACGGACATCATGCCGAGTGCCGCGAACCGCGGGTAGAGGCCGAGCACGACCACCTGCGCCCACAGCGTCGGCGTCCCGACGAGCAGGCCGGCGGCGATCAGCGCGCTCAGCCGGCTCCCGGTCGCGGCGCGTACGGTGCCGTACAGCCCGGCGACGACAAAGACCATCGACGCGTACGCGACGAGCATCATCGCCCTGGGCAGCGAGACGTGCCCGACCGCTGCGATCAGGGCCAGCAGCACGTGGTAACCCGGATAGTCGGAGAAGGCCGGCTCACCGGAGTACCACTGGTAGTTCCAGGAGACGTGCGGCCAGTTGTCGAAGATGAAGCGCGCCTTGGACAGGTGCCCGGTCGCGTCGTAGCCCTTGGGATGTCCGGTGAACGCATGCGCCTGCGCGCCGATCAACCAGACCACGAGGGCGATCAGGGTCAGCTCGGCAAGGGTCAGCCCGGACCGGGCCGCCCGCCGCCACCTGACTGTCGCCTGCACCCACGCCTCCGTCGCCAGAGCCGGACTGAGTTCCGGCCTTGTTGGCGTCGGCGGATGCGACCAGACCTGAAGGTCCCGGCGCCAGGCCAAATCCGCGGGCGGGGTAGTTTCGTAGCCAACAACTCGCCCGGAGGCCCGCCATGCCAGCCGTCACCGTCGAGGACATCACGGTCCTGCCCCGCATCCCGGTGCCAGACCCGGCCGCCAGCACCCAGCGCCCCGTACGGTCTGTCACCACCTCGCCGCGCGGTTTCGAAGGTGAAGGCTTCCCCGTACGGCGGGCCTTCGCCGGCGTCGACCTCAGGGACCTCGACCCGTTCATCCACCTGGACCAGATGGGCGAGGTCGACTACGGGCCCGGCGAGCCCAAGGGCACCCCGTGGCACCCGCACCGTGGCTTCGAGACCGTCACCTACATGATCGACGGCGTCCTCATCCACAACGACTCCAACGGCGGCGGCGGCACCATCTCCGACGGCGCGACCCAGTGGATGACCGCGGGACAAGGCATTCTGCACATCGAGACCCCGCCGGAGCACCTGGTCGCCAGCGGTGGCCTCTTCCACGGCCTGCAGCTGTGGGTCAACCTGCCCAAGGCGCAGAAGTGGGTGCACCCGCGCTACCAGGACCTGCACGCGGGCGACACCGCCCTGGTCGCCTCCGACGACGGCGGGGTGCTGGTGCGGGTCATCGCGGGCGACGTCGCCGGGACGCAGGGACCGGGCTCGACCTACACCCCGATCGTGATGATCCACGCGACCATCTCCCCCGGCGCCCGGCTGGTCCTGCCGTGGCGGCCTGACTTCAACGCGCTTGCCTACGTGCTCGCCGGTACGGGATCGGCGGGCGTCGAGGCAAAGTCGCTGCAGACCGGCCAGCTGGCGGTCTTCGGCGCCGGCGACGCGATCACCCTCGCCGCCGACCTTCAGCAGGAGAGCCGGCACCCGGAGATGGAGGTCCTGCTGCTCGGCGGGCTGCCCATCCGGGAGCCGATCGCGTTCATGGGCCCGTTCGTGATGAACACCAAGGCGGAGATCCTCCAGGCGTTCGAGGACTTCGAGGCCGGCAAGCTGGGCTCGGTGCCGGCGGTCCACAACGCCCCGACCGACCTGTTGGTCAGCGAGACCGACTCGGCCCTCGACTAGGGCTCAGGCGTCGCGGGACTTCACGATCAGGTCGCCGATCAGGGCTAGGGCTGCGACCTGGAAGCCGATGATGATCGCCAGCACGGTCGAGCCGGTGACCCGCCCGCTGTGGATGCTGAGGTCCACGATCAGCTTGACGAAGCCCAGCGCCATGATCCACAGCGCCAGCGGCATCAGGACCTTGATCGGGTTGAAGTACATCACCATCCGCAGCACCTGCAGGATGTAGCGGTAGGCGTCCTTGGTGAAGTGGAACTTCGAGACGCCGGCCCGCTTCTCGTACTGGATCGGGACGTACTGCACGTCGTGGTTGTTCGACAGGAACGACACGGTGAGCGTCGTGACGCAGGAGAAGCCGGGCGGCAGCAGCCGCAGGTAGGGCAGCGACACCGAGCGCCGAAACGCCCGCAGGCCGGAGTTGAGGTCGGGGATGGACGTGGCGGTGAGGTAGGACGCGATCTTGCGGATGATCCACTTGGCCGGGACGCGGAGGAACTTGTACGTGCCCTCCTCCGACGTGCGGGCACCGACGACCTGGTCGATCGACTCGTCGTTCTCGAGCAAGGCGACGAACTCGGGGATCCGCTCGTTGGGGTAGGTCATGTCGGCGTCGGTCCAGACCACGAACTCGCCACGGGCGTTCTGGGTGCCGATGCGCCGGATGGTGCCGGAGCCGCCGTTGCGGTGCCGCGGCAGGTAGCGCATCCGCGGGAACCGCGGCGCCAGCCTGGCCAGCAGCTCGCGGGTGCCGTCGGAGGACAGGTCGTCGTAGACGTCCAGGTCGTAGACGTAGCCGCTCGCGTCCATCGCCTTGGTGATCCGGACGATCTCGGCTTCGACGTGGCCCACCTCGTTGTAGCAGGGCAGCACGACGGTGACCTGGACGCCGTGCGGCTCGGTGGCCTCGACGAGGAGCCCATGCCCCGGCGCGATCTCGACGTGGGCGGCACTGGTCATGGCGGAAAGCTCCCGGGGCAGGCGTGTCGGAACGGCGGGAATTGGCTCGGGCAGAATACCCCGTACAGCCGCCCAATCGGCATTTGCGCTGGTCAGCGGGGCCGGGTCGTCCCGATCCCCGACCGGACTCCGCGCGACTCGGCGTACCAGCTGACCGTACGGGTCAGTGTGAACGCCGTGCCCCAGCGCCCCGCGGCGTTGCTCCGCAGGTTGCGGCCCAGCGTCCAGCGCCCGGCGGCCTTGAACCAGACGTGCACCACCTGTCCCGGTACGGCGAAGCCGTGCATCGCGACCCTGCTGCCGCGCTTGGCGGCCGGTACGGCGCCGACGGCCGGGCGGATCGTGGTCATCCCCGCCTTGGACCGCCCGGAGATGGAGGTGACGTACCAGCGGTAGTCCTCGTCGGCGACGTACGGCATCGACCAGCGGCCGTCGGCGCGGGCGACCGTGTTGGCCTGGCCGCGGTAGCCGCTCGTACCGCGCTTGTGCAGCCACAGCGTGACGGTGTCGCCGGCAGTGGCGCGGCCGGTGAGGTGCACGGTCGCGTGATAGATCGTGCTGACCGGGCCGCTGACCAGCGGTGGGCTGGCGACCAGGGTGGCGCCGCCGGCTGAGCGCCAGCCCCGCGAGGTCGCGTACCAGCGGCGGCTCGCGTCCACGGTGAACGGCCAGGACCAGGAGCCGTCGGTACGGGCGGTCACGGCGGCGACCTTCGCGAACGTCGTGCCGCCGATCGGGGCCCGCCAGATCTCCACCGGCGCGCCCGGCAGTGCCGTGCCGGCGAGGCTCGCGGACCCCCCCTTGTCGACCTTGGCCGGGCCGTGGGCGCTGACCCCGACCTGGGTCAACCCGACGGCCGACTTGCCGCCGGGAGTTGTTGCGTACCAACGGAAGTCGTCGTCGCCGGGGTAGGTCCACTGGAAGGCACCGGCCGCGCCTGCGACCACGGCAGCCGCGAGGGTGTACGAGGCGTGGTTGCGCTGCCGGCGCCAGATCTGCACCTGCTGACCGGCCGGGGCCGTGCCGCTGAGGGTGACCGTCCCGTGCAGGTTCACGTGGTCGGGGCCGGTCAGCGTCGGCGGGGCCGTGATCGAGGTGGCACCGGCCGGGGACTGCAGGCCGTTCGCGACGGCGAACCACGCGTAGCCGGCGTCCGCGATGAACGTGCTCGTCCAGCCACCGTCGGCGCCGGCGACAACGGTCGCACTCAGGAACGCCGCGGCCGGCGGGACCTGCCGGAAGACCTGCACCGTCGAGCCGGGTGGCGCGGTCCCGGTCAGCGTGACGACGCTGCCGGGCACGGCGAGGGCGGGTCCGGTCACGCTGGGGCCTATCACGGTGGTCAGCACGGCGCTGACGTTGCCGCCCACCTGGGCGTACGTCTGCTCCGCCGACGTCCCCGGATAGCTCCACGAGAACCCGCCGTCGGGGCCGGCCACCAGGGTCGCGACCGGGGCGAACGTCGTCGACCCCGGCGGCGCCTGCAGCATCGTCACGGTCGCGCCGGGGTAGGTCGAGCCGGTCAACGCCACCGACGCCCCGTACCCCACCTGCGCCGGCCCGGCCAGCTCGACGGGGGCGCGGAGCAGGACCGGCACGGCGTACGGGACGGCGCTGCCGGTCGCGCCGTCGCTGGTGAGTCGCAGGGTGTACGAGCCGGCGACGGCCGGCGCTCCCGCGTCGGTCGTCCCGTCCCAGGCCGCAGTGATCAGCCGTCCCTGCCCGACGGTGCCGGCGATGGTCCGGACCACGTTGCCGGCGGCTCCGATCGCTGTCAGCGTCCAGCTCTGGTGGGTGACGGCACCTGCGGTCACGGTGAACATCCCCCCGTCGCCCTGGCGGTGGACGGTGGTCGAGACCGACGGCGAGACCAGGCCGGCGCCCATCGCAGAGACCGTCCCTGCCCGTACGGCAGGCAGGGTCGCCTCCCCCGCGTTGCCGGGGCACGCGGTGTGGCCGACATCGGCGTCGCGGTGGCCGGAGATCACGTCGAGAGTCACCGTCGAGCCGACGGGGCACTCCTGCGACCCGCAGAAACGGTAGTGGCCGCCGGCGTAGGTCAGCGTGTCCTTGCCGAGCGGGTTGCGGTAGTAGGCGCCGAGCTTCCACGCCATCAGCCGGGAGATCGACTGCTGGATCGAGGAGTTGGGTGTGAGCGAGCTGAAGTCGCCGATCATGCTGACCCCGAACGAGTCGCGGTTGAACCCGCCGGTGTGCGCCCCGATGACGGCCCGGTCCATCCCGCCGTACCGGCCCTCCCAGAGCCGACCGAACCGGTCGACGAGGAAGTTGTAGCCGATGTCGCACCAGCCGTTGCCCTGGACGTGGAAGGCGTAGAAGCTGCGGATGATCGCCGGGACCTGGGCCGCCGTGTAGCTGTTCGTCGAGGCGGTGTGGTGGACGAAGCCGATCTTGACCGTCGAGGAGTACGACGGGCCGCCGGGGCACTGCCTGAGCCGGATCGACTCGTCCGCGCCCCATTGCGCCCTTGTGAAGACCTGCGGCATCCCGGTCGCCGCCTCGGCGCTGGAGCCGCCGATGGTGGTGGCGCCGACGCTCGCGTCCGCGGGGCTCGTACCGGGGTCTACCAGCTCGAGCTTGAGGTTGGCCGGGGCGGTGCCGCCGACGACCCGGGTCTGTACGCCGTCCGATGGCCCGGCCCAGATCGCCTCGGAGGCGACCGTCGTGCCCGCGGACCTGGCGTCCGCACTGCCGGGGTCAGGCCCTACGTCGGCAGCCGCGAGGCCGGTCCACGCCGACCACGTGTGCGTGTCAGCGGCCCTGACCCGGACCTGGACGGTGCCCGACCGGCCGGCGTCCCAGGTGGCGCCGAACGCGGAGAACGCAGGGGTCTTGCTCTCGGCGGAGGCGGAAAGGCCGTGGGCGACGGAGCCGTCGACGGCCAGCGTGAACACGCGCGGAGCGACCAGGTGGGCGGTGGACGCGGGTGCGCTGAGCACCGGCACGACCACGGCAGCCGGGATCAGTGCGACGCTGAGCAGGGCAGAGAACGGACGTCGCACGAGTAGGTACTCCCGGTGGGGTCACGGCCTTTTCGGCAACCGTCAGCGGCTGCCTTCAGCGACAGCCTCCCGCAGATTCGTCGCCCCTGGTGTCACTCTTGACCCACCCGTTCATGATTTCTTAGCACTTTGCTAGTAACGGAACAGCTGCTTGGGCGGCTTGAACCACGGGTCGAAGTAGCTCGCAAAGCGCTGCCTGGCCTCGGCGATCCGGCCGGCGGGGTCGTCGAGCAGCCGGCTGATGCCGTGCCCGAAGCTGAGGGCGTCGAGCTCGAGCGCGGCCAGCCGCTCGAGTGAGTGCCGCCATGCCTCCTCGTCCGAGCCGATCGCCGCGGAGAAGCCGCCCCACAGGGTGTCGCCTGCCAGCAGGACCCGCAGGTCGCCGACGTGGGCCACGACGCTCACGGAGCCTGGAGTGTGGCCGGGTGTGTGGAGCACCTCCAGCCGGGCACCGTGCAGGTCCAGCTCGTCCCCGTCGGCCACCGGGACCGGCTCGAAGGCGTCGAAGGCCGTCCCGTACAACGTCTCTGCGCAGGTGCGAGCCGGGTCTGCGGTACGCACCGCCTCCGCGTCCGACCGGTGGACGAGCACTGGGACGCCCAGGGCGGACAACCGCGCTCCATCCCCGACGTGATCGAAGTGGCCGTGGGTCGCGACGACGGCCGTCAGCCGGTGAGGCAGGACACCGCAGGAGATCAACGCGCTGTCCAGCGCGTCCGCCCCGAGTCCCGTACCGCAGTCCACGAGAGCCGGGTACTTCCCCGTGACCAGGTAGGCGGCGGCGTCCCAGGGGTGGGTGATGCCAGGGCCAGCGACCTGCCACAGACCCTCGGCCAGAGGGAGGGGACGGGCGGCGACCGCAGGGCGCGCTTGGCTCATGCCTTCATCTCGGCAGGTCGGGCGCGGGACCGGAGGGCTCTGCCATGCCCATGAGTCCGCCGCGCGGCCTCTGAGGCGGTGACATTGCTGCGACAGCACATCGGTGAGCCGCAGTGAGATGCGCGCACTTGCTTCTTCGGCGTCCCGGCTCTGCGTCGCCTCGTCGCTGGTTGCGGCGGCGCGGAGGTCTAGGGCGACCTGGTCGCCGTCCATGCCGACGATCAACTTGTCGGTTCGGCTCGGTCACGGTTCGGTCGCCGTTCGCGCGGTCGACGACCTGACGACGGCCTCCGTCGAGCTCACGTCGAGTCCCGGAGCCCGGCACCTCCTCGAGCGGTTCACCATTGACATGGTCGGACCGATGTCATGGTCGGACCGACGCTGACAATCGCCGCCGCCCGCGAGGGCGGCCTCGCCGATCTCGCCTCGCTCTGGCGGGCGCGCTCGCGTGAAGGCGTCGCGGTCATGGTCACCGTCCCGACATCACCACCGGGTCGGGCGAGATCACGCTCGATCACATCGACGGCGACCTGCTGCTGCGCTATGGCAGCGCGGAGAGCCGGACATCCCGGGTCAGCGGCTCGGTCACGGTCCGGTCCGGCTCAGGCGACGCCGGACGGGTCCGCTCCGATCTTCCGATCGAGGATCACCCGGCACCGGCGAAGAACACGATCACGGTGCGCGCCCGCACCGGCAGTGGCAACGTCCAGCTGTTCCGAGCCGCCTGAGCGGCGGCGAACCGATCAGCGGGCCGGCGCAGGCTCCCCCACGAGGGACACGGTGAGCGGCGGCGAGTAGACCTTGCGCACCTCGCCGGCCCGGCGCAGGGAGTCGATGCCCTGGTCGACGGAGAGCAGCGGCGTCGTCCGGTACAGCCGCAGTGCGCCTGAGGCCCCGACCGCGAGCGCAAACGCCGCCGCGTCCTCGGGCGCCGGGAAGTCGATCACGCCGATGAGGTCGACGTCGCCGAACGCGTAGTAGAGACACTGCAGTTTCGCGCCGCAGGCGTCCAGCGCCGGTGTGATGCGGTCGACGACGTTCGCCTGCGTGTCGATCTGGGTGTTCCAGGACTGCGGGGTGTAGCCGACCTCGATCAGGTAGTGCGCCACGACGACTCCTTTGGGCCGTGCCACCGAATCCGGTGGACCGGACGAGTCTGCGCCGGTTGCGGGCCCGCGGCAATGGGCTCGTGAGGGCTGCCGCGCCACTTCCAGAGGCGGGCCGGGGTTACGCTGCCGGCCTGGCGAACCGTGAATCCGACGCGAGAGCAGGAGACCACGCATGAGCATGGCGTTCTTGGCGCAACCGGACCAGCAGCCGACGGTCGAATGGCTGGACGGCGGCACTTTCGCGGTGCTGCTCGCCGCCGCAGCCACGAATGGCCAGCTGGGGGTGGGCCGATTTCGGGTGAGCAAGGGCGAGGCGCCGCCGTACCACAAGCATCTCCGCGAGGACGAAGTCTTCATGCTGATCAAGGGCACTGCTCTGCTGTGGTGTGACGACCAGGAGATGCAGCTGTCCGAGGGCGGGATCGCTTTCCTGCCGCGGGAGGTGCCGCACTCGTATCGGATCACGTCCACCGAAGCGGACCTGCTGATGATGTGCACGCCGGGCGGCTTCGAGGGCATGTTCCCGCAGGCAGGCAAGACGGTGACCTCTCCAAGGACGCCCAACTCCCAGCCGGAGCCGGACGCCATGATCAAGGCAGCCGCCGACTTCGGGCAGGTCGTGCTCGGGCCGCCTCGGTAACGCGGGACGACCGTTCAGCCACGTGGCCGTCACCCGCGCGAAAGCGAGTGGTGGACCGCTTCCACATTGTTCCCGTCGAGGTCGCGAAGGAAGACCCCGTAGTAGCCGGAATGGTATTCGGGCCACAGCCGCGGGGAGTGCAGGATCTGCGCGCCAGCCTCCTGAGCCGCCACATGGACGGCGTCGACCGCCGCCGGCGAAGGGGCGGAGAGAGCCAGGTGCACTGGACGTACGCCGCCGTCGACGAGGGGCCCCAACCACAGACGGGGGAAGCCCTCCGCACCTGCGAGGCCCACAACTGCCCCCTCGGGCCGTTGCACGCGCATGACCTCCCGGACGCCGAGCGCCGCGAAAATGCGGGTGTAGAACACCGCGGCGGCGTCTACGTCAAGAACCTGTAAGGCGACGTGGTCGAGCACATCGTTGACAGTAGCGGCTGAGTGGCCTGGCCCTCGCCTAGGAAAGCGCCGGACGAAAGATAGGGCAGCCGCCCGATGCGGGCGCCAGCTCCTTAGCGCAAGAGTGGGACATGTCAGGGAGGCCCGGTCGGAGTGACGCTCCGCACCACATGTTGAGGAGCAGTTGATGAACAGGTCAAGCGCATGATTTCGTCGGCGCAGGCAGTACCCCGCCGGACCATCCTCGGTTCGTTCGCAGTCGGCGTTGGTCTGCTCGGACTTCAGGGTGCCGCAGCTGCCCCCGCAGAGGCGGCGAGCACAGCGCCGACTGCCGGGCGGTTTGTACTGCACGCAACCGGGCTGCGCACTCCGGGCGGTCGTCGCCCCCGCGACGTCGGGGCGCAATACCTTGTCAGTGGAGCGCTCAGGCGCAGCGCCGACGCCGTGGCCGAAGGCGAGTTCTTCGCGCAGGCGACGGTCGTGGACCGCAACCACCTGTCCACGTCGACACCTGGGTCGCTGCAGTCGCACACCTTCGTGCTCGTTGACGGGACGCTCACCAGCAACGGCGCACTGGATCATGCCGGCACAGGGCAGTTCGTCGTCACCGGAGGCACCGGCGCCTACCACGGCGTCCGGGGCAGCTACACGGTCCGGCAAGACGTGGACGCCTTCAGCGGCGGAGCCGCCCTCTACTCATTCGCGCTCATCCCCGGAAAGGCTTCCTGAATCATGGCTGTCACCTCCTACATGATCTTCACTCCCTACAACGGGTCGGGAGGATTTGGTACGCCGCTGACCTCCGAGACCCAGGCCTCGCAACTGCCCACCAAGGACCTCGCCGGGTTCGCGCTCGCGCCGACCACGTTCTTCTCCATCACCGACTTCGACTTCGACATCGACCAGACCTTGGCGATCGGATCGGCCGGCTCCGCCACGGGAGCCGGAAAGGTGAAATTCAACCCGCTCACCATCAGCCGGAGCATTGACAAGCTTTCTCCGGTCCTGTTTCAGCGCTGCTGTGCCGGCCAAGCCTTCGCCAAGGTCGACCTGTTGCAGGTCAAGCCTTCAGCCACCGTCGGCGCGGGCGTGCTGTTCCTGCAGTACACCTTCAAGCTGGTCGCGGTCGCCACCATCACCACCGTGCACGGTGACGAAGACCCGACCGAGCACGTGACGTTCCAGTACGGCGATCTGCAGATCCGCTACGCGCAGCAAAAGGCCGATGGCAGCCTGCTCGCGCCCGTCGTCGCCGGATGGGACATCGTCAAGAACGTCCAGGATCTGGGGACGTCAGCCACGATATGACCGGCGCACCAACGAGAGCCCGGCTCGCCCTGCTCCTCGCCGGGCGATCCGCTGCTCAGCAGGTGCTGACCGGTTGCTGCTCCTGGGCGAGTCCTGCGTCCAGGTCGTTGTCGAGGCTGCCTCCGCCGGCCTGACCCAGCTCGTCCAGCCGGACCAGGGTCACGCCGCCGACGATGAAGGCACCGCCGACGAGCTGAAGCCCGGTCGGCAGCTGTCCGAGCAGCAGCCACGCGAAGAGCACGGCGAACAGCACCTCAGTCAGGCCGACGAACGACGCGAGCCGGGCGCCGAGCAGCCGGGCGGCGGTGATGCCGGCGACGTAGGCGAACGCCGCGGCCAGGAGGGACAGGCCGAGGATCGGCACGAGCCAACTGGTCCGGTGCCCGGAGAAGTGCACCTGGCCGAAGGTCGCGTGCATCGGCAGCGCCCCCGTCACGCCCAGGACCGCGAAGGCGACGGTGCCGACGATCATCGCCCCGCAGGCCATGACGATCGGAGGCAACGGCTCCTCGTCCCCGGCGGACATGACGAAGTAGACCGCCAGCCCCACCGCGGCGCCGAGCCCCCAGAGCACGCCGACCAGGTCGACGTGCTGGTGGCCGGTCAGGTCGAGCACCAACGCCAGCCCCGCCAGCGCGCCCGCCGACCCGGCGACGGTGAGCCGACGCGGCCGCTGTCCGTGCACCAGCCAGACCCACCCGACGACCAGCACTACGCCGAGGTACTCCAGGAGCAGGGCGACGCCGACGGACAGTCGCTGCACGGCGTGGAAGAAGAAGAGCTGACAGCCGGCGACGGCGACCAGCCCGTAGACGATGGTCTGGCGCGCGCTGCGCATCAGCAGCGGGCGGCCACCCGCCACGAGTCCGGGCCAGATCGGCCGGAGCTGGAGGATCGCAGGCACGAGCAGGACCAGTGCGGCCACGCCGATGCGCGCCGTGACTGCGGCGCCGGGACTCCAGTCCGCGTCGATGAGCGACGTGGCGAACGTGCCGGAGGTCCCGAACGTCGCCGCCGACATGACGGCGAAGGCAAGCCCCGCGCCCGCGGACCCCGTACGGACGCGCACCATAGGTCAGCTCCCTCGCTGTAAGACGTCAAACGCTCTATGCTCATGACAGTAGAGCCGCGGCCGAAAGGAGTCAACGTGGTTTTTGCTCATGACACCGAGATCTCGATCTCCGCAGCCGCCGCCCTGGTCAACACCGCACGCGACGACGTGGGCAAGCCGGTCGAGCTGCTGCCGGACGTCGTAGCCCTCGACGCCTTCCTCGAGACCTGGGAGTGGACCGGGTCGCGCACCCGCGATGAGGCAGAGCTGCAGTCCGTACGGGACCTGCGGCCGCGGCTCGGGCGGCTCTGGGAGGTGGACGAGCACGAAGCCGTCGAGATCGTGAACGCACTGCTCCGCGAGTTCAGGGCGTTGCCCCAGCTGCTCCGCCACGACGGCTGGGACTACCACCTGCACGCCACCTCTCAGGAGGCGCCGCTGGCCAGCCGGATGGCCGTCGAGGCGGCGATGGCGATGATCGACGTGATCCGGATGAAGGAGCTCAGCCGGCTGCGGATCTGCGCCGGGCACGACTGCGACAAGGTCGTGGTCGACCTGTCGAAGAATCGCTCGCGGCGGTTCTGCGAGAGCGGCTGCGGCAACCGGGCCAACGTCGCGGCCTATCGGGCGAGGGTCAGGTCGGGTTGAGCCGGGAGTCGAGATCACGCAGCCGGTCGGCCAGCCGATCGAGGCCGCGCAGCAGCAGCTCCCGGTAGCCGGAGTCCGGCAGGGCCCGTACGGTCGCCCGGCCGCGATGCACGTGCAGCCAGGCACTGTCGACGTCGCCCAGCCGTCGGTAGCAGTCGCCGAGGTTGAGGTGCAGCGACGGGTAGAACCCGCTCACCGGCCCGGCCCCGACCTGCTCCGCCCGCCGGTCGGTGACCCCGTCGGCCGCGGCGAGCGCCTGCAGGTCCCAGAACAGCTCGTCGACCACATCGTCCTGCACGGCCGCCAGCGCGTGGGCGATCGCGCAGCGGTGCAGCGGGTCGCCCGCCTCACCGCCCACGTCGTGCCACAGCCCAACCAGCCGGTCACGAGCGGTCGCCCGGTCGCCGACCTGGCCCAAGGCGATGGCCTCACCCAGCCGGAGCATCGTCGCGTCTGATTCGATCATTGCGTCCCCTCTCGAGCAGAGCGGGACGCTAGTCCTGACCTCGGACAGAAAGTTGGTCAGGACCTGGCGGCGGCTGGCTTCTGCCGGGACCGCGCCGCCTCGAGATAGGCGGTGACGGCGTCGCGGCTCTCGGTCAGGCAGCGGACCCGGTCGTCCATCAGCGCGCGTTGCTCCTCGAGGCTGGCCAGCATCGCGGGGGTCACATCGGCCGCCTGGAGCTCGCACGGCTCGTCGAGGCAGGGCAGGATCTGCTTGATGATGCGCACCGGCAGGCCGGAGGCGAGCAGCCCCCTGATCTGCCAGACATCGTCGAGGTGGCACTCCGCGTAGTCGCGGTAGCCGTTGGCTGCCCGCACCGGCGTGAGCAGCCCCTGCTCCTCGTAGTAGCGCAGCAGCCGGGTCGAGACGTTCGTCCGCTGGGACAGCTCGCCGATCCTCACTGACCTCACCCCTTGCCTTCACACTGGTGTGAAGGTCTCACCATGGTCGCATGACGACCCAGCCGAACGCCACGACCCGGTTCCTGCTGCTCGCCGCCCTGTGGGGCAGCAGCTTCACCTTCATCAAGGTGTCCCTGGAGGGCCTCACGCCGGGGCAGCTGGTGCTCACCCGGCTGGCCCTGGGCGCGGCCGTCCTGCTGACGATCGCCTCCGCGAAGGGGATCCGACTGCCCACCTCGTACGGGACCTGGCGGCACGTCGCAGTGGCGGCGCTGTTCGGCAACGTGGCGCCGTTCCTCCTCCTGTCGTACGGGGAACGCAGCGCCGGTGCCGGCATGGCCGGAGTCCTGATCGGCGCGACTCCCCTGCTGACGCTGGGCATGGCGGCGCTCGCACTGCCGACCGAGCGGGTCACCCGCCGCAAGGTGGTCGGGTTGCTGGTCGGCTTCGCCGGCGTCGTACTCGTGATCGGCCCGTGGCGCGACAGCGGCGGCTCGGTCGGCGCCCGGATCGCCTGCCTGGCAGCAGCCTTCAGCTATGCGCTCGGGTTCGTCTACGTTCGACGGTTCCTTTCCCCGCGGGGCCTCGCGCCCCTTGCCCTGGCCGCGTCGCAGCTGACCGCGGCGGCCGCGCTGCAGACGCTGGCGACTCCGTTCCTCGCCTGGCACGCGCCGGAGGTCACTCTCCGGGTGGGCGCGAGCGTCGGTGTGCTCGGGCTGCTCGGTACGGGGCTCGCGTACGTCCTCTACTTCCGGCTGATCGGCGACCTGGGTGCAACGACGGCGTCCGCCGTCAACTACCTGGTGCCGGTCTTCGCCGTCGTCATCAGCATCGTGCTGCTCGGCGAGCCGCTCGAGTGGAACCTCGCCGCCGGCGGCCTGGTCGTGCTGGCCGGGGTCGCCTACGCCGAGAACCGGGTTCGGCTCCCTGCCGGGCTACCGGGCAGGATGACGGCATGCCCCGACGTATCCTGAGCGACACCGATCCCGGCTGGGCCGCCGAGGTGGCCGGCGTGCTGATCGACATGGACGGCACCCTGGTCGACTCGACGGCGTCGATCGAACGGCTGTGGCACGCGTTCCTCCGGTGGTACGACCTGCCGGAGTCGGCGTTCCCGGAGCCGCTGCACGGCAAGCGGGCAGAGGACCACGTCCGAGGCATGCTGCCTGACCACCTTGTCAACGACGCGGTGGCCCGGCTCGTGGCGTACGAGGAGACCGATGTCGAAGGCGTGACGGCGATCCGCGGTGCCCACGAGCTGCTGGAGAGTCTCGACGCCGCAGGCATGCCGTGGGGCATCGTCACCTCGGGCACCGTGCCGGTGGTGAAGGTCAGACTGCAGGCTGCTGGGCTGCCCTGGCCGCCGGTGCTGGTCACCGCCGAGGACGTCGACCGCGGAAAGCCTGATCCGCAGCCCTATCTCGTCGGGCGCGGCCGGCTCGGTGACCACGGCACCTTCCTGGCCGTCGAGGACGCCCCGGCCGGCGTGACGTCGGCCCTCGCCGCGGGCTGCCGGGTGGTGGCGGTGAGCACGACGCACCGCCCGGCAGAGCTCACTGGCGCCGAGCTGATCCTGCCGGACCTCAGCTCGCTGCGCTGCACTGCCTGAGGACGTTGCCTGACGACCCACTCGGCGCGGCTCAGCCGGCAGGGCGCAGCGCCGGCCCCGCCTCGGCGAAGGCGGCGCGCAAGGCTGCCCGCCAGTGCCGCAACGGGGGCAGCCCCGCAGCCCGCCAACGGTGCGTGCCCAGGACGGAGTAGGCCGGTCGGGGCGCCGGACGCGGGAAGGCCTCCGTCGTGGTCGGCTGGACGCGACCAGGATCTGCGCCGAGCTCTTCGAACACCGCCCTTGCCAGGTCGTACCACGTCGCTTCGCCACCGTTGGTGCAGTGATAGATCCCCGGCGCAGCAGCCGATCTCCCCAACGTCACCAGCCCGTACGCGAGATCGCGGGACCAGGTCGGTGAGCCGCGCTGGTCGTCGACCACCGACACCGTCTCGTGCTTGGCCTCGAGCGCAGCCATCGTCTTGACGAAGTTGCCGCCAGCCGCACCGTAGACCCACGCCGTACGGACCACGTAGGCGTCCGGGTGTACGCCCATGGCCGCCCGCTCACCGGCCAGCTTGGTCCTCCCGTACGCCGAACGCGGCTCGGTCGGGTCGTCCTCCGCGTACGGGGCGCTGCCCTGGCCGTCGAACACATAGTCGGTCGAGACATGCAGCAACCTCGCCCGCCCGGAGGTGGCCGTGGCCAGGACGCCGGCACCGGTCGCATTGACCCGGTAGGCCTCGTCCTCGTCGGCCTCTGCGGCATCGACGCCGGTGTAGGCCGCGGCGTTGATCACCACGTCCGGCCACACCCGGTCGACCGCAGCCCGCACGGAGCGTTCGTCCGAGATGTCGAGGTCGGCCCGGGTCAGCCCGACCACCTCGTCCCCGGCTGCGGTCAGGACCGACACCAGGTCCGAGCCGAGCTGCCCGCCGGCGCCGGTGACCAGCCAGCGGGTCACTCCGCGGAAGCCTTGACGATGCCGCTCTTGAGCGGCTCCCACCAATGCCGGTTGTCCCGGTACCACGCGACGGTCTGCGCCAGCCCCTCCTCGAAGGTCGTACGGGGCGCGTAGCCCAGCGCCCGCAGCTTGGAGTCGTCGACGGAGTAGCGCCGGTCGTGACCCTTGCGGTCCTCGACCGGGGTGACCCGGCTCCAGTCGGCGCCGACCGCTTCGAGCAGCCGCTCGGTGAGCTCGCGGTTGGTCAGCTCCAGGCCGCCGCCGATGTTGTAGATCTCGCCGGCCTCACCCCTGTCCAGCGCGAGCTGGATGCCGCGGCAGTGGTCGTCGACGTGCAGCCAGTCCCGGACGTTGAGCCCGTCGCCGTAGAGCGGCACCGTCGCCCCGTCGAGCAGGTTGGTCACGAACAACGGCACGACTTTCTCAGGGAACTGGTACGGGCCGTAGTTGTTGCTGCAGCGGGTGATCGTGACGTTCAGTCCGTAGGTCCGCGCGTAGGAGCGGGCGATCAGGTCCGCGCCCGCTTTGGCTGCGCTGTAAGGAGAGTTGGGCAACAACGGCGAGTCCTCGGTCCACGAGCCCTCGGCGATGGACCCGTAGACCTCGTCGGTGGAGACGTGCAGAACCCGAGGTATTGAGTTGCGGAGGCAGGCTTCGAGCAGGGTCTGCGCGCCGAGCACGTTGGTGACGACGAAGTCCGCCGCGCCGGTGATCGAGCGGTCGACGTGGGTCTCGGCGGCGAAGTTGACCACGACGTCGTGACCGGGCAGCGCAGCGTCCAGGGCGGCCGCGTCCACGATGTCGCCGTGCACGAAGCCGTAGCGCGGGTCACCGGCGACCGTCTCGAGGTTGGCCAGGTTGCCGGCGTAGGTCAGCTTGTCGTAGACGGTGACCCGCTCGATCCGCGCTCCCTCGTAGCCGCCGGCGAGCAGCGTACGGACGTAGTGGGAGCCGATGAAGCCGGCGCCGCCGGTGACGAGCACACGCATTGCAGCTGTCCTTCGGTAGTCCTGCAGCGGGGAGGGCCGCGCCCGGGTGATGCCCGTGCCCCGTGATTCTGCCCGATCCTGGCAGCGGCCGTTGCCCACCGGGTCGGACGACGCGGCAGAAACCTCGGCACGGTGCGGGACGTTTCGCGGAGGACGGGTACACCGGGGGCAACCCAGTCCCCGATCGGAGGACGTCATCGCCAGCCAGCCCGGCAGTTCTGCCGCGTCAGAGTTGCCCCACACCGTGATCGACGAAGGCAACCGGTTGGTCGCTGTGCTGCCTGCGGAGCCCCGCTCGGCGGCGCACGCCCGGATCCTGGTGCTGACCGCCTGCACCCGCTGGGACGCCGGCCAGGTGTGCTCGGACGCCGAGCTGGTGGTGACCGAGCTGGTCGCGAACGCGGTGCGGCACGCCGGGAGCCAGATCACGGTCAGGCTGGCGGTGCTCGAGGGCGAGCGGGGCGGGGTGCGAGCCGAGGTCAGCGACAGCTCGGTCCGTCCGGTCCGGCCGCGGCATGCGAACGGGCTGGCAGAGAGCGGGCGGGGGCTGTTCCTGGTCGACCGGCTTTCCACCCGCTGGGGCGCCGACGCGACGTCCGAGGGCAAGACCGTGTGGGCAGAGCTCGTGCCCGATGTCGCGCCTGTGTGAGGCCTACTCCCCGGTCCGGCCGTCGATGCGCTGCCGCAGCAGGTCGGCGTGGCCGTTGTGCCGGGCGTACTCCGCCACCAGGCGCAGCATCACCCAGCGCAGCGAGAAGGGCTCACCGGTCAGCCGCCTGGTACCGGTGCTGTCCATCGACTCGGCAGCGCGCGCGATCTCGCGGGAGCGCGCGCACTCCCGCCGCCAGACCTCGAGAGCCTCCCCGGCGTCGCCGTCGAGAGAGTCGAAGTCCTGGTCCGGGTCGTCGTCGCTGTAGTAGAGCTCCGGCACCTGCTCGCCGGCGAACTGGATCCGGAACCACCACCGCTCGACCCCTGACAGGTGCCGCAACAGGCCGTGCAGGCTCAGCGTCGACGGCGGGACGGTCAAGGCGCTGAGCTGCCCGGGCGCCACGCCCGCACACTTGAGCTCGAAGGTGCTGCGCTGGTAGTCGAGGTACTGGCTGAGCATGGTCCGCTCATCGCCCAGGCACGCGGGGTCGACCCGGTCGCCGCCGGACCACCGCTGGGAGAAGACACCCGGTTCGTCGGTCATTTGCCCAGTATCAGTCAGGGACCAGGGCCGACCAGACGTCGGTCCGCTCGGTGTCCGTCCGGTGCGGGCGCCTGGTCAGTGTGCGGGCGTCGACCGGATAGGTGAGCCCCACGATGTGCTGCGGGTCGCGGCCGGTCAGCTCAGCGGCCGTCGCGCCGAGCAGGACCAGGGAACGGCCGTGGGCGCGTACGGCTGCCTGCACGTCTGCCACCGCAACCTGGCCGCCGGCCGCGATGTAGCCGGTCGGGACGCCGCACTCGTCGCGAACGGCCGGTGCCCACCGGAAGGCGAGGTCGACGTCGACGAACAACACGGCGACCCGGGCGGGAATCCGCGCGCACAGGGCCTTCAATGCGGCGAGCTGGCCGGTCTCGGTACGGGTCCAGGCCAGCGGC
Organism: Frankiales bacterium; assembly: GCA_033851545.1. GTDB lineage: Bacteria > Actinomycetota > Actinomycetes > JAWWOL01 > JAWWOL01 > JAWWOL01. The sequence goes on along the minus strand of JAWWOO010000080.1, from coordinate 56,672 downwards.
GCCGTCGTCAGCACGGTCGGCACCAGGATCGCCAGGCCGAGTACGGGAACAGCGCGGCGCCAACGCTTGTCCTCGGCGACGCGGGCCAGCAGCCACGTCGCCAGCAGCACCAGCACCGGCAGCACGATGGGCACGAACCTTCGGTCGGCCCACGGGTGGTCAGGGGTGATCGACGGCCGCCAGAACACCAGCAGCGCCACGGCAAGCCCGGTCCCGACCACCGGCAGCAGCTCGGCGTCGCGCCCGGCCAGCCACCTCCGTACGACCAGTCCGGCGGCCAGGGCAGCCAGCAGGATAGCCGGAGCGCCCACCCACCAGCCCATCCAGCGCAGGGAGTCCTCGGCGTAGGTCCGGTGCGGGTCCAAGGGCAGGTGGCTCATGGTCTGCAACCGGCCGACCTCCTGCGCGGTCTTGTCGCTGGCCGGCGAGTGCGGGTGCTCGACGTACGGGCGGACGGCGTAGCCGAGCACGGCGACCAGCGGGATCGCCGTAGCAGCAAGGATTCCGGGCCACTTCGCCGACAAGGGTCCTCGCCCTACGAGCCGCCGGCCGACGGAGATGGCGAGCCCGGCGCCGATGCAGACGGCTAGCAGGGCGAGGCCGACCAACCTGAGCTCTGTGCGGGTGTCGTAGATATAGGCGTAGTGCAGCAGCCAGCCATCGGCCGCCCCGACGCCGATCCCGACGGCGAGGCCCACGGTCAGCCCGGCAGCGTCGCGGCGACGGGAGCCGACCGCGAGGACGACCACGACGGCGGCCAACGGGAGCAGGTCGGCGACCGCATCGACCCGCACGGCGGCAGTCAACCCCAGCACCAGCCCGGCCAGCCCGGCCGCTCGCCAGGTCTGCTCCCTGCGCCGGCCGGCGTCCCAGAGCAGGCAGAGCCCGCCGAAGACCATCAGCTGCGTCAACGGCTCGCTGTACGGTGACCGGAAGGCGTGCGTCTCGGGATAGCTGAGCGCCAGCACGGCCGTGGCGAACGGCGCCGCCCGTGGTCCGACCGCCCGGGCCACGAAGCTCGCGAACGTCAGCAACGCGAGGGCGCCGATGACCGCGTTGGCCCTGAACAGCCAGGGCAGCCCCCCGATCCAGTGCGCCGGGGCGATCACCAACGGAAGCCCCGACATGAACTGCGGCTGGAGCACGTCACCCGGTCGGCCGTAGAACGCCGGCGAGTCGAAGGCGATGTGCGGCAGGTGCCCGAAAACGGCAGCATCGGAAGGCATCGAGATCGTGCCGTGCTGCGCAACCCAGGCGCCGATCAGCCCGTACGGACCGGGATCCCTTCGCACGACAAGGTTCTCGGACGCGTGGGTCCCTGCCCAGACTCCGGCAAGAACCACCACCGCCAGGGTGAGCACCAGCGCCCAGGTGGGGCCGGACGGCGCGGTCCACCGGCGGACCGGGACGAGCCACAGCATGACCGCCAACAGGACCAGGGCGACGGGAATCGCGAGCCAGGGCTGGAACGCGCGCAGCAGCAGCAACGCCACCCCGGCCGCGATCCACGCCGAGCAGACCAGGGCGGGCAGCACCCCGAGGACGCCGTACGCGCTGGGACGCTGGCAAGAGTTCTCCGGCGCGGACACGTGAGCATTCAAGCAGGTGGAGTCCCTGGGGAGAGACCGGCACACTAGGACGGGCCGTGCAGGACGACGAAGCCGTCGCGGTTGAAGACCACCGTCCAGCCTTCGGCTTCGCGCTGTGCCACGTACGCCTGCTGCTTGTCGACGCTCTTCAGCGGCCAGTCCGGCTTGCCCACGTCTGCAACCAGCCAGGTCGCGGTGGTCTCGGTGCCATCGAGCAGCAACGCGTTCGTGTGGTCGACCAGGTGCGGCTGCAGCCGGTCGGTGGCCTCGACCGTCACGCCTCGGGGCACCTGGGCCACCGCTGCGTGCGCCGCCGCGACCCGGCCCCCGGTCGCCCACAGCCGCGGCAGAAAGAGCTCGTGCAGCGGGAAGTAGGCGATGCTGGCCAGCCCGGCGACTGCCACCGCAGCGGGCACCCACCTCCCCGCGGCAGCCCGTACGGAATCCTTTGGCACCAAGCGAAGTATCCGGTGAAGCCCCTCGGCGGCGCCCATCGCCACGATCGGCGCGGCGGTCGCGGTGTAGTGGTAGCCGGTCACCCAGTACTGCGGGCCGGAGGAGAAGAAGCGCTCCGCCAGCAGCGGCACCAGCAGGATCAGCGTCGATGACCCGGCCGTCAGCAGCGCGAACGGCGCGAAGATCCAGAGCAGCGTGTGCCACTTGACCGCAGGGGTGAAGAACAGCTGCACCGTGCGGAACGGGTGGCGGGCCATGAAGCCCAGCGCAGAGGGCAGGTCCTTGCCGAGCGAGTCGTAGGTCCAGTACATGAACGCCTGGCCGCCGGCGAAGTGCGGCAGGAACACGCGGGTGATCAGGACGTAGCCGACGACACCCGCAGCTGTCACCGCGGAGCCGAGGACACGCCGGCCGTGTACCGCGATGTAGAGACCCAAGAACGCCACTAGCAGGGCGAGATCTTCCTTGACCAGCAGCAACATCAGCACCGCGATCGTTGCGGCCGGGAAGCGCCGGGCCTGCACCCGCTCGATGGCGAAGGCGATCAGCGGCACCGCGAACGCGATCTCGTGGAAGTCGAACGCCGCCGCCTCCTGCAGGCCCCAGTAGGTGACGTAGCCGGCGGTCCACAGGTAGGCCGCCCGCGGGCCGAGCAGCCGCTGGACGAAGGCCCAGACGGGAACGGCGGAGACGGCGAACAGCAGGGCCTGGTCGACGAGCAGTGTCTCGGGGTGGGGCCAGATCCAGTACGTCGGCGCGAGCAGGGCCAGGATCGGGTGGAAGTGGTCGCCGAGGAGGTCGAAGTGCGTACCGAGCTGGTCGTGGACCCCCTTGACCGGGACGATCGGCAGGCCGAGGTGCGCCCAGCCGCGCACTGCCTCGAAGAAGATCCCGAGGTCGTAGGCGGTGGTCTCGAAGACGTGGTGCCGAGCCACGGAGAAGACCGAGTAGACGAGCCCCGAGATCGATGCCAGCAGGGCAACTCCGCGCCGATGCCCCCTCGGGATCACGTGGCGATGGAGATCCTGCTGTGGTCACCGACCATCAGCCGGTGGGCACGGGGCAGCTCGGCCGACGGCTCCATCACGACGTAGCGGCCGATCAGCGAGTCCTCGATCCGACCGACGCCGTGGATCACCGAGTGCTCCAGGACCAGCGAGTGCTCGATCTCGGTGTCCTCGATCACGCAGTCGTGATAGATCGACGTGAACGGGCCGACGTAGGTGTCGACGATCCGGGTGTTGCGGCCGATGACCGCCGGCCCCCGTACGGTCGAGCGGATCACCTCGGCGCCCTCTTCGATCACGACCCGGCCGACGATCCGGCTGGACTCGTCGACCTTGCCGTGCACCGCGGGTTCGAAGCTCTCGAGCACCTTGCGGTTGGTGTCGAGCATGTCCTCGAGGCGGCCGGTGTCCTTCCAGTAGCCGGTGACCATGTGGGGGCGGACCTCGCACCCGTTGTCCACCAGCCACTGGATCGCGTCGGTGATCTCGAGCTCGCCTCGGGCACTGGGCGCGATCCCCCGTACGGCTTCGTGGATCTTGGGCCCGAACATGTAGACGCCGACCAGGGCCAGGTCGCTGCGCGGTTCCTTGGGCTTCTCGACCAGCCGGGAGATGCGACCGTCGGGACCGAGCTCGGCGACGCCGAACTGCGACGGGTCCGGCACCTGTGTCAGCAGGACCTGCGCGTCGGGCAGGTCCCTGGCGAACTCCTCGACCAGTCCGCTGATGCCGCCGATGATCAGGTTGTCGCCGAGGTACATGACGAACGGCTCGTCGCCGAGGAAGTCGTGCGCCACGAGCACCGCGTGGGCGAGGCCACGCGGGGCGTCCTGGCGGATGTACGTGGCGCGGATGCCCAGCGCGCTGCCGTCGCCCACGGCGGCCATGATCTCGTCCGCCGTGTCGCCGACGATGATCCCGACCTCGGTGATGCCCGCGTCGCGGATCGCCTCGAGGCCGTAGAACAGGATCGGCTTGTTGGCCACGGGGACCAGCTGTTTGGCCGAGGTGTGGGTGATCGGGCGCAACCGGGTCCCGGCGCCCCCGGCCAGGACAAGCGCCTTCATGCGACCAGATCCATAGCGGGCAGGCTAGCAGTCCGCCTGTGCCGGGCGTGGCTTCACCCGATTGCCAGACAAGCGCCGATACGCTGGCCGGGCCGGTCAAGGCATCAGATCGGCATGATTCGGGCACGAGCTGACAACCGGTACGGGTCCTGCGGCGTCTCCTGTAAGGCACGCAAGCACGGCTACCTGGAGGATTTCCCGCCTGTGAGTGACACACCGCCCGGCTTCGGCGACCTGCCCCCGGAGCTCAACCCGCGCGGGCCGCGTACGGGGCCTCCGGGCAAGACGCCCTGGTCGGCGCCCGCGTCGATGGTGACCAAGCGGTCCCGCGGCCAGCGCATCGCGGGGTGGATCGCGGCGGTCACCTCGGTGTGCGTGCTGCTCGCGGCGGGTGGTTTCTGGGTGATCTACCACAGCATCTTCGGCAACATCGCGCACATCAACGCCTTCGACGCCCTGGCGAAGAACGGCATCCACCGGCCGGCTGCGGACGCAAAGGCTGAGAACTTCCTGCTGGTGGGGTCGGACACCCGGGCGGGAGCTAACGGCGTCTACAACGCGGCCAAGGGCAGCCAGGACTACACCTCGGGCCAGCGCTCGGACACGATGATGCTGGTCCACGTACCGTCGGGCTCGGCCAAGGCGTCGATCATCTCGTTCCCGCGCGACTCCTGGGTGACGATCCCCCAGTGGACCGACACCAAGGGCGGCCACCACCCCGAGCACAAGGCCAAGCTCAACGCCGCGTTCGCCGAGGGCGGTTCCCCGCTGCTGGTCGCGACCCTCGAGCTGCTCTCCGGCATCCGGGTCAACCACGTCGTGCAGGTCGACTTCACCGGCTTCAAGAACATGGTCAATGCCTTGGGCGGCCTGAACGTGTGCGTCAAGACGACCAGGCACGACCACGACAGCGGCGACAACCTCACCGCCGGCTCGACCCATCACATCAACGGCGACCAGGCGCTGGCCTTCGTACGGGACCGCAAGGGCCTGCCCAGCGGTGACATCGGCCGGATCGCCGACCAGCAGTACTTCCTGTCCGTGATGCTGCACAAGGTGCTCTCGGCCGGCACGCTGACCGACCCGGCCAAGCTCTACTCGTTCGCGCGGGCTGCGGCCAAGTCGATGACCACGGACAACGGCTTCGGGATCTCCCAGATGAAGACCCTGGCCACCCGGCTGCACAGCATCGACCCGGCCCACGTGACCTTCCTGCAGGTGCCGATCCTCACCAGCAGCGCGCGCGTGGGCGGCCAGAGCGTGGTCGAGCTCGACACCGCCAACCTGCCCGCGGTGTTCGCGGCGATGAAGGACAACACGGCTCAGCCCAAGGTCGCCAAGACCTCGGGCTCCGCAGCGCCGAAGACGCCGTCGGTCCCGCTGACCGTCGCGCCGGCCAAGATCCGGGTACGGGTGTCCAACGGCTCGGGCCGTGCCCATCTCGCGGTCCAGACTGCGCAGAACCTCAAGGCCGGGGGCTTCACGGCGCTGACGTCCGGCAACGCGGCCTCCACCCCGACGTCGATCGTCTACTACGGGACGGGCCGGGCCGACTCTGCCCGCACCCTCGCCGCCGCCGTGCCCGGCTCGGTGATCAAGCTGAAGACCTCGCTGACCTCCACCCTCGAGCTCGTCATCGGCGACAACTTCACCACGGTGGTCAAGGTCAGCGTCGGCAAGTCGTCGGCGACCACGACCGTTGCCCCCAAGACGACGGCGGCCAGCGCGGCCGGCGTGTCGGCAATCGTCGCCAAGGCGCCGACGGCCAACTCCGCCGTCTGCGCACCGTGACCCCTGCGGGACTGCTCGCGCGTTCGCTGGCCAGGGACGGCGCACGGCCGCTGATCACGTTCTATGACGACGCGACCGGCGAGCGGGTCGAGCTTTCCGTTGCCACCTATGCCAACTGGGTGTCCAAGACGGCGAACCTGCTGCAGGACGGCCTGTCCGCAGAGCCCGGTGAGCGGGTGGCCGTCCTGCTGCCGACGCACTGGCAGACGGCGGTGATCCTCAGTGCCTGCTGGGCGACAGGCCTCATCGCCGCCACTGGGCTGGAGGCCGTTGCGCCGGCGGACATCGCGTTCACTGCTGCGGACACCGTCTCGGCGGCGAGGACGTCGACCGGCGCGCGCGACATCGTGGCGTTGTCGCTCCTGCCGTTCGCCCGGCCGGCGGCGGGGTTGCCCGCCGGGGTGCTCGACTACGCCCTCGAGGTTCCCTCGTACGGCGACCGCTTCGCGCCGTACAACCCTGTGCTGCCAGGCGATCCGGCGTTCGCGGTCGAGACGGGATCGCTCTCCGGCGCGGACCTCGTGGCCGCCGGAGAGTCGCTCGGCCTCGAGCCCGGCGCGCGCGTGGTCACGACCTCCGACTTCACCGACGTCGAGTCGGTCGTGCGAGGACTGCTGGGGCCGCTGTCGGTCGACGGGTCGGTCGTGCTCTGCCGCAACCTCGACCATGCCGTGCTCGAGAAGCGCGTGGCAGCAGAGAAAGTGACCCGCTCGCTGCTCTAGGGTCTGCTGACCAAGGTGAGTGCCGTCCCGGCCGGTTCCTGTCGCCGATAGCGGCGCTGTCGTCGGTTCCGCCGGGTCTGGCCGCCGATAGTGACGCTATCGTCGCGCGGGACACGGTCGCCCGGCTCCGCCGATAGCGGCGCTGTCGTCGGTTCCGCCGGGTCTGGCCGCCGATAGCGACGCTATCGTCGCGCGCTGGGCGGTGGCCGGATCGGCAGCCAAGCTAGGCGCGACCCCGGCGGTAGCGCTCGATCAGGGCGTTGGTCGAGCTGTCGTGACCGAGCGGCGAGTCGGAGGTCAGCTCGGGCACGATCCGGTTGGCCAGTGCCTTGCCGAGCTCGACGCCCCACTGGTCGAAGCTGTTGATGCCCCAGATCGCACCCTGGGTGAACACCTTGTGCTCGTAGAGCGCCACGAGCTGTCCCAGGGTGCTGGGGGTGAGCCGGTCGATGACGATGGACGTGGTGGGGTGGTTGCCCGGGAACGTCTTGGCCGGGACCAGCTGCGGTGCGACCCCCTCGGCGGAGACCTCCTCGGGTGTCTTGCCGAACGCCAGTGCCTCGGTCTGGGCGAGGAAGTTCGAGAACAGCAGATCCTGGTGCTGGCCGACCTGGTGCTCAGCCTTGACCACGCCGATGAAGTCGGCCGGGATCAGCTTGGTCCCCTGGTGGATGAGCTGGTAGAACGCGTGCTGGCCATTGGTGCCCGGCTGCCCCCAGACCACCGGCCCGGTCTGCACCTGGACGGGCACGCCGTCGCGGTCGACCCGCTTGCCGTTGCTCTCCATGTCCAGCTGCTGGAGGTAGGCCGAGAACCGGTTGAGGTACTGGCTGTACGGGAGCACTGCGAGGGTCTCGGCGCCGAAGAAGTCGTCGTACCAGATGCCGATGAGCCCCATCAGCACCGGCAGGTTGGCCTCGTACGGCGCGGTGCGGAAGTGCTCGTCCATCTGGTGGAAGCCGTCGAGCATCTCGCGGAACCCGTCCGGCCCGATGGCCACCATGAGCGACAGGCCGACGGCCGAGGTGTAGGAGTAGCGGCCGCCCACCCAGTCCCAGATCGGGAACATGTTGTCGGTGGAGATGCCGAACGCGCTGACCTTTTCGGCGTTGGTGGAAACGGCGACGAAGTGCTTGGCCACGTCGGCGTCGGCTCCGAGCTGCCCGACCAGCCAGTCGCGGGCACTGGTGGCGTTGGCCAGCGTCTCCTGGGTGGTGAACGTCTTCGACACGACGATGAACAGGGTCTCGGCGGCGTCCAGATCACGAGTCGCCTCGGCGATGTCGGTGCCGTCGACGTTGGAGACGAACCGGAACGTGAGGCCGCGGTCGCTGAAGGCCTTGAGGGCCTCGTACGCCATCGCGGGGCCGAGGTCGGAGCCGCCGATGCCGATGTTGACGACGTTGCGGATGCGCTTGCCGGTGCTGCCGACCCACTCGCCGGAGCGGACCTTGTCGCTGAAGCCGGCCATCCGGTCGAGCACCGCGTGCACCTCGGCCACGACATCGACGCCGTCGACCACGAGCCGGGTGCCGCGCGGCAAGCGCAGGGCGACGTGCAGGACGGCGCGGTCCTCGGTGTTGTTGATGTGCTCGCCGGCGAACATCGCGGCGGCCCGCTCGCGTACACCCGCGCGCCGGGCGAGAGCCACGAGCAGGCTCAGGGTCTCTTCGGTGATCCGGTGCTTGGAGTAGTCGAGGTGCACGTCGACGGCATCGGCGGTCAGGTTGGTGCCGCGCTTGGCGTCCTGCTCGAACAGCGCACGCAGGTGTACGTCACGCACCTTGCCGTAGTGGTCGCTCAGCGCCCGCCACTCGTCGGTCTGCTGGATCTGCACCGCGCACCTCCGCCGTGTCCCGTACCTACCGCTGACGACCCTAGCCCGTGGGTCGGCGCGCAAACGGGACGCCCCGGCGGGCCTCAGCGACCGGGCGAAGGGAGGTCGGCTGGACTAGGTCCAGGAGTTGCCGGCGAGCATCGTCGCCGGCCGAGTGATCGCTGCTGCGTCCACGGAGCCCCCCAGGGTGATCGAACGCACCCCGCCGGGCTGACAGAGTGACCGATACCCGAACAATAGCCCCATCGGCTCCGGTTGCAACCCCGTACCGTGCACATCGCCTGCTACCAGGCAAATCTGGTCAACGGATCCCATTGGGCCGGGCCGGACTCCTCGTACGTCCACAGGCTGGCGCCGATCGCTCCGGCCCGCTTGGCGCTGTCGAGGAACCGCCAGGTCTCGGCCGCCGACGGCACTCCAGGCCGGCCACCCTCGTCGGCCATGTTGTAGGACTGGCCGATCACCGTCACCGGCTTGCCGAACTTGGCCAGCAGCCGGATCGACCCGGCCGCCAGCTCGCCCGGCTCGTTGCAGGACCAGTAGTCCATCGGCGCATAGGCATCGATGTACGGGGCCTCGGCCGCATACGGGTAGGTCTTCAGCTGCCAGGTCGTCGGCCGCATCACCGTCGCCACCACCGGGCGGCCGCGGGCAGCCCGGCGGACCAAGGACAAGTAGTAGGAGACCCGCTTGGGGTTGTTGAACGTGCCCTCGTTGATCGTCTCGATGTCCGGGCTGAAGCCGTCGATCTTCTGCCCGTCGACGGTGTACTTCAGCGCCGCCCGGGCCCGGATCGCATCACGCGCCGGGTTGGACAGGGCCGGGAAGTCCCAGGCGATCACCTTGAGTCCCGCAGCGTGTGCTGCCGGCAGCAGGGCGTGCAGCAGCGGGTCGCCGTAGTAGCCCTGCTTGGACCCGCCGGTGCGGACCCACAGCGACGTGAGGCCCGCGGCCTTCGCCTTGGCCACCACGGCCGGGACGTCGACGTGGCTGGTCCGCCAGGTGGTCAGCCACATCCCCTTGCCGGAGATCGCCGCGAGAGCGGGGGTGTGCGCCGGCACGGGCCACGGCTTGGGGATGTTGCTCAGCGGGATCACCGGCTTAAGCGGCTTGTGCGGCGGCGGAGGCTTGTGTGGCGGCCGCGGCGGTGGCGGGCACGGCATCGGCTGGACCGCGACGGCCGGCAGCGCGTACGGGTTGACGATCTTGGCCGGCGGTCCGGGCAGCGCTGGCGCCATCGAGCCGCCGGCGGACGCGGAGACAGAGGTGACGGTGGGCGTGGCAGACGCCCTGGGTCCGTCATGCCCGGACCGGGAGCCGACCAGCGCCGCTGTGACCAGCAGGCCGACCGACCCCAGCGTCGCCCCGAGGGCGACCAGGTTCGGACGCGTGGGCCTGCGGGCGTGCCGGGACATTGCACCAGTGTGCGACGGATCCTGCGATTCCGGGGTCACAAGCGGGAAGACGACCGGCCTGCCAAAGGTCAGGTCCGGGACAGACTGGCCGATGTACCGTGAGATTCGGTGCTCAGGAAAGGACGTTTCATGCCAGCCGGCCGGTGTGACGCGCCCACCCCGAAACACCTGTTCGCGTGCCCATGGTGAACCGCCGTCGGCAGGCGAAGGGAGCCGGGAACGAGGCGGCGCTCGAGCAGGCGCTCCGAGATCTGGCTGAAGCCCACGCCGAGCTGGCCCGCCGGCAGAGCTTCACCGACGCGCTGCTCGAGACCATCGAGGTCGGGATCGTCTCGTGCGACGCCGAAGGCCGGTTCGTCGTGAGCAACCGGGCGGAACGCGCCATGTTCGGGCTCGAGTCGGGTCTCGAGGGGCTGCTGCCGCACCACCTTCCCGCGCTCATCGACGTGTTGACCGCTGAGGGCGTGCCGTTGACCGCCGACGAGTACCCGCTGATGCGCACGCTGCGCGGCGACGCGGTCCCCTCGTACGACGTGCTGGTCGGCCCGGTGGGCGCACCCCACCGGGAGGTCGTGGTGCGAGGCAGCCAGATCCGAGGTCCCGAGAACGAGCTGTTGGGTGCTGTCGCCGCCCTGTCCGACGTCACCGCCGAGCGCACGGCGTCCCGAGCCCTTGCCGAGGAGCGCCGCAGGCTCACCGAGGCGCAGCGACTGGGACAGCTCGGCAGCTTCGTGCACGACTTCACCACCGGGACCTCGACGTTCTCCGCGCCGCTGTGTGAGCTCTGGGGGCTGACGCCGGACACGATGACCCGTGAGCGGGCCAGCACGCTCATCCTCGACCAGGACCGCGCGGATGCCATCGCGTCCTGGGAGGAGGCCTGCCGCGCCGGTGGCAGCCACAGCTACGTCTACCGGATCCGTCGGGCCGATGACGGCGCCGAGCGGCTCATCCACGCCCGCGTCGAGGTCATCCTCGACGCCGAGGGCGCGCCGCTGCACGGCCGCGGCACCCATCTGGACATCACCGACCTGGCAGCGGCGGAGCGGGCGACCCAACAGGCGAACGCCTTCTTTCACGCGGTGCTCACCGCGACACCGGACTACACCCAGGTCACCGACCTGGCCACCGGGGCGATCATCTACGGATCCCCCGGCAAGCAGGTCCTCGGCATCCCCGCGGCCGACCTGCAGGCCCGCGGGCCGGGCGCCCTCGACGAGCTCGTCCACTCGGCGGACCGGCAGCGCGTACGGGACCTGAACACCGCCGCGGGCGACCTCGCCGACGGCCAGTCGCTTCAGTCCCGCTACCGGGCTCGCCACGTCGAGGGCCACTGGCGATGGCTGAGCCACAGTGTCACGCCGTTCCGCCGGGACGACTCCGGCGCCGTGGTCGAGGTCCTCGCCGTGCTGCGGGACGTCACGGACCTGGTGGACGCGGAGGACCGGCTCACCTACGCGGCCCGCCACGACGTACTGACCGGGCTGCCGAACCGCACGATGCTCCTCGAGACCCTCGACGCCGCCCTACGTCGGTCGGCGGCAGGCGGCGGCGAGATCGCAGTGCTGTTCTGCGACCTGGACGGGTTCAAGCACGTCAACGACACGGGTGGCCATTCGGCCGGGGACGCCGTGCTGTTCGAGACCGCGAACAGGCTACGCAACGTGCTGCGGCGGGAGGACACCGTTGCCCGAGTCGGCGGCGACGAGTTCGTCATCGTCGTCGAGCCCTGGCAGGGAACCGATCCCGACCAAGCCGCAGGGGCCAGACGGCCCGGCGCACCAGCGGGCCGGGCATGGCGTTGCAGGTGGCCGAGCGCGTCATCGACGCGCTGCGTCCACCCGTCACCGTCAAGGGCATCGCGCACACCGTGACGGCGAGCATCGGCATCACGTACGCGGTACTCGGCGCCGGTGGCCGTACGGCCGAGCTCACCGCCGACGACGTGCTGCACGAGGCGGACGCGGCGATGTACGTGGCCAAGGGCCGCGGCAAGAACCGCTTCGAACTGTTCGAGCAGCAACAAGCAGTCGAGCTCCCCCACCGACGCTCCGTGGACGGACCGGCCGTCCGGCGATAGCAGCGTGGCGGCCGATCCGACTGCAACCGTTGACCCTGCAACCGTTGACCCTGCAGGGGGCCCGGAGTAGGACGGGGCCACACACCGCGACGTCCGCGGTCTCCGAACCGCGTTCGTCAGGAGCGAGCATGACCGTATCCAGCTCTGGTCTGCGCATCCGACTTGTTCCCGCAACCGGCGCGGCCGTCGCTGCCACAGTGATCCTGGTGGGCATCGGCCCCACCACGGCCGCCCACGCCGGCACGTTCACCCGGGAATCGTTCAGCTTCAGCGATCCGTTCGCCGGCAGCTTCCAGTGCGACGGCTTCTCCGCGAGCTTCGCCGGCCAGGACCACGGATTCGTCACCACGTGGTTTGACGCCAACGGAGACCCGGTCCGACAAGAGGGTCACATCGAGGCTGTCGAGACCGACACGAACGACGCCACCGGCGCCAGCGTCGAGGTCCGCACCCGACTCAACGTCCACGTGGACTATGCGGCGGACACCCAGAGCATCACCGGCATCCGGAACCTGTCGAACCAGCCGGGGGCGGGCGTAGTCATCCAGAGTGTGGGACGCCTCGTGGTGGCGCCGTCCGACGGGCAGCTGATCAGCGTTCACGGGCCCGCCGACGACGTGTTCCTCGGCGGCGGCTTCTGTGAGGCCCTGTCGCCATGACAGGGGCTTACGTGAGCAGCTGGCGGGCGATGACCAGGCGCTGGATCTGGTTCGTGCCCTCGTAGATCTGGGTGATCTTGGCGTCGCGCATCATCCGCTCGAGCGGATAGTCGCGGCTGTAGCCGTAGCCACCGAGGATCTGCACGCCGTTGGTGGTGACCTCCATCGCGACGTCGGAGGCGAAGCACTTCGCCGCGGCCGACACCATCGTCAGGTCGGCGTCACCGCGTTGCGCCTTCGAAGCCGCTGAGTAGACCAGCTGTCGGGCCGCCTCGATCTTCATCGCCATGTCCGCGAGCATGAACTGGATGCCCTGGAAGTCGCCGATCGGCCTGCCGAACTGCCTCCGCTGCTGCACGTACGTCAGGCAGTAGTCCAGTGCCCCCTGGGCCAGCCCCAGAGCCTGCGCGCCGATGGTCAACCGGGTGTGGTCGAGGCTCTTCAACGCGGTGCCGAACCCCGTACCCGGCTCGCCGATGATGCGGTCCGCAGGCAGCCGCACATTGTCGAAGTACAGCTCGCGGGTCGGCGAGCCCTTTATCCCCATCTTGTGCTCGAGCGCCCCGTACGAGAATCCGGGGTCGTCCGCGTGCACCACGAACGCCGAGATCCCGTGCGACTTCGCTGAGGGATCGGTCGACGCCATCACCGTGTAGTAGGTGGAGACGCCGGCGTTGGTGATCCACCGTTTGACCCCGTTGAGGACCCAGCCGTCGCCGTCGCGTACGGCCCGCGTCGTCATTGCGGCTGCGTCGCTGCCGGCCTCGGGCTCCGTCAGCGCGTAGGAGAACATCGCCGCGCCGCTGGCCACCTCTGGGAGGTAGCGCTGCTTCAGCTCCTCCGAGCCGGAGAGCAGGATCCCTTGCGTACCAAGCTTATTCACCGCCGGGATCAACGAGGACGAGACGCACACCCGGGCGATCTCCTCGACCACGATGGCGCCGGCCAACGCATCCGCCCCGGCTCCGCCATAGGCCTCGGGGATGTGCGGCGCATGAAGCTCGGCCGACACCAGGGCCTTGTAGACGTCGTGTGGGAACTCGCCACTCTCGTCGATCTGCGCGGCCCGCGGCCCGATCACCGTCTCCGCCAGGTCGCGTACGACCTCACGCAGCATCCGGTGCTCCTCGGGCAACCGATAGACCTCGTACGTCGGATCACCTGCCATGCCGACCTCCTCATCGCCGCCATCGTAGGCGGGACGCTCTAGCGCCGTTGGGGGTTGTGTAGATGTACGCACTCTGGTAACCCTGACCTGCCGTCGGCCCGTATGTCGCGCTGCGGGCCCTTTCAACGACGAAAGGCATCCGATGAGGTCGACCTCCCGCATTGTGACCGCAGCAGCCGTGGGCTCGCTGTTGGTCACCGGTTCCCAGTTCTCCGCGCAGGCCAAGGTGGCCCACGCCACGATGCCCACGGTGACGGTCGTCGCCAGCGGCCTCGACAACCCACGGGGCATCACCTGGGCGCACGACCATCTCTACATCACTCAGGCGGGCCACGGTGGCACCGACTGCCCCACCGGAGCCATCGGTCCCGCGGGCGGCCCGCTCTGCGTTGGCCGGACCGGCTCACTCGGCATCCTCAAGCACGGCGTCGTCACGCCGGTGCTCAGCAACCTCATCTCCCTCAGCGACGTGCCGGGCGGCCTCGCGTCCCTGGGGATCGCCGCCGTCACCGCCACGACTAATGGCGTACGGGCGGTCTACAGCGAGTCGGTCGTGGGCGTGCTCGACTCGCTGCCTGACCGGAATGCGCTCACCCCGAGCGACAGCGCCGCCCTCCGCGGTGAGCTGGGCAAGCTGATTACGGTCAGCAACGGTCACAGCAAGACCCTTGCGGACGTGGGCGACTGGGACTACGTCTGGACGGCGATCCATCAGGATCTGGTCCCCGACCAGTACCCGGACTCCAACCCGAACGCCCTGGTCCAGCTGGGCAACACGACCTACGTGGCCGACGCCGGTGCCAACACCCTCGTCGCCGTGGACAGGCGCGGCGGCGTACGGGAGCTCGCGTTCTTCCCCAACCCGCCAGCTGCTGACGCCGTCCCGACCTGTGTCGCCATCGGACCTGACCACAAGAACCTGTTCATCGGCCAGCTCTCGCCCGGCGCCCCGATGGGCGGCTCGAACATCTACCGCTACAACATCAAGAGCCACCAGCTGTCGGTGTGGAAGACCGGCTTCAACGTGGTGGACGGCTGTGGCTTCGACAACCGCGGCAACTTCTACGTGGTGGAGTTCCAGGCGAACGGCTTCAACCCCGGGCCTACCGGCAACCCGGCCGGTGACGTGATCAAGATCGCGCCCAACGGAACCCGTACGGTGCTCGGCGCGGGTCAGTTGTTCTTCCCGCAAGGCTTCGCCACCGACCACTCCGGCAACATCTACGTCTCAAACTGGTCGATCTTCCCGGCCACCCCGGCGGCTCCCATGCAGCCGACCGGCCAGGTCGTCAAGATCACGATGTGAGCTGTTGCGGTTCGTCGTCGCCCAGGCCTAACAACCAGGCGAGGCCGTAGGCCGCGAGTGCAACCACGATCCAGCTCGCGATCGCCACGACGAACGCCGCCGCGGTGGGCAACGTGTTGAAGGACACGGAGCCCACCGCGGCGAACGCGATCATGCCGATCGAACCCGCCACCGCGCCCCGGGCGTCGTCCCGCGCGGCGCGCTGGCCCTCCTCGTCGGAGACCAACGTCAGGCTGGCCAGCAGCACCGCAGGGAAGGCCAGGAAGGCACCACCGACCAGGGGGCTGATCTCGCGGCTGACCAGGCCGGCCAGCACCGAGGTGGCCGCCCCGAAGCCGAACCGCAACGCGATCTCCCCCATGCCGGCCTCCCGCAGCTTGCCCCAGTCCAGCCCTAGCCGCGGCCGCCGTACGGGACCCGGCCGGTGCCAGCGGTGCGGGGCGAGCACCACGCCCTGGGCAGCCGGCGCGGCGGAGAGCCCCGGCAGCGCCGCGGCCACCACGGCGGACCACGCGGCCAGTGGGACCACGCAGCCGCGCATGGTCCCCCACCACCGCAACGTGGTCGGGGCCGTCATCGCATAGGCCACCATGCCGACCGACCCGGCAACCATCCCGGTGCACGCCACCGCGTCGGCGGCGGGGCCCTTGACCGCCGCCGTGACCAGCAGGCTGGCCACCGCAACTGTTGGGACACCGGCGAAAACGCCGGCGAATCGCTTGGGCCTCAAGGTCTGCGCAAACAGGGCGAAGACCACGACGAAGACGCCTCCGCCGAGCGCCTTGAGACCCAGCTCTGCAATCACCCGCACGTCATCCCCGACGGCCTGTAAAGGCAAACGAAGCAGGGAGCCGCCCGCCGCCAGGGCGCTTGCCCGGGCTGAGCGGCGTACGGACGGCCACGGCGACCACGCGCCGCTGACCTCGTCCCCCGTCACGGATCGGTAACGGCCACCGGTACGATAGGCGTGTTCACCCGGCCGTCGAAGGGCAACTTGTGGCGCACCGTCTGAGCGTTCTGGGCACCGGCTACCTCGGGGCCACGCACGCTGTCTGCATGGCCGAAATGGGCTACGAGGTCATCGGCATGGACGTCGATCCCGCCAAGATAGCCAAGCTCAGCAACGGCGAGGTGCCGTTCTTCGAACCCGGCCTCGAACCCCTGCTGCGCAAGAACATCGAGTCCGGCCGGCTGACCTTCACCACCTCGTACGAGGAGGCCGGGCGCTTCGGGGACGTGCACTTCATCTGCGTGGGGACGCCGCAGAAGAAGGGTGAGTACGCCGCCGACATGACCTACGTCGACGCGGTCACCCACGGCATCCTCCCGTACGTGTCCGACGGGGACCTGCTGGTCGGCAAGTCGACCGTCCCGGTCGGCACCGCCGAGCGGCTCACCGCTGAAGTGCAGGCGAGCGCGCCCGCGGGCGTCAACGTCGAGCTGTGCTGGAACCCTGAGTTCCTCCGCGAAGGCTTCGCCGTCGAGGACACGCTGACCCCCGACCGGATGGTCTTCGGTGTCGCCTCCGAGCGGGCCGAGCGGATCCTGCGCGAGGTCTTCTCCCCTGTCATCGAGATCCCCACCCCGGTGGTCATCACCGACCTCGCGACGGCTCAGCTGGTCAAGGTCGCCGCCAACGCGTTCCTCGCCACCAAGATCTCGTTCATCAACGCGATGGCCGAGGTCTGCGAGACGGTCCACGGCGACGTCACCAAGCTCTCCGAGGCACTCAGCCACGACACCCGGATCGGCGGCCGCTTCCTGCACGCCGGCCTCGGCTTCGGCGGCGGCTGCCTGCCCAAGGACATCCGGGCGTTCATGGCCCGGGCCGGCGAGCTGGGCGTCGACCAGGCGCTGAGCTTCCTCAAGGAGGTCGACGCGATCAACCTGCGCCGCCGGGCCCGCATGGTCGACCTGACCCGCGAGGTGCTCGGCAACGGCGGCTTCAAGGGCGCCAAGGTGGCCGTGCTCGGCGCCGCGTTCAAGCCCAACTCCGACGACATCCGCGACTCCCCGGCGCTCGACGTCGCGGTGAGCATGCAACGTTCCGGCGCCGACGTGCACCTCTACGACCCGGCCGCCATGGAGAACGTCGCCCTGCGCCACCCCGACCTGCCGCTGGCCGGGAGCGCCCTCGAGGCCGCCCAAGGCGCCGACGTCGTCTGCCACCTCACCGAGTGGCGCGAGTTCCGCGACATGCTGCCCTCGGCGCTCGACGGTGCCGTACGGCACAAGCGGATCGTCGACGGCCGCAACGCGCTCAACCCCGACGTGTGGCGTGACGCCGGCTGGACCTACCGCGCCCTCGGCCGGCCCTGACCCGTCAGAACGGCACCGGAACCGCCAGCAACCCCTCAGCCGGGCCGCGGCCGGAGAGCACTCGGCAGAACTCGACGGCATCGAGCTCCAGCTCCGGTCCACCGGTCCCCCAGGACCACGCGCCCCCAGCCGGTCCGGTAAGAGTGAGCCGGCACGGCCGGCCGTGCCGCTGGGCCCACTCGGCTACGACGTCAGCGACGATCACGCCGTCGTGCTCGGCTGT
This sequence comes from Frankiales bacterium, assembly GCA_033851545.1. Classification (GTDB taxonomy): domain Bacteria; phylum Actinomycetota; class Actinomycetes; order JAWWOL01; family JAWWOL01; genus JAWWOL01. Next base: position 39,033 of record JAWWOO010000080.1, on the reverse strand, counting down.
CAGCCTGGGTGTGGCGTCGACGGCCCGGGACAGATCGATCCGGTGCATCCACGTGTCGCGGGTGAGGATCACGTCGACGAGGAAGCCAACCGTCCAGTCCTCCATCGCCCCGCCGACCAACTGAGGCATCGGCAAGGTGCGGCCCCGAACCAGCCGCGGCGTGCGACGCCTGCCCTTGGCCGCCTTCGGCCCCACCGCCGCGAAGCGGGCGATGATGCGCTCGGGCGTGTCCGCGCGGTGCTTGGCCACCTGCAACGCGGTCAGGGCGTCGATGAAGACCACCTCGGATCTCAGCGCCGGCAGCATCTGCCGTACCTGCTCGATCAAGGAAGCCGCCATCTCCGCCATGCCGAGCACGTGGCCGGCCATGGCGTGGACGTCCCATTCAGCGCATTCCGTGGCCCGACGCCAGTCCGCAGAGGTGAACAGCGTCAGCGTCTCGAGGAACCGGGCGTACTCCTCCCGCGCCAGCTGCATGGCAACCGGCCGTTCGAGGCAACTTCGACGTGCCTCTGCGGTACTGCTTGGCGCAACGGTCGTGGTCATCTCTCGGGCCCTCTCAGGTCTTTCCGGTGCGCGGAAGCTTGCTGGCGTACTGCAGGAGGAACATGGCGACGAGATCGGGGACCAGGGCAGTGAAACTGCCCGCTTCGAAGGTCTCGTCGGGCGCGTTGGCCAGCTGCTGGGTGACAACGCCACTGATCAGGACGGTCCACGTGGCCAGCAGCCGATCGGTGGGAACGTCTGCGGCCAACAGTCCCCGGGACTGCAGCCCCGCGATGGTCGCCCTGGCCTCTGCCAGGGACTCGACGGCGGGCGCGTAGGCGTCCGCAGACGGCTGGTAGCCAGGGACAGGCCGCCAGAACATCAGCTGCGTATAGGCAGGATGCTCGACCGCCCAGCGGATGAAGGCACTCCCCCAGCTCAGCAGGAAGTCCTCGAGGTCGGCGATGTCCTCCGGCAGCTCAGGTTGCTCGCGGAGCACGACGAGGAGCTCGCCCCAGCCACGGGTGAAGACCGCGTCGTAGAGCGCATGCTTGGACGCGAAGTAGACATAGAGCGAGGGCGTCTGCATGCCCACCCGGCGGGCGACCTCGGTGAGGTTCAGCCCGGCGGCTCCCTGCTCGGCCATCACCGCGACGGCGGCGTCGATGATCTCGACGAGGCTCTGCTCGCGGCGCTCTTGCCGGCGGTCTCGATGCGGAGTTGAGGTGGCCACGCGCCGAGCATCTCCTAATGCCGTTAGGAAATCAATAGGTAATTAGGAACTGCCCGCGGGCGTCAGCGACTGTCCTGCCGCGGCGCGAGAACCTCGACCGTGATCAGCTGGACCGCGGCAGCGATCGGGATCGCCACCAGGGCACCGACGATGCCGAGCAGTGCGCCGCCGAGCAGCGCGGCGATGATGGTGGTGAGCGGCGAGACGTCGACCGTCCTCTTCATCACCCGCGGCACCAGGACGTAGTTCTCGAACTGCTGGTAGAGCACGTAGAAGATCGCGGTGGCGATGGCCGCGGGCAGCGAGTGGAACAGCGCGATGATGACGGTGACGATGCCGGCGATCGTCGCGCCGACCAGCGGGATGATGTCGAAGATCGCCACGAACAACGCGATCGGCGCCGCGTTGGGCACGCCGATGATCAGCAGGAAGACGAACGTCACCACGCCGATCACGATGGAGGTGACGAGGTTGCCGAGCACGTAACCGCCGACCCGCCGCAGGATCTCGTCTCCGAGCAGGCCGACCCGTGGGCGTCTGGACCGGGGCGCGATCCGCCAGGCCGTCCGCTTGAGACTCGGGTAGTTGGCCAGGAAGTAGAGCGTGAGGATCAGGATCGTGAAGAAGTTGAACAACGCGTTGACCGCCACACCCGCGGCCCCGATGACACCGTTGGTCACCTTGGACTTGAGGTTGCTGTCGTTGGCAGCCGTGTTGATCTTGTCGACCAGCTGGAACCGCTTGTCCAGGTCGCGGAACGTCTTGTTGGTGTCGCGCAGGTGCTGCGCCTCGGCGGGCAGCCCGTTGGCCAGTTGCGAACCCTGGTTGGCGATCGGCTGAGCGACAGCCAGGCCGGCTCCGGCAAAGAACAGCAGGAAACCCAACGAGATCAAGGCAACCGCGGCCCGGCGGCCGATGCCGTGCGTCTGCAGCCACTCGACCATCGGGTTGAGGCCGATCGCCAGGAAGGCGGACACGGCGATCAGGACCAGCACGCTGCGGGCCTTGACGACCGACTGGGCCGCGAGCAGGACCAGCAGGACACCGAAGCTGGCGCTGATTGCCATCCAGAACGGGGTACGGAAGTTCATCGGCGGGCCGGGCACGCCGAACGGGTGCTGCTCGTCGACCTCGGCGACGATCTCGTGCATCGTCGTGTCGAGCAGCGGGTCGCCGTCGTCTTCGTACTTCTCGATCAGCTCCTCGACAGGTGCGGCCCGGCCGTCCTGCGAGCCCTGCTCCGCCCGCTCGGCGCCCCGCTCGGCCTCCTCGGCGCCCCGCTCGGCCTCTTCCGCTGCGGCCTCAGCCTCCTCGGCGCCGCGCTCGGCCTGCTCCGCCCGGTCCCGCGCCTGCTCGGCCCGGTCCGCGGCGTCTTCCGTAGTCTCGCCGCCAGGGCCTGCCGTCACAGCAACCCCTCCCGGACTCGATGGGGGCACCCGCCAAGGCACCCTGCGACTCGCACCCTAGTGACCGGTCGGCCCCGCTGGCCGCACGGCTTGCAGGTACGACTCCTCAGTTCCGTACCCGACGTGCTGCCAAACTCCCGCCCGGGCTGATCACGGTCACGCAAAGTGACGCCCCCGACACGCAGAGGACTCACCAGAGAGGGCTTTGCTCTGACCGCGGATGAAGGCACGATGGCCAGATGACAGTGGAGCTGGAGGCAGCCGACCGCGCATGGCAGGACGCACTCGAGCGCCGCGACGTGGCCGCGGCGGGCGCCATCCTGCACGACGAGTACGCGCTGGTGCTCGTGCAGCCGCGACCGGCGATGGTGCCGAGGGCCGCCTGGCTGGGGCTGCTGCCGGACTACGTCGTCCACGAGCACATCGTGCAAGAGCGTTTCGTCGACGTCGACGGGGACATCGCGGCGATCCTGCAGCGGGTCTACCAGCACGCCACCGTGCTCGGCGACGACCGCAGCGGAGTCTTCGTCCTCTCGGACCTGTGGCGCAGGGTGGACGGTGAGTGGCGCGTCTGGCGCCGACACTCCACCCCGCTCGCGGCCGGCGTCATGCCGGCGAGGGCATGACCGATCCCACGGTCAGCAGGCTCCTGGCGTACGAGACCTGGGCGGTGGTCGGGCTCGGCGGGGACCCGAGCCGACCCGCTTATGCGGTGGCCAGTTTCCTTGCCCGGCAAGGGAAGCGCATCGTGCCGGTCCACCCGCGCGCACCTGAGGTGCTGGGCCAGCCGGGCTACCGCACGCTGGCCGAGGTCCCCTTCCCGGTGGACGTCGTCGACGTTTTCCGCCGCTCTGACCAGGCCGGCCGGTTTGCCGATCAGGCCGTCGCGATCGGCGCCAAGGGGGTCTGGTTCCAGCTCGACATCGTCGACGAGGAGGCCTACGCCCGTACGGTGGCCGCCGGCCTGGACATGGTGATGAACCGCTGTCCGAGGATCGAGTGGCCGGAGAATTCCCGCCGCCCGTGACAACCAGTGGGCCGCCTCGTGCGTTGACCTCTTGTGACCCTGACGCCGCAACCTGACCCATCGACGGAGCAGGAGGACAGCTTCGCCGCCTTCATGGGCGCAGCGTTGCCGGCCCTGCTGCGGTTCGGCTACGTGCTCACCGGCGACCCGCACCGCGGCGAGGAGCTGGTGCAGGCGGCGCTCGTGACCACCTACCGCCGCTGGCGGCACCTGCGGCGAGAGGAGCCGCACGCGTACGTGCGGCGGGCGATGGTCAACGCACACACCAGCCTCTGGCGCCGACATCGACGCGAGACGCAACTGCCGGAGGGCTTCGACCCGATCTCTGCAGGGGCGGGGCCGGCTGACTACGACGACGTCGACCTGGTGCTCCGCGCCCTGCGGGTGCTCCCGCCCCGGCAACGCGCAGTGATGGTCCTGCGCTACTACGACGACCTCTCCGAAGCCGAGATCGCCCACGCACTCGGCTGTTCCCCCGGCACGGTCAAGAGCCAGGCCTCGCGCGCCCTGCGGACGCTGCGACGCGAGCTCGACCGCACCGCCCATGCTCTCGAAGGGACCCCGTCATGACCCGTCCGGCCGAATCCCCACCCGACGACCTCGAGGCCCGGATCGCCGACGCGCTGACGGCCGCCCGTACGGACCCGCGGCTGCGGCTGCAGACCTGGCCGGACGGACCGTCGCGGATCGCCCGTGCCTCCCGTCGCAAGCGGCTGCACCGCGGATCGCTCGCAATGACGACGGCCGCTGCAGTCGTCCTGGCGACCGTCGCCGGCAGCCAGCTCTACCTCAACCGCAGCCTGCACGCGATCCAGACCTCTTCACTGGCAGTGGTTCCCGGCGCCGGCAAGGTGGCGGGCAAGGGACACCTGACGGCCAAACCCGCTGCCGGGCAACCTTTCACGGTCCTGATCCTCGGTACGGACAGCCGTGCGGGGACGGGGACGCAGTACGGGACCAACGCAGATGCCTGCCAATGCAGCGACACGATCATGCTGGCCAGGGTGAACCCCCGGACGTCCAAGGTCTCGCTGCTGTCGGTGCCTCGCGACTCGCGGGTCTTGGTCACCGGCCGCAACCAGGTGGCCAAGCTCAACTCGGCGTTCGGCCGCGGCCCGGACAACTCCGTGGCCACGATCGAGCAGGCGCTGCAGGTCCAGATCAACCACTGGGTGGTGCTCGACCTGGCCGGTTTCAAGAGCATCGTCAACGCCACCGGTGGGATCAAGCTCGATTTCCCCTACCCGATCAAGGACAAGAACGCCGGTCTCGACGTCGAGACCACCGGTTGCCAGACGGTGAGCGGCGACGAAGCGCTGGCGATCTCGCGGTCCCGCGAGCTGCAATACCTTTCGCCTGACGGGAAGTGGACCTACGACAACACGTGGGAGAACGGACGGCAGCGGCGTGAGCAGATCCTCATGCGGGTGATGGCGGCGCACACGGTCAAGTCCAGCCTGTCCAACCCGATCACAGCGGCCAAGGTCATCAGCACCTTCACCGGGCACAACCGGCTGGCCGTCGACAACCAGATCACCTCGTCGGAGCTGATCGACCTGGCGGGCAACTTCGCCGGCTTCGATGCGGCAGGCATGCAGACCTTCAGCCTGCCGACCAAGACCCAGGTGATTGACGGCTCGGACTACGAGATCCTCCAGCCTGCGGCGGATGTGGCGACGATCCAGGCCTGGTACAACGCCGTGCTGCCGGCCGCCACGCCGACGACTGCAGCGAAGTCCACCGCGCCCACGACGGCCCCCACCGCGTCTCGCGGCTCTGCCGGCCCGACAGCCCTTGCTCAGAATCCCGCGACCACGTCAGTGCCGACCACGGGCACGGTGGCCCCGAACCAGCCGGCGCCGTTCGATCCGCGACCCTGCACCAGCTGAGCCGTCTTGGATCAGAGGGCGTCGAGGAGCTGCTCCGAGGAGGCAACCGCGCCGAAGACGCCACCCTGCATCGTCACCATGTGCAACGCCGCCTCGTGGTTGGCGGGATCCGTGGCGCCGGTGCAGTCGGACAGGATCAGGCACTCGTAGCCGCGGTCGTTGGCCTCGCGCATCGTCGTGTGGACACAGACATCCGTCGTGATGCCGGTCAGGATGATGTGGGTGATGCCGTGGGTGCGCAGGACCAGGTCGAGGTCGGTGGCGTAGAACGCACCCTTGCCCGGCTTGTCGATGATGATCTCGCCCTCGACCGGCTCCACCTCGGGCACGATCTCCCAGCCCGGCTCGCCGCGGACGAGGATGCGCCCGCAGGGACCGGAGTCGCCGATGCCGGCACCGATGCGCTGCGAGCGCCACAGCTTGTTCGGCGGCAGGTCCGTGAGGTCGGGGCGGTGACCCTCGCGGGTGTGGATCACCAGGAAGCCGCGCTCCCGCATCGCCGCGAGCAGCTTGGCGGTCGGGCCGAGACCGGCACGCGTCAGGTTCAGGTCGTAGCCCATCGCGTCCACATAGCCGCCTGGGCCGCAGAAGTCGACCTGCCAGTCGATGCAGATCAACGCGGTGTTCTCGGGGGTGAAGCCGCCGTCGTACGGCCACGGGTAGGGATTGGCCTCGACGGTGCCGTAGACAACGGTCTCGGTGCTCTCAATGGTCATCGCGAGCTCTCCAGGAGTGGGAGGAGGGACAGTACGTCGGCCGAGTTGCCGGTGGCGCCGAAGATGCCACCGGACATCTGGATGCTGGAGACCGCGCCCTTGGCGGTCGAGTCGTCGAGCGGCACGCAGCCGTCGACCAACGTGAGGCATTCGTAGCCCATGTCGTTCGCACTGCGCAGCGTCGAGTGCACGCCGGTCTCGAGCCACCAGCCGGTCATCAGCAGGTGGTCCCGACCGAGCCGGCGCAGGACGGTGTCGAGCGGGCTGCCGTAGAACCCGTCCCAGCCGGCCGACGTCACCGATGCCGCAGGGCTGACGCCGGTCACCGCCTCGGCCGTCCCGGGAACGGCCGCCGGGACGGCCCCCGTACGGCCGGGGCGCGGCTCGGCTGTCAGCACCTCGATGAGCAGACCGCCTGCAGTGCAGACGATCTGGGCCAGCTCGGCGACCTTGTCGAGCTCTGTCGGCCGGCCGGAGACCGGCGGGCCGACGATGACGAGCATCGCCAGCCGCGCCGGAACCAGCAGACCGTCGTACGGCCAGGGGTACGGGTCGGTCATGACTTCGGCCATTTCATTAGCCTCATGACTTCGGCAGCGTCCCGACGACACCCTTGACCAGGCAGTTGATGCTGTTGATCTGGTCGTAGGTCGGCGTGACCCCTGCTGCATAGAGCACTGTGCCGTCCTGGCAGACGATCGGGCCCTTGAAGACCGAGGCTCCCGGCTGCTTGAGCGCCGTCTGCTCCGCCGTGATCTTGGCCTTGAGGTCGGCTGAGACCGAGCTGCCGATCGAAGCCAGGGTCAGCGGGTTGTCGTCGTGGGCGAAGTCGCCGACCCAGTTGGCGTTGTACGGGCTGCCCTTGAACGTCCCACCCGCCGCGGCCGCGATGATCTTCTTGTAGATCGGCGCCCAGTTCCAGGCGGAGCCGGTGAGCCATCCCGACGGGTCCAGACTCTGCGCGTCGTAGTGGTAGCCGACGACGTACTTGCCCGCCTTCTTGGCCGCGTTGATGACCGTGCCCTGGCAGTCCTGGTGCTGGGTCAGCACGTCGACCCCCTGGCTGAGCAGTGCTGCTGCCGCCTGCGACTGCTTGACCGGGTCACACCAGCTGGACGTGTTGACCAGGTAGGTCTGGGCCTTCGGGTTGACCGCCTGCGCTCCCAGCTGGAAGGCGTCGATGTTGGCGATCGTCTGCGGGATCGGGAAGGCGTAGACGTAACCGAGCTTGTTGGTCTTCGTCGTACCTCCTGCCGCCATGCCGCCCAGCGACACCGGCTCGAACGCCTGGCCCCAGTAGGTCCCGAAGTTCGCCGGGAAGGCGTCCTTCTGGAAGCCACCCTGGTGCAGCACGATCACGTCCGGGTGGGCGACGGCGAACTTCTCCGCGTACTGGAAGTAGCCGTAGCTGCTGGCAAAGATCACCTTGGCGCCCTGGCTGACCATCGAGTCCATGGCCGTCGTCACCGCGTTGCTCTCCGGCACGTTGTCGGCCGTGATCACGTTGACGTTGGGCATGTCCTTGGCCACTGCCTGGCTGCCGTCGTAGACCGCCTCGTTGTAGCCGTAGTCCTTCTTCGACCCGACCATGAGGAAGCCGACCGCGATCTTCGGGGTGGTGATGGTGGAGGCCTTGGCACCGCTGGCGCTGCTGGCGGCGGCGACGTTCTTCGTGCTGCTGCTGCCGCAGGCTGACAGCACGAGCGAGGCAGCGACCAGGGGCACCACCGCCAGGGTGGTCCTCGAGACGCGGGCACTGACGGGGAACGGCATGGCTGTCCTTCCGGGTGGGGGCAAGCGGGTAGTGCGGACTCTGTTGCAGATTGCCTAGGTGCCAGCGTCTTTGCTGCTGGTGCGGGTGGATCAGGCGGCGTGGGTCAGGGCGCGCACCAATGCCTCCGGGGCCTGTTGAGCCCCTCTCCGAGCGAGGAGTACGAGTGCCGTCAGCGTGATGAGGTAGGGCATCGCGTCGAGCAGGTACTGGTTGACGCCGACTCCGTGGGCCTGCAGGACCGAGGCGGTGGCCAGGGCCACGCCGAAGAGGTAGGAGCCGGCGAGGACTCCCAGCGGACGCCAGGCGGCGAAGAGAACGACGGCCACGGCGACGAAGCCGTACCCGGCTGTCATGTTGTTGGTCCAGTTGCCGAGGCTCAGTGACAGCTGAGCGCCGCCTATCCCGGACAGCCCGGCGCCGATCGCGACGGCGCTCATCTGGATCAGCTGTGGCCGGCCACCTGCCGTGGCGACGACCTCCGGCCGCTCGCCGGCCGCCCGTACGCTGAGCCCGATCCTGGTCCGCCACAGGGCGTACCAGGTCAGGGGTACGAGCGCGTAGCCGACGTAGACCAGGATGTCGTGGTCGAACAGGATGGGCCCCGCCCACGGGATCTTGCTGAGGCCGGGGATGGCGATCGGGTCGAGGCCGGTGACGATGCGGTCGGTGTAGCCGGACCCGAAGACGGAGGTCACCCCCAGGGCGAGGAACCACACCACCAGACCGCTGGCCAGCTGGTCCGCCCCGCGGCGTACGGTCAGCCAGCCGTGCAGCAGCCCGCACAGCATCCCGGCCACCAGGCCGGCCACGACACCGGTGGCGATCGAGCCCGTCTCGCTGGCGACGATGAAGGACGACAGTGCGCCCGCGAGCATGCAACCCTCGGTGCCTAGGTTGATGACGCCGGCCCGCTGCCCCACCATCTCGCCGAGGCTGGGCAGCAGGATCGCCGTACCCGAGTCCACGCCGAACATCAGGGCCTGTTCGACTCCGTTCATGCCGACCTCTTTCCGTGCTTCGCAAGGATGAGCGGGGCCAGGACGATCAGACCCAGCAGGACGTTGACGATCTGCCCGTCGAGGCCGTTGGAGATCTGCAACCCGTTCCCGCTGAGCGCGATCGCACTGAACACCACAGAGGCCACGACCACCTTCGCCGGGTTGTGCCGGCCGAGATAGCTGGCCAGGAAGGCGATATAGCCGAACGTGATGGTCGTGCCGGGCCTCAGCTGGGTCTCGACGCCGGCGAGGTTGAGTGCGCCGCCTAGGCCAGCCAGGGCGCCGCCGACGACCATCGAGCTGATCAGCAACGGCTTCACCGGCAGGCCGGCCCTCCTAGCCGCCTCGGGGTTGCCGCCGACGACGCGCAGGGCGAAGCCCCAACCGGTGCGTTGCAAGAGGTACCAGACCCCGATGGCCACCACCGCGGCGATGATCAGGCCGAGGTTGAGGCTGCTGCCGAACAGCTTGGGCAGGATCGCGTGGTGGTCCAGCGGCTTGCTCTGCGGCTGTCCCGAGCCGTTCGGATCCTTCCAGGGCTGGTAGATCAGGTAGAGCATGATGTCGTTCGCGATGAAGTTGAGCAGCAGGGTCGTGACCGACTCGTTGGCGTTGAGGGTCGAGCGCAGGACTCCGGCGATGCCGGCCCACACGGCACCTGCCGCGGCACCGGCCAGGCCCATGGCCAGCCAGCTCAGTGGCCCGGGCACGTGCGACCCGATGGCGACTCCGACGCCTGTGGCCGCGACCGCGCCGAGGATGATCTGGCCTTCACCACCGACGTTGACCAGGCCCGCCCTCGCCGGCACGGCGACGGCCAGCGCGGCCAACACGATCGGGATCGACCGCAGGAAGGTCTGCTGGATGGACCCGGTGTCGGCGAAGGTGGAGTTCAGCATCGAGTGGTAGACGGTGAACGGGTTGGCCCCCTTGACGGCCGCGAGGATGCCGAACGCCGCCAGTGCGGCGACGTAGGCGCCGACCGTGACGCCGGTACGGTGCCAGTCGGTGAGCCTGATCCGATCAGCCAGGGACTCACCGGTGGTGACGACGGCCGGCCTCTCCTCGACCATCGTCGGTGAGTCGAACTCGACCGTCAGGTCGTCCCTGGTGACGGGTGTCTCCGTCTCCGCTCCCGGCTCGCTGGTGAGGCTCATGCTGCCGCTCCCGTCATGAGGGTGCCGATGACCCTGCGGTCGGCGTCGTCCCGCCGCAAGGTCCCCGTGAGCGAACCGTGTGCCAGTACGGCAATCCGGTCGCTCAGCGCCAGCAGCTCGTCGAGGTCCTCCGAGACCAGGAGCACCGCACTGCCGGCCTCCCGCGCGAGGAGCATCAGCTCGCGGGTGCGTTCGGTGGTGAGGACGTCGAGCCCGCGTGTCGGGTAGGACACCACCAGCACTGTCGGCGGACTGGCCAGGGCGAGAGCCAGCAGGACCCGCTGGATGTTGCCGCCCGAGAGCTGGTCGAGCCGTCGGTCCGACGTCGCGAGCTTGAGACCGGACGTACGGCCGCGCTCCTGCAGCTCGGCACCCTGTCCCTTGACGTCGAAGTCGAGCTTGTTCCTGCTTCCCGTCGCGGCCCACAACGCCGCGTGCTCGCCGACGGTCAGGCCAGGCACCACGAACTCCCGCAGCGGGTCGCCCGCGACGGCCATCACACCGGCCGCCCGGAACGCACGCGGGTCACCGGTACGCATCTCCTTGCCGGCGAGCCTGAGCTCGCCGGCGTCGGCCGCAACCATGCCGCTCATCAGGTCGGCCAGCTCCCGCTGCCCGTTGCCGGCAACGCCTGCTACACCGAGGATCTCGCCTGGGTAGAGCTCGAGGTCGACGCCTCGCAGGCCCGATCCCTCACCGGCCGCGGCCAGCCGGAGACGTCGCGCCTCGACGATCGGCGGGGCCGAGCTCCGCTCGCCGGCATGCTCGTTGCGAGCCGGGGCGACGGTGTCCCCCACCATGGAGACGACGAGCTCCTCGTCCGAGATGCTGGTTGCCTCCCGGCCGGCCAGCACCACCCTGCCCCCGCGCAGAACCGTTACCCGGTCGGCAATCTCGCGTACCTCGCGCATCTTGTGCGTGATGATGACGATGCCGACCCCGTCGTCGCGGAGGCGGTTTACCATCGCGAACAGGCCGTCGACCTCCTGAGGCGTCAGGACACTGGTCGGCTCGTCGAGGATGAGCACGCGGGCGCCGCCCAGCAGCACCTTGACCAGCTCGACCCGTTGCCACTCACCGATGGAGAGGTCGGCAACCTTGGCTGCGGGGTCGACAGCGAGGCCGTACTTGCCGCCCATCTCGGTGATCTTGTCGCGGAGATCCTTACGGCTCAAGCCTTTTGCCGACTTTCCCAGGTGCAGCGCCACGTTCTCGCGGACGGTCAGGGCCGGCACGAGACGAAGGTCCTGGAACACCATGCCCAGACCGAGCTCGCGAGCCACCGCCGGCGAGGTGACGTTGACCGGGGCGCCATCGCGGCGGATCTCACCGCTGTCCGCCCGATAGACCCCGTACAAAACCTTCATCAGAGTGCTTTTGCCGGCGCCGTTCTCACCGAGCAGCGCATGCACTTCCCCTGGCATCACGGTGAAGCCGACGTCATCGTTGGCAATGAGCGAACCGAACTTCTTGGTGATGCCGGAAACCTCCAGCAATGGGGTAACGGTCATGACGCGCTCCTCTGCAACGCCATCTGCATGATGGCTCTCGCCGCTCGTCGCTCGACGACCTCCATGGACTCTCCTACGTGGGTCTGCAGGCTGCGCAGGGCATCTTCGACATCCCCGAGCAGGACCTGCTCGACGATGCCGAGGTGCTCGGCGATGGTCCGTTCTATGCGCTGCTCGGTGAGGAAGTCGTACATCCGCACCGCCCGAATGCGCGCGTTCACCTGCTGCAAGCTGTCGGTGAGCACCTCGTTGCCGGTGGACCGCAGCAAGGTGACGTGGAAGTTCTCGTCGAGGGTGACGAACATCGGGTCGGGGTCAGGTTGGTGTTCTTTCATCGCCAGCCACTCGTCGCGGAGCGGCTCGAGCAGCTGTCCGTCGTGCCGCGTGCCAGCGCCGAGCACCCGGGTGAGGCCGCGCACCTCGAGAGTGATCCGCAGGTCGTACAGGTCGCGCAACTGGGTCAGGTCGGGCAGCACGACGAAGTAACCGCCGTCGAACTTCGTAACCAGGCCTTCGCTCGCGAGGCGCAAAAGTGCCTCGCGCACAGGGGTTCTGGACACGCCGAGCAGGTTGGCCAACCGCTCCTCGACCAGGCGGGAACGCAGTCCGAACTGCCCCAACATGAGCCGTTTGCGCAGCTCGCCATAGACCTCGTCCCGCCGGAGACCGGACTTGACCGGCGCTGCATGCGACTCCGGCGACGGTCCTGTATGCGGTTCGGTGTCCACGGGTTGGACGCTAGACCCCACGGAGTGTCAAGATCGTCTCGCGCTTGTAACAGTCGCAATTCCTGCGTTCCGGCTGTGTGTCCGGCTGTCACAATTGCGACCATGCGCATTGTTCTGATCCACGGCGCGGCCACCACCTCGCGGATCTGGGCCGGGGTCGTCGCTGCTCTACCGGGGCTGGAGGTGCTCACCCCCGACCGGCCGAGCAGCGGTGACCTGACGACCGAGCTCGACTTCCTCGCGCCGCTGTGCGAGGGCGCGGTCGTCGGCGGGATCAGCGGCGGCGCGACGCTGGGGCTGGCACTGGCGGCGCGCGGCGTCGCCCTGCACGCTGCCGTACTGCACGAGCCGGCGGCCGGTTCACTGGTTCCCGGACTTCTCGATACGGTTGCTGGTGCGTACGCCACCGGCGGGGTGAACGGCTTCGCGATGACGCTGTACGGGCCGCTGTGGTCGGCGGCGGACGCGCCCGACGACGCCGAGGCGGTGGGGCGCGACCTCGCCATGTTCCGCGGCTACGAGCCGGCCGCACCGGCGGACGGCGCGGGTCCCGTACTGCTCACCGTCGGCGGCGACTCTCCGGCTCTACGGCAGCAAGTGCAGGAGACGCTGATGACGAAGCTCGGCGTCCAGGGCCGGACCATCCCCGGTGTCGGGCACGCCGTACACCTGCAGGCGCCTGGCGCGTTCGCGGCCCTCCTGCTCGAAGCCGTCAGCCGAGCAGCAGCGCAATGATGATGATCACCAGCACCGGCAGCAGGACCGGCAGGAACTGCACGAGGACCGAGCGGGTGTCCCTGGCATGGATGCGCAGCGCACCTCGGGGGAGCGGATAGGCCGCCCGCGCGGTGAGCGCGTCGTCGTAGCTGTCCTCCACAAGCGGCACGCCGGCGACATCGCCGAAGTCGCGCAGCCGGTCGAGATCCCAGCCCTCGCTGTCGAGCTCGGCCAGTACGGCGCCCGCCTGGTCGAGGACGAGCAACCTCGGCAGCTTGGCGGGAGCCTCCACCCACGCCAGCGCCTCAGCGGCCAGGGGATGAGCCTTACCGGCGGCATCGACCAGGATGAAGCGCCCGTCCCGTGCGGACAGCTCGACGTTGCGGTAGTAGGCCGTGTCCTGTCCGGGCTTCGTCGGCAGCGGCGTGATGGCGTGCGGTGCGTGGTCCACGACGTGCAGGGTATCCGCCGACAGACCGTTCAAAGCGCGGACAGGTAGCGGCGCCAGCCGCCGTGCGCCGTGATGTCCTCGGCACCAACAACCCCGTAGGCCTCGCAGAGGAAGCCGTGGACCGTCTGCCCGCCGAGCAGCTCGAGCCGGCCGAACCCCAGCGGCGCCGGCACCATCGTCTGCAGCTGCGCGTAGCCCTGGAGCGGCAGCTCCCACACCTCCACCGGCAACCCGTCGCTCGGACCATCCCCCGTACGCACCAACCCCGGCCTCGCGACACCCGGGCCGGGGAGCCGGAACAGCCGGTACGCGGCGCTGGTGCGGTCGCGGCGGACGAGTTTGCCGCCGAGCGCCACCAGCTGCGGGTTGAGGACCATCCCGGACAGGTGCGCACCCACGACGGCGACCTCGACCGACGCGGGCGACGGGAGCGGCGCTGTGAATCCCTCGCCGCACCAGCGGGACGCCAGGTCGAGCAACGGCCGGTCGGCGAAGGCCGGCGCGATGAGCTGGGTGCCGAAGGGCAGCCCATCGCTCCGCCGGCCCGACGGCACGGCGACCGCGCACAGGTCGAGCAGGTTGACGAAGTTGGTGTAGACGCCGAGGCGCGAGTTGACCCCGACCGGGTCGGCCGCCACCTCGGCAAGCGTGGGATGCCCCGGCGTGACGGGAAGCAGCAGCGCGTCGACCTCGTCCCAGATCGGTTCGGTGAGCCGACGCAGCACCGCGAGCCGGTCCATCGCCTCATAGACCGACGCCCCGGTCACCGCACGGCCACCGAGCACGACCTGCCGGACGACCGGGTCGAGGCCCTCGGCATCGTCCTCCAGGAGATGGCCGAACCCGGCGTAGCGTTCCGCCACCCACGGGCCGCCGTAGAGCAGCTGGGCCACCTCGAGGAAGGCGGTCACGTCGACCGTGACGACCCGGTCAGCCACCGTGCGCGCATGGCCGACCGCCTTGTCCCAGGCCTCGCGATGCAGCGGGTCGAGATCGAGATCGCCTGCTGGTACGGCAATCACGCGAAAGTCGCGCGCCACGCCTACTGGGGCCGAGACCGGCATCGCCCGGGCCCATGCGTCCGCCGGGTCGAACCGGGCGAGCACGTCGAACGCCGTCCGCGCCTCGGCCACCGTACGGGTGAAGGTGGTCACGCAGTCCAGCGACCGGCACGCCGGCAGGACGCCGGCGGTCGAGACCAGGCCGCGGGTGGGCTTGAGTCCGATGATGCCGTTGAAAGCAGCGGGCACCCGGCCCGAGCCGGCCGTGTCCGTACCCAGGGCGAGGTCCACCCCGCCCGAGGCGACCGCGACCCCGGAGCCGGAGCTGCTGCCGCCGGAGACGTGCAGCGGGGAGTCGACCGCGTGACAGGCGCCGTACGGGGACCGGGTCCCCACCAGGCCGGTCGCGAACTGGTCCATGTTGGTCTTGCCGACCGGCGTGGCACCCGCGTCGACCAGCTGCTGGACCGCGAAGGCGGACGTCTTGGCGAGGACGTCACTCAGGGCTGGAAATGCGGCCGTCGAGGCCACGCCGGCGACATCGATGTTGTCCTTGACCCCCAACCTGACCCCGGCCAGCGGACCGGTCGGGGACACGGCAAGGGCCTCGACCTCGGAAGGCTCGAGCCGGTGGATCCACATGGGCTGCCCTGCAGTCATTGTGCCTCCTTTGCCGCGAGAGCCCAGCGTGCCCGCTCATCGGCGAATGCGGTGCGCCGACGCGCCGTGAAGGCCGCCGACTCCGGGTCCAGCCCCGCATTCTGCAGGTCGGCCAGCCGCAGGGTCGCCGGCCGGGTCTCGAGAACTGCAGTGCCTGCTGCGATCTCGGCACGAGCAGCTGCCAAGCGCTCCGCCGAGACCGGCTGAAAGCGCAGCCGGTCGAACATCCGCAGCAGCCACGGGGGTCCGTCGTCATTGCCGTCGTAGCGCCACACCGGAACGGTCCGCCCCAGCAGCTGGTAGCCGCCGGGGCCCTCCATCCCGTAGACGCAGAGGTAGATGCCGCCGATGCCCACCGCGTTGGCCGGGGTCCAGGTCCGCGCGGGGTCGTACTTCGTCGTGACCAAGCGGTGCCGCGGGTCGAGGGGCACGGCCACGGGTGCGCCGAGGTAGACGTCGCCCAGACCGACGACCAGATAGCTTGCTGCCGCGACGATGTCGAACACGTCCTCGCGGGTCGCCAGGCCGTTGACCCGGCGGATGAACTCCACGTTGTCCGGGCACCACGGCGCGTCCGGCCGCACCATCTGCTGGTAGCGGATCATCGCCTCGTGCACCAACGGGTCGTCGAGGGCGATCGGCAGGACGACCTCGCGGACCGGCAGCTCGACCTGGTCGAGCGCGGGGAGCGACGACCACGCTTCGACGACCTGGGCGGCGAGGCGGGGCAACGGCAGCACCCTCTCATCAACGCCGATCAGCACCGACCGCACGCCCTCGACGATGTCCACCACTCCGGCCAGGGACTGCCCGCCGAGCGCCAGCGCGAGCAGGTGCATGCGTAGCCGTACGGTCAGGTCGAGCAGGGGCGGACCGGCCTCGACCAGGATGTGGTGGTCCCCTGCTCGCCGGACCACGAGCTCAGGCGTGTCACCGTCGGCCGGCACCGTGGCCAGCGCCTGCGGCCGGTACGAGACCCCAGCGGTGGACGGTGCGGCCGCGGACTTCCGGCCATGGCGCAGCATCAGGTTCCGTTCGACATTGGCCTGCTCGGCCTGCTCGGGGCTGACCGGCACGAGGCGTACGGTGTCTCCCGGCCGGGCCTGGGCGAACATCCAACGGTCGGCGCGCACGACGACCGCCGGCACGACGAAGCCGCCGAGGCTGGGGCCGTCCGGCCCGACCACGACCGGCGTGCCGCCCGAGAGCATCATCCCGCCGACCGGGTAGGCGCTGTCGTGGATGTTGCTGGGATGCAGCCCGGCCTCGCCACCGTCGTCGCGCGCCCAGCCGGGGGTCGGTCCGACCAGGCGGATGCCGGTGCGGTCCGACCGATGGTCCAGCTTCCACTCCGCCGAGAACAGCTCCTCGACACCGGCGTCGGTGAGGTAGTCAGGCGCACCGTGCGGCCCGGGGACGACGCGGACGCGCCAGTCCCCGGCGAGCACGGGCAGAAACGTCCGTACGTCGACCGGTTCGCCCCCGGATCCCGGACCGACCGGAAGGACGTCACCCTTGCGCAGGGCCCTGCCCTCGAACCCGCCGAACTTGCCGAGCAGGAACGTCGACCGGCTGCCGAGGGCGAGCGGCACGTCGAAACCGCCTCGTACGGCGAGGTACTGGCGCAGGCCGGGGGCGGCTGCGGCACCGAGGTCCACCACCTGGCCGGCCTCGACGGCCGTCGGGACACCGGCCGGGAGAGGGACTCCGTCCACGGTTGCGGCTGCCACGGCGCCGGTGACCGCGACGACAGTGGGGATCGCGAAGCGCAGCTTGGGACCGCGTAGGACAGCCTCCAGACCGGCTGCGTCCGGCGGGTTGCCCACTGCGCGGTTGGCCAGCGCGAAGGACAGGTCGTCCCAGGCGCCCGATGGCGGCACACCGACGCCCCACAGCCCGCGCCGGCCGGCCAGGTCCTGGACGGTGGTCTGCGTGCCCGGCGTGAGCACCTCGACCCCGGCGACGAGCACCTCAGCCGCGGGCTCGACGAGTGCTGTCACCGGGACCAGCCGAGCAGCTGGACGGCTGTCGGGTTGTAGCCGTTGCAGGGGTTGTTGAGCTGCGGGCAGTTGCTGATGACCACGAGGATGTCCCGCTCCGCCCGCAGCTCGACGTACTTGCCAGGGGCCGAGACCCCGTCGGCGAACGCCAGGCCGCCCGCGGAGTCGACCGGCACGTTCATGAAGAAGTTGATGTTGTGGGTCAGGTCACGCCCGTCCAGCCCGCGGCCCCACTGCTGCACCTGGCGCATGAACGTGATCCGGCAGGCGTGCTGGTGCCGCACGTGGTGCCCGTACCGGACGACGTTGCTCTCCTGCGCGCAGGCGCCGCCGATGGTGTCGTGCCGCCCGCAGGTGTCCTCGGTGATGGTCGCGAGGACGTCGAGATTGTCTGTCAGCAAGGCAGATCCGGTCGTGAGGTAGACCGAGTGCTGCTCTCGTACGGTGTCCACGGCGCTGTAGCGGTTGGTGTAGTCGTTCGCGTCGTAGAACAACGTGTCGACGGCCTGGTTGCCGTGCAGGTCGACGATCCGCAGCCGCCCGCCGGCCGGGACCACCCCTGTCCAGCCGTCACCGGCCTCGACGGTGACGTCGAACAACGCAGTCACGCGGTCACCGACTCAGCCAGCTGGAGCGAGCGCGCCGACTCGTCGCGGAACAGCCGGGACGGGTCGTCGGGACCGGGCGGCGAACCGTGCCCGACCTCGACCCGCAGCCCGCGGGGCTGCCACTCCTCCGCGGGGTCGAGCGGGTGCATGGCGGTCGAGAGCACCAGCAGCACGTCCACCTCGGCGCGCAGCTCGACCCAGTCGCCGGCATCCGCGTGCTCCTCGACGAAGGTCAGCGTGCCCCTCTCGTCGTCGGCGGGCACCACCTTGGTGAACCAGTTGACGCTCGCGTGCAGGTCCCGTACGCCGAGGTCGCGCTTCCACAGCTCGTCGAGGAAGCCCCTGCGGGCACTGCGCCGCCAGTCGTTGCGGTCGGAGGCGTACGACGACCCGCCGAACCGGGTCCGGACCTGAGCGTCGGTGCTGTGGCCGGTGATGGCGTCGTGCCAGTCCAGCGACGAGCCGGTGACCGAGCACAGCGCCCTGCCCAGCTGCGACATCAGGACCATCGGTGGCGTGATCCGCGCCGACATCTGGGCCTTGAGCGTGTCCGGGACGTTGAGCCGCTCGTACGGGCCCCGGGCCGCGTAGAGCAGCATGCTGGCATTCCCGCCACTGCCCAGCGTGGTCAGCCGGACGACATCGCAACGGGGAACGACGACGGAAATAGCTGCGCCGCCTGGCACGTCGTAGGTAGCGTGCACTTCTTCGACAGACACGTCGAGCTCCCACGGGACCAAGGCCCGACACGTCGGGCCGTTCAGGTCTCCCGGGCTTTTGTCCCGCCGTGGAGCGTCACCGAGGTGGCGCCTGCGTCTCTCGGACCAGCCTGCCTCGCGAGACGCGAAGGCAGCGGAACCCTAGACGCGCCCCGCCTCTCGAGCGGGTCGACACGAGTCAATCCGTGCCGTGTGTCCGCTCGGCTCCCGTGATGTTTCCCATCGGTAAATCCCAGACAGGATGATCAACATGCAGATCCTTCTCACCGGTTCGACCGGCTACGTCGGCTCGTCCGTGCTCGCCAGCCTGCTCTCGGCCGGCCACGGCGTCACCGCCCTCGTCCGCACGGACGAGAAAGCCGGCCAGGTCACCGCCGCCGGCGCGACACCGCTGCTCGGCGACATCACCGATCCCGCGTTCCTGGCCAAGGCGGCCGTCGACGCCGAAGCCGTCATCCACCTGGCCTCCCCAGGTGACGCGACCAGCGCCGAGGTCGATGCCGGCGTGGTCGAGGCGGTCCTCGGCGCACTGCGCGGCACCGGCAAGACCTATCTCCACACCAGCGGGATCTGGACCCACGGCGATGGTGACGACATCGACGAGTCGACGCCGTTCGACCCGCCGACCCTGACCGCCTGGCGCCTCCCCTTGGACGCCCGCGTCCTCGCCGCGGCCGAGGATGGCGTCCGCAGCATCGTCATCGCGCCGGGCATCGTGTACGGCCACGGCGGGGGGTTGCCCAACCTGATCGTCCACGCCCCCCGAGGCCACAACGGCGAGCTGCTCTTCCCCGGCTCGGGTGATCAGCACTGGCCCACCGTCCACGTGGACGACCTCGGGCCGCTCTACTTGGCGGCGCTGGAGAAGGCACCCGCCGGCTCGTACTATCTCGCGGTCAGCGGCGGCAACCCGACCGTACGGGAGATGGCGCTGGCGGTCAGCGACACGGTGGCGCCGGAGCCGGTGGAGCAGACGCAGAGCCGGATCGGCGCGCTGTTGGGCGCGCTTGCCCTCGACCAGCAGGCCTCTGGGCGCAAGGCGCGTACGGAGCTGGGCTGGGTGCCGACCGGGCCGTCCTTGCTCACCGAGCTGGGCACCGGCTCGTACGCCCGGTAGCGGCTGCGCCCCGAGGGACACGGCTGTCGAAGGAGTGCAGCCGCCGCCGGTGCCAGGATGGTGCCCATGACCCGACTCTCCCTGGCCTCGTTGGACCGGGTCGCACCAGGTTGGCGGCCGCCGTTCGACCCGGCGTCGCTGGACGTCGGCATCGTCCACCTCGGTCTCGGGGCGTTCGCCCGGGCTCACGGAGTCGTCTTCAGCCAGGGTGCGATCGCGGCCACCGGTGATACGCGCTGGGGCTACTGCGGGGTGACCCAGCGCAGCCGGTCGGTGCTCGACCAGCTGGCCCCGCAGGACGGTCTCTACTGCGTACTCGTACGCGAGGGCGGCAATGCCGTTCCCCAGGTCGTCGGCACCGTGCGTGACCTGCTGTTCGCGGCCGAGGACCCGGAGCGGCTGACCGCCCTCCTGGCGGCACCGGGCACGCGGGTCGTGACGCTGACGGTCACCGAGAAGGGCTATCGGCACGACCCGGCGACCCGACGGCTGCAGACCTCCGACCCCGACGTCGTCGCCGACGCCGCGGGGCGCGAGCCGTCGACGGTGGTCGGGCAGCTGGTACGGGGACTGGCGGCGCGGCGAGCGGCCGACGCCGGACCGGTGACGTTGCTGTCGTGCGACAACCTGGCCGGCAACGGCGAGGTCCTGCACGACGTGGTGGCCGACTTTTGCTCGCTGCTGGGCGACGACGGCCTGGGTGACTGGATCGAACGCAACGTGGCCTTCCCCTCCTCGATGGTCGACCGGATCACACCGGCGACGACCGACCGGGACCGGGCCGATGTGGCCCGGCTGCTGGGGCTGACCGACGAGGGCGTCGTGGTGACCGAACCGTTCTCGCAGTGGGTGGTCGAGGACACCTTCGCCGCGGGCCGGCCTTCCTGGGAGCTGGCGGGGGCAACGCTCACCGACGACGTGGCCCCGTACGAGCGGATAAAGCTGCGCCTGCTCAACGGCAGCCACTCCACGATGGCCTATCTCGGGATGCTGGCGGGATATGATTACATCGCCGACGCCGCAGGCGATCCGGCCATCGCAGCCGTGGTGCGCAGGCTGATGACCGAGGACATGGAGCCGACCCTCTCGATCCCCGACGGCTTCGACCTCAGTGCCTACGAGGCCCAGCTGTGGAGCCGCTTCGAGAACACTGCACTCCGGCACGGGACGGCGCAGGTCGGCATGGACGGCAGCCAGAAGCTGCCCAACCGGCTGTTCGACCCGATCCGCCAGCGACTCGCCGCTGGGGCAACCCCGGTCGCGTCGACGCTGAGCCTGGCCGCCTGGATGCGAGTCGTCTCCGCCGGCCACGCCGACGACGGCAGGCCCTTGCCGCTGGACGACCCCCTCGCCGACCGGCTGCAGTCCGCCGCCGCCGGAGCGTCGACACCTGCGGCCGTGGTCGACGCGCTGTTCGGGGTCACCGAGGTCTTCGGTGACCTCGGTGACGACCCGGCCGTACGGGAGCTGGTGACCGGACATCTCGAGACCCTGACGAGGCGGGGTGCCAAGGCCGCAGCGCAGGCGTTGGGTTAGCGCAGCGCATACGCCGTACGGGGAATGCCGACCGCGAGGTCGACGGCCGTCTCAGTGGCCTCGTCGACGCCGAGCTGGCCCCGTACGACGAGCTCGGCGAGGTAGCCGCTGTCGACCCTGCGGGCCACGTCGTGGCGGGCCGGGATCGAGCAGAATGCCCTTGTGTCGTCGACGAAACCGCTGGTGTTGTAGAAGCCGGCCGTCTCGGTCACCGCCTCGCGGAACCGGCGCATCGCCGAGGGCGCGTCGAGGAACCACCAGGGCGCCCCGAGCCGCAGGGACGGATAGGCGCCGGCCAGCGGTGCCAGCTCGCGCGAGTAGGCCGTTTCGTCGATCGTGAACACGATGCAACGGAAGCCTGCGTCATGGCCAAAAGCGTTGAGCAGCGGGCGGAGGCCGTGCACGAAGTCGACCGGCACCGGGATGTCGAAGCCTCGGTCGAGGCCGAAATCCTGCTGCACGGCGGAGGAGTGGTTGCGGTAGACGCCGGGGTGGATCTGCATGACCAGTCCGTCGTCGCGACTCATGCGGGCCATCTCGAATAGCATGTGCGCTGAGAATGCCTGTGCTTGTTGAACAGTAGCCTCTCCGGCCAAGGCAGCGGCATAGATGCGGGCGGCGTCTTCGGCAGGGAGAGGCTGTGAGTCGGCGGTCGGGTGTCCGTGGTCGGTCGCCCTGGCGCCATGGCGTACGAAGTGCTCACGCCGCTGCTCGAGCGCCGAGAGGTAGCCGTCGAACGAGCCGGTGCCGATCCCGGAGACGGCGGCGAGCTGCTCCACGGCGGACGGCCACGACGGATGGTCGACCTGGACCAGCGCGTCCGGACGGAAGGTCGGCACCACCACGCCCGGCCAGCCGGACTCGATGATCGACAGGTGGTCGGCGAGGGTGCTCAGCGGCGAGTCGGTGGTGGCCAGCAGCTCGAGCTTGAACCGGTCGAACAGCGCTCGGGGCCTGAACTCCGGGCGGGCGAGCGCCGCCGCCAGCCCGTCGTAGAGCAGGTCAGCGGTCTCCACCGACGGGGTGATGGCGACTCCGAAGACCTCGACCAGCGCGTGCTCGAGCCACAGCCGCGAGGGTGTGCCACGGAACAGATGCCAGCCTGCGCAGAACCGCCGCCAGATCTCCCTCGGCTGGGTCTCGACCGGGCGGCCGTCGGCTCGGGCGAGTCCGAGCCGGTCGAAAGTCTCACCCTGGGACACCAGCATCCGGATCACGTAGTGGTCAGGCACCACCAACAGGTTGGCCGGGTCGGGAAACGGCAGGTTCTCGGCGAGCACGGCGGCCTCGACATGACCGTGCATGCTGACGATGGGCAGCTCCCGTACGGCGGCGTAGATCTCCCGGGCGACCGCCCTGGTGCCGGGTTCCGGAGGGAGCAGCCGGTCGTCGTCGAGGGTGAGCGGTCGCACGCGGTCTGCCGTCCTATCCTGGGTCCTGTGACCGATACAGTACGGCGGCTGGGCAGCGCCGAGGCCGTCCTGTCGGAGGCTGAGGCTTCGCGATTCATCGGCGAGGCGCTCGCGGCCGAAGACCTCACCGGCAAGTCGGTCCTGCTGCTGATCCCGGACGGTACGCGTACGGCCCCGATGCCGATGATCGTGTCCGCGGTGCGCGCGGCCGTCGACCGGTTGACCGTGATGGTGGCCCTGGGCACCCACCAGCCGATGGACCCGCCGGCACTGGCCAAGCTGGTCGGCACGGACGAGATCGAGGTGCTCAACCACGACTGGGCCGATCCCGGGACGTTCGTGTCGCTGGGCGTGATCAGCGCCGAGGAGGTTTCGGCGATCAGCGGCCGGCGACTTGCCCGTGAGGTCGACGTCAGGGTCAACCGCGCCGTTGTCGAGCACGATGTCGTCCTGATCGCCGGACCGGTCTTCCCGCACGAGGTGGTCGGTTTCTCCGGCGGTAACAAATACCTGTTCCCCGGTGTCGCCGGGCAGGAGATCATCGACCTGTCGCACTGGCTGGGTGCCCTGATCTCCTCGTACGAGATCATCGGCACCCCCGGCGTCACGCCCGTGCGTGCGCTGATCGACCGTGCAGCTTCGCTGGTCCCGACGCGGCGGCTCTGTCTCGCGATGGTCGTGCAAAGTGGGACGAAGGAACTGCACACCCTGTCGTACGGGACCCCGGAAGCCGCCTGGGCGGATGCCTCGGCCGTCTCAGCGCAGGTGCACGTGAAGTATCTCGACCGTGCCTACCCGCGGGTGCTGTCCATGGTTCCGCCCATGTACCAGGACATCTGGACAGCGGCCAAGGGCATGTACAAGCTCGAGCCGGTCGTCGCAGACGGAGGTGAGCTGGTCCTCTACGCCCCGCACGTCAAGGAGTTCAGCGAGAGCCACGGCGACCTGCTGGCCGAGATCGGCTATCACACGAGGGACTACTTCACCGGCCAATGGGACCGGTTCGGCGGCTACCCCGGCGGGATCCTCGCTCACAGCACGCACCTGCGCGGCGGCGGCTCGTGGGATGCCTCGACCGGCGAGCACGCGCGGATCTCGGTGGTGCTGGCCACCGGCATCCCGCGCGAGGTGGTGGAGCAGCACAACCTCGGCTACCTCGACCCGGCCACCATCGACCCCGAGGACTGGGGCCGAGACCCGGACACGCTCGTCGTACCCAAGGCCGGAGAAGTTTTGCACCGCCTCAAGACATAGAGGTGCAGTGCGGCATCAGAGGAGGCGATGCTGAAGCGCCGTGTCCTTGTCGCGCGCCGTTTGCGCAAGGGCTTCCTGGAAAGCGACCATCCGTTGCAACAGCACCGCGTCAGCGGACGCCAGGATCCGTACGGCGAGAAGTCCGGCGTTGCGCGCTCCGGCAATCGACACCGTCGCAACCGGGACGCCGGACGGCATCTGCACGATCGAGAGCAGCGAGTCCATCCCGTCCAGGTGCTTGAGCGGAACGGGTACGCCGATGACCGGGAGCGGCGTCATCGAGGCGACCATGCCGGGCAGGTGAGCAGCCCCGCCGGCACCGGCGATCAGCACCCGCAAACCGCGACCGGCGGCTTCCGAGGCATAGGTCAACATCTCGCGCGGCGTCCGGTGTGCCGAGAGCACGTGCACCTCGTACGGGATGTCGAACTCCGCAAGTGCTTGCGCGGCGGGTGTCATCGTGGGCCAGTCGGAGTCGCTGCCCATGATCACGCCGACGATCGGATCGGTCATGAAGGCTCCCCTTGCAGCAAGTCCGCAGCGGCCCGCGCGCGGCGACGGTTGCCGGCGATGTCGTCACCGACGACAGTGACGTGACCGATCTTGCGGCCGGGACGCACGCTCTTGCCATAGAGGTGTACGTGCGCGCCGGGATCCATCGCCAGCACCTGGGGCAGCCGGCACGCCAGGTTGTCGGCACCAGGCCCTGTCCCGCCGAGGGCGTTGGCCATCGCTGTCGCGGCCCCGGCGAGCGAGGTCTCACCGAGCGGCCAGCCCAGGACCGCGCGCAGGTGCTGTTCGAACTGCGACGTGCGGGCGCCCTCGATGGTCCAGTGCCCCGAGTTGTGCGGCCGCATCGCCAGCTCGTTGACCAGCAACCGGCCGTCGACCTCGAACAGCTCGACCGCCATCACCCCGACCACGCCGAGGTCCTCGGCGACCGACTTGGCGATGGTCTGGGCCTCAACCGCCAGCCGCGGGTCCAGGAAGGGCGCCGGCGCGAGCACCTCGGTGCACACCCCGCCGGTCTGCACGGTCTCGACCACCGGCCACTCGCGCAGCTCGCCGGTGGCTGACCGGGCCACCATCGCCGACAGTTCGCGGTCGAAGTCCACCCGCTCCTCGACGTAGACCCGGCCACCGGCGCAGATCCGCTCGAACAGCGCGGTCGCCTCGTCGGCGGAGGCGGGGAACCACACGCCCTTGCCGTCGTAGCCACCGGAAGCCGTCTTGACCACCACCGGCCAGCCCTGCTCGTCACCGAAGGCGGTCAGGTCGGCGGCTCGGCCCACCACGGTCCAGGCCGGCATCGGCACCCCGAGACCACCCAGCCGCTCACGCATCCGGATCTTGTCCTGGACGAACGGCAGCGCCGCGGGTCCCGGCCGCACGGTGACGCCGGCTGCCACCAACTGCTGCAGATGCTCGAGAGGCACGTGCTCATGATCGAAGGTGACCACGTCGCAGCCGACCGCGAACGCCGCGAGGTCCTCGTACGACCGGTAGCTCCCGACCACCGTGGCCGGCGTGACCAGCGCGGCCGAGTCGTCGGCGGTGTCGGAGAGCACCCGCAGCCTGACCCCGAGCGCGATCGCGGCCTGCTGGGTCATCCGGGCGAGCTGCCCGCCACCCACCATGCCGACCACGGGCAGCCCGGTGATCGGGTCGGTCACGGTCGCAGCTCCCCTCGAGGTCGTACGCGACGGCAACTCTAGCGTCTTCGCCCTGCGGGTCCCTAGGCCCGCAGGGCGGATGGCCGTCGGGGTGGTCTTCCGGACAGGTCGTCTTCCTGCGCAGGCCGCGGATCGGGGAACATCGCGCGCGTCCCCACGTGGGTGATGTTCCACGCCGGCCGTGGGGCCGCGTATGTCTACCAGCGGAAGTGGACGAACACCCGGCCGAAGTTCTTCGAGTCCTTCTCGATCCGGTGGTAGAGCGGCCGGATGTCCTTCTGGTCGAGGAACCGGAGCACGTGCTTCTTCAGTGCTCCGGTTCCCTTACCGGGGATGATCTCGATCAAGGGGGCCTTCTTGGCGATCGCTTCGTCGATCACCGCCCGCAGAGCGCGGTCGATATCGCCACCACGGTTGTAGATCTCGTGGAGGTCGAGCTTGAGCTTCATCAGCCATTGTCACCCGTGAGCAGGCCCGCGGCCGACAGCGAAGTCCGCCGGGTCACCAGACCCGGCGGACTTCGACGATGCTGCGGTCAGACCGTAGCGACGGTGCGACTCGTGCCCTTCACCACGACATCCGGGCTGACCCGGCGCGAGTGGACGAATCCGAACACGGACAGCACCAGCAGCAGACCGGCGCCTGAGAAGGAAACGATGGCGGCGATCAGCGCGAGCCGGCCCATCGTGTCGAAGGCGTAGGCGTTGAGCAGCATGCCGCGCAGCGTCTCGCCCTTGAACGCGGTCGCAACCTGGCCGGCGAGCTTGGTGTCCGTCGGCGCAGCCATGGCGGCGGCGCTCAGCTGGGAATAGGTCTTGCCACCAGTGGACTCCTTGAGGTGCACGGCGATGTAGTGGTCAGCGAAGGCCTTGGCCTGCGGGCCGTTCACCAGCTGCTGGCCGGCGTACTTGTTCAGGTACGGGCCGATCTCGGGGTTGGTCAGGCCGGCACTTCCCTTGGCCGGGAAGAAGATCTGCTGGGCGGCGAGCTGCGAGTGGACCTCGTGGCTGGTGAAGTTGTGGCCCCAGGTGAGCAGGCCGCCGGCGATCAGCAGCACCCCGGCGACAACGAGGCCGGCCGTGGTAAGCAGTGCATCGAGAGTCTTGCGGCGCATGGCTACTCCTCATTCTGGCCGGCCAGCTGCCGACGTCTTCGCCTCACCGTCCGGCGGGGCGCTGTCACCACCCTGCTCTCGCTGCGGGCGGCCGCTCAGGGCCGAAAGTCCCTTCCGCACAAGGGCCTCCGGCTCCACCTCCAGGACGAGCCCTGACCAGACAAACGCGGGACCTTCGGCCCATGACACCGACGACCTCCAGGAGCACGGTGGGGATGGGGACGGAGGGAGGGGACCATGAAGCGCTGGCAGGGCAACCGCACACATCCGGCCGAGGCATCGCCGGTGACCGGGCACGCAGGGGCTGCGCCACCCCGTCGACGTCCTTGGCTGACCCGCAGCGCTGTCCCGACCCACCAGGAGCATCTGAGGCTGGCCGGGCACAGCGTCGCGGTCACCGAGGACGAGGTCGGAGTCGTCGAGCTGCACCTCGAATAGTCGGACGGAACCGCTGAACGGCACCGGCCGGCGTCCCGGAATCGGCAGGCGCAATGGGCAGAGAGGCACCACCATGAGGATCTTGGTGACGGTCGCGTCGCGGCACGGTTCGACGTCGGAGATCGCCGACTGGTTGGCGGCCGTGCTCCGGACGCGAGGACACGACGTCGTCGTACAACCGCCGCAGCAAGTGACGACACTTGCCGGGTTCGACGCCGTGGTCCTGGGCAGCGCGATCTACATCGGCGGGTGGTTGAAGCAGGCCAAGCACTTCGCGGACCGCTTCGCCAGCGACCTCGGGGACCGCCGGCTCTGGCTGTTCTCCAGCGGGCCGGTCGGCAACCCGCTGGTGCCTGCCACGCCCAAGGACGACATGGCCGGCTTCGTGCACCGGACCGGAGCCGTCGAGCACCGTGTCTTCCCCGGCAAGCTCGACCGAAGCGTGCTGAGCGCGCGGGAGCGGATCGCCGTACGGGCCGTCAGGGTCGGCGATGGGGACTACCGCGACTGGGATGCGATGGAGACGTGGGCGTCGACGATCGCCGATGTTCTGGATCGCGATACGCCCGTCGGAACAGCACGGCCCGACCCTCGGCACGAATCTCCAGGTGCGACACCAAACCCTTGACCAGCAAGGTCTTTTGACCCTGGTGAGGACTCACTGCGCGAGAGAGGCTGGCGCTGACGGCAGAGAGCCGCCGGAAGTCCCACGCTCCGAAAGGGGCACGTCATGAAGGCACTCGTCTACCACGGACCTGGTCAGCGCAGCTTCGACACCGTTCCGGACCCCGTGATCATCGACGACCGGGACGTCATCGTCTCAGTCGAGGCCGTCACCATCTGCGGCACCGACCTGCACATCCTCAAGGGGGACGTGCCTGCAGTGGCTCCGGGGACCATCCTGGGGCACGAAGCCGTCGGCACCATCGTCGAGGTCGGGAAAGGCGTACGGGACCGTAAGGTCGGGGACCGCGTCGTCGTGTCCTGCATCTCCGCCTGCGGTTCCTGCAGCTACTGCCGCGAGGCACGGTACGGCCAGTGCCTGTCCGGCGGCGGCTGAGTGCTGGGCCACACCATCAACGGAGTGCAGGCGGAGCTCGTGCGCGTGCCGTTCGGTGACCTCTCGACCTACGTCCTCCCTGTCGGTCTGGATCCCGGCACTGCCGTGCTGCTGGCCGACATCCTGCCCACTGCGTACGAGGTGGGCGTCCTCAGCGCTGGGGTGTCGCCCGGCGACACGGTCGTGATCGTGGGCGCCGGGCCGGTCGGTCTCGCAGCGGTGGCAACCGCCAGGCTCTACTCCCCTGCCCACATCATCGTGGTCGACCGGGACGCGGCGCGGCTGCAGGCGGCCAAGGGTCTCGGCGCCGACATCACCCTGGACGCGGCGACCGACGTCCTAGCGGGCGTGCAAGAGGTCACCGGCGGCCTGGGCGCGCACGTCGCATTCGAAGCAGTCGGCCTGCCGGAGACCTTCGAGCTGTGCACCACGGTGCTCCGCCCCGGTGGTCGGGTCGCGAACATCGGCGTCCACGGCAAGCCGGCCACGCTGCACCTGGAGTCCCTGTGGATCAAGGACATCACCATCACCACCGGCCTTGTCGACACCCGGACGACACCTCGGCTGCTCGACTTGGTCGCCAGCGGGCAGCTCGAGGTGGACAGCATCATCACCCACCGGTTCCGGTTCGACGAGATGGCCGAGGCCTATGACGTGTTCTCCCGGCCGCAGGACAGCGGGGCACTCAAGGTCGTCATGTTCCGCTGACCGCACCGAGGAGGATTCCATGCTGGTCCGAGAGCTGATGGCAGAGGCCCTGACTGCGGGGCCGGACTGGCCGGTCCGGCGAGCAGCCGTGCTCCTGGTCGAGCACGACCTGCCGGCGGCCCCGGTTGTCGACGGGGCCGGACGGCTGGTGGGCATGGTCAGCGAGATGGACCTGATCAGGGACGACATCGAGGCCGACCCGCGGGGGCAGCAGCGCCCGCTCCCCCGCGGGCAGGCCCCCTTGCCACGTACGGTCGACGAGGTCATGACCCGCGACGTCTTAGCCCTGCCAGCCGGGTCCGACATCCACGAGGCCGTTGCGCTGATGGTCCGTGAGAAGGTACGCAGCCTGCCGGTGCTGGAGGGCGACCGGGTGGTCGGCATGATCAGCCGGCGTGACGTACTTCGCCTGCTGGTACTGGACAGTGAGACCATCAGGGTTGAGGTCGCGCGCCGGGTCAGGGACGTCACAGGCGAAACCGTCGCCGTCGTCGTCGAGGACGGCGTGGTCACCCTGGCAGCAGGTTCGAGCGACCGGGCCACCGAGCTTGGCAGCCTGGTCGCCCGAACCGTCCCAGGGGTCCTTCGCGTACGGCGTTAATCCGTCCGGCGGACCGGCAGAGTCCAGTCCCTGACCTCGGGCAGGTCCTCGAGGTTCTCCCGTACGTACGCCTCGTGCTCGATCAGCTTGGCCTGGCACCAGGCCTTGAGCTCGCTTGCCCCTATCGGGGTGCGGCGGGCGTTGTTCAGCGCGTCGATGACCAGGTGGAACCGGGACGCCTTGTTCCTCACGGTCATATCGAACGGCGTGGTCGTCGTCCCCTGCTCGATGAAGCCGCGCACGTGGAACCGATCGGCGTCCGGCCGGCCGTGGACGAGCTGGTGGATCGCCCCGGGGAAGCCGTGGAAGGAGAAGACGACGTCCGTGTCGTCGGTGAACAGCTCGCGGAACAGCGTCTCGTCCATCCCGTGCGGGTGGTCCTTGCGGCGAATGAGGGACATCAGGTCGACGACGTTGACGACGCGGACCGTGAAGTTCGGCAACCACTCGGTCAGGATCTGCGCCGCCGCAACGGTTTCCATCGTGACGACATCGCCGGCGCAGGCCAGGACGACGTCCGGGTCCCGGGTGCCGTCGTCGTTGCCGGCCCACTGCCAGATGCCGGCTCCGACCGCGCAGTGCCGCTCGGCTTCCTCGATCGACAGGAACTGCAGCTGAGGCTGCTTGTCGATGACGATGAGGTTGACGTAGGACCGCGAGCGCAGGCAGTGGTCGGCGACGGACAGCAGGGTGTTGGCGTCCGGCGGGAGGTAGATCCGGGCCACCGAGCCGCGTTGGGTGAGCACGGTCGTGATGAGTCCCGGTCCCTGGTGGCTGAAGCCGTTGTGGTCGTTACGCCACGCCGTCGAGGTCAGCAGGATGTTCAGGCTCGGCACCTTGGCCCGCCACGGCAGGCGCTCGGCCTCCTCGAGCCACTTGGCGTGCTGGACGGTCTGCGAGGCGCTGACCATCGCGAACGCCTCGTACGTCGCGAACATCCCGTGCCGACCGGTCAGCGTGTAGCCCTCGAGCCAGCCGTGGCAGTTGTGCTCGGACAGCACCTCCATCACCCGGCCGGACCGCGAGAGGTGGTCGTCACCGGGCTCGACCCGTTCCATCCAGGCCCGGTCGGAGACCTCGAACACCGCCCCCAACCGGTTGCTGTTGGTCTCGTCCGGGCAGAAGAGGCGGAACGTCTCCGGGTTGTCGCGGTAGACGTCGCGGAGCATCTCCCCCAGGCGCCTGGTCGACTCGGCCCGGCCGGCGGCCGGCGATGGCACCTCGACGGCGTAGTCGCGAAAGTCCGGCAGGTCGAGGTCGCGGGTCAGCAGGCCACCGTTGGCGTGGGGCGTCGCGCTCATCCGGAGGTCGCCCGCCGGGCACGCTGCCCGTACGAGATCGGTCGGCGCACCTGAGTCGTCGAACAGTTCCTCCGGGCGGTACGACCGCAGCCAGGCCTCCAGCATTGCCAGGTGTTCCGGGTGTTCCTTGACCCCCGACAACGGCACCTGATGGGCGCGGAACGTCCCCAGCATCTGCACTCCGTCGACAACGTCAGGACCGGTCCAGCCCTTGGGGGACCGCAGCACGATCATCGGCCAGCGCGGCCTCGTGCCGTCCCAGGTGCCGGACCGCGCGGCGAGCTGGATCGCCCTGATCTCGCCCCACGCCTGCGCGAGCGCCGCAGCGAACCGGTCGTGCATCCCGGGCAGGTCGCTGCCCTCGACCTCGAGCACGTGGTAGCCGTGGCCCTCGAGCAGCTTGCCCACCTCGGCCGGGTCCTTGCGCGCGAGGACGGTCGGGCCGGAGATCTTGGCGCCGTTGAGGTGCAGGACCGGGAGTACGGCTCCGTCATGCTCGGGGTTGAGAAAGCTGATGCCCTTCCACGCCCCCTCCAGCGGACCGGTCTCGGCCTCACCATCACCGACCACCGCCAGCGCCAGCAGGTCCGGGTTGTCCATGACGGCACCGAAGGCATGGACGAGCACGTAGCCGAGCTCGCCACCCTCGTGGATCGAGCCGGGAGTCGTGACCGAGACGTGGGACGGAATGCCGCCGGGCGAGGAGAACTGGCGGAACAGCCGGCGCAGGCCCTCGGTGTCCTGGCTGACCTCGGGATAGATCTCGGAGTAGCTGCCCTCGAGCCAGCTGGCCGCGACGAGAGCGGGGCCGCCGTGACCGGGGCCGGTGAGGAACACCGACTGCTGGCCGGTGATCCGGATCAGCCGGGACAGGTGTGCGTACAGGAACGACAGCCCGGGGCTGGTGCCCCAGTGACCGAGCAGTCGCGGCTTGATGTCGGCTGCGGTCAAAGGCCTGCGCAGCAAGGGATTTGCCCCGAGGTAGATCTGTCCCACCGTCAGGTAGTTGGCCGCGCGCCACCACGCGTCGAGGCTATGTCGCTCGGTGTCGCTGAGCCGCTCCAGAGTGGCGACGGTGTGCTCGAGGTCGGACTCGGTACGCGTGGTGGTGCTGGTCACGTGGTGCTCCTGTCGTCGTGGGTCAGTGGCCGAGCATGGCGGTGAGCGGCCGTCGGCTGGTGATCGCCGGGTGGTCGCCGTAGCCGAGACGAAGGAGCATCTGCGCGTGCCCCTTGTCGAGGCCGACCAGCCGGGCCAGCAGCAACCGCGGGCCGGCGTGGTCCAGCGCCTGGCTCACCGGTGAGGCGCTCAGCCCCGCAGCGGTCGCGGTCAGCCAGAGCCGTTGCATCCCGAGGCCGGCACGCAGCCAGTCGAGGTGGTGGTCGCCGTCGGTTCCGATGACCACGAGCAACGGGTGCTCGACGGCGGGCGGCTCGCCCGCGGACGTGACCACCGGCCCGTCGCCGCGGAAGTCCCGCAGCGGCACGGGCGACCCTCGCCCGTACGAGCCCGCCGCCGGGATTGCGTCCAGGCGGATGCCGTCGTCCGACGGGTCGCCGGTGCCCCTCATCCAGGCACGAAGCTCGTCCCGGTAGCGCTCGTCGGCAGCCTCGGCCGCCTCAGCCCGCTCGGTCAGGACGATCAGCTCGACGATGTCTGCCGGATCGTGGATGACCTGCAGCCAGGTGCCCTCGCGCTCGGCTGCCGCGCGCAGCCGGTCCACGATCGCCGGCGGCACCTCGCTGCCCTCGAACGGCGTCCGTACGGTGTGCCGTTCCGGGATGGCGTGGGCCAGGGCTAGGTCGTCCCCGCTGGTCGGGACGACGCCGTCGAGGGTGATCACAGCCATCAGGTCGGGGCGCGAGCGATCGGGAAGCAGGGTGACCGTGCCGCGCCGGCCGAGGGCTCTGGCCGCTGCGGCCGCGTTGAACGCGGCGGAGCCGCAGGCGACATACACCCAGCGGCCGAGCGGGTCGACCGCCGGCGTGGACCGGGTGTGGTCGGCGTAGATCTCGAGCCGGTCAGTGGTGGTGTCGAACCGCCAGGGCTGGCTGTTGTGGATGCTCGGGGCCAGCCTGGCGGCTTGCGCCATCGCTGCCACGACCTCTGCCGACATGACATCATCTCCTGGTCGTTTGATGCGGGAAGTGCACTTTGTCCAGCCTCGTCCGTAGGGTCGACCCGGGTCAGGGCACAAAGTCCCGTCCTTGCCCGTCACAAGGTCATGGAGCGGAGGGACGATGAGCGAGGGACCCGATCCCGCGGCCTCCTTTGCACCACGCCTCCAGCTCGACGACCTGCTGATGGAGCTGCAGGTGCGGCTCTCGGGGATCGTGGTGGCCCGCGACCGGCTCCGGCAGCTGCTCGACGCCGTGCTCGCCATCGGCACCGAGCTGGATCTGCAGGCGGTGCTCCACCGGATCGTCGGTGCCGCGGCCGTCCTGGCAGACGCGGAGTACGCCGCCCTCGGCGTCATCGCCCCCGACGGCGACGGCCTCAGCCAGTTCATCACGGTCGGCATCGACGAGGCCGACGTCGCAGCGATCGGGCCGTTCCCCACCGGCAGGGGCATCCTCGGCGAGGTCATCCGGGCGCCGGTGCCGCTGCGGCTCGACGACCTGACGCAGCACCCCGGCTCGTACGGCTTCCCGGCTCAGCACCCACCGATGCACACGTTCCTGGGGGTCCCGGTCCGGGTGCGGTCGACGGTGTTCGGCAACCTCTACCTGACCGAGAAGCGGGGCGGGCGGCCCTTCGACGAGGAGGACGAGTCGGTCGTGATGGCACTGGCCGCCGCTGCTGGTCTGGCGATCGCCAATGCCAGGCTCTACGACGAGACCCGCCGCCGGGAGCGCTGGCTCGAGGCCACGGGCAACATCGCCACGGCGCTGCTCAGCGGCACCGAGCCCGGGGACGTCCTCGCTCTGGTGGCGGACGGCGCCCATGACGTCCTCAGCGCCGACTTCGCCGTGCTGGCGGTGCCCGGCGGCGATGGGCAGCTGGTCACGCAGGCCGCCAGCGGTCTCGACGCCGCCGAGCACACCGGGCGCCCGCTGGTGAGCGAACGGATTGCCGACGCGTTCGCCTCCGGCACCGCGCGCGAGCTGCCGGAGCTCGAGCTTTCCGGTCGCCAGTTCGGCTGGGGCCTGATGGCGCCGTTGGCCACCAAGGGGCGCGCGGGTGGGGTGCTCATCGTCGGCCGTACGGGCACTGAGCGGTTCACTGCCGAGGGTCTCGAGACCTTGACCGCGTTCGCCTCACAGGCTGCCGTGGCCATCGAGCTCGCCGAGCACCGGCGCGACAGCGACCGGTTGATGATGCTGGAGGACAGAGATCGCATTGCCAGGGACCTGCACGACCTGGTGATTCAGCGGCTCTTCGCGACCGGCATGCAGCTCGAGAGCGCCATCCGGTTCATCGGCGACCGCCCGGACGATGCCCGGCAGCGCGTGCACGGCGCCGTGGACGACCTGGACCTGACCATCAAGGAGATCCGGTCCACGATCTACGCGCTGCAGTCGCCAGTGGGGGCCGCCACCACCGTGCGGGGTCGGATCCTCGAGGTGGTCGACGCCGCCACGGAGCAGCTCGGCTGGTCGCCGGGGCTTCGCCTGGGCGGCTTGATCGACACCAACGTCCCGGCGGACGTGGCCGACCACATGATCGCCGTCCTGCGTGAGGCACTGTCCAACGTCGTACGGCACGCCAAGGCGACGCACGCCTCGGTGGACGTCCATATCGCTCACGGGCAGCCTGAGGACCTGGTGGTGACCGTACGCGACAACGGGATCGGGCTGGCGGCAGTCGGTCGGCGGAGCGGACTGGCCAACCTCGTCGAACGGGCACAGCTGCTCGGTGGCACCTGCACGATCCTCGGCCCAGCCGACGGCGGCACCGAGATCGCCTGGCGCGTACCCCTCCCGGACTGAACCTCAGGCCGCGGAGCCCAGGAAGTGCCTGCCCTGCAAGCCTTCCGACTCGATCAGCAGAAACTCGCTCACCGCCGGAGCCGGCTCCGGCCAGCAGGTCAGCGATCGGACAGCCGCCACCTCGTCCGGGTCCAGCAGCTGCCGGACAAGCCCGATACAGGTGACGCTCCAGCTGGTGCCGTGGTCGACTTGGAACGCCACGACGGCCCCCCGCAGAGCGGCCGCCAGCAGGGTGCCCCCGTCGACCCGTACGACGATCGACTCCTCGACGACGGCGAACGGGACGGTCGCGATCGCGGGCAGGGCGCGCTCTGAGTACGCGACGCGCCCCAGCCTGGCCGTGCGCAGCAGCGCAAGGCACTCGGGTCGGCTGAGCGACTCCAGTACGTCCATTTCTCCAGTCTCGGCAGCAGCTATGCACGGGACTAGGGGCGAACGTCCCGACCTCGCAGCTCGGTCGCAAGGACCGCGACCTGCGTACGCCGCTGCAGCCCGAGCTTGCCGAGAACCGCCGACACGTAGTTCTTCACGGTCTTCTCGGCGAGGAACATCCGCTCACCGATCTGCCGGTTGGTCAGCCCCTCGCCGATCAGCTCGAGGATGCGGCGCTCCTGGTCCGTCAGCGCCTCCAGCGGATCCACTCGCTGTGGGGGGGTGCGGAGCCGTTCGAGCACGCGGGCGGTCGCCTTGGGGTCGAGGAGCGATCCGCCGGCGGCGACCGTCCGGACCGCGCCGATCAGGTCGGACCCGCGGATCTCCTTGAGCACGTAGCCGGCGGCCCCTGCCATGATCGCGTCGAAGAGCGCCTCGTCGTCCGAGAACGAGGTGAGCATCAGGCAGGCCAGCTCGGGGATCTGCGAGCGGAGCTCGCGGCAGACCGAGACGCCGTCACAGTCGGGCAGCCGGACGTCCAGCACCGCGACATCGGGCCGCAGGGCCGGCACCCGGACGAGGGCCTCGGCCGCGGTGGAGGCCTCGCCTACGACCGTCCAGCCCGGCTCGGACTCCAGCAGGTCCTTGACCCCTCGCCGAACCACCTCGTGGTCGTCGAGCAGGAAGATCCGCACCGCCGTCATGTCCTGACCCATGCGACGACTGTCGCACAGGATCGGGACTTTCGACTCTGCTCGTGCCCCATCGACGGCGCCACGCTTGTTCCGGAGGCCGCCATGACCAGCGACGTCAGCCCGTGAGACCCGCCATCACCGACGACACGCCGGCCACCGTCGGGCGCCGGGTCGCGGCCAGGCGCACCTCGCTCGGCTACCCGCAGGAGGTGGTCGCCACCCGGGCCGGCATGGCCACCTGCTACCTCCAGTACATCGAGGAGCAGGGCGGGATGCCGTCCGCCGGTGTAGCCAGGCGACTGGCCGAGGTCCTGCACACCACCGTCGAGTACCTCTACGGCGAAGGCACTCTCGAGCCCGGGCTGCACCACCACCGCCACCAGGACGCGGCAGCGAGCACGACACCGGTGGCCCACGTGGTCTCCCGTCTCGCCAGAGCAGACTGCCTGCTGCTCCTGGGTTCCGTACCGGTCGGCCGGGTGGCCTTCGTCGTCAACGGGCCACCGCTCGTCCTTCCGGTCAACTTCACCCTGATCGGCAACAACATCGTGATCCGGACCGCTGCCATGTCCCCGCTCGCCGAGCTGGCCAGGGCGCACCGGCTGGTCAGCTTCGAGGTGGACGAGATCGACGAGTCGTCGCGGCTGGGCTGGAGCGTGCTGTGCCACGGCCCCACCCGGGTCGCGCACGAGCAGGGAGACCGCGACCAGGCCGCACAGGACCTCGTACGGCCATGGTTCGGCGGTGACCGGCACACCGTCGTGGTGGTCACGCCGTCGGACATCAGCGGGCGCCGGATCGGCTTGGCCTGAGCCCAGGAACCAGCGGGCCTGCCGCGGCGGGAAATACCGGAACAAATAGGACAGGCCAGAAGCATTGACCTGCTTCATTCAAGGCTTGTACCATCCCGCGTAGCCGAGGCGGACCCACCTGCTCCCGCAGCACGTGGCCCTCGAAGACCGCCGGCCCACACGTCGCTGCCCCTCGCCCCGGGCGGCACAAGCACGCCCGCTGACAACGGCGCAACGATCCCCTGTTCATCCAATGGAGGAGAAGCAGATGTCGTTAGTCCTCAACAGGTCCCGGCTCGCCGCAGCGGGCACGACGATGGCGCTCATCGCGGGCACCCTCGGCCTGAGCGGAGTAGTGACGGTCGCCACCCCGGTCGCGGCACACGCTGCAGTGCCGGCACCCCCGGCCGGCTTCACGACCACCTGGAGCGACGACTTCACCGGAGCCTCCGGTACGGGAGTGGGCGCGAACTGGGCGTACGACACCGGCGCCGGCAGCACGTTCGGCACGGGTGAGATCGAGACGATGACCAACAGCACCGCCAACGTCTACCAGGACGGCGCCAGTCACCTGGTGCTGAAGGCGCTGCACAGCGGCACCGACCCGAACACCGGCTGGACCTCGGGCCGGATCGAGACGCCGGCGACGTTCGGCGCTGCGGCCGGCGGCGTCGTACGGATGGAGTCGGTGATCCAGCAGCCGAACGTGACGACCGCGAACGGCGCGGGCTACTGGCCCGCCTTCTGGATGCTCGGCTCGACGTTGCGCTCGGGCGTGGCGTGGCCGGGATCCGGTGAGGTCGACATCCTCGAGGACATCAACGGCCGCAGCTCGGTCTTCGGGACCCTGCACTGCGGCACGAATCCGGGCGGGCCGTGCAACGAGTCGAGCGGCATCGGCAGTGGGGAGCACGCCTGCCCCGGTTGCCAGACCGGCTTCCACGACTACGCGGTCGAGATCGACCGCTCCGTGTCACCGGAACAGATCCGCTGGTACCTCGACGGGGTCAACTACTTCACCGTCAACGCCAACCAGGTCGACGCCGCCACGTGGACCAACGCCGTCGACCACAGCTTCTTCATCATCTACGACCTCGCCATGGGCGGAGGCTTTCCCGCAGCCTTCGGCGGCGGCCCCAATGCCGCCACCATCTCCGGCGGCGCGATGGTGATCGACTCGGTCGCCGTCTACAACAAGGGCCCGGTCTCAGGCACGTACGCGACCGCCACCGCGACCGGTGCGATCACGTCGGGCATCGCCGGCAAGTGCATGGAGGACAGCGGCGGTAACACGGCCAACGCCACACCGGTCGTGATCGACAGCTGCGGCGCCGCCGGCCAGACGTGGAGCACGTACTCCGACAGCACGCTGCGGACCGGCGGGAAGTGCCTCGACGCAGCGGCGGCGGGCACGGCCAACGGCACCAAGCTGCAGGTGTACGACTGCAACGGTTCTCCGGCGCAGCTGTGGCAGACGCACACCGGTGGCTACATCAACCCGCAGTCCGGCCGTTGCATCGACGACCCGGCCGGCTCGACCACGAACGGCACCCAGCTCCAGCTCTTCGACTGCAACGGCTTGGCCGAGGAGCAGTGGTCCACTCCGGGTGGCGGCACCACCACCCCGCCGACCAACATCGCACAGGGGAAACCGACCACCGCATCCTCAGTGGAGAACGCCGGCACCCCGGCGGTCAACGCCACCGACGGCAACACCGGCACCCGCTGGTCCAGCGCCTTCAGCGACCCGCAGTGGCTGCAGGTCGATCTCGGGCAGACGTACAACATCAGCCAGGTCACGCTGAACTGGGAGCCGGCGTACGCGAAGGCGTTCCAGATCCAGACGTCCGCCGACGGCACCAGCTGGACGTCGGTCTACAGCACGACCACCGGCACGGGCGGCGTGCAGACACTCACCGTCTCCGGGTCCGGACGCTACATCCGGATGTACGGCACCCAGCGGGCGACGGCGTACGGCTACTCGCTGTGGGAGTTCGGCGTGGCCGGCACGCCCGGCACCGGTTCGACCATCCTGCTCTCGCAGGGCAGGACGGCAACCGCCTCCTCGACCGAGAACGCAGGGACACCTGCTTCGGCGGCCGTGGACGGCAACACGGCCACCCGCTGGTCCAGTGCCTTCAGCGACCCGCAGTGGCTGCAGGTCGACCTCGGCGCGACGCACGCCATCTCCCAGGTCGTCCTCAACTGGGAAACGGCTGCGGGTAAGGCATTCCAGATCCAGACATCCACCGACGGCACCAACTGGACGCCGGTCTACACCACCAGCACCGGCACCGGCGGCGTGCAGACGCTCGCCGTCACGGGGTCCGGCCGCTACGTGCGGATGTACGGCACCGTACGCACGACCGCGTACGGCTACTCGCTGTGGGAGTTCCAGGTCTACGGCAGCTGAGACGGACCCGGCCGCGCGGATGAGACGCTCTCATCCGC
>JAWWOO010000058.1:0-59297 GCA_033851545.1 Frankiales bacterium | reverse complement strand
CTCGATCGGGAAGCTGAGCCTGACCACACCGTCGCCGTACTCGCGCCGGGCCACGTAGCCGGCGTCGGTGAACACCCCGACCATCCGCCGGTTGCCGGGCAGCACCTCGGCGAGAAAGCTGCCGATGCCGCGCTCGCGGGCAGCAGCGGCCAGGTGCTCGAGGAGGACGGAGCCCAGCCCGCGCCCCTGGTGCGCGTCCTCGACCACGAACGCGACCTCTGCCTCGTTGCTCTCCGGCAGCCGGTCGTAGCGGGCCAGGGCGACCATCTCGCCGCCGAGCTCGGCCACGATCGCGACCCGCTCGTGGTGGTCGACGTTGACGAACCGCTCGATCTCGGTCGGGGTGAGCTCGCTGCGCACGGTGAAGAACCGCCGGTAGACCGTCTCGGCGCTCCATCGGTGGAAGAAGGTCACCAACCGGTCTGCGTCGTCCGGCCGGATCGGCCGTATGTGGGCGGTCCCCCCGTCGGAGAGCACCACGTCGGCTTCCCAGTACGGCGGGTAACCAGGCCCGTCGGCCTGCCGCCCCTGCTGCCCCTCCACTGCGATCACCTCGACTGGAAGTCAACCATGCCCGCGGCTGTTCCGGCCCTCCGGCGCCGAACAGCCCTGACCGGACGGCAGGCGATTGCGCCGACCGAACTACGACGCGATGGTCCATCCGGGTCGCCAGCGGCTACCCGGCCGCACCGATGACTGAAGGGTCGGACACCCCGAGGGGTGTCGCACTCGGGAACTGAAGGAGCACACGATGCGCGGTCCGTCCGGTCGGGTACGCAAGAACGTGGCCAAGGGTGTGCTGCCCCTGGGCATCCTCGCGAGCGCGGGCATGGTCTGGCAGTCGTCGTACGCCGCGTTCTCGGGCACGACGTCGAACCCGGGGAACAGCTGGACCGCTGGCACGGTCAAGCTGACCGACGCCGCGAACGGCAGCGCGATGCTCTCCGCGACCGGTCTGAAGCCCGGCAGCACCGGCACCGCCTGCATCGAGCTCACGTACGGCGGCAGTCTGGCTGCGGCCACCAAGCTGTACGTGGCCAGCGGCGACCTGACCACCACCACGCCGAGCAACCTGGCGCAGTACCTCACCCTCAAGGTCGACGAGGGCGTCGGCTCCGCGGCCAACTGCAGCGACTTCGTGGCGACCGTCAACGACTACAACCCGACCGGCAGCACGGCTCAGACGCTGGCCACCTTCGCCTCCGGCGCCACCAACTTCGCCAATGGCGTGGGCGCCTGGATGCCGGCGGCCAACGGCGCGACCAAGAACTACCGGTTCACCTGGACGGTGCAGGACAACAACGCCGCCCAGGGCCTCAACGCCACGGTGACGTTCACGTGGGAGGCGCAGAACACCTGATGAGCGGCCGACCCGCGCCCGCGCCGCTGGCCTGGGTGCTCCTGCTCGGTCGTACGTTGGCCACGGTCGTCGTCACCCTCACCTGTGGGCTGGCGATCTGGTCGGTGCTGCCCCGGGCCGCCGGGTGGTCGCCGTCGGTGGTGATGACCGGCTCGATGGAGCCGCGCCTGCACCCCGGCGACGTCGTCCTGTCGGCCCCGGCGACCGCGCTCACGGTCATGCCCGGGCAGATCATCGTGGTCACCAACCCGGCGATGCCCTCGCACCAGCTGGTGCACCGGTTCGTACGCTTCACCTCCGCCGGCGACCTCATCACGAAGGGCGACGCCAACCGGCGCGAGGACTCCTCGCCGGTACCGCCGTCGTCCGTGCGGGGCCTGCCGCGACTGCGGCTGCCCTACATCGGTCTCGGCATCGTGTGGCTGCACGACCATGCCTGGCGGCAGCTGGGCCTCGCCGCCCTCGCGATCCTCGCGGCGTGCGGGCTGCTCGGCAGCGGCGCCGGGCCGGCGCTCACCGAACGCTCCGGCGAGACGCAGCCCGACGACCCGGCGCCGGTCGACCGCGAGCCGAGGCCGGCCCCTGTACGGCGGCTGCCCGACCGTGACCCGGCAACCGGGCGCTTCATTCCGGCGCGCGCAGGTCGATGACTTGCGGGAACGCCGCTCGCCCGTAGCCCGCCGCACCGAGGAGGGAGCAGCAGGTGCCTCACCCGCCGGGACGCCGTCGCCGGCTCAGCCGCATGCTCGGCTGCGCACTCGCGGCCGCTTCGGCATGTCTGGCCCTAGGTCTCGCCAGCCCGGGTGTCGCCCGTGCCGACGGCACTTCGCTCACCACGGACGCCGCCGGGTCGCCACTGGTCAACGCGGCACAGCTCTCCCCAGGCCACGTCCTCGAGCGCTGCGTCGTGGTGACCAGCCCTACGGACTACACGTCGGCTGACCTCGGCATGTTCGTGACCGCCTCCGGCGCCCTCGCCGACCACCTCAACGTCACGATCGAATCCGGCACGGGCGGCAGCTTCGCCGACTGTGCCGGCTTCAGTGGACGGCTGCTGTTCGTCGGCACCTTGGCGGCGCTCGCCGCCGGATTCGACGGGACCCGCCCGGAACGGGTCGGCCACTTCTCTGCCAGCGTCGGCACCGCGGTGCTGCGGCTGCGGTTCTCCGTGCAGGACGACAACGTGGCGCAGGGCCTGACCACTGCTGCTGCGTTCTGGTGGCTGCCGGTCGCCGCCGAGCCGGTCGCTCCGCCGACCACCGACCCGCCGGCACCCAGCACCACACCGACCGGCACCACGAGCACAGAGCCGGCAGCTGTGCCGACCCCGCCTGGGCCGACGAACCGGCCTACCAGCCGCGGCCCCAACCCATCGGCCTCGCCCGTGACGATGACAGCCGGCCCGACAACGCCCGCCGCCGGGGTTACCACCACTCCCGCTCCTGCGTCGACGTCGCTGGCTCCCCCGGTCGGGGTGCCGCTGACCAATCAGGGCGGCAACCCCACCCCCGGGGCGGTCGTACCGGTGACCGGTGACGGGGGGTCGCCCCCCGGCATCGTGAGCAAGCTGGCCAACGGGCTCGCCAACGGCGTCGCCAGCGCAGCGCAGACCATCTCGACCGCGGCCGCGCCCGTACTCAAGGGCGCCGCCGTCACGTCGCTGATGATCCTGCCGCTGGTCGTGCTGTTCCTGCTGGCCCAGCGCTGGATCGACCGGCGGGACCCCAAGCTCGCGCTCGCACCGTCGTACGGGGACCAGTTCCTCGGCTTCGTCGACCGGCACCGCCTCACTCCACCCGACCGCCAGGGAGACCCGTCATGACCGCCCCTCGTTCCGAGGCCCCGGGGCTGGTGCCGCTCGCCGACAGGCTCCGCTACCTGCAATTCCTCCGGCTGGCCATGGTGGCGCCGATCCTGCTCACCTCGGTCGTCGAACCGGGGCAGTCCACGCTGCCGTTGCGCTACGTCTGGGCGCTCTGCGCCGGCTACCTGCTGTTCACCCTGCCGACGGTCCGGGCCTGGCGGCTGACCCGTACGTCCGCGATCAGCGTGTTCGGCGGCAGCCTGCTCGTGGACGGGGTCTTCCTCGGGGTGACGACGTACGGCAGCGGTGGGCTGACCAGCCCGGTCCGCTACCTGGTGCTGCTGCACGTCGTCTCCGTCACCCTGTGCGCGTCGTTCCGTACCGGCCTGAAG
Source organism: Frankiales bacterium (assembly GCA_033851545.1). Classification (GTDB taxonomy): domain Bacteria; phylum Actinomycetota; class Actinomycetes; order JAWWOL01; family JAWWOL01; genus JAWWOL01. Next base: position 55,741 of record JAWWOO010000058.1, on the reverse strand, counting down.
ATCGCGGTTTGGCACAGCCTGCTGATCGGGTCGGCCTATCAACTGCAGACGGCGCACATCGTGCACGCCGCGGGAGCACCCCGCGTCAACGACCTCACGGCCAACATCGTGGCCGTGCTGCTGGTCACCGCTGCCACCGCGTCGTTCGGCGCAGTCAACGAGCGTGAGCTGCGCCGGCGCAACTACGACCTGCACGCGCTGTCGCAGTTCGCGTTCGCCCTCGAGACGGTCAGCAGCGCGGAGGACGTGGCGGGCGCCCTCGTCGACGCCGTCGTGGACAGCGCCGGCTGTGCCCGCATCGTCATGGCGGCGGCACCCACCGGTGAGCTCACCGCGCTGGCCGGGCGCGAGGTCACCCCGGTGCGGTCGGACCTGCGGCCGGACAGCGACGGCCTGGTCAGCCAGGCGATGCGCACCCGCAGCACGATCCGGGTCCGCTCGGTCGACCCGGACCTCGACCCCTGGCTCGCGGCGGCGATGCCAGGAGCCACCAACCTGGTGGTGCTGCCGCTCTACTCCGAGGCCGGCCCGCTCGGCGTACTGGTCTTCGAGCACAGCTCCGGCGGCAGCGCCCGGATCGAGCGGCGGGTGGTCGAGGTGGTCGAGCAGTTCGTCTCCCAGACCGCGCTCGCCCTGCAGAACGCCTGGCTGCTCGCCCAGGTCCGCGGTCTCGCGGCGACCGACTCGCTGACCGGCATCGCCAACCGGCGGACGTTCGACAGCGAGCTGCTGCGGGAGCTCTCCCGCGCCGACCGGTCCGGCGCCGCGCTGGCCCTGATCATCGTCGACATCGACCACTTCAAGGCGCACAACGACGCCCACGGCCACCAGGTGGGTGACCGTACGCTGCAGCGGGTCGCCGCCATCCTGCGTGACGGCGGCCGGGCGACCGACACCGTCGCCCGCTACGGCGGCGAGGAGTTCGTCATCCTGCTGCCCGGCAGCGACCCGGTCGCCGCGCACCTCAAGGCCGAGCGCTACCGCCAGCTGATCGAGGAGATGCCGGAGAAGCCCAGCGTGACCGCGTCGTTCGGCGTGGCGATCTATCCTCAACACGCTGCTGACGGCGCCGACTTGATCCAGGCCGCCGACGCCGCGCTGTACGAGTCGAAGCGCGCCGGCCGCAACCGGGTCAGCCTGGCCTGGCGGCTCGCCAGCCTGGCCAGCACGGACGTCGTCGACGCCGGCTAGTCCCTGGGATCGAAGGGGTCCAGACCGTGCAGCGGGAACACCGCCTGCCGGGTGGCGAGGATGGCCGCGTCGACCCGGTCGCCGGGGCCGGGGTGCCAGCCGGTCCGTCGCCCGGAGCCGCCGTCACCCATCGTCTCGGGCGGCCGCTGACCGGTCCGGTCGATGACCAGCCGCCGCCAGTCGCCCGGCGTCGGCGTGGCCGGGTATAGCTCGGCGCCCACCGCGAGGGCCACCAGGTGGGTCCAGGCGCGGGGGACGACCGCGGCCACCTGGTAGCCGCCGCCGCCGAGGGCCAGCCAGCGGCCCCCGCACAGCTCGTGGGCGAGCCCGTGCAGAGCCTCGTACGAGGTCCGCTGGCCGTCGACGGTGAGGTCGAGATGGGCCAGCGGGTCGGTGCGGTGGCTGTCGCAGCCGTGCTGGGTGACCAGCACCTGCGGCCTGAACTCCCGCAGCAGGCCGGGGACGACGGCGTCGAAGGCTCGCAGCCAGCCGGCGTCGTCCGTACCCGCGGGCAGGGCGACGTTGACTGCGCTGCCGACGGCGGCGCCGGCACCGGTCTCGTCGGCGCTCCCGGTGCCAGGGAACAGGGTGCCGCCCGACTCGTGCAGGCTGATGGTGAGGACCCGCGGATCGGCGTAGAAGGCCGCCTGCACGCCGTCGCCGTGGTGGACGTCGACGTCGACGAACGCCACCCGCTCGGCGCCGGCGGCCAGGAGCGCGGCGATCGCGACCGCTGCGTCGTTGTAGACGCAGAAGCCGGACGCGGCGGCGGCCATCGCGTGGTGCAGGCCGCCGGCGAAGTTGACCGCGTGCTGCGTACGGTTCTCCCAGACCGCGAGGGCACCGGCGACGCTGCCGCCGACGATGCGGGCGCTCGCCTCGTGCATCCGCGGAAAGGCCGGGGTGTCGGGAGTGCCGATCCCGTACCGCAGGCCGAGCCGGCCCATGACGTCCTCCGGCGCGCGGCGTACGGCGGCGACGTAGTCAGTGGAGTGGACGAGCTCGAGCGTCGCGTCGTCGGCGACCGCGGGCGCGTGCAGGCGGACCCGGTCGAACAGGCCCAGGTCCTGGCACAAGGCAGCCGTCAGCTCGAGCCGGACCGGCTGCATGGGGTGGCCTGGGCCGAAGTCGTACGCCAGCAAGGCGTCGTCCCAGACCACCAGCACCGACTCGCTCACGACCCGCCTCTCCTGCCCCGTTCGCAACGAAGGAGCAGGCTATGCGATCGTCGGGGTACGGGTGCCAGCCGGTCTCGGACCGGGCCTGGGCAATATTGGGCAGTGCAGTTGAACAGGAGAGCTCTCATGGCGCGCGATGTGCAGGAGCAGAAGGTCCTCGACGCGGTTCCGCAAGGGATTTTCATCGGCGGGCAGTGGCGCGAGGCGGCCGGCGGGGCGACTTTCGAGGTCGAGGACCCAGCCACGGGCGAGACCTTGACCGGCGTTGCCGACGCCACTCCACAGGACGCGGTCGCGGCACTGGACGCGGCCGTCGCGGCGCAAGCCGGATGGGCGGCGACTCCACCTCGCGAACGCGGGGAGATCCTGCGCCGGGCGTACCAGACGCTGGTCGACCGCCAGGACGAGCTGGCCCTGCTGATGACGCTCGAGATGGGCAAGCCGCTGGCGCAGTCCAAGGGCGAGGTCGTCTACGGCGCGGAGTTCCTGCGCTGGTTCTCCGAGGAGGCCGTGCGCATCGACGGGCGCTACACCCGCGAGCCCAACGGCAGTGGCCGGCTGATGACGATGAAGCAGCCGGTCGGCCCGTGCCTGCTCATCACCCCGTGGAACTTCCCGATCGCCATGGGCACCCGCAAGATCGGCCCGGCGATCGCCGCCGGCTGCACGATGGTGGTCAAGCCGGCCCAGCAGACGCCGCTGTCGATGCTCATGCTGGCCCAGATCCTCACCGACGTCGGCCTGCCGGCCGGTGTGCTCAACGTGATCAGCACGTCCTCGGCGTCCGGCACGACGGCACCGCTGTTCGAGGACGGCCGGCTGCGCAAGGTCTCCTTCACCGGCTCGACCCCGGTCGGCAAGAAGCTCATGCAGCAGTCGGCCGGCTCACTGCTGCGGATGTCCATGGAGCTCGGCGGCAACGCGCCGTTCCTGGTCTTCGCCGACGCCGACCTGGACGCGGCGGTCGACGGCGCGATGATCGCCAAGATGCGCAACATGGGTGAGTCGTGCGTGGCCGCCAACCGCTTCCACGTCCAGGCCTCGGTGGCCGAGGAGTTCTCCGCCCGGCTGGCGGCCCGGATGGCGGCCCAGACGGTGGGCCGCGGCACCGAGCCGGGCGTGGACGTCGGCCCGCTCATCGACGAGAACCAGCGCGGCAAGGTGCGCGAGCTGGTCGAGGACGCCGTCAGCAAGGGCGCGAAGGTTGTGACCGGCGGGTCGGCCCCGGACGGTGCCGGCTACTTCTACACACCGACCGTCCTCGCCGACGTACCGGCCGGCGCCGCCCTGCTGAGGGAGGAGATCTTCGGCCCGGTGGCCCCGGTCGCCACCTTCGAGGACGAGGCCGGCGCGCTGGCCGCGGCCAACAACTCGGAGTTCGGCCTGGTCGCCTACGTCTACACCGAGAACCTCAAGCGGGGGCTGCGGGTGATCGAGGGACTCGAGGTCGGCATGGTCGGGCTGAACCGCGGCCTGGTGTCCAACGCGGCCGCCCCGTTCGGTGGCATCAAGGAGTCCGGCTTCGGCCGCGAAGGTGGCTACGAGGGCATGGCGGAGTACCTCTCCACCAAGTACGTCGCGGTGGACCTCTAGGATTCCGCCGGAGGACGACGGCCACCTGGCGTACGGCGCTGGCTCAGCTCTGTCAGCGGCAGGCTGACCGCCCTGGGCCGGCGCCGGTCGCCGAGCCCGCAGCTGGCCAGCCGGGCCTCGAGGACCTCCGGAGCGGTCGCGACGACCACCTCGGCGCCAAACGTCCTGCCCAACCGCGCGGCCTCGACGAGCGGGACGACGACCGCGGAGTCCTGCACGGACGCCAGCCGGAGGTCGACGATGATCACGGCGGAGTCCTCCCGTACAGCCCGGCGCAGGGCGGTCCGCAGCAGCGACATCGACGCGATGGAGAGCTCGCCGACCGGACGGACCACGGTCGTACGGGTGATCGGGTAGCGACGCTGTTCGACTTCGAAAGCCATGATGACCACCTGCCCCGCCGGCTACCTTCCCTCCCCCACCGAAACAAAGCGCCGTTGGGCCATCCGGGTGACATCGGGTCGTGCGGGTGAACCCACTGCGGCACCAAGCCGAAGGTCAGGCATGAGCCTTCTGACCCCCGCGCAGGACGACATGCGGGTCGGTGCGGTAGCCCCGGACTTCACCCTCCTGGACACGAAGGCCGCGCCGTGGCGGCTCGCCGAACGGCTGGGACACGGCCCGGTCGTGCTCTTCTTCTATCCGACGGCGATGGCCATCGGCTGCACCGCGGAGACCTGCCATTTCCGAGACCTGGGAGCGGAGTTCACCGCTCTGGGCGCCCAGCGGGTCGGCGTCAGCTCGAGCGACCTTGCCTCTCAGCAGGAGTTCACCTCGATCAACGCGTTCGACTTCCCGCTGCTGAGCGACCTCGACGGCTCCGTCGCGACCCTGTACGGGGCCCGGCGATCGTTCACGCCCCGGCCGACCAAGCGCGCGACGTACGTCATCGGCACCGACGGGCTGGTCGCCGGGATCGTCACCAGCGAGCTGCGGATGCGGGCCCACGCGGACGAGTCACTCGCCATCCTGCGCCGCCTGGCCTGACCCCGGCGTCACCGAGGCGCCGACGGGTTGACAGTTCCGCGGTCCTGGCAATACTTAAGCATGTGGTTAACCAATTGTCGGAGCTGGACCTGGTCTTCCAGGCCCTCGCGGACCCGAGCCGGCGGGCTATCGTCGAGCGGCTCACCCGCGGCCCGGCGTCGGTCAGCGAGCTGGCAGCTCCGCTGACCATGTCGATGCCCGCGGTGCTGCAGCACCTGCGGGTCCTGCAGGACAGCGGGCTGATCCGGTCGAGCAAGAGGGGCCGGGTCAGGACCTGCCAGATCGAGCCGGCGGTCCTGCGTACGGCCGAGCAGTGGATCACCGACCGGCGCAGCGGCTGGGAACACCGCCTCGACCGGCTCGGCGAGTTCCTCGATGCCACAGCCGAACCGTTGCCACCGTCACTCACCGACGACCCCCCACCCACGAGGAGCACACCATGACCGACCGTACGGTCGAACACTCGACCTTCGTCGTCGAGCGGACCTACAATGCCTTGCCTGCAAGGGTTTTTGCCGCCTTCGCCGACCCGGCCAAGAAGGCCCGCTGGTTCGGGCCCGGCGACGACAACGTCGTCACCCTCGACTTCCAGGTCGGCGGCGTGGAAAGCATGAGCGGCGACATCGAGGGCGGCCCGTCCTTCCGCTACGACGCCGTCTACCAGGACATCGTGGCGGACCAGCGGATCGTCTACACCTACGACATGCACCTCGACGGCCGGCGCATCTCCGTCTCGGTCGCCACCATCGAGCTGGTGCCGGAGGGTGAGCGCACCCGGCTGATCCTCACCGAGCAGGGTGCCTTCCTCGACGGACTCGACCAGCCGGCGCTGCGCGAGAAGGGCACCAACGACCTGCTCGACAAGCTCGGCACGACGCTCGACTGAACGCCCCCACACCACGGTCAGGCGGACAGGCGGAGGGTCCGGTCGGCGCGGTGCCGGGTGGCGGCGATCACCTCGGCATTGCGCTGGTCGGAGCCGTAGGACCGGTCCTGCGCCTCCGCGGTACTGCGGCCGTAGCGCTCGTGCCGGGCCACGAGCCGGGCCAGCCGGACGTCCTCGCCGGGGTCGACGTACCAGCAGGCATCCAGCAGCCTGCGTACGGGTGCCCAGGCGCCGTCCTCCATCAGCAGGTAGTTGCCCTCGGTGACGACCAGGGGTACGTCGGCCGGCACGGGGATGGAGGAGCCGATCGACTCCTCGAGCGAGCGGTCGAACCGGGGCGCGTAGACCACCGGCTCGTCGCGGGCGCGGAGCCGGCGGAGCAGACTGACATAGCCGGCGGCGTCGAAGGTGTCGGGAGAACCCTTGCGCTGCAGGCGATCCAGCCGGATCAGCTCGGCGTTCGCCAGGTGGAACCCGTCCAGGCCGACAAGCACAGCCCGGTCACCGAGCGCCTCCACCAGCGCCTCGGCGAGCGTCGACTTGCCGGCTCCCGGCGCGCCGGCGATCCCGAGCAGGGCCCGGTCGCCCGGCGCGGCCAGCAGCAAGGCGTCGGCGACCAGCCGCTCGAGGGGTAGGACCTCGGTGTCCCTGCTCATCGGGCCTCCCGCCAGGCCAGGAACTCCTCAGCAGTCTGCACCCCGTCGTCGAGGACGGCGGTGTAGACGTCGAAGCTCGCATAGCCCGGTAGGTCCCAGACCGCGTCCTTGACCCGCAGGATGGCCAAGCGGGCGGCGTCGGTCAGCCGCGGCGGCAAGGTCCGTCGGTGCTCGAGGTCCGGCTGCCGGTCCGGCTCGTCGACGAACCAGACGTCGACCTTCCAGTCCTCGCCGCCGGCGTCGCGGTAGCGCAGGCCGAGGTAGAGGCCGTCGGGGTAGGCCGGGTCGATGTTCCACGGACCGGCGTCGTTGCGGAAGGTCACCTCGCGCACCCGCGGATGGGCGGCGAGCCGGGCGCCCAGGCCGGCGACCTGCGTTGCGGACAACGACGGGCAGACCACGGTGACGTCGAGGTCTCGCCAGACCATCAGACCGAGTGCGGAGCTGCCGACGCGTACGGGTTCGCCGGCCTCGGCGAGCGCCTCGGCCAGCCCGAGGTCACGCTCGACCTCGTCGGCCTGCCGCAGCAGGGTCGCCTGCCACACCAGGAGCTGAGCGTCGTCCACGTGGGGCTCCTTCGTCAGCGCAGGGTGGCGGCCCGGGCGAGCCGCTCGCGCAGCTGGGCCTCCGTCGCCTGCGCGGCTGCCGGCCCGCCACAGAGCCGGCGCAGCTCGGCGTGGATCATCCCATGCGGCTTGTTGGTCCGGTGGTGGTGCGCCGCGACGGCCGCGTTGAGCTCGCGTCGCAAGGCCGACATCCGCTCGTGCAGCGGCACGTCGTCGGCGTCCACCGGCACCTGGGCAGCCCGGGCTGCCTTCTCAGCCTTGGCTGCTGCCCGGCCCGCCACCCGTTCGGCCGAGAGCTGCTCGGACTGCCGCTGGCGCAACAGCACAGCGACCTGGTCGGGTGCGAGAAGCCCTGGTAGGCCGAGGAAGTCGTCCTCGTCGGCCGAGCCGGACTCGGCGCCCGTACCGAACTCCGCGCCGTCGAACAGCACCCGGTCGAACTCCGCCGACGCCTCGAGCGCCTCGAATGCCCACTCGTCGAGATCGGCCTCGTTCCGGGTCCGCTCGGCCTCGGCCAGCAACGCGTTCTCCTCGGCGAACGGGTCGTCCTTGAGCAGGTTGCGGTCGAGGACGTGGTCTCGCTCGGACTCCAGGGCCGCGGCCAGCTCGAGCAGCGGCGGGATGCTGGGCAGGAAGATCGAGGCGGTCTCGCCGGGCCGCCGGTTGCGGACGAAGCGCCCGACCGCCTGGGCGAAGTACAGCGGGGTGGACACGCTCGTGGCGTAGACGCCGACGGCCAGGCGCGGGATGTCGACGCCCTCGGACACCATCCGTACGGCCACCATCCACCGCTCGTCGGACCGGTTGAACTCGGCGATCTTCCGGCTGGCCTTGGGGTCGTCGGAGAGCACGACCACCGGCTTGGTCCCGGTACGGCGCTGCAGCAGCAGGGCGTACGCCCTCGCCGCTGCATGGTCGGACGCGATGACCAGGCCACCCGCGTCGGGCATCCCGCCCGCACGCACCTGTTCGAGGCGGGTGTCGGCCGCACCGAGGACCTGGCCGATCCACTCCCCCGCGGGATCCAGAGCGGTACGCCAGGCGTGCGCCATCACGTCGTCGGTCATGGGATCGCCGAGGCGGGCGCTGAGCTCGTTGCCTGCCCGGGTCCGCCAGCGGGCCTCACCGGTGTAGGCAAGGAACAGCACCGGTCGTACGACGCCGTCGCGCAGCGCGTCGCCGTACCCGTAGACGTAGTCCGACGCCGAACGCATCACGCCGTCGCCGCCCCGGGCGTAGCCGACGAACGGGATCGGGTTGGCGTCCGACCGGAACGGCGTGCCGGTGAGGGACAGCCGCCGGGTGGCCGGCGTGAACGCCTCACGGATGGCGTCCCCCCAGCTCAGCGCGTCACCCCCGTGGTGCACCTCGTCGAGGACGACCAGCGTGCGCCTGGTCGTGGTCCGCATCCGGTGCAGCGCCGGGTGGGCGGCCACCTGGGCATAGGTCAGCACCACCCCGCGGTAGTCCCGGCTCGCCGCGCCGTCGGCGTTCTTGAAGGTCGGGTCCAGGGCGATGCCGGCGACGTGCGCCGCGGCAGCCCACTGGGTCTTGAGGTGCTCGGTCGGCGCCACCACCGTGACGGCGTCGATCTCGCCGGCCGCGATCAGGTCGGCGGCGATCCGGAGTGCGAACGTCGTCTTCCCGGCGCCGGGCGTCGCAACGGCAAGAAAGTCCTGCGGACTGCGGACGCGGTAGGTCTCGAGGGCGGCGACCTGCCACGCCCTCAGCGGCCGGGCAGCGACGGGCACGGCCCTGCCGGGCCGGGCACCGAACGGCGCGGCCGCTGAGGCACTGGCAGGCGGGGTCAGGGGTTGCGCAGTCACGAGGCGGCGAGGATCTCTTCCGTACGGGTGTCGGTCGGGCGAGTAGGCAGCGTAACTTCCGACCCCGTGTGCCGCGCCGAGGACCACCAGACCCGCAGGTCGTAGCGGCGCGTCGCCCGTCCCGCCGAACCCTGGCGACTGCTGCGCCGTACGAGGATGCTGAAGCAAGGGACCGCGTGGGGGTTCGGATGTCGGCAGAGGTACGGGAGAGTGTCTCGCTCCAGCTGATGGGACCGCTCACCGCTGTCGTGGGCGGGCGAAGGCTCGCCGGTCACTCGCTCGGCAGCCGCAAGGCCAGGACGGTGCTGGGCCTGCTGGCCGCCGCCGGCGACGGCCACGTCCCCGCCGACCGGCTGATCGAGGCCGCCTGGCCGGACCGGCTGCCGGCCCGGCCGGGCGCGGAGCTGGCGATCCTGGTCAGCCGCCTGCGCGCGGCGATCGGGACGGCGGCGATCACCGGCGGCAGGGCGGCCTACCGGCTGGACCGCCGTGTGGTCACCGTCGACGTCGACGAGGCCGGGCGGTTGGTCGCCGAGGCGGAGAGCCGGCTGGCTGAGCCGGCACTGGCCGCGGCAGCCGCCACCGGAGCGCTGGCCGTGCTCGACCGCGGCGAGGTGGCCGACGACGAGCCGTACGCCACCTGGGCCGAGGAGGTCCGCGCCAGGGTGGCCGGCCTGCGCCGCCGGGCCCGCCTGACCCTCGCCGCGAGCGCCCTCACGACCCACGACCCGGCCACCGCGCGGCGGGCCGCCGAGCTCGCCCTCGCCGCCGACCGGCTGGACGAGGAGGCGTGCCGGCTGCTGATGCGCGCGGCAGCGGCGCTGGGCGAGGACGCGGTCGCCCTCGCCGCGTACGACGAGCTGCGCCACGACCTGGCTGAGGCTCTGGGCGCCGACCCGTCGACGGACACCCGCGGGCTGCATGCCGCGCTGTTGCAGGGCGTCGCACTGCCGCCGGCCGGCACGGCTCCGGCTAGGCCGCCTCGCGCCGGTTCCCTGGTCGGTCGAGCTGCGGAGGTGGCCGCCCTTGCCGCGACCTGGCAGCGCACGGTCGCGGGCGAGACCACGCTGCTGCTCCTGTGCGGCGAGGCCGGCATCGGCAAGACCACGCTGGCCGCCGAGGCCGGCCAGGTGGCCCATGGTGCCCTGATCCTGTCCGCTCGGTGCTTCGAGGCCGAGCGCTCGCTGTTCCTGCAGCCGCTGGTCGAGGCGATCGGTGGCTGCGTCGGTGGTCTGCCCGCCGCGGTGCTCGCCGATGTCGTCATCGAGCAGGCGGACGTGCTGGCCGGGCTGGTCCCCGAGGTCGCGGCGCTGCGCCCGGAGGCGCACGCCGCCGGTGCCGCCACACCGGATGCGGGACGCCGTCAGGCCTACGCCGCTGTCACCGGCTTCCTGCGCCGGCTGTCCCGGCACCAGCCGCTCGTCCTGGTGGTCGACGACCTGCACGTCGCCGGCCTGGCGACCGTCGACCTGCTGCACTACCTCGTACGGACGCTGGGCGACTGCCGGCTGATGATCGTGGCGACCGTACGCAGCGACGAGGGCGCCGAGACCATCACGCGGCTGTCCCCGGTGGCCCGGACGCTGCACCTCGCGCCACTGGACGACCAGGCGGTCACCGCCATCGTCGCCGCTGCCGGGCAGCGGGCGCACCTGCCGGAGATCCTCGCCTCCACCTCGGGGCACCCGCTGTTCGTGGTCGAGACGCTGCGTGCGCTCCAAGGCGGACAGACCGGCATCCCGTCCACGCTCCAGGACTCCGTACTGGCGCACGTGGCCCGGCAGGGGCGCGCGGCCGAGAGCCTCCTGCAGGCTGCTGCGGTGCTCGGCGCGACGTTCGACCTCGCCGACCTCGCCGCCCTGACCGGTGAGCCGCTGCCGGCTGTCACCCGCACCTGCGAGGACGCCCTGCGGGCACGGCTGCTCGTCGTCAACGGCCGGTCGTACGCGTTTGCCTACGACCTCACCCGCGAGGTGCTCTACCGGGCCAGCCCCGAGCCGAGCCGGGTCATCCACCACCGGCGGGCGGCGGACCTGATGGTCGACCGGCCGGAGGCGATGGCCGCGCACGCCGCTGCCGCCGGCGACCCGACCCGGGCGGCGAGGGCCTGGCTGCTGGCCGGCGAGCAGGCGTTGCGCCGGTTCGCCGCCGCGGACGCCGAGCGGTTGCTCGACCAGGCCATCGCCGCGCTCGACGGGCTCGACGAACCGGAGCTCGTCGGTCGATGCCGCCTCGCCCGGGGCCGGACCCGCGAGGCCCTGACGGCCTGGAACGAGGCGATCGCGGACTACCAGGCCACCGTCGACCTGGCCCGGGAGGGCGGCAACCTGCGGCTGGAGATGACCGCACAGTGGGAGCTGGGCGGGGACAGCCTGGCGGCACTGGGCTCCCCGGTCGCCGCCTGCGTCGCCCACGTCGAGCAGGCGCGGGTCCTCGCCCGGCGACTGGGTGACCGGCCGTTCGAGGCCAACCTGCTCAGCCGGCTGGCGATCCTGGCCAGCAACGACCTCGCCTTCGCGCGCGCCCTTTCCCTGGCGCAGGAGGCGACGGCCCTCGGCCGGGCCTGCACCGACGATGCCGCACTCGCGGCGGGACTCGACGGGCTGAAGACCTGCTACGCCTACCTGGGCGAGGTGGCCCTGCTGCAGCCGGTGCTCGACGAGCTGATGCCGATCCTCCGCCGGGACCAGGACGTCCGGCGGCTCCAGTGGTCGATCTGCGAGTCGTCGTTCGAGCCGCTGTCCCGCGGCGACTGGACCGCGGCGGCCGGCCGGGTCGAAGAGGCGCTCACCTTCGCCCGGAGCAGGGGCAGCGCCGCGTACGAGGCGTGGTTCCTGGCCCACCTGGGCTGGTTCGCCCGGCTGCAGGGACGGCTCGAGGACGCACTCGCCCACGGCCGCCGCGCCGTGGACGCCGGGCACAGGGCCGAACCTTTGCACGCCTGGTGCCGGGCGATGGCGGCCGTGACCTACGCGACGACCCTGCTCCGCACCGGGCACAAGGAGGCGGCGGCAGAGATCCTGCTCGCGTCCGTGGACACGGCGCCCCGAGGGCAGGCCGCCGCCTACCGGGTCCGGTTCATGGCGGCCATCGCGGAGGCCACCGATGACGAGGCAGCGCTGGCCGAGGCGGCCGAGCTGCTCTCCGAGGTGACCACCCCGGAGCGGACCGCTTGGCTGCTCGGCTGGGACGCCTACGAGAGTGTGGCCAGGGCGCAGCTCGCGGCCGGCAACCGGACAGCCGCCCTGGCGACCGTGCAACCGGTGATCGACGTCGCACGGCAGGCGCAGTGGCTGCCGGTGCTGGGCCCGGCCGACCAGCTGCTGGCCGACCTGACGATTCAGAGCATCTCGGCGAGCAGGTCGGCCGCCCGCGCGGCCCCGTCGGTCTCGACCGGGCGGTAGCGGACCTCACCGCCCACGGTGGACTTGATCAGGTCGGCCAGCAGGTCCGGCGTGGCCTCCGCCCAGTCGACCCGTACTCCGGCGCCGTACTGCGCCAGCCGGTGCGGCACGTGGACGTTCTGCTCGAAATGGCCCTGCAGCGGCAGATAGAGGAACGGGCGGCCGGCGGCGACCAGATCCATCGTCGTGGTCAGCCCGCCCTGCACGACCGCGAGGTCACAGGCCGTGAGGTGGTCGGTGAGGTCCGGCAGGTAGCCGTGCACGACCAGATCGGGGTCGCCGGAGCTGAGCAGCGTCGGGTCGATGCGCGGGCCGGTCACCACGACCATGCGCAGTCCGGGCACCGCCCGCTTGGCGATCGGCCATGCCTCGACCAGCCGGCGAAGCATCGGCAGGCCGACCGCCGAACCACCGACTGTCACCACGCAAACCTTGTCCGCCGGCGCGTAGCCGAGCCGGCGGCGCAGCGCTGCCCGGTCCTGCTCCCGATAGGGCTGCGCACCGAGAACATGGCCTGAGAACGCGAAATGCGCCTGCGTCCACTCCCGTACGGACGGCAGGCCGGGGCCCAGCGGCAGGTCGACGCAGTCCTCGGGGTTGCCGACGAAGATCGACCGGTCGCGCAGCCGGGGGAACCGGGCGACCTGCTCGACCATCTCGGCGTTGTAGTCGGCGGTCAGGGCGGCCTCCCGCTCACCGCCCTCGGGCATCGGCAGCCAGCCGACGAAGTCGGTCATCCAGGCATAGGCCGCCCGCTTGCGTTCGGGGTTCTCGTGCAGGAAGTAGTCGAGGTCCCAGGCCTCGTCGCCGACCCACAGATCGTACGGCTCGTCGTTCACCAGGTCGTCGAACACCATGTAGTTGGCCAGCAGCGTCTCGTCCATCTCGCGCCAGACCTGGAAGACGTCGAGCCGGTGCTCGCCGGCGGCCGCCTCGATGTGCGCGGACTCACTGGCCAGCCAGGCCGACGCGGGGTGGACCCGCTCGCCGTGCCGGGCGAGCGGCTCGGTCACCGGGTGCTGGGTCAGCCAGTCGACCTGGACGTCCGGCACCCGCTCGCGAAGCTGCCGGACGACGGCCAGGTCGCGGGCGGCGTGCCCCATCCCGATGGCGGAGGACAGGAAGAGCACCTTCTTCGGCCGGTCGATCGCCCGGTGCCAACGCCGCGGGGGCGCCTGCACCGGCCACACCTCGTCGAGGAACTGCCGGATCTGGGTGTTCACGATCACCGGGTGGCTGCCCATCAGCAGGTGGCCGCCCCCGGTGACCTCGACGAGCCGCGCATCGACCAGCTGGGCGAGCTGGCGGGAGCGCTCGCCCGGGGTGCAGCGGTCGCTGTCACCGTAGAGCGACAGAACGGGGCACTTCACCTGGTGCACAAGGCTTCTCGACTCCTCCGGTGTGCTCACCGTCGACGGCGCGAGGTCGTTCGCCGCCATTGCCTCTGCGGTCGTCTCGAGGCTCCAGCCGACGAAGTCCTCGTACAGCTTGCTGCGGTGCGGCTCAGGGATCACCTCGCCGGCGAAGAACTCCGTGAAGTCGCGATAGCTCCCGGGGCTCTGCTGCCAGTAGTAGATGTTGTCCTTGGCCCAGCCGTCGTGGCTCTCGAGGTCGAGCGGCTCGTTCCAGGGGAACTCGACCCGCCAGGGGTGCGGCGGGGACAGCATGGGGACGTTGGCGGCGAGGGTGACGATCCCGGCGACGCGTTCGGGCGCCTGCGCCGCGACCAGGATGGCGGTCCAGGCACTGCTGCAGATGCCGACCAGGACCGCCTTGTCGATGCCGAGCTCGTCCATCACCTGCAGGGTGTCGGTAGCGAACTCCCGGTCACTGTAGTCGGCCGGGTCGGTGGGCCGGTCGGACCGACCGTTGCCCCGCGGGTCGATCGACACGACCCGCGCATGCCTTGCCAGGTAAGGGATCTGGCCTTTCCAGGCGCGCGAGTGGGCGATCGTGTCGATGGGCGGGAAGAGCACGCAGCGCTCGCCCGAGCCGTACGACTCGTATGCGACCGCGATGCCGTTGCGGTGGATGAATCCCTGAAGATCCGGTTCGAGTGCTCTCATCTGCATTCCCTGAGGGTGGCTGGAGCCATTGCATCGCTGTTGCAACGCCACTGCAAGGCCCGCGCGGACGGTGGTCCTCACGACCCGTCCATGGGGGACGGGCTGCATCAGGAGGCTCCAATGGCAATTGACGAGACCAAGCTCAACGAGATGCTGGGGCGGTTCGTCACCGACCTCGGCGCGACCATCGCCGCCGGCGGTGTCGTCCTCGGCGACAAGCTCGGGCTCTACAAGTCCCTGGCCGAGGCACCGGCAACGGCCGCCCAGCTGGCCGAGCGTACGGACACCCACGAGCGATACGTCACCGAGTGGGCCCGCGGCCAGGCGGCGGGCGGGTACATCGGCTACGACCCGGCCACCGACACGTACTCGCTGTCGGAGGAGCAGGCGTTCGTCCTCGCCGACCCGGACGGTGTGGTGTTCGCACCCGGGGCGTTCCAGCTGGCACTGGGCACCCTGCGCGCCGAGCCGCAGATCGCGCAGGCGTTCAAGTCCGGGGCGGGATTCGGATGGCACGAGCACGACGACGAGGTGTTCGTCGGCTGCGAGCGGTTCTTCCGTCCCGGCTACATCGGCAACCTCGTGCCGTCGTGGATCCCGTCGCTGGACGGCGTCGAGGCCAAGCTGCAGGCCGGCGCCCACGTCGCCGACGTCGGGTGCGGCCACGGCGCGTCCACGATCCTGCTCGCGAAGACCTACCCGAACTCGACCTTCGCCGGCTTCGACTACCACCCCGGCTCGATCGAGGAGGCCCGCAAGCGCGCGTCCGAGGCCGGGGTGGCCGACCGGGTGTCCTTCGAGGTCGCGTCAGCCCAGTCCTTCCCCGGCACCGGCTACGACCTGGTGGCGACCTTCGACTGCCTGCACGACATGGGCGACCCGGTCGGCGCCGCCCGGCACATCCGCGAGTCGCTGGCCACGGACGGCACCTGGCTGATCGTCGAGCCGGCCGCCGGCGACACGGTCTCGAGCAACCTCAACCCGGTGGGCCGGGTCTACTACGGCTTCTCCACGTTCCTGTGCGTGCCGAACGCGCTGTCCCAGCACGGCGGCTACGCCCTGGGTGCGCAGGCCGGCGAGGCAGAGATCCGTGACGTGGTCACCGAGGGTGGCTTCACCCGCTTCCGGCAGACCGCGGCGACTCCGTTCAACCTGGTCTTCGAGGGCCGGCCCTGACCAACCCGTCCGCTGGGCAGCGGCGCCGGCCTGCACCCTCGGGGCGGCGCCGCGGCACCCGTCGATCAAAGGCGATCACGTGATCATTCAACCGTCCTTCATGACCGCGGAGCTGGCCCGCCTGCACGCCCTCGAGCTCATCGACGAGGCGCAGCGACAGCGGCGGGCACGGGCGGAGGACGCCTGTCGCTGACGACACGCGCGACCCTGCCGGCGCCGACAGGGCCAAACCGTCGGCGCCGCCGGGCAAGATGGTCGCCATGAGCCCCCGCAACACGTCACAGCCCCCGCCCCCGATCAGCAACGAGCACGTCATCGACGTCGACGTCTCGACCGAGCTGTCCGACAGCTTCCTCGAGTACGCCTACTCGGTGATCTACTCGCGCGCGCTGCCCGACGCCCGCGACGGGCTCAAGCCCGTGCACCGCCGGATTCTCTACCAGATGGCCGAGATGGGGCTGCGCCCCGACCGCGGTCACGTCAAGTGCGCCCGGGTCGTCGGCGAGGTCATGGGCAAGCTGCACCCGCACGGCGACAGCGCGATCTACGATGCGCTCGTACGGATGGCGCAGCCGTTCTCCATGCGACTGCCGATGATCGACGGGCACGGCAACTTCGGCTCCCTCGGCAACGACGACCCGCCGGCCGCGATGCGCTACACCGAGTGCCGGCTGTCCCCGGGTGCCCGGCTGCTCACCGACTCCCTCGACGAGGACGTCGTCGACCTGGTCCCCAACTACGACGGCCAGGAGCAGGAGCCGGCGGTGCTGCCCGCCGCCTACCCCAATCTCCTGGTCAACGGCGGCTCGGGCATCGCGGTCGGCATGGCCACCAACATCCCGCCGCACAACCTGGTCGAGGTCGTGGCAGCGGCGCGTCACCTGATCGCCAACCCGGACGCGACGCTCGACGAGATGATGCGCTACGTCCCCGGACCGGACCTGCCCACCGGCGGTCAGATCATCGGGCTGGACGGCGTACGCGAGGCCTACGCCACCGGTCGCGGCGTCTTCCGGATCCGGGCCTCCGCGACCATCACCGACGTCACCGCGCGGCGCAAGGGCATCATCGTCACCGAGCTCCCCTACACCGTGGGCCCCGAGAAGGTCAGCGCCAAGATCAAGGAGCTGGTGCTGGCCAAGAAGCTCGCCGGCATCGCGGACATCAAGGACCTCACCGACATGAACCACGGGCTCCAGCTCGTGATCGAGGTCAAGAGCGGGTTCAACCCGCAGGCCGTGCTGGCCGAGCTCTACCGACTCACCCCCATGGAGGAGTCGTTCGGCGTCAACGCGGTCGCTCTGGTGGATGGCCAGCCGCGGACCCTCGGCCTGCTCGACATGCTGCAGGTGTTCGTCGGGCACCGGCTCGACGTGGTCCGTCGCCGATCGGAGCACCGGCGCAGCAAGGCCGCCGCCCGCGCCCACCTGCTCGAGGGCCTGCTGATCGCCCTGGCCAACATCGAGGAGGTCGTCGCGATCATCCGGTCCAGCGCCGACGTCGAGGAGGCCCGCACCCGGCTGATGGACCGGTTCACCCTGTCGGAGATCCAGGCCCGCAGCATCCTCGAGATGCCGCTGCGCCGGCTGACCGGGCTCGAGGTGGCCAAGATCGAGGAGGAGCTGGCCGAGCTGCGCGAGACCATCGCCGAGCTGGACGTCATCCTCGGCTCCGACGCGGCCCTGCGCGAACTGGTGTCCGACGAGCTGGCCGCGGTGTCCGACGAGTACGGCACCGCGCGGCGCACCCTGCTGCTCGAGGCCGACGCCACGGTCAGCGTCAAGACGGTCTCGCTCGAGATCGTCGACGCGCCCTGCCAGGTGCTGCTCTCCTCGACCGGCCGGGTCGCCCGCACGGCCGCCGGCGGCGAGCTCTCCGACATCAACGGACAGGCCGCGCCCTCGCCTGCCCTGGGTGGCCGCCGGGCCGCCCACGACGTGATCACGTCGGTCGCCGCTGCGACAACCCGCGGCGAGGTCGGCGTCGTCACCAACCAAGGCCGGCTGCACCGGGTCTCCGTGCTCGAGCTGCCGACCCTGGCGGCCTCCGGCTGGTCGCCCAACCTGCGTGGCGGCGCGCCGGCCCGCGAGCTGGTCACGCTCGACAAGGGTGAGCGCGTGATCGCCCTCGTGCCGATGAGCACCGAGGGGCCGGGGGTCGCGCTCGGCACCGCTGCGGGTGTGGTCAAGCGGGTGATGCCCGACTACCCGGCCAAGGGCGAGGTCTTCGAGCTGATCGGGCTCAAGGACCGGGACGAGGTGGTCGGGGCAGTCGCCCTGGCCACCGGCGACGAGGACCTCGTGATGATCACGTCCGACGCCCAGCTGCTGCGCACCCCTGCCTCGAGCGTCCGTCCGCAGGGCCGCCCGGCCGGCGGGATGGCGGGCATCAAGCTGGCCGCCAAGGCGCGGGTGATCGCGTTCGGTGCCATCGACCCCGAGGACCCGGACGCGGTCGTCGTGACCATCGCGGTCGACTCCTCCGCGCTAGCCGGCACCGACGTCGGCAGCGCCAAGGTGAGCGCGCTCGAGGAGTTCCCGGTCAAGGGCAGGGCCACCGGCGGCGTACGTGCGCAGCGCTTCCTCAAGGGCGAGGACACCCTGTCCCTGGCGTGGGTCGGCACCGGTCCGGCGCTTGCTGCCGATGCCGATGGCAAACCGGTCGACCTGCCGGGCGCCCTGGGCAAGCGGGACGGCTCCGGGACGGCTCCGTCAGCGGCGGTCGCCGGTCTGGGTGGCACTCCGGCGCTCGACTGACGCTCTCTGCCGGCCACCCGTAGGCAGTGTCGGGCCGCCCCCGGCCGCGGCTTCGAGGGCCGCGAGCAACCGGGGCCGCACTGCCTTGTCGCTGTAGCGCTCGACACAGCGCCGCCGGCCCGCAGCCCCGAGCCTTGCCCGCAGCCCGGGGTCGTCCGCCAGCGTCGCGATGGCTGCGGCCAGCGCCGGCACGTCGTTCGGCGGGACGACCAGCCCGCAACCCTCGACCGTGGTGGCCAGGTCGGCAACGTCGCTCGCGATGACCGGTCGGCCCATGGCCATCGCGTCGTAGGCCTTGGTCGGCATCTGCCCTCGCGCACCCGGCGTCGACTCCTGCGCCACGACGACCAGGTCGGCGGCCGACAGGAACCGGGTCAGGCCGCCGTAGGGCTGCCAGCCGACGACCTGGAGGTCCGGACGCTGCGGCAGGCCCGGGTCGCCGCCCACGATCAGGAACAGCAGGTCGTCGCGGCCGAGCACATCCAGGGCGGCCAGCACCTTGTCGAGGCCCTTGTGCCGCCGCGGGGTCCCCATGAACAGCAGGACCGTGCAGTGGGGCGAAATGCCGAGGGCGGCCCGGGCACTTTCCCGGTCGACCAGGTCGGGGTCGAGCGCCGAGGTGTCCCGCGACTGCACGATGACCGTCCCGCCGTAGCGCGCTGCCAGCCAGGTCGACGTCGCCGTGACGCCGTCGACCTTGCGGACCTGCCGTTCCATGAGCGCGGTGCGGTAGGCGTTGTTCGGGCTCCGGACATCGAGCAGGACCTTGGCCACCCACTTCGTCTCGTCGCGGAAGCCGCTGCGGACCATGGCCATCACGTCGTCGTAGAGGAACCCCGACTCCCAGTCGTCGATGTCGACGAGCAAGGGCCGGTTGCGGTGACGGCGGGCCTCGAGGGCTACGCCGAGACTGGTGGGCCGCGGCTTCACCGCGTACAGCAGGTCACCGTCGGCGTGACGCGCCATTTCCCGGGCGCTGCGCTGAGGGATGACCCGGATGGCCACCTCGTCGTTTCCGCGCAGCGGCTGCCAGACCTGGCCGGCCGACGCCGGCCCGACGATCTCGACCTCGTGCTCGGTCGACAGCATGCGGTAGAGCAGGTGGGCCCTGGCCATGCAGTTCTGCGACACGTCAGGGCTGAGCAGCGAGATCTTCATCGGGCCGCCCTGGCCGCGCATCGGTTCTGGACAGTCGTCAGCAACGGCGTCCTCATGCCTGCATTGTGTCATTTGTGGCGATCACTGCCGACCACCCCCGGCTCAGAAGGCCGACGGAGGCTTGCTGAGCAGCACGGTCATGTCCTCGGCGGTCTGCGGCCGGGCGAGCAGATAGCCCTGGCCCTCGTCGCAACCCAGCCGCTGCAGGTCGCTCAGCTGGCCCGAGCTCTCGATCCCTTCGCCGACGATCGTCATCCCGAGGGCGTGCGCCATCGCCGTCACGGCACCGACGATCTCGCGGTCGCGATCCCCGGCGCCGAGCCGCTCGACGAAGCTCCGGTCGATCTTCAGCAGGTCGAAGGAGAAGTGCCGCAGGTGGGTGAGCGCGGAGTAGCCCGTACCGAAGTCGTCGAGCGCGAGCCGTACGCCGAGCGCGGAAAGCGCGCTGAACACGTGGTCGATCTCACCGTTCTGGGCCAGCAGCGCCGTCTCGGCCATCTCCAGGCAGAGCAGCGTCGGGTCGAGCCCATACTTGAGCAGCACCTGCTCGACCTGCCCCACGAAGTCGGACTGGCCGAGCTGCAGTGGGGACACGTTGACGGCCATGGTCAGCCGCGGGGTGCCGGCCCGGACCCACTCGGCCAGCTGACGGCAGGCCTCGTCGAGCACCCAGGCCCCGATGGAGGTGATCAGGCCTCGTGCCTCGGCCAGCTGGATGAACTCCTCGGGGTCGAGGATCCCGCGCTCCGGGTGCTCCCAGCGGATGAGCGCCTCCACGCCGATCAGCGTCTTGTCCGTCAGGGAGAACAGCGGCTGGTAGTAGAGGCGGAACTCCGCCCGCTCGAGCGCATGCCGCAGGTCGACCTCGAGGCCGTGCTTGGCCATGGCCCGGTCGCGCAGCGCGGGGTCGAAGAACTGGAAGCGGCCCTTGCCCCGCTCCTTGGCTTGGTACATCGCGGCGTCCGCATCGCGGATGAGGTCGGCCGCGAGGGCGTACGGGTCGTCGTTGACCACGATGCCGATGCTGGCGCTGAGCGCGGCCTCGCGCCCGTCGACCGTGAACGGCTGGGCGAGCGCGCGAACCACGCGGTCGGCCACTACCCGCACGTCCTCGTCGACGCGGAGCTTGTCGCACAGCACGACGAACTCGTCGCCACCGAAGCGGGCGACCGTATCGGTGCGGCGGGAGACCTGCTCGAGCCGGCGGGCCACCTCGACCAGCACCCGGTCGCCGGCGTCGTGGCCCATCGTGTCGTTGATGGTCTTGAAGAAGTCGAGGTCGATGAACAGCACCGCGATCCGGCCGGGAAGTCGCTCGAGCCGCAGCAGGCTCTGTGTCACCCGGTCCAGCAGCAGCGGGCGGTTGGCCAGGCCGGTGACCGGGTCGTGGACGGCTTGGTGGGCCAAGGCCTGCTCGGCCACCTTGAGGTCGGTCAGGTCGCGGGTCGAGGTGAGCACCCCGATCACCTCGCCGTCGTCGTCGACGTGGGCGACCATTCTCGAGTGGTACCAACGGGTGTGGCCCCGCACCGACGACGACCACTCGGCCTCGCCCGGGCGCCCGGTGGCGAGCACCCGGCGCAGGGCGGCCTCCCACAGCTCGAGGAAATCCTCGGGGTGACCGAGCTCACGGTTGCTCTTGCCGATCAGCACGTCGTTCGGGTGGCCGGTCATCAGCACCGTCGCGGGGTTGGCGTACCGGTAGCGCAGGTCGGTGTCGAACCACGAGATCGAGTCCGGCGAGGCCTCGAGAACCGTCCGCAGCTCAAGCTCGAGCCGCTGGAGCTCCGCGTGCGACTCGGACAGCGCGTCGGACTTGCGGTGCACCTCGCGCTCGGCCAGGACCCGCCGGGTGATCTCTCGGGAGATGCCGAACGTCCCGATGATCCGGCCCTCGAAGTCGCGCAGCGGGAGCTTCGTCGTCGACACCCAGCTGTCCGGCCGGTCCGGCCACGTCTCGAGCTCCTCGATGTCGATCAGCGGCTCACCGGTGGCGATGATGCGCTGCTCGTCCTCGTACGCCGTGCGGGCGTGCTCGTCGCTGAAGAAGTCGAAGTCGCTGCGGCCTTCGAGCTGGTCGGGACCGGCGACCTCGAACAACTTCACCAGTCCGGCGCTGACCCGCAGGAAACGGCTGTTCAGATCCTTGAAGTAGATCTGTTCGGTGGCCGAGGTCAGCAGGTTGAAGAAGCAGACCAGGTCGAGCTCCCCGCGGCTGAGCCCCTGGACCGGCACGGGCTCCACCTGGCCGGGGACGGCCGGCTCGGCCGTACCTCCTGGCTCGTTCATCGTGGTGCCCTCCGATGTGGGTGCGTCCACTCCGTATCGGACAGTGAAGCAAATTCTTCATCAGTTCCCGGGCCTGCACCACCGGTTCGCCAGGTCCGTGCCGGATCAGGTGTCGATCCGCTCGCGGTCGACCACGTTGGACGAGTCGACGATGAACTGCCGCCTGGGGGCGACCTCGTTGCCCATCAGCAGCTCGAAGAACTGCTCGGCCGACTCGGCATCGCCCATGGAGATCCGCCGCAGGGTCCGCCGGCCGGGGTCGAGCGTGGTCTCCGCGAGCTGCCGCGCATCCATCTCGCCGAGGCCCTTGTAGCGCTGGATCGGCTGCTTGATCCGCTTGCCCTTGCGCTCGAGCTCGGCGATCTTGCGGCGCATCTCGGGGTCGGTGTAGGTGTAGATCGGTTCCTTGGTGCCGACCACCTCGATGCGGTGCAACGGGGGTACGGCCGCGAAGACCCGGCCGGCATCGAGCAGCGGGCGCATGTAGCGGTAGAGCAGCGTCAGCAGCAGGCAGCGGATGTGGCTGCCGTCCGCGTCGGCGTCCGCCATCAGGATCACCTTGCCGTAGCGCGCCGAGTCGAGGTCGAAGGTCCGACCGGAGCCGGCGCCGAGCACCTGGATGATGGCGGCACACTCGGCGTTCTTGAGCATGTCCGCGACCGAGGCCTTGTGGACGTTGAGGATCTTGCCCCGGATCGGCAGCAGGGCTTGGTACTCCGAGTTGCGGGCCAGCTTGGCGGTGCCCAGCGCGGAGTCGCCCTCGACGATGATCAGCTCGGTCGAGGCGACGTCGTCACTGCGGCAGTCGGCCAGCTTGGCCGGCAGCGCCGACCCCTCGAGCGCGGTCTTGCGCCGCTGCGCCTCCTTGTGCGCGCGGGCGGCCACTCGCGTACGGGCGGCGCCGACCACCTTGTCCAGGACCGCCTTTGCCTGCGGCTTGACTGCGCGGGCCGAGGAGGTCAGCCAAGCCTTGAGCTCGCGACCGACGACGTCCGCGACGATCTTGGACACCGCGGGAGTGCCGAGGATCTCCTTGGTCTGGCCCTCGAACTGCGGCTCGTTCAGGCGCACCGTGACGACAGCGGTCAGCCCCTCGAGCACGTCTTCCTTGATCACCGAGTCATCGGCGACCCTGAGCAGCCGGGATGCCCGCAGCTGATCGTTGAGCGTCCGGACCATCGCCCGCTCGAAGCCGGAGATGTGCGTGCCGCCCTTGGGCGTCCGGATGATGTTGACGAAGCTCACGACCGTGGGCTCGTAGCCGGTCCCCCAGCGCAGTGCCACGTCGACCGCGACCTGCCGCTCGACCTCCTGGGTCGACATGCCGCCGCGGCCGTCGAGGACTGGCACCGTCTCGGTGAACGTGCCCTCACCGCGCAGCCGTACGGTGTCGCAGACCGCCGCGTCCGGCGCCAGGTAGGCGACGTAGTCGGTCACTCCCCCGTCGAAGGCGAACGTCTGCTCGTCATCAGGCTCTCCGGTGAGCCGGCCCCGCTCGTCGCGTACGGCGATGGTCAGCCCGGGCACCAGGAAGGCCGTCTGGCGGGCGCGGGCGTGCAGCTCGTCGAGGTCGATCGCCGCCTCGGCGATGAAGACGTGCCGGTCGGGCCAGAACCGCACCCGGGTGCCGGTGACCGTCTTCGCGATCTTCTTGCCGGCCCGCAGTCCGCCGCCGGGGTGGAACGGGGAATGCGCCGCCATCCCGTCGAACTGCCCCGGAACGCCGCGCTGGAAGGACATCTCGTGCACCCGGCCGGCGCGGTCCACCTCGACGTCGAGCCGCGCGGACAGGGCGTTGACCACGGAGGCACCGACGCCGTGCAGGCCGCCGGAGGCGTTGTAGGACCCGCCGCCGAACTTGCCGCCGGCGTGCAGCTTGGTCATGACCACCTCGACGCCGGTCAGCCCGGTCTTGGGCTCGAGGTCGACCGGGATGCCGCGGCCGTCGTCGCGCACCTCCAGGGACTCGTCGGGGTGCAGCACGACGAGGATGTTCTTGCAGTGGCCGGCCAGCGCCTCGTCGACCGCATTGTCGATGATCTCCCACACGCAGTGCTGCAGGCCACGGCTGTCTGTCGACCCGATGTACATGCCCGGGCGTTTGCGCACGGCTTCGAGCCCCTCGAGGACCGAGAGGTCACGGGCGGTGTAATCGGCAGGCGCGGCGGACAAGCCAGGAGCTCCTCGGGTACGGGGTCTGACGGGCGGCTCCACCGTAGTCCGGGAGCACGCCGGAAACCGGTGGCCACGCCGTCCTGTGCACAGCCACGGTCGTCGTCCCGAGGCCGCCGGTCGGTGGGACAAATCGTCGCCCTCCGGACATAGGGTGTTGGCCATGACGAACGACGCCACCACCCCGGGCGTGCCGCTCCCCGGCAGCTCACGGGCACCCCTGCCAGGAGCGACCCGGGCCACGCCGCTGGACAGCAGTGAGTCGATCTCGGTGACCGTGGTCCTGCGACGCAAGGCCGAGCTGCCGGCGGCGCTGGCGACCGGCCAGGAGACCGTCAGCCCGGCCGAGCTGGCGGCCTCCTACGGGGCCTCGCCGGCCGACGTCGACCTGGTCCGACAGGCGGCCGCCGACGCGGGCGTCGAGGTGACAGCGGTCGACGAAGGCTCCCGCCGGGTGGTGCTGTCGGGCCCCGCGGCGGCCCTCGCGGCGATGTTCGGCACCTCCTTGGTCAGCGCCGAGACTCCCGACCCGGCGACCGGGCGGCCGGTCGCGCACCGGCACCGTTCGGGCGAGCTGACCCTGCCTGCCTCCCTCGACGGCGTCGTGATCGCCGTGCTCGGCCTGGACAACCGGCCGCAGGCCCGGGCGCAGTTCCGGATCGCGCGCGCCGAGGCATTGTCCGTGTCGTACACCCCCCTCCAGCTGGCGACCATCTACGCCTTCCCGGACGGCACCACCGGGGCCGGCCAGACGTTGGCGATCATCGAGCTGGGCGGCGGGTTCGGGCAGGCGGACCTCGACACCTACTTCTCCGGCCTGGGCATCACCGGTCCGATCGTGACCGCGGTCGGCGTCGACGGCGCCACCAACCTCCCGGGCGGCGACCCTCAGGGCGCCGACGGCGAGGTGCTGCTGGACATCGAGGTCGCCGGCGGGCTGGCACCGGGTGCTGCCATCGTCGTCTACTTCGCCCCCAACACCGACCAGGGCTTCCTGGACGCCGTGTCCACCGCTGCGCTGGCGACCCCGACGCCCACGGCGATGAGCATCAGCTGGGGGCAGAGCGAGGACCAGTGGACCGCCCAGGCCCGGACGGCAATGGATGCTGCCTTCGCCGACGCGGCGGCGCTGGGGGTGACCGTGACCGCCGCGGCCGGGGACGACGGCAGCGCGGACGGGTCGACCGACGGCACCCCGCACGTCGACTTCCCCGCCGCGAGCCCGCACGTGCTGGCCTGCGGCGGGACCCGGCTTGCCGCCAGCGGGGTCACCGGGCAGGTCACCAGCGAGACGGTCTGGAACGAGGGGGCCGGCCGGGGCGCGACCGGCGGCGGGATCAGCGACACGTTCGGCCGGCCGGACTGGCAGGGCTCCGCCGGCACTCCGGACGGCGGACGAGGGGTGCCCGACGTCGCCGCGGACGCCGACCCGCAGACCGGTTACCAGGTCCTCGTCGACGGCACGCCTACCGTCATCGGCGGCACCAGCGCGGTGGCGCCACTGTGGGCAGCCCTGGTCTGCCGGCTGGCCGAGGGAGCCGGCCGGAGGTTCGGCCTGCTCACGCCGCTGCTCTACGCCGGCGTCTCGGCAGGCACGACGCCCCTCGGCTTCCGTGACGTGACCTCGGGGAACAACGGCGCCTTCTCGGCAGGTCCGGGCTGGGACGCATGCACCGGTCTGGGCGTCCCGGTCGGCACCGCCCTGCTCAGCCGGCTCACCCAGTCGCCGGCCGGCCCCTGACCCACCGATGAGTTCGGTTTCTGTCGTACGTCTGCTGTTGGGTGAACATCAGGTTGGTCCACCGCCAGGGCCTGGCGTGGCCGGCCTGACCCGAGGCAGACTCGGGGTCACGACCGAGGCAGAAGGGCAGATCCGGATGACGGACACCGCCGCAGTCGAGCTCGACCTCGCCGCACTCGAGCCCTACCGGTCCGAGCTGACCGGCTACTGCTACCGGATGCTCGGCTCGGCCTTCGACGCCGACGACGCCGTGCAGGAGACCCTCGTACGGGCCTGGCAGGCGCTCGACAAGTTCGAAGGGCGTTCAGCACTGCGGTCGTGGCTCTACCGGATCGCCACCAACGTCTGCCTCGACGCGCTGCGCGGGCGCACCCGACGGGCACTGCCGATGGACCTGAGCAGCCCGGTCCCGGCGACCACCGCACCGGTCGACCAGCTGGGCGACGAGGCGTGGCTCACGCCGATCCCCGACGCGGACGTGGCCCCGCCCGAGGGCGACCCGGCCCAGCGTGCGGTGTTCCAGGAGACGATCAGGCTGGCCTTCGTCGCAGCCCTGCAGCACCTGCCACCACGGCAACGGGCGGTGCTCATCCTGCGTGAGGTGCTGTGCTGGCAGGCGACCGAGGTGGCCGAGCTGCTCGGGACCACCGTCGCCTCCGTCAACAGCGCACTGCAGCGGGCCCGCGCGACCCTCGCCGCCCGCGACCTCAGCGTCAACGGCGCGTCGTCCTCGACCGCCGCGTTGGCCGAGCCGGAGCGCACCTTGCTGGCCCGCTACGTCGACGCGTTCGAGCGTTACGACATCGAGAGCCTGGTGGCGTTGCTGCACGAGGACGGCAGCATCTCCATGCCGCCTTACACGATGTGGATACAGGGTCGCCCCGACCTCAAGGTCTGGTATCTCGGCTACGGCAGCGGCTGCAACCACTCCCGGATGATGACCGCCGAGAGCCCGACGGCGAACGGCTGCGCCGTGATCGGCCAGTTCCGGCCGCACCACGACGGCGGTCACTTCGCCTGGTCCCTGCAGGTGGTCGAGATGTCGGAGGGCCGGATCTCGCACATCCACCACTTCCTCGACACCCGGCTCTTCACCCGGTTCGGCCTACCGCTCACCCTCGACGACTGAGCGCGGCGGGGTCGCCAGCGAGCTGAGCCCGGCCAGATTGAGCAGCAGCTCCAGCGCGCCGTTCGAGGTCCGTACGGTGACCTGCGCGCTGCGCCGGCGAGCCGCCAGCGCGAGCCTGGCCAGGGCGTCGACCGTCGCCAGGTCAGGCTCGTCCAGCCGCCCCAGGTCGACCTGGAGCCGGCCGACACCGCCGCAGTCGACCAGGGCCACCAGCTGCTCGCACAGGCGCTGGACGGCGTTGGCCGCGAGCAGGCCGTCGACCCGGATGTCCAGCCCACAGGTGCCTCCCGGGAGGTCGCCAGGCTCCATGGCGGTCCCTCCCTCCGGGCCGGCTGCGCGTGGTGTCAGCAGAGAAGACGGCTGCATCGGCCGGAAGTCATCGGTGACGGTCGCTGCCCCCCGGGCGGGTGAGCTGCCTTGGTACGGTGGCCACATGACCGCGGCGAGCGTGGACGAGGGGCTACGCGCCGCCCGCCTGCTGGACGCGCAGGCAAAGGCCGCAGAGCTGTTCGCCGCGATCGAGGACGCGGGCATCATCGCGCCCGGGGTGCTCGAGAGTGCTGCCAGCGACGCGATCCGTGACCTGGCGGCCGACCTGTTCGGCGTCGGCCGGCACTGGCACAAGCGGATCGTACGAGCCGGCGTCAACACCCTGGAGCCGTACCGGCAGAACCCGCCTGACCGGGCGATCGGGGCCGACGACATCGTGTTCGCGGACTTCGGCCCGATCTTCGAGCAGTGGGAGGCCGACTTCGGCCGGACGTTCGTGCTGGGCGGCGACCCGGTCAAGCACCGACTCCGCGACGACCTGCCCGTAGTGTTCGGCGCGGGCCGACGCTACTTCCAGGAGCACCCGCTGGTCAGCGGCGAGCAGCTGTTCGCCCACGTCGTCGCGCTGGCCGAGCGGGCCGGCTGGGAGTTCGGCGGGCCGCACGCCGGTCACCTCGTCGGCGAGTTCCCGCACGAGAAGATCAACGGCGACGAGATCGAGTCGTACATCGCTCCGGGCAGCGACCAGCCGATGCGCCGGGCAGACCGGGCCGGCCGCACCTGCCACTGGATCCTCGAGATCCACCTGGTCGACCGGAGGCGCCAGATCGGCGGCTTCTACGAGGAGCTGCTCGACCTCTGACGGTGCCACCGGCCGGCCGTCGCCGCCGCGGCCTGATCCGGTCGGGGCGAATCCGGGTGATCTTGCCCCCTGGCCGCCTATCGTGGGCAGCGCACCCGTTGCAATGACGCCCGGGCGCCGCACGAGGAGGTTCGGCATGTCCACGAACGGGTCGGTCAGCGCGGACCGACTGGACGAGATCGCGGCGCGGGTGCACCAGCGGGTGGCGCCCGAGCTCGACCAGGACACGGCAGCGGCGTTCGTCCGGCTTCTCTACCGCCGGCTCTCCCCCGTCGACCTGGGCAGGCGTGACCCGCAAGCGCTGACTGCAGCCGCCTGCTCGTTGCTCGACCTGGCGGCGGTCCGGGCGGCCGGGCAGCCTCTGGTCCGGGTCATCGTCGACGGACCCGAGACGGTCGTCGAGATCGTCACCGACGACATGCCGTTCCTCGTCGACTCCCTGGTGATGGAGCTGGCCCGGCAACGAGCCCACGTCGACCTGCTGCTGCACCCGGTCGTCGCCCTGCGCCGCGACGCTGCAGGACAGCTGCGCGAGGTCGCCCTGGACAGCACCGCCATCCCCGGCGCCACGGTCGAGGCCGTGATGCGGCTCGAGGTGGCGACCCGGTCCGTACCCTCGCCGGAGGATCTGCAGAGCGGCATCCTCCTTGCACTGCATCGGGTCCGGACCGTCGTACAGGACTGGGCGGCCATGCACGAGCAGGTGCTCGGCGCCGCTCAGGACCTGGCCCGGTGGGGCGGCCCGGACCGGCTCGAGTCCGCTGCGTTCCTGCGTTGGCTGGCCGATGACCACATGACGTTCGTCGCCTTACGCGACGTCGTCCGCGACGACGAGGGCAAGGTCCTCGAGGTCGGCGGCTCGACCCTCGGCCTCGCGGAGGCGTTCGAGGAGCCGGCCGTCGGCGGGCCGTCCGACGACCTGCGCCTGGGCACCGCCGTCACCCGCTCACCGGTGCACCGGCCGGCCCGCCTGGAGTTCGTCGGCATCCGTCGTTTCGACGAGAGCGGCGCCTGCATCGGTGAGCGGCAGCTGCTCGGCCTGCCCACCGGCTCCGCCGAGGCGATGAGCCCGCGCGACATCCCCGTACTCCGACGCAAGGTGGCCGACGTCCTCACCCGCGCAGGCTTCCCGGCGAACAGCCATGACGCGAAGCAGCTGCTGCAGATCATCGAGGCCCACCCGCGCGACGAGCTGCTCCGACTCACCACGGCCGAGCTGTACGACACCGCCCTGCGGGTCATGGCCCTGGTCGAGCGGCCGCAGGTCGGCGTCGTGCTGCGCCGCGCCCCCTCCGGCCGCTACGTCTCCTGCCTCGTCTACGTCCCTGCCGACCGCTACTCCCCCGCGGTCGCCGACCGGGTGGAGGCCGTGCTGCGCGAGGCTCTCGGCGGTACGGACTCCGAGGCCACCGTTGTGGTCAACGACTCCCCGCTCGCCCGGCTGCACGTCATCGTCACCGTCGACCCGCACGCCGCCCGTGACGTGGACGGCGAGGCTCTGCGGGTGGTGCTGGCAGCGGTCGCGAGATCCTGGCAGGACGACCTGCACGACGCGCTGATCGCCGAGCAGGGACCCGACCTGGGCGAGGCGACCTGGCGCCGCTACGGGCCGGCCTTCCCCGCCGGCTACGAGACGGAGTTCACCGCCGAGGCCGCGGCGAGGCACGCTGCCGCGTTCGACGCCATGCCGGCGCAGGACGGCCTGCTCCTCGAGCTGCGCAGGGCGGACGAGGGTCAGACCCGGCTCACCGTCTTCCGCACCGGATCGCCGCTGCGGCTCTCCGACGTCCTGCCCGTGCTGGAGAACTGCGGCAGCCGGGTGGTCGACGAGCGCCCGTACGAGATCGCGGTCGACGGCGAGCCGACCCGCTGGGTCTACGACTTCGGCCTGGCCTACGAGGTCGGTGAGACCGGGCTGGAGGGGGTCGGGCGTCGGTTCGCCGACGCCTTCACCGCAGTGTGGCAGGGCGACGCCGAGAACGACCCGCTGAACCGGCTGGTACTGCTGGCAGGGCTGCCCTGGCGCGAGGTCGCGGTGCTCCGCGCGCTGAGCCGCTACCTGCGTCAGGCCGGATCGCCGTTCAGCCTCGACTACATGGTCGACGTGATGACCCAGCACCCCAAGATGGCTGCCCGGCTGCTGCGGCTGTTCCATGCCCGGCTGTGCCCGACCGGCACGACCGAGACCGTGCAGGACGTCACCACCGAGATCGAGCAGGCGCTCGACCGGGTGAGCAGCCTGGACGAGGACCGGATCCTGCGGTCCCTTTTCCTTGTGGTGCAGGCGATCTTGCGCACCAACCACTATCAGCGAACACCCGACGGTGACCCCAAGCCCTACCTCTCGGTCAAGCTCGACCCGGCCCAGGTCCCCAACCTGCCGCTGCCGCGGCCGATGTTCGAGATCTGGGTCTACTCGCCGCGGATGGAGGGCGTGCACCTGCGTGGCGGCCGGGTGGCCCGTGGCGGCATCCGCTGGTCGGACCGGCGAGAGGACTTCCGGACCGAGATCCTGGGTCTACTCAAGGCCCAGACCGTCAAGAACGCCGTGATCGTGCCGGTCGGGGCCAAGGGTGGCTTCGTGGTCAAGCGGTCGCCGGCCGACCGCGAGGGGCTGGCCGCCGAGGTCCTGGCCTGCTACCGCCTCCTGATTCAGGGCATGCTCGACCTCACCGACAACCTCGCGCCCGACGCTTCGGGCCGGCGGACCGTCGTACGGCCGCCGGACGAGGTGGTCCGCCACGACGACGACGACCCCTACCTGGTCGTCGCGGCCGACAAGGGCACCGCCGCGTTCTCGGACGTGGCCAACGGCATCTCGCTGGACTACGGCTACTGGCTGGGCGACGCCTTCGCCTCCGGTGGCTCCGCCGGCTACGACCACAAGGCGATGGGCATCACGGCCCGCGGCGCCTGGGTGTCCGTACGGCATCACTTTGCCGCGCTGGCAAGGGATCCGCAGACCGAACCGATCACCGTCGTGGGCATCGGGGACATGAGCGGTGACGTCTTCGGCAACGGCATGCTGCTGTCCGAGCAGATCCGGCTGGTGGCGGCATTCGACCACCGGCACGTCTTTCTCGACCCGTCGCCCGAGGCCAAGACCTCCTTTGCCGAGCGGGCAAGGCTTTTCGCCCTGCCGCGGTCGAGCTGGGACGACTACGACCGGGCGCTGATCTCCGCCGGCGGCGGCGTTTTTCCCCGTACGGCCAAGGTGATCCCCCTGTCGGCGGAGGTCCGCACCGCCCTCGACCTCGAGGCCGAGTCGCTGTCGCCGGCCGAGCTGATCCGGGCGATCCTGCGGGCTCCGGTCGACCTGCTCTGGAACGGCGGCGTCGGCACCTACGTCAAGGCGAGTGACGAGACCAACGGCGACGTCGGCGACCGGGCCAACGACGCCCTGCGCGTGGACGCCTCCGAGCTGCGCGCACTGGTCGTCGCCGAGGGGGGCAACCTCGGCCTGACCCAGCGGGCGCGGATCGAGTACGCGCTGGCGGGCGGCCGCGTCAACACGGATGCGATCGACAACTCGGCCGGTGTGGACACCTCGGACCACGAGGTCAACATCAAGATCCTGCTGGACGGGCTGACCGGTGGCGCAGCGCTCGACCCCGCCCGCCGCCTCGAGCTGCTCGCCGCGATGACCGACGACGTGGCCCGCCTGGTGCTCCTGGACAACGCCCGCCAGAACGCCGCCCTCACCGTCGCCAGCGGACAGGCCTTGGCGATGGCCGGGGTGCACCGCCGCTACATGGCAGCACTCGAACGCTCCGGCCGGCTGGACCGAGGCCTCGAGCGGCTGCCGGCGGCCAAGGTCTTCGACGAGCGAGTCCGCGCCGGGCAGGGCCTGACCAGACCTGAGCTGGCGGTGTTGCTCGCGTACACCAAGATCGGCCTGTACGACGACATCCTCGACTCCGCGGTGCCCGACGACCCGGCGGTGGCCGGCGGCCACCTGGCGGCCTACTTCCCGCACGAGCTGGTCGAGCGCCTCGGCTCGGCGCTGCCGCAGCACCCGCTGCGCCGGGAGATCATCGCGAGCGCGGTCACCAACCGGCTGGTCAACTCCGCCGGGGCGACGTTCGTCTTCCGGACCCAGGAGGAGACCGGCGCCTCCGCCGACGAGATCGCCCGCGGCTGGCTGGTGGCGACCGAGTCGTTCGACCTCGAGGCCCTGCGGGCCGACATCGACGCCGCACCTGCCTCCGTACCGGAACCGGTCCGGGTCCGCATGGCTCTCGAGGCGCGGCGGCTGGCCGAGCGGGTGACCCGCTGGCTGCTGTGGCACGAACGCGCCCCGATGGACGTCGGCGCCGGGGTGGCAGGGCTGGTCGACGGCGTACGGCTGCTGTCGGCCCGGCTGCCCGACCTGCTGCCCCAGGCGCCGGCCGAACGGCTCAGGTCGGCGGCAGCGGCACTCGCCGACCAGGGGGTTCCCGCCGGCCTGGCCGCGCGGGTCGCAGCGCTCGACCTGATGGACGCGGCTCCGGACATCGTCACGGTCGCCCGGGCGGCGGGGCGCGACGTGGCCGAGGCCGCGGCCGCCTACTTCGCCGTCGACGCCCTGCTCGACCTCGACTGGGTCTACCGCCGGGTCACCGAGCTGCCGCGCGACGGGCGCTGGCAGGCGCTGGCCAGGGCGGCCGCCCGTGACGACCTGTACGCCGCCCACGCCGCCCTGACCGAGCGGGTGCTGGCCGACCTGCCGTCGATCACCCCGGGCGACGCGGTCCGCCGGGTGCAGAAGTGGGCCGACCCCGACCGGCAGCCGGAGCTCGGCCGGTTGCGCGACATGTTGGCCGAGATCCGCTCGAGCGGGCAGGCCGATCTGGCCGTGGTCTCCGTCGGGCTCCGGGAGCTTCGGGCCGCCCTGGGCTGAACGGGTGAGTTGTCCCGAGCGTTGGACAGCACAGTCTGATGCCCCGGACGCCGAAGATCGGGACAAGGCCGGTGCCGGCCTGCTCGCAGCGGCGCCGCGTGACCCGGAACTTCGTGTTGCGTTGCGGTTACGTTCTCGTACCGTGTCGTGGTTCGCGTTCGCTCATGGCGAATCAGCCTGGCATTGTGGAACACCACGGGCGCGGGGGCGTTGGGTGGGTATGCGATCTGGAACAGCACCGAAGAGCACCACCAGAGGTGACAGGCCGCAGGGCGTCGACCATGACCCGGTCGACGCCCGATGACGACGACGGAAGAGATGCCAGTGCCGACGACGACCCTCGAACCGACCGCACTGTCCGCTGCCGACCGCTGCGACCGTTGCGGCGCCCAGGCCTATGTGCAAGCTGCCCTCCCCGGTGGCTCGACGTTGCTGTTCTGCAAGCACCACGGACGGCTCTACGCCGACGCCATGAAGGCCAAGGGCTTCGACCTCCGCGGATCGATCGACTTCGCCGATGTCGAGGACTCGGTGGCGACCACCACGACCGAGGACTGACCACATAGCTGTCCCGTACGGGCGCCCCTCCGCTGAATGCGGGAGGGCGCCCGTCGGCGTTCGGGGACCTCTGGCGCTTCGCCGGGAGCCCTGGCCCTGAGGCGGTCCCCCGAGCGTCCCCGGCCGGTGAGGCGGCCGGCGTAGCCTCGTGAGCGTGGACTTCCTCAACGGGCGCACCCCCGAGTACGACCTGACCTACGACGACGTGTTCATGGTGCCGCGGCACTCCGACGTCTCCTCGCGGCTCGACGTCGACCTGTCCACCCGCGACGGCAGTGGCACGACGATCCCGTTGGTCGCCTCCAACATGACCGCCGTCTCCGGCCGGCGCATGGCCGAGACGATCGCCCGGCGCGGCGGCATCGCCGTCATCCCACAGGACATCCCGACCAAGGTCGTCGCGGACGTGATCGCCTGGGTGAAGAGCCGCGACCAGATCCACGACACGCCGATCCGGCTCGACCCGTACGACACCGTCGGCACGGCGCTCAACCTGCTGCCCAAGCGAGCGCACGGGGCCGTGGTCGTCGTCGAGGACGAGCGGCCGGTCGGGATCGTCACCGAGGCCGACTGCGCCGGCGTCGACCGGTTCACCCAGCTCCGCGACGTGATGTCGGCCAAGCCGTTCACCCTTCCCGCCGGGCTCGAGCCGCGCGAGGCCTTCGCCCGGCTGACCGCCTCGAGCCACCGGGTCGCCCCGGTGGTCGACCAGGACGGCCTGCTGACCGGCATCATCACCCGTACCGCTGCCCTGCGGGCCGACCTCTACCGCCCGGCGCTGGATGCCGGCGGTCGGCTGCGGGTCGCGGCGGCGGTCGGCATCAACGGCGATGTGGCGGCAAAGGCCTCGGCGCTGGTCGAGGCGGGTGCCGACGTGCTGGTGCTGGACACGGCGCACGGGCATCAGGACAAGATGATCGAGGCACTGCGCGCCGTGGCGGCCCTGTCCCCCGGCCTCCCGATCGTGGCCGGCAACGTGGTCTCCGCCGCGGGTGTCCGCGACCTGGTCGGGGCGGGCGCCGACATTGTCAAGGTCGGTGTCGGTCCGGGCGCCATGTGCACGACCCGGATGATGACCGGAGTGGGCAGGCCACAGTTCTCGGCGGTGCTCGAGTGCTCCACCGCTGCCCGCGAGCTCGGTGCCCACGTCTGGGCCGACGGCGGCGTCCGGCACCCCCGCGATGTCGCGCTCGCCCTGGCCGCCGGCGCCTCCAACGTCATGATCGGTTCGTGGTTCGCCGGGACCCACGAATCCCCCGGTGACGTGCACCGCGACGCCGATGGCCGGCTCTACAAGGAGTCGTTCGGGATGGCCTCGGCCCGCGCCGTACGCCAGCGCACCCGCGACGAGTCGGCGTTCGACCGGGCCCGCAAGGCGCTGTTCGAGGAGGGCATCTCCACCTCCCGCATGTACCTCGACCCGCTCAGGCCGGGTGTCGAAGACCTGGTCGACGCGATCATCGCGGGGCTCCGCAGCTGCTGCACCTACGCAGGCGCGCGCTCCCTCGCGGAGCTGACAGAGCGGGCAGTTGTCGGCGTGCAGAGCGCCGCCGGCTACGCCGAGGGTCGGCCCCTGCACACCAGCTGGTGACTCAGCCGTCCTGCGCAGCCTCCAACACCGCGACGAGCTGTTCCAGGGTGCCCAGGGTGCTGCGCAGCTGATCGGCACCGACCTGCGCTGCGACGCCGTCGGCCCGCGGATGCTGCACCATCGAGATCTGTCGCACCGCCCAGTAGACCTTCGGCGCTCCTCGCAACGAACCGGACGGGACCGCCGAACCAGCGCCGACAACAAGGCCAACCCCGCACCCGGCGCCTCCCTCGGCGCCGCCTTCCGCCTGTCGGCTGACGGGTTGACATGCAGGTGAATGCCTGCCTAACGTGGCCGGCATGCAGCAGCTGCAGGACACCGTGTTCCGGGCCCTCGCCGACCCCACCCGGCGGTTGCTGCTGGACCGGCTGCACCAGGAAAACGGCCAGACCCTCGGCGAGCTGTGCAGCAACCTCGGGATGGCCCGCCAGTCCGCGACTCAACACCTGGCGCTGCTCGAGGACGCCGGTCTGGTGAGCACCGCGCGCAGGGGCCGCAGCAAGCTGCACTACCTCAACCCGGTGCCCCTGCACGAGATCTCGGAGCGCTGGATCGACAAGTTCGAACGACCTCGGCTGCAGGCCCTGAGCCAGGTCAGACGACGAGCGGAGGACCAGATGACCGACCGACCGAGCTTTGTGTACGTGACCTACATCCAGAGCACGCCGGAGCGGGTGTGGGAGGCCCTGACCGACGCCGACCTGACCGCGGAGTACTGGGGGCACAGCAACGTCTCGGACTGGCAAGTGGGCTCGCAATGGGAGCACCAGCGCACGGACAGCTCACGCGAGGTCGACGTGGCAGGGGTCGTGCTCGAGGCCAAGCCGGCGGACCGGCTGGTGATCACGTTCGGGCCGCCAGGCGAACCGCCGACCAAGGTGACCTTCGAGATCGAGTCGTATGGGGCCATCGTGCGGCTCACCGTCACCCACGAGGACCTGCCGAGCGACGAGGACGCAGCTCTGGCCGCTCACGGCTGGTCGGCGGTGCTGTCCAACCTCAAGTCATTGCTCGAGACAGGGCATGCCCTGCCCGAAGCGCCCTGGGAGATGGCACAGCGCTAGCAACTGGATAGTGCCGCGCTGCAGCTCAGGCTATGAAGTGCAGCAGCCGCCGCGGCGCAGTTGGGCCGTTCGACGGCGACAGCCGGAGTCGCCAGTGGTCGGTGGCCGGCTCCGGCTCGGTGTCACCAAACGCCGTGAAGCCGCGACCGGTGATCAACACGCGGTACGCCCCGGGCGGCACCTGCAGATCCTGAGCCACGGTCGTGGGTGAGTCCCACCACAGCTCGTCGGCGACCTCGACGTGCGCCTCGTAAGCGTGCTGCCACTCCTCGAGATCGTCCACGGGTGCCTCGTCCCAGACCTCGACCCGCAGTGGTAGCTCGAAGTTCCACTGGTTCGGCGTCACGAGTACCAGGAGCCCGCCCAGCTGGGCGACCCCGTCAGCCTCGAATGCCGCGTCTATTGCCTCTGGCAGCCGCTCCACGTCCTCCCAGTCGGACATGAGGGCGAACTGCCCGTAGTCCATCTCCACCTTCAGATCGCGCGCAGAGATCATGGTCGACATGAGGCGATGATGACAGGCCGGACATGGCTGCGGGGTTCCACTCGCTGGGCGAGTGGAACCCCACATCGATAGGGCTGGGAAGATCAGCCCGCGGCAACAGCCTCGAGCTCGGCCAGCTCCTCGGCGTCCTGCGACGCCGGCTTGCCCTGCGCTTTGGTGCTGCGCATGCTGGCCACCATCAGAACTGCCAGGGCCATCAGGATGGCGGCTGCCAGGAACACCCGGTCAGCAGCGTGGACGAAGATCTGCACCTGACCGGCGGCTCCGGCGACCGCGTGCTTGGCCTCGTTGCGGGAGGCCGTGCCGAAGATGGTCACCAGGACCGACAGGCCCAGCGCGCCGCCGACCTGCTGCATCACGTTGACCAGCCCGGAGGCCGCACCGGCATCCTTCGGGTCGACACCCGCCAGGGAGGTCATGGTGAGCGGGACGAACGCGAGCCCGTTGCCCGTACCGAACAGGAGCAGGGCGAACAGGATGAGCGGGTAGCCGGAGCTCGCGCTGAGCTGGGTGAGCATCAGCACACCGACGGTCGAGGTGCTGATCCCGCCGATCATCAGGGCCTTGCCGCCGACCTTGGCCATCAGCGTGCGGGCACTGAGCTGGGAGGCGATGAACAGCGCCCCGGTGAGGGGCAGGAACGCCAGGCCCGAGACGAGCGCGCTGTAGCCGAGGACGTTCTGCTCGAACTGGGTGAGGAAGAAGAACATCCCGAACATGCCGCCGACGAGGGCCAGCCGCGCCAGGTAGGAGAAGACGCGGTCCCTGCTGGCGAACAGCCGCAGCGGGGTGATCGGCATGACCGCCCGCCGCTCCACGAGCACGAACGCCGCGAGCAGGACCACGCCGACCGCGAATGCCGCCAGGGTGATGCTGTCGCTCCAGCCGTCGGAGGCTGCCCGCACGAAGCCGTAGACCAACCCGGCCATGCCGATCGTTGAGGTCAGCGCGCCAGGCAGGTCGATCTTGCCCGAGCGGCGGTCGGTCTCCGGCAGGTCGCGCCGGGCGAGGACGAGCAGCACGGCGCCGATCGGCACGTTGACGAAGAACACCCAGCGCCAGGAGGTCCACTGGACCAGCATGCCGCCGGCGACCAGGCCGACCGCGCTGCCACCGATGGAGACGGCGGTGTAGGCGGCGATGGCCCTCGTGCGCTCGGCGCCCTCCTTGAACATGACCATCAGCAGGGCGAGCGCGGACGGCGAGGCGAAG
The DNA here is from genome assembly GCA_033851545.1 of Frankiales bacterium. Lineage (GTDB taxonomy): Bacteria > Actinomycetota > Actinomycetes > JAWWOL01 > JAWWOL01 > JAWWOL01. The sequence continues at coordinate 18,026 of JAWWOO010000058.1, read as the reverse complement.
GCTGCGCCGACGCCCTGAGCGGCGCGGGAGGCCAGCAGCAGGGTGCTCGACGTGGTGAAGCCGCCGGCCAGCGAGCTGACCGTGAACAGCGCGATGCCGGCCAGGAAGACCCGCCGGCGGCCGAACAGGTCACCGCTGCGGGCTCCCAGCAGCAGCAGGCCACCAAAGGTCAGGGAGTAGGCGTTGAGCACCCAGGACAGGTCCGTACGCGAGAAGGACAGCGCAGTCTGGATCTTGGGCAGTGCGATGTTCACGATCGTGGCGTCGAGCACGACCATGAGCTGCGCGATGAGGATCACGGCGAGGGCGGCGCGGCGACGGGGTGATGCTTCCGTCAGGCTGCCGCGGTCGGCCAGGGAGGGACTTGTCATTCCAGGCCTCCTGGAGGGATGATAGGTCAAGTGGAGGGCGCCTCCGTTAACTATACGGAGGCTGCCTCCGGTTATCAAGTGAATTGCGGGACGGATGCGAGGAGGAACTGCGATGAGTACAGCGACGCCGACCTCCACGGCACCGGACTCGGCTCAGCCGACTGCCGAGCACAAGGCCAAGGCACTGCGGGCGGATGCCCAGCGCAACCGCGACGCGCTGCTCGAGGCGGCGGCTGCCGCCTTCGCCGAGCGAGGGACGGACACCTCACTCGAGGACGTCGCCAAGCGGGCCGGGGTGGGCATCGGCACGCTCTACCGACACTTCCCCACCCGCGAGGCGCTGGTCGAGGCGGCCTACCGGCGCGGCGTGGAGGCCATGTGCGACCAGGCCGACCAGCTGCTCGGGACACACCGACCGGCGATCGCCCTCGAGCTGTGGCTGACCACCTTCGTCGGCTACGTGGCGACCAAGCGCGGGCTGGCCTCAACCCTCAAGCAGGCTGCCGACGGCAATGCCGAGCTCTTTGCCCACGTGCACAACCGGCTCCGTACGACCATGGAGACGCTGGTCGACGCGGCGGTCGCCGCCGGTGAGATCCGGGCCGACGTGACGCCCGCCGACCTGCTCCGCGCGATCGGCGGTGTCTGCATGGTCAGCGACCAACCGGACTGGCAGGAGCAGGCGCGCCGGCTGGTGAGGCTGCTCATGGACGGCCTGCGCTACGGGGCCCCTAACGCAAGCTGAGCCGGGAACCCCTGCGGACTAGGGATTCCCGGCTCAGCCACATGTCGGCCACATGGTGTCCGTCAGGCGGAGACAACGGCTCCGTTGACCACCTTGACGGCCACCGCCGACAACGGCTTGGGCGCGGGACCCCCGATGACCGCTCCGGTCGTCGCGTTGTACTTGCTGCCGTGACAAGGGCAGTCGAGCTCCTTGCCCGACGCCGACGGTGCGACCGTGCAGCCCATGTGGGTGCAGATGGCGCTGAACGCCGTGACCTGACCGGCCGTGGGCTGGGCGATGATGATCGGCTTGCCGCTCGCCTTCGCCGCGATGGCGCCGCCGACCGGGACGTCGGAGAGCTGGGCCAGCGCCCCGGAGACCGGAGCACCCGTCGTGGCCGCCGCCGCTCCACTCGAGCTCTTGCCGCCACACGCCGCGAGGGCTGTCACACCGACGACGCCGGCACCGATGAGGACCGACCGCCGGGTCGCACAGTGCTCCGGCAGGCAGGCGCCGTGCGCCTCGGTCGGGTCAGCAGGTGCGGTCGGCGTGCTGGTGGTCGAATCCACGGCGGAACCTCCGGTGCAGGTGGCGGCGACAAGCAAACGTGTCCTTGTCGCTAACCACGACCGAAGATCGCGATCGGTTCAGTCCTCCGCCACGTGATGCTCGACCACTTCGCTGTACGGGGCACGGAAGCCCAGGCCGGCGCCGGCGAACGCCTCGGGCGAGAGGCGTTCGACGGCGGCCCAGCCGGAGTCGTACTCCTTCTGCGCCAGCTCGTGGGCTCCCCCGCCGCGGACGCCGAACAGCCGCTTGGCCCACAGCAGGTAGAACGCGACCGCCAGGTTGAGCACCAGCGTGAAGAGCTTGAGCACGGAGACCTTGTTGCTGAGTTCGTAAATCTCCAGCGGCAGCAAGGCGATCGTGCCGACGAACGTGAGGTACTCCGCCCACCGGCGTCCCCACCACAGGCCGAAAGCCTCTGCGCCCTCGAGGATCGCGTAGACCGCTGCCGCCGCGGCGAGCTGGTACACGCGGGTGGTGTCGAGGTCGGTCAGCTTGCGGAACTCACCCAGCAGTCCGTGACCGGTGTCGGCCTGCGGGCCGCCGGCACCAGCCTGGAAGTCGTTGATCAGCCTGGCGACGTCTGCCTGATAGCGCGTGCGGTTGACCGCGAGCAGCAGCAGGCCGGCCACCACCAACACCAGCAGGAGGAAATGCACGGCCCGGTCGATCGCGATGATCCGCAGCACGTAGCGGTCCCGCAGCGGACGGCCGCGCAGCGGCAGCTCGATCTCCGCCCTGGTCGGCAACCCGTCGCGCTCCGGCGGGGCCGGCGGCGCGACCGGCAGCCAGGCATCGCAGCGCAGGCAGCGGTGCCAGCGGATGCCCTGCATCTCCCGGGCCAGGTGCGGGTCGGCCGGGTCGAGGTTCGCCGACCGGCTGCCGACCAGGGCATGGCCGTGTTGGGCGCAGCCGATCAGCTCCCAGACGAAGCCGGGACGGCGCTTGCGCCGCGGGTGGGTGCCAGGCAGCGCCGTAGGTGCGGTCGAGTCGGTCACGGCGCGACCGTATCGCCTGCGTCCGGCACGGGCGTGCGGACGCGCGGTTGTGAGACGATCCGGGTAGCCGACCGAGGGGGATTTCCATGATGGCCGCAACCGGGATCTTTGCCGTGCTGGTGCTGGTGTTCGTCCTCGTCGGCCTGGCCGGCACGGTGATCTGGATCTGGTCGCTGGTCGACCTGCTGCGCCGGCCGGACCAGCAGTACGCTGCCGCGGGGCAGAGCAAGGTGGTCTGGTTGCTGGTGGTGCTCATCGGTCACTTCATCGGGGCGCTGATCTATCTGCTGGTGGCCCGGCCTCAGCTCGAGCGCGCCGCCTGGGTCCGTCCCTGACCGGCTCGATGACTCCCCGGCAGCTGGTCCAGCTCGTCGGGTCCTGTGTGGTGCTGGGCTTCGGCGTGGTGCTGCTGCTGACCGCGCACCTCGGCTCCGACGGCTACTCGATGCTGGTCAACGGTCTGCACCTGAGCACAGGTGTCACGTTCTGGCTGATGAACGTGCTGGTGGGGCTCGCGTTCGTCGCCGCCACCTGGCTGCGCGGCCGTCGCCCCGGCTGGGGCACCGCCATCCAGCCGGTGCTGGTCGGAGTGACCGTGTCGGCCGGCCTGGCCGCGATGTCGGAGCCCCGCGCCATGTGGCTGCGGGTCGGCTACCTGGTCGCGGCCATGCCGGTCCTGGCCTTCGGCGTCGCCGGCTACCTCGCCACCGGTACGGGGGCCGGCCCCGCCGAGGGACTCGCCCTGACGACCGAACCGCGCATCCCGTTCCGGTGGAGCTACTCCATGCTGCAGTCGACGGCGACGGTGACCGGCTGGCTGTTGGGCGCGACCTTCGGCGTCGGCACCTTCCTGGTGGCGTTCGGGATCGGGCCGATGGTGCACCTGCTGATGACCCGCGCCCGTTGGCTGACGCCGGCCGCGGCTCAGGAGTCGCTGCGGGGGCGGCGCAGCGTGAAGGTCTCGAACGGGGTCAGCGCGCCGTCCGGGCCGCCCACCTCGAAGTAGGTCACCGTTATCGAGGTGGTCCCCGACCGGCGGGTCCCCGGGTCGACGGTGAAGGAGGCGAACCCGTACGCCCTCGCCGCGTCCCGTACGGCGGACCAGGGCGCCTCCTCCAGCGTGTAGACCGGCGGGTGCTTGTGCGTCACCGGATCGACGCCGCCGACGGAGGTGATGACCCGGCACTGCGGCGGGTCGAACAGCAGCCCGTTGGACGGCGCCGAGGTGCCACCGCCGCCGAGCACCATGTGGACGGTGCCCTTGGTGGTGTCGATGACGTCGGTACGGGTGCCGGCCGTGATGGGGGTCAGCGTCGCATTGGCCTGCTGGCCGCGGATCGGGTGCGAGCGCTCGTAGTGGTGCTCGTGTCCGCACACCACCAGGTCGACGCCGTACCTGTCGAACAACGGCAACCACTCCTGGCGGATGCCGAGGTCGGCCCCGTTGAACTTGTCGGCGGTGCTGATCGCGACCTGGTGCATCGTGACGACCACCCAGTCGATGTCGGCGAACTGCCGCGCCGAGGCCAGTTCCCTTTCCAGCCAAGCCTTCTGCGCTCCGCCTGAGTAGCCGCGGTTGTAGACGTCGCCGCCGTTCTGCAGGCACACGTCGTCGTTGCTGATGCTGATGACGCGGACCGAGCCGACGGTGAACGCGTACCAGAGTCCTTTGGTGTCAGCGGTTTGGCCGTCGGCGCCCGGGACCGAGAAGTAGGTCTGGTAGGCGGCAAACCCCAGTGGGCCGTTACCGGCTTCGATCTCGTGGTTGCCGGCCGAGGGCATCCACGGCCGGTTGCGCGCGCTGCGGCTGTTGTTCTCCCAGAAGTCCGACCAGGTGCGGACCCGGTCAGTGGCCAGGTTGGCGTAGCAGAGGTCGCCGTTGAACAGGTGGAACAACGGCTGCACCCGCTCGACCCCCGCGGTAGTGTCCCCGGCCGCCGGCGAGCCGAGGTTGTCGTTGACGTACGGCGGGCTGGCCAGCGTCACGCCGGCCGGCGGGACGAAGACCTTTCCGACGGTCGGCGTCCCTTGGTCGCCGAAGCTGGTGAAGGTGAACGCGGCCCGTCCTCGGGGGCCCGTACGGAACGTTCCCATCTCCGGGTCGGCTCCTTCGTGCAGGGCGGCGTACGTGTACTCCGTGTCTGCGCGCAGTCCCGAGATCCTGGCGTGGTGGGCGTAGACGACCTGCCCGCTCTTGCCGTCGGTGTAGCTGACGGTGCCCGCCCGGAACCGGTCGACGGTGGGCCGGCCGAGCCGGGTGACCAGCACCTGCGGGGTCTTCACCGGCTGCAGCGTGTGCCAGGAGACGACGACCTCGCGGGAGGCATCGGCGCCGAACTGCAGGTGCAGGCCGGCCACCCGCGGCGTGGTCTCGGGGTTGCCGCCCTGGGCCGGCAGGTCGGCGGCGGAGGCGGCTCCGGAGCCGAGCACGGGTCCCGCGGCCAGGGCGGCTCCCCCGACCCCGGCGGCGGTCAGTAGAGCCCGGCGGCTGATCATCAACGGACTGGCGAGCAGGTCGTCTGGCGGGTCAGAGGTCATGCCGCGAAGTCTTCGCGACCGGCGTGGCGCCAGGGCGACGCACCGGTGAACACCGCGGGAAGGGAGTGCGACAAAACAGACACGCCAGCCGCCTCCCCAGGGGAGACGGCCGGCGGGGTGATCTATCGAGCGATCGCTACTTGCTGCCGATGCCCACCGGGCAGGAGACCCCGGTGCCGTGCGACGGGCAGTAGCCGTTGGGCACCTTGTGCAGGTACTGCTGGTGGTAGGACTCCGCGAACCAGAACGGGCCGGCCGGGGCCAGCTCGGTGGTGATGTCGCCGTAGCCGGCCGCCTTGAGCACTGGCGCGAACGCCTCGCGCGACGCCACCGCCGCCTGGTGCTGGGCCTCGGTGGTCCAGTAGACCGCCGAGCGGTACTGCGTCCCGACGTCGTTGCCCTGGCGCATCCCCTGACTCGGGTCGTGGCCCTCCCAGAAGGCCTTCAGCAGCTGCTCGTACGAGATCAGCGCCGGGTCGTAGACGACCTGGACCGCCTCGGTGTGCCCGGTGCGCGCCGAGCAGACCTCCTCGTACGTCGGATTGGCCGTGTAGCCGCCGGCGTATCCGACGGCGGTGCTGTAGACACCCGGCAGCTGCCAGAACAGCTTCTCGGCGCCCCAGAAGCAGCCGAGCCCGAACTGCGCGACCTCGAGGCCGGCGGGGTAGGGCGGCTGCAGGGGGGTGCCCAGGACGGCGTGGGTGTCCGGGACGGCAAACGGGCGCTCGGCACGGCCGGGCAGCGCCTCGCCCTGGTCGATCATGGTGGTCTTCGTGCGGCCGAACAGCATGGTGCGCCTCCGAACTGCTGGGGTTGTACCGTCCTCAACCCGGGCGGCCACGCGGGGATTCCGGCAATTTCTTACCGGGGTCTTACCGGTCGTTGAAGTGCGCGGCCAGCGCCTGGCGGGCGTTCCCGCCGGCCGCGGCGAGCCGGGCGCGGGCCTGGTCGACCGGCACCCCGGCGATCGCCGCGACCACGGCCACCTTGGCCTGCCCGTCGGCGGCTGCCAACGCCAGCTCGGCCCGCTCGTACGGCATTCCGGTCGCTTGGGCGACGTTGCGGACCGCCCGCTGGCGCAACTTCTCGTTGTCGACCCGGACGTCGATCATCAGGTTGCCGAAGGTGTGCCCCTGGCGGACCATCACCAGCGTCGAGAGCATGTTGAGCACCATCTTCTGCGCCGTGCCGGCCTTGAGGCGGGTCGAGCCGGCGACGATCTCCGGCCCGGTCGGCACCTCGATCGCCAGGTCGGCAAGATCCGCCAGCGGCGACTGCCGGGTGTTGGCCAGCGCGACCACGAGTGAGCCGGCCCGGCCGGCGGCCCGCGCCGCGCCGATCGCGTACGGTGTCCTGCCGCTGGCGCTGACCACGATCACCGCGTCGGAGCGGTTGAGGCGCAAGGCATTCACGTCCCTGGCACCCGCGGCCTCGTCGTCCTCGTCGCCCTCACGCGCGTCGGCCATCGCCTCGCGGCCGCCGGCGATCACCGCGACCACCTGGCCAGGGTCGGTGCCGTACGTGGGCTCGCACTCGACGCTGTCGACGACCGCAAGCCGGCCACCCGTTCCGGCGCCAACGGAGATCATCCGGCCGCCGCCGCCCAACCGGGCCGAGATCGCGTCCACCGCTGCAGCAACCTGCGGTGCGGCCCTGCGGACCGCGCCGGCGACGGTGGCATCCTCGTCGTTCATCAGCAGGACCAGGTCGAGTGTGCCGCGCGAGTCGAGGTCGGCATGCTGGGCGCGTACCGCCTCGGTCGTCAGGCTGCTGAGGTCGTCCATCGCCATCACTCCGTCTGCATCGTCGGTCTCCTGCTGGGACAGCCTATCGGCCAGTGGTCTGGACCAATTATGGCCAGGTGCTGGACAGTCGGATTGGTCTAGTCCACAATGGAACCTGCAGCAGTCAAGACCTTTCCGCCCGTCCGCAGCCCAGGAGCGTGTGTGCCCATCATCTCCGCGCCTCGCATGCTGGTCGAGGGGCAGTTGTCCGGACCGGCAAGCCTGGTCGTCGAGGGTGGCACCATCGTCGATGTCGTCGAGGGGCTTGTGGACGGCGACTGCCTCCGGCTCGAGCACGGCTTGCTGACGCCTGGGCTGATCGACCTGCAGATCAACGGATACTACGGCGTGGACTTCGTCGACGCGTCCACCGAGGAGTGGGTGGCCGTCGCGTCCCGACTGCCCGAGACGGGTGTGACGGCCTTCCAGCCGACTTTCATCACCGCACCGGTCGAGCGGCTGCTGGTGGGCATGCAGCACGCCTCCGCGGCCCTGCCCACGCTGACGGCGACACCTGGTGCCGCGCGGGTGCTCGGCGTCCACCTCGAGGGACCGTTCCTGTCGCCACGGCAGGCCGGTGTGCACGACATCAGCTTCATGCATCCGGCAACCCCCGAGGACCTCGACGCCCTGCTGGCGCCGGGCGTCGTCGAGTGGATCTCGATGGTGACGCTCGCGCCCGAGCTGCCGGGAGCACTCGAGGCGATCCGCCGCCTGAGGACGCATGGTGTGGTCGTCTCCATCGGCCACTCCGACGCCCGGGGCACCGAGGTCGAGGCAGCGGTCGAGGCCGGTGCCCGGATGGTCACGCACATCTTCAACGCCCAGCGCGGTCTCGGCCATCGCGAGCCGGGGGTCGCCGGCCAGGCACTCGCCGACCCACGGCTGACGGTCGGGCTGATCGCCGACCTGCACCACGTCGCGCCGGAGATCTGCACCGTCGTGATGCAGGCAGCGCGTGGCCGCGTGGCGCTGGTGACCGACGCCGTCGCTGCCGCAGGGATGCCGCCGGGCTCGTACGAGCTGGGTGGTCAGCAGATCCGCATCTCGCCAGGCGAAGGCCTCGCCCGGCGCACCGACGGCACGATTGCCGGTTCGTCGCTCGCGCTGGACGTCGCCGTACGCAACCTGGTCGACGTCGGCATCGCGGCGTCCGACGTGCTGGACGCAGCCACGCGCGTGCCGGCCGACGTGCTGGGGCGCACCGATCTCGGCCGGCTTGCGACGGGCGCCAAGGCCGACCTGGTCTGGTGGAGCGACGACCTGCGACCGCTGCGGGTGTGGATCGGCGGCCAAGTGGCTTTCGACGCCACGTCCGTGCCCGCCTGACCTACTCCCCCGGATAGGCCACACCGACCTGGCGACGCAGCTCGTCGAGCGTCTCCATGATCGACAGCGTCTCCGACAGGGGCAGCAGGGTGGACTCCTTGGCACCTTCGGCGACCCGGCGCGCGGCGTCGACTGCCTGGTAGCACAGGCCTGCGTGGCCCGGGATCGGGTTGGCGTCCCAGTTCAGGACCTCGCCGTCGCGGGAGATCACCCGTACGGGACCCGGCATGTAGAAGTCGCCGGCCAGCTCGATCCGCGCCGCACTGCCCGAGATCGTCGCGGTGGTCGGCGTCTTGGCGAACAGTGTGGTGTCGACCAGCGCCTGGCCGTTGCCGCCCTGCAGCACCGCCGAGACCTGCCCGTCCACGCCGGTGAAGGTCTTGCGACCGGCCGAGACGATGGCCGTCGGCGTACCGAGGACGAACGAGGAGTAGGACACCGGGTAGACGCCGAGGTCCAGCAGGGCACCGCCGGCGAGCTCCGGGGCGAACAGCCGGCTCTTCGGGTCGGGCTCCATGTACTGGCCGTGGTCGGCCACCACCGTCCCGATGTCACCGAGCACGCCGTCCTCGAGCAGCCGGCGTACGACGTCGGTCCTCGGCAGGAACCGGGTCCACATCGCCTCCTGGACGAACACCCCCTTGTCCTTGCCGGCAGCGATGACCTCACGGGCCTCGGCGGCGTTGCGGGTGAAGGCCTTCTCGACGAGTACGTGCTTGCCCGCGTTGATGGCCAGCAAGGCGTGGTCGTGGTGCTCGGAGTGTGGGCTGGCGACATAGACGATGTCGACGTCGGGGTCGGCGACGAGCTCCTCGTACGAGCCGTAGGCCGTGGTGATGCCGTGGTCGGCGGCGAAGCGTTCGGCCCGCTCCTTGCTGCGCGACGCCGCCGCGACCACCTGCTGGCCGGTGTGCTTGAGCAGGGCAGCAGTGAAGGTGCGGGCGATCCCGCCTGGCGCGAGGATGCCCCAGCGCAGGCTGGGCGCGTCCTTGGGGTCGAGGGTACGGGGCTCGGGCAGCGAGGAGGGGAAAGTCATGCGTCCATCCTCGCTCACGCACTTTCCGGCGCCGAAGGACCCCCGTCCGTGCCGATAGCGGCGCTATCGGCGGAAACACCCGGCCTACGCGCCGATAGCGGCGCTACCTGCGCGAGCGCTCTGCCGCCGACAGCGGCGCTACCGACGAATTCCGGGCGCCGAATCGCCGATAGCGGCGCTACCGGCGGGGCCGGTCCGAACGCGAGGGCGCACTTCGGCGTCTCACCAGACATGCGAACGGGGCTCATCCTGCTGCTGGCCATCGTCGTCGCCAGCTGCGGCGAACAGGTACCTCGACCGGTCACGCAGTCCGTGCTGCCGACGGTCATCGCGTCCCCGTCGACACGGGCAACGGCGATGACAGCCCCGCCGTCCGCCCAGGCATCGCCCACCACCGGATGGGATATCGCCTGGGTCGCGCTGCCGATGCCCGCGCCCTATGTGCCGGCACCGCTGCCCACGACTCCCCCGCCCGCCGGCGCCCCTGCCTGCACAAACGACCAGTTGGCCGCGAAGAGTCTGGGCTACTCAGGCGTCAGCCAGGACGACGGGGATGTCATCGACGTGCGCAACATGTCAGCGCGGACGTGCCTCTTGGACGGGCCGGTACACGCGATCCTGTACGGGAGGGGCGCTCCGCCCCTCGAGGTCAGCGGCAGCGGCCGGGACTTCCCCTCCAGGGAAGCAAGCTTCGACATGAATCCAGGCGCGTCAACCAATGTGTCGTTCCACGCGACTTCTGGCTGTCTGTCCGCGCCGGCCAAAGGAGTCGCAGCCATCCCTGTCACCAGCGCCAGCATCGCGATCCCCAGCGGCGGCTCAGTAACGGTGACCGGCCTGAATATGCCGCGAGCGTGCGGAATCACGGTCGACCGATTCACACAGGAGCTGCCTGAGCCGACCTATCCTCCGGCACCGCTGCAGGGTGCCAAGATGTACCTCCAGGCACCGGCAACCGTCCGTGCTGGCCAGACCTTCGACTTCGTCGTCACACTGGCGAACCCCACCGGCGCGCCCATCACCATGACGCCGTGCCCGGGCTACGCCGAGTCGATGAGCGCCGGCACCACCTCCAAGGGTGTCTACGGGCTCAACTGCGCAGAGCACACCTCGCTTGCCCCACACCAGCGGCTCCGCTTCCAGATGCGGATGCAGGTCGGCGCCGACGCAGCCTCCGGACCGGCGACGCTCTACTGGAACGTCGCGGAACTCGTGACGGGGGCACGTGCCGGCCTGATGGTGATCGGCAACGACATCCCTTGCGAGGCAGACCAATTGACCGCGTCAGCGCCCGATGCCGCACGACCGATCGGGACGGATGATTTCTACGGCGTCAAGGACTCCGGCACTTCACTCAGCGTCACCCTCACCAACCGGTCGGCCACCACGTGCACGCTCCAGGGCAGCCCGACGGTCAGCATCAGCAGCAGCCACGGAACGACATTGCCAGTGCCGATGGCCAAGGGTGAGGGGGTCGACAGACCGCTGCCCTATCCGGCGCAGATCCGGCTCACACCGGGCAGTTCGGCGCAGACGAGGCTGTCGTGGCACGCCCGCTGGTGCGGCGCCGACCCCAACCCGGTCACTGTCACCCTGACCCTGCCCTCGGCCGGAGGGGCGGTCACAGTACTCCCGGCGAAAGGCTGGGCGCCGCCGGACTGCAAGACGTTCACGCTCAACGCGCTCAGCGCGACCCAGTTCAGCGGCTGAGCCGCCGCCGACAGCGGCGCTCTCGGTGGAAACACCCGGCTTACGCGACGATAGCGGCGCGATCGGCGGGAACGGGCGGCGGGTTCAGAGGGGGGTGCGCACTCCGCCTGGCGTCGACTGAGTCGTCTCCGTCGCTGAGACGAGTCGTTCCGCGGCAGATTCGACCCACTCGCCCAGGCGCGGGGGGCGGTCAGAGGGTGTGGGTGACCTTGGACAGGCCGCGGGGGGCGTCGGGGTCGAGGCCGCGGGCCAGCGCCAGCGAGCAGGCCAGGCGCTGCAGCGGCACGATCTCCATCAGCGGGGACAGCTCCTCGGAGACGCCGGCGGGGAGGACGAAACCCTTGCCTGCGCGAGCGACTGCCGCCGGCTCGCCGACGACGAACAGGTCGGCGCCGAGCTCCTCGAGCCGCGCGAGCACCGGCTCCATCGCCCGGCCGCCGTGGCCGCCGCTGACCACGGCGATGACCGGGGTGCCGGCCGAGACCATCGCCATCGGCCCGTGCAGCAGGTCGGCGCCACTGAACGACTGCGCCGCGAGATAGCTGGTCTCCATCAGCTTCAGGGCGGCCTCCGCCACGGTGGCATACGAGTAGCCGCGCGCCGTCAGCACGATCCGGTCGGCGTCCACGTAGCGACGGGCCGCGGCCGCTACGACGTCCACCGACGGCTCCCGTACGCAGGCGGCCACCGCGTCCGGAAGCCCTGCCGCGCTGGAGAAGTCGCCGTCGCAGAGTGCGTCGACCAGCATCCACAGGGTCAGCAGCTCGGCGGAGTAGGTCTTGGTCGCGGCCACCGCACGCTCCGGGCCGGCCAGCACGTCGAGGTGCAGCTGCGCGGCCGAGGCCAGTGCGGACGACGCGTTGTTGGTCACCGCCAGGGTCAGCGCTCCGCAGGCACGCGCCGTCGTCGTCGACTCCACAAGATCGGGCGAAGCCCCGGACTGGCTGACCGCGATGAAGAGTACGTCGCGCAGGTCGGGCCGGGCACCGTACGCGGTCATCGACGACGGCGACGCAAGTCCGGCGGCCCAGCCGAGGCGCACCTCCGCGAGGTACTTGCCGTAGAGCGCCGCATGGTCGCTGGTCCCCCGCGCCGCGAACAGCACGAACCGCGGGGCCGCGGCCCGGATGGCCTGTGCCACGGCCACGACCGAGGGGCCGGCCGAGGAGAGCAGGCGAGCCAGCACCTCCGGTTGCTCGGCGATCTCGGCGGTCATCAGGGCGCCCGCAGTCACATGATCTCCTCAGGAGGTGGTTGGTCCAGCAGCAGCAGAGCGCCCCACTCAGGCGCGTGCAGCGGGTCGACGGCGCCGGTCAGGGCGACGAAGCGCGAACGAATGGCGCCGACGTTCCAGACGCCGCCGATCATCGCCACCGGCAGCGGCCCGAGCCGGTCGCGTACGGCGGTCACCAACGAGGCCAACGACGTCGCAGCCTCGTGGAAGATCTCTGTGACAGCCGGGTCGTCGGACCCGGCGAGAGAGACCGTGAGACCGGCCAGCGCGGCCCGGTCGGTGGGCGCAGCGTAGACGATGCCCTCGACCTCTTCCGTCTCGTCGACGCCAAAGTGCTTGCGTACCACGGCTTCCAGCCCCGGCGCCGCAGGACCGGTCCCGTCGAGCGAGGTCAGCGCCCGGCGTACGGCCTGGTTGCCGATCCAGTAGCCGCCGCCCTCGTCACCGAGCAGGTAGCCGTGGCCGCCGACCCGGCAGGAATGGTCCGCGGAGCGACCATAGGCTGCCGACCCGGTGCCGGCGATGACGACAATGCCTGCTGCGCCGGCGAAGGCACCGAGCAGGGCCGACTCGGCGTCGTCACCGACCGCGACAGCCGCCCCCGTACGGGACTCGAGCTCCGCCGCGATGCGGTCGGCTTCCAGCGGCGAACGGACCCCGGCCAGACCGAGGCCGGCCTCGGTGGCGCCGGACGAGGCGATCATCAGGGCCAGCCGGTCGAGTGCGTCCGCGTGGAGCAGCACGTTGAGCGGTCCGCCGGTGAGCCGGTCGACCACCTCCCCGCCGCGTACGACGACCGCCCGGGTGCCGGTGCCGCCCGCGTCGACGCCGATCCGGACCGCGGCGGGCGAGTCGGTCATGACCGCCGCGGCAACAGCACCTGCGCGGCTGCCTCGCCGTTGACCCGGGCGGCGCCATAGGTCGCGAGGTAGCCGCGGACACCGTACGGACGCTGCATCGGCACGCCCATCTCGACCACCACCAGGTCGGGACGAGCGGTCGCCAGGGCGGCGAGAACGCTGACGTGCCAGTCGATCCGGTGGAGGTCGCGCACCACGACCACGAGCGGACGGCCGACCGCGGAGGCGATCAACGAGGCAGCGGCCACGTCCGGTGACTCGACCGCGAGCTCCTTGACCGACGGGTCCAGCACGGCCATCGGCGCCCCGACACCCCAGGGCACGACCCCGACCGCCTCGTTGGGCCGGCTGCCCAGCCGTACGACGACCGCGCCGGGGCCGACCGTGACGTCGCCGTGCACCTGCAGCGCCCGCTCAGCGGCCGCGCGACCCAGCGCCAGGCTCGCCGGCGCGTCGAAGGACACCTCGGCCCTGCGCTTCGCCGACCAGTGCCCGAGGTCCCGTACGCGGTAGGCCGACGCCTCCAGCTCGTCCTCGGACAGCCGGCCCTCCCGGACGGCCGCCACGATCGACGTGATCAGGGCGTCGACGGTGCCGTCGTCGGTCGGCGAGCCGCCCGTGCACAAGAGATCGGCACCCGCAACGAGCGAGAGCACGGCACCTTCGAGAAAGCCGACCGTGTCGGACAAGCCGGCCATGTCGAGGCCGTCGGAGACGATGACACCGGTGAAACCGAGCTCCTCCCGCAGCACGCCGGTGAGCACGCGTCGCGAGATGGTCGCCGGCACGGTGTCGTAGGCCGGTACGACCAGGTGGGCCGTCATCACGGCACGAGCGCCCGCGGCGATGCCGGCCCGGAACGGCGGCAGGGCCGTGCGCTCGAGCGTCTCGAGGTCGTCGTCGACGACCGGAAGCCCGCGGTGGGAGTCGACGTGGGTGTTGCCGTGCCCCGGGAAGTGCTTGAGACAGGCTGCGACGCCGGCACTCTGCAGTCCCTCAACGAACGCGGCAGTATGCCGCGACACGGCCAGCGGGTCAGCGCCGAAGGACCTGATGCCGATGACCGGGTTGAGCGGGTCGATGTTGACGTCGACCACCGGCGCCAGGTCGAGGTCGACACCGGCGGCGGCCAGCGAGGCACCCATCGCTGCGGCGACCGCAGCGGTGAGCGCCGGGTCGTCCGCCGCACCCAGGGCCCCGTTGCCCGGGTACGACGAACCGGTCGCGACCTCCGTACGGGTGACGTCGCCCCCCTCCTCGTCGAGGGAGACGACGAACCCGTCACCTTCGGCATGCAGCCGGGAGGTGAGCGCCGAGAGTTGGGCCGCATCTGCGACGTTGCGGCCGTAGAGGGTGACGCCGCCCAGGCCACCGGCGATCCGTTCGTGCACCCACCGTGGGACGTCGTGGCCCTCGAACCCGGGGAGCAGCAGCGCGCCGATCGTGCGTTCGAGGCTCATCCCTTCACCGCACCGGCCGTCAGACCCGCGGCAACCCGGTGCTGAACGGCCATGAAGAACACCACGACCGGGGCCGCGATGATCGTCGAGCCGGCCATCAGCTGCGGGTAGGACGTGCCCTGCCGGTTGGTGAAGAACGACAGCCATACGGTCGCGGTGTAGTCCTTGTTGTTCTGCATGATCGTGACCGCGAGCAGGAAGTCGTTCCAGGCCTGGATGAACGCGAAGATGCCGGTCGCCACCAGCCCTGGCGCGATCAGCGGCAGGGTGATCCGGAAGAACGCGGAAGTCCGGCTGCAGCCGTCGACCAGGGCGGCCTCCTCGAGCTCGACCGGGATGTTGATGATGAACCCGCGCAGCGTCCAGACCGTGAACGGCAGCACGAAGGTCAGGTAGGCCAGCACCAGGCCGGGGATGCGGTTGGTGAGGTGCGCGGTCGCCAGGACCCGGAACAGCGGGATCACCAAGCCGGCCAGCGGCACCATCTGGATACCGACGATCATCACGATGAAGACCGACCGGCCGCGGAACTGGAACCGGGACACCGCCAGCGCCGCCAGCGAGGCGACCAGCAGGGCGAGCACGACGACGCAGACCACGACGAGCACGCTGTTGCGCAGGCTCGAGAGGAAGAAGTCCTTGTGGACGGCGGCCGAGAAGTTCTCGGTCGTCAGCGGCCAGGGGAACCACTGCGGGGTCGGCTGCAGCGCCTTGTTGCCCGGCTTGAGCGCCGTCGCCACCATCCAGTAGACCGGGAAGCCGATCAGCACGATCGCGATGCCAGCCGTCAGGTTGTAGCCGGAGCGCAGCCGCTTGCGCTTGCGCCTGGCCTTGACCGCGCCCGGCCTTACGGTCAGCGGGGGGCGCGACGGGGTCAGGACGGTCATTCGGTCTCTCCGAGCTTGATCATCTGGCGGATGTAGAAGACGGTCACGACCAGCAGGATCACGACCATCACGATCGAGATCGCCGCGCCGAAGCCGAAGTTGCCCTGCCGGAACGCCTGCGAGTAGGCGTAGACGCCCATCAGCCAGAACGCCTTGTCCGGCACGTTGTCGCCCATGATGTAGATCTGGTCGAAGACCCCGAAGTCCCAGATGATCGACAGGCTGGTCACGATCACCAGCACCGGGCGCAGGATAGGGATGGTCACCATCCGGAAGACCATCCCGGCGCCGGCCCCGTCGACGGTGGCCGCCTCGACCAGCTCCTTGGGCACCTGTGTCAGGGCCGCGTACAGGGTGATCACCACGAACGGCAGGGCGCCCCAGACGACCACGACGCCGATGAGGATCAGTCCGGGCGTCGGCCGGGTGGGGACGAACCAGTTGTAGTGCGCGAACTGATGGAGTCCGAGCTTGTCGAACGTGTAGTTGAGGACCCCGAACTGGTAGTCGGTCATCCATTTCCACATCTCGGTCGCGACCACCCGCGGCATCGACCAGGCGGCGACGAGGGTGAAGGTCAGCGCGATGCGTACGGACCTGCTCACCCGCTCCATCAGCAGGGCCAGGCCGAGCCCGATGACCACGGTCGCCACAACCACGATCGCCGTCCAGATGACGGTGCGCTCGAGGACCGTCCAGAAGAAGTCGTCCTTGAACAGCGTGCGGTAGTTCAGGGTGCCGTTGCGCGGTGCTGCCTTGCCACCGACGATCTGGGCGAACCCGTAGTGCCGGAAGCTGATGTCCACGAGCTTCCACAGCGGGTAGCCGAGGACTGCTGCGACCACGACGATCGTCGGGAGGAGCAGGAAGTAGGGGATGCTGCCACGGACCAGCCGGCGGCGGCGTCTGCTGCCGCCGGCCGGACCGTGAGAGGGAGCCGATGACCGGCGACCAGCGGGCCGAGAGGCCTGCGTATCGACGGCCATCGGGCTCCTTTCTCGAGTGCGGGTGGTACGGGGGTTGCTAGGAGGCAGCGTTCAGCGTGTCGGCGATGGCCGAGTCCGCAGTCTTCGCCGTTGCCGCCGTGGCGCTGCCGTTCGCGATCTTGGAGAAGAGCGACTGCAGCGCGCCGCCGGACTCCACATTGCTCCAGTTCGGCGCGATCGGCACGAACCAGGTGCGGCTCGCCGCCGTCTTCACCGCCGGGTCGGCCTTGGCCAGGTCGATCTGCGCGGTGTTGTTCGGAATGGCGCCGTCCTTGGCGATCATGCCCATGGCCGTCTTGCCGGTGAAGGCCCGGATCCATGCCCACGCAGCATCCTGGTTGGCGGACTTGGCCGGCACGGCGAGGTCGGAGCCACCGACGAACGACGGCATGACGTCCGTCGAGTCGGGCTTGGCCGCACTCGGCATCGGGAACACGCCCAGCACCTTGGCCAGAGCGGGGTTGCCGCCCTTGGCCTTGGGAGCGGAGACGACGCCCTCTTCCCAGCCGTTGCCGTAGATGGCGGCGATGTTGCCGGTCGCCATGCTCGCGTCCTGCTTGGCCTCGTCACCGTTCGGGTCGGCCTTGCTGTACTTCTTGACCAGGGTCTGCCACTTGGTCAGCGCTGCGGCCTGCGCCGCGAAGTTGCCGGTCCACTTGCTGCCGGTCTGCGTGGCGATCTGGAAGTTCGGGTCCGCGTCGGCGGCGTAGGCCGTACCGAAGTACCAGTACTTGCCGGGGACGTAGAACGCGGAGAAGTTGGGCGTGCTGCCCAGCTTGGTCTCCAGCTTGTCCAGGTCGGCGATGAGCTCGTTGTAGGTGGTCGGCGCGGCGGTGATGCCGGCCTTGGCGAACAGGTCCTTGCGGTAGATCACGACCCGGGTGCCGGCGTAGTACGGGACGCACCACGTCTTGCCCTGGTAGGTGCAGGAGGTGGTGAGTCCGCTCAGCCACGTGGCGCTGTTGTCGAACGTCGCCTTGGCGGCCGTCGCATCGCTGAGGGCGCTGCCGGCGATCCACTTGGTGGTCTGGCTGTTGCCGAACTCGACGACGTCAGGAGCCTGACCGCCGTTGATCGCCGCGGTCAGCTTGTCCTGGTATGTCCCCCAGGACTGGTACTGGACGTCGGCGGTGCAACCGGGGTTGGCCGCGGCGAACGAGTCGTTCGCCGACTTGACGGCGTCCGGCCAGCCCGTCTGGGCGTCGCTCATCAGCCAGACGGTGAGCTTGCCGTTGGCGCACTTCGCGCCGCTGGGGGCTCCGGTCGCCGCGACCGAGGTCGCGACGGCCGTGCTGGGGGTGGCAGCCGATGTGGCGGCCGCGGTGGTTGCCGCGGCCGTTGTCGTCGTACCGGTGCTGGTGCCACCGGCGCTGTTTGAGCTGGAGCTGCTTCCACACGCGGTTGCGGCCAGAGCGACCGCGATACCGACGGATGCTACGTAACGAGCTTTCACGCCAACTCCTCCTCGGGAGCTTTCCGGCCGGTCCCGTTTGCGCGTCGCCCGGGTGCCTCGTGCCGATTGGTGTAGACCAATTGCGA
>JAWWOO010000039.1:0-42804 GCA_033851545.1 Frankiales bacterium | reverse complement strand
TCGCCGCGGTGAACGCCTGGGGTGACCCGTTCAACCTCTACCGGGGCGCCCGCAACGCCAGCATCACCCAACGCCGCGCCCTGGTCATCCGCGACCGCGGCTGCGTGTTCCCCGGCTGCGACCGCCCACCGGCGCACTGCCAAGCCCACCACCTCAAATACTGGTCCGCCGGCGGCCACACCAACCTGGACAACCTGGCCCTGGTCTGCTGGTTCCACCACCACCTGCTCCACGAAGGCGGCTGGCACCTGCAACGGATCCCAGCCACCCACCCCGACACCCCACCCGGCTGGCTCGCTACCGCCAACGACGGCCGCCAGCTCCGGGAGTTTCGACAACCCGCCGCCTGACCGCACAGGTCAGGCGAGTGGCAAGACATGCCGGGTCGCCGGTTGGGACGACCACCGCGGAAGAAGTACGGGCAGGTCCCGAAGCGCTCTGCATGCGACGCCAGGCTGCCCACCTGAGCAATAGCATGGGGCGGTGAACCCGCGTCGGAAGCATGGGGCGGTGAACCCGCGTCAGATGGTGGTGGAGGACAGGGCTCTCGCAGTTGCCGAGGCGCTGGACGCAGGGGGTCGCGGACTGCAGGCAGCGCGGCTCCGCGAGGTGGTGCCGGAGAGCTTTGGTCTCTGTGACGAGCACGTGCCGCTGCTGCGGGACCGACTCCGCGAGACGGTCGTCGTCGCGCCGGAGCTGGCGCCGCTCGCCAAGCGGATCCTTTCCGCGCTCGACGACCTGCCGTCGTTCATCGGCGTACGAGGAACGGTATGGACGACCTGGGCGAGCGGAGGCTACGACGCCTATTGGGAGGAGGAGGACTGGCTCGAGGGCGCTCCGTCCGGCCTCGACCTCGATGGGGTTCTCGCCTGGGCCAACCGTCGGGCCGACCGGGTCCTCGTCATGCCGGAGTGGGACCGCCGACAGTTCTACTCCGCGGGCCGGACGCGCGACCCAGAGCATCCGCAGCTCGAGCGGTAGCCAACGCATACTCTGACCTGTATGTCGACTGAGACCGGTCCCTGGCGGTTGGTCGCGGAGCTGCGCGCCTGGGCTGAGCGGGTTCCCTGGTGCGAGTGGCTCGAGCTTTCCGGGTCGCTCGGTCGCGGTGCCGGGGACGAGCTGTCCGACGTGGACGCGGGTCTCGGCGTTGGGGACGCCGTGCCGTTCGAGGAGGCGCGGGACCTGACGGCGGCCGCCGTACGGGGACTTGCACCGGTGGCCGACAGCATCATCCAGCCGTACGGCGAGGGCATCGACCACGTCATCGTGCAGTACGCCGACGGCCGCCAGCTCAGCCTCGTCGTCTTCCCCGCTGCCCGGCGCAAGGGCCTGCCGCCGGGAGCACGCCCGCTGCTCGACCGTACCGGCCTCCTGACCGAGTCCTGGACGCCGGACGGGTTCGCTGCCTCCCTTGGCCAGCAACGGGAGTGGGCGTTCCTGGCCTGGTGGGGGCTCGGCGACGTCGCCAAGCACGCGCGCCGCGGCAACTGCTGGCGGGCGTTGAGGTCGCTGGAGGAGGTGCGCGAGCTGAGCTGGCGGCTGTACGCGGCCTCGGTGGGCGTCGATTACCCCGGCTTCGGCGCCGTCAGCGTCGAGAACGCCGGCCTTGCCGCTCCCGCCGGTATCGGGTCGACGCTGCCTGGCACCGCCGAGCCCGAGCCGATCTTGGCCGCCGCTCGGGCGCTCGCGCCCGTACTCGAGCCTCTCACCGCCCCCCATGCCGTCGACGGCTTGAAGGCGATCACGCAGGGCAGGCTCGACTAGGTTGGGGACGACCGATCGAGAGGGAGCCTGGCATGACCGAACCGATCAGCTTCGAGGGCGACATCAAGCCGTTGTTCCGTGAGCGCGACCAGCGGTCGATGAAGCGGCACTTCGACCTGTGGTCCTACGACGACGTCAAGGCGCACGCCGACGACATCTTCGATGCCGTCAGCAGTGGCTCGATGCCGTGCGACGACGAGTGGCCGGCCGAGAACGTTGACGCCTTCCGGCGCTGGATGGACAGCGACTACCCTGCGTGACCGGTGCTTCGACCTTATGACGGTAGGCAGGGGCGGACGCTGTGACAGCGGTCGTGGCAGACTGACCGTGCTCAAGGCGCCTGGATCTGCCCGACAACCATGTCCCCCCGCCCCCCTGATCATGACGCGAAGTGGGCGATGACGTTGACCGAGACCAACACCCTGCGCCACGTGCGCTGCGTCTTCTGCTCCAAGCCCATCCCAGCGGCCTCCTTCGCCTACACCTCGGCGGCGAAGCTGCGGGTGCTGTCCGGGTGTCCCTCGTGCGGCCGACAGGTGACGTTGCCGACCGCGACCTGGTTGCGGTGGAGCAAGTGACCGCGGACCGGGTGACCACCGAGCAGGGCGAGTGCGCCAACTGCGGGCACCGGCTGGACCAGCACGACCGGGTCGCCCTGCGCTACTGCGCCGCCTCTGACGATCACGCCAAGCGTGGCTGCATCTGCCCCGGGCTGATCACCACCGCTGCCGACGCGACAGCCGAGGCTCCGGCTCAGTCCTGAGCTCCGGGGTTCAGCTGAGCCGGATCACCGCTACAGCAAAGGGTTCCAGCTCGATCGTGCCGGAGACCTGGCGGCCGGTGAGCAGGTCGACCCCGGGCTCGATGCTGGCGCTGCATGGGTCGGTAGACTCGTTGATCAGAAAGACGAACTGCCGCTCACCGTCGCCACGCACCCGGCGCACGACCGAGCTTTCCCCCGAGGCAGCCACCCCCGCCAACAACGACAGCTCGCCCAACACCCTCTGGTGCGAAGCAGGGTCGAGCAGAGCGCCGACGTACGAGGCACTTCCGGACCCGACCGTTCGACGGGTGACCGCTGCCGTCCCGTCCGCATAAGTCAGGACAGGCCGGGCGTCCACCAGCGAGATCCGCTCGGCCCAGGTCGACGCGGTCCCACCGCCGGACAAGGCGATCTCGACGCCCGGCAGCAGCGGGCCGAGCTCCTCGACCCTGACCCCCAACAGCTCCCGCAACGCCCCGGGGTAGCCGCCGAGGTGCACGTGGTCGTTCCCGTCGACGATCCCGGAGAAGAACGTCGTGACCAGATGGCCGCCACCCTCGACGTAATCGGTCAACCGGTCCCGCGTCGCGGCATCCACGACGTGGAGAAGCGGAGCGACCACCATCGCGTACGGGCTGAGGTCGGCGGCCAAGGGTTGGACGTCGACCCCGATGCCGGCGGTGTGGAAGGCGTGATGCCACGCCAGCGCGACCTCGCGGTAGCGCAGCAGGTTCGACGGGTGCGAGTCGAGCTCGCTCGCCCACCACGACGTCCAGTCGAAGACCATCGCGACCTGAGACGAGATTGCCAGCGTACCAAGGACTTCAGCGAGTGCCGCGACGTCGGATCCGAGCGCGCAGACATCGCGGAACAGCTGCGAGTCAGGCCCGGCATGCGGCACCATCGCCGAGTGGTACTTCTCGGCGCCAGCAATCGACGCCCGCCACTGGAAGAACGACACGGCGTCGGACCCGTACGCAACATGGGTCAGGCTGTCCCGCTGCAACTGCCCCGGCGACTTCGGTGGGTTGACCGGCTGCCAGTTGACGGCGCTGGTCGAGTGTTCCATCAGGAACCACGGCCCGCCGCCGGCAATCCCGCGGGTCAGGTTGGCCGAGAAGCACAGCTCTTCGTACGCGTCCGGTCGGGCGCCTATCAGGTAGTGGTCGTTGGAAACCAGGTCGACTTCGCCTGCCCAGGCGGGATAGTCCATGCCGTTGACCCCGTTGCCCATCACCATGAAGTTGGTCGTGACCGGGATGTCGGGCGTCACCGAGCGCAGGACCGCGACCTCTGCCCGCAGATAGTCCTGAAGCTCCCAGGACGAGAACCGCTTGTAGTCCAGCTGTTGCGTGGGGTTGGGGAAGTTGGCTGCCCGGCGCGGCGGCAGGATCTGCTCCCAGGCGGAGTAGCGCTGCGACCAGAAGGCCGTGCCCCACGCGAAGTTCAGGGCCTCGAGGTCTCCGTAGCGGTCCTGCAACCACGATCGGAACGCAAGCGCGGCGTCGTCGGAGAAGTCGTCGACGTTGTGGCAGCCCAGCTCGTTGTTGACGTGCCACAGCACCAGAGCCGGGTGCTCGGCATAGCGCGAGGCAACAGTCCGTACGTGGTCCAGGGCGTAGCGCCTGAACACCGGCGACGAGGGTCGCCAGTGCTGCCGTCCGCCGGGAGACAGTGTCCGGCCGTCCGCGGTCACAGGCAGGATCTCGGGGTGCAGCGTGGTCAGCCACGGCGGCGGTGAGGACGTACCCGTCCCCAGGTCGACGGCGATCCCGTTGTCGTGCAGCAGGTCGACGATCTCGTCGAGCCAGTCCCAGTCGAACGTGTCCGCAGTGGGCTGCACCTGTGCCCAGGAAAAGATCCCGAGGTTGATCAGGTTGACGCCCGCCTGACGCATGAGTGCCATGTCCTCGCGCCACACGGAACGCGGCCACTGCTCAGGGTTGTAGTCCGCCCCGAACACCAAGGCGCGCGCAGGACGGGACGGCCAGCGAGCCATGCAGTCCGTCCCTTCGACGCTGAAGATGGATGACCAGCACCGTACCTTCAGCCGCTCAACGATCCGACAAGCTCCAGTACGAGCGCCCCGTTTGCGGAGCCGAGGCTGCCGACGCCGCCGTCCTGTCGCTGGACGCGCCAACAGCCGCCGACCTCCACGGAGGCGTAGCTGTTGCCGCTCGTGAAGACCACGAACTCCCGGTGATCCGGGGCGCACGTGCCCCGATGGCCGGGAAGCCCGATAGCGACGAGGTATTTCGAGCGATCGGCGGCAGTCAGCCGCCGTCCGGCCACGAAGTCGCCGACGGTGGGGTCGCTGCCGTTGTCGGCGAACAGGCAGGCCGTTACCTCCGCCGTCTGCCAGCTGATCGGAGCGCCGGTGCTGAGAACTGACGCAAGCGCGCCCATGCTGAACTCGTCCTTCCACTGCGGTTGGCAACCGACCTTGGCGGCGGCTTTCGCCGACAGGGTCTGCCCCTGCGTCTGCTCCTGCCGCAGCTTGAGCACCTGGATGGTCGTTCGGTGAAGTGCCGCGAGCGCGGCGGAGACGGCGGGGCGCGGCTGCCCGCAGTCGTCTCGCGGGAACACCGCCCGAACGGCGGTCCCGGCAGCGTCGTACAGGACGATGGTCGGCGTCGCGAGGTAGCTGTAGGCGCAAGCACTCCCACCGAGGGCACCTCCCGGCCCTGCCGACGGAGTCAGTCTGGTCAGCTCAGCGGGGTGTCGCAGCGCCTGGATCAGCGGTTGCAGGTCCCCGGTCAGCCGCTGCCCCAGCAGCACGCTCCACGACCCGTCACCGGGATAGGCGCGCGAACTGTCGACGCAGAGAAACGCCTGGGTCGGCTTAAAGTCGGCCGCTAGAGGCTTGGTGGCCGGCACAGTGCCCATCGGGTCGTCGGCTGCCTGGCAAGGCGTCGTGATCAACACGGGGTGTGCAGCCGACGTGGTGGGAGCGGGCCGGGAGGCAGTCGGACCCGAACCGGTCGCCGGCTGGGCCTTGCCTCCCTGGCGCCACAGCCCAGGTGCAAGGACGGCGGAGACGACGACGGCAGCCACCAACAGGGCCGAGCCGGCGGCAGCGCCTCGACGACGACGGCGATGCACCCGTACGGCGTGCTCCAGCCTCGGCAACATGTCCGGCGGAGCAGCCAGCTCGGGGACCGCGAGATCCAGCGCGTCGTGCCACGACGATTCAGTCATCGAACCCTCCCGGGACAGGCGCGGCGTCGAGCCGGCCGCGCAGGGACGCAAGAGCTTTGGCGTTCTGGGACTTCACCGTGCCGACGGAGCAACCGAGCTGGTCGGCGGTCTGCGCCTCGGTCTGGTCGTAGAGAAATCGCAGCACGACTACCGCGCGCTGCCGCGGTGGCAGGGCGCGCAGTGCCGACCACAGCTGCTCCCGGTCCTCGGCGCGGCCGAGGGCAGCGTCGACGAGACCGACGTCCGGCAGGTGGGACACGGCGGTCTCCCGGTGCAGGACCCGCCGCCAGCTGTTGATGTGCAGTCGGACGATCGAGGTGCGGACGTACGCCTCTGCCTGGCTCTTGTCGCGGATCGAGCCCCAGCGGAGTGCGGTCTTGAGCAGCGCCGTCTGCACCAGGTCCTCAGCGACGGCCGGGCTGCCACTGACGGCCAGTGCGAACCGCATCAGCGAGCCGAGTCGGGCGGAGGCGAACGCGGAGAAGTCCGCGTCCAGCGCCGACTCTGCCTGCCGCATTTCGCCCCCTCTGGTGTCACCTTCCCAGACAAGACACAGTCTCGGGACGAAAGGTTGTCCGACCCGTTCGGCGGACGCGCGACAGACCCGGCGCCCGTAGACTCATGACGGGATGAGTGACCAAACGGGTGGTGCCAGCGCCACGGCCCGCCCCCGATCCCAGCCGGTGGCTGTCGGCCTTGTGGTGGCTGTCGGCCTCGTCATCGCCGTCGTGATCACTGCACTGACCAGCCAGGGTCCGACCCGTCCAGGCGCGCCCCATGCGGTGCCGTCTGTGGGCCCCCTTCCGGACCCTACGGGGGCACCCACGGCGAGTGCCGCCGGCCACAGCACGACCGCATCGACGCAACCGGCCCCGCTCAACACCAGCGCCGGCCTCGCCCCCGGACAAAGACTCTCCGGGGTCGCGGGCATCGGCACGGCGGCCGCCACAGCCTTCGGTGCCTGGCGCGGCAGGCCGGTCGATGTCGTCGTCGACTACACCGGGACCAAGACCTGGGACGGCGTGACCCAGCTCAGGCGCGAGGGTCTGCTCGACCGTGGGCTGCCGAGCAGCGTGCACCGGGTGTTCAGCGTCCCGCTGATCCCGTCCGACGACCACGCCACGCTCGCGGCCGGCGCGGCCGGCGACTACGACCAACACTTCCGCGACCTGGCGAAGGAGCTCGTCGACGGCGGGCAGAGCAACGCGACCGTACGGCTGGGCTGGGAGATGACGGGCAACTGGTTCGCCTGGAGCGGTGCCCAGCACCCCGACCAGTGGGTGGGCGCCTACCAGAAGGCGGTCACCGCGATGCGCTCCGTGCCGGGTGCGGCGTTCACCTTCGACTGGACCGTCGCGTTGGGCTTCGCCAACCCCGAGCCGATGTATCCGGGGGACGCGTACGTCGACCTGATCGGCGCGGACAACTACGACGCCTCGTTCGCCGCCAACTACGCACCGACCGACCACGAGCAGGTCTGGGCCGGCATCCTCAGCCAGAGCTGGGGCCTGGACTGGCTCGCCAAGTTCGCCAGCCAGCACCGCAAGCGGATCAGCATGGGCGAGTGGGGGGTGAGCAACCGCCAGGACGGCCACGGCGGCGGCGACGACCCGTACTTCATCGAGCAGATGCACAGCTGGTTCGCCAGCCACGACGTCGCGTACGAGGCCTACTTCGAGTCGACCGACGCATCCGTGCAGGCGACGTTCGCGATCGACAGCGGTCATTTCCCGCAGGCGGCCGAGCGGTACAAGCAGCTGTTCGGCGGCGGCACCCCGGCGGCGACCACCACCACCCCGCAGCAGGTCCAGCCCAGCTCCTGAGCGGTTTCGCTGAGCGCCACCTGAGCCCGCGGGGCAAACGAGGTGCGTCAGCGGGAACAAGACGGCACTGTGTCGTTGCTGAGGAGCGCAGAAGGGAGGGGGTCGTTGTGTCTGTGCACGCCAAGGCAGCTGGCCCCGTCCCGGCGTACGGGCCGGCAGCCCGGTGACCACTACCGCGGCCCCCCCGCTCCTCGTCGAGGATGAGCGGGTCAGCGTAAGGCCACCCTTGCTCAGGACCTCGCTGACGGTCGCGGCAGTCATCGCGGTAGTCGTGCTGCTGGTGGACCAGCGCGGCCAGCTCGTCCGCGCCGTCGCAGCCCTCAGGCACCTCAAGTGGTGGTGGGTGGTGCTCGCTCTCGGCCTCGAGGCCACGTCGATGGCCGCGGTCGCCCGCCTGCAGCGCCGCATGCTGCGCGCCGGGGGCACCCGGATCCCGCTGACGTCGGCGCTCGGCATCACCTATGCGGGCAACGCGATCTCGGTGTCGCTGCCGCTCGCCGGGCCCGAGGTCGGCACCCTGTTCGCCTACCGGCAGTTCCAGCGCCGCGGCGCCACGCAGGTCACGGCGGCCTGGGTCGTGCTGGTCTCCGGAGTCGTCTCCTCCCTCGCCTTCACCGCTGTGGTCATCGGCGGCGCCCTGGTGTCGACCAACCCGGCCGCTGCCACCGCCGGCGTGGTCGGCGGCCTCACCTCCCTCGTCGCGCTGGGGATCGGCATTCTCGCCGTACGGGTCAACGCGGTCTTCTGCTTCCTGGACCGGGTCGCCGTACTGTTGCTGACGCTGGTCAAGCGGGTCCTGCGCAAACCGGCCGGCGACCCTCGAGAGCTGGTGACCCTGGCCCGCGACGAGGTCTCGCTGCTGCACCTGCGGAAGTCCAGCTGGGCGGCTGTCGTGCTGTTCGCGCTGATCAACTGGCTGGCCGACGCCGGCTGCCTGTCCGCTGCGGTCAAGGCGGCCGGCCTTCCGCTGCCCGGTCGCTCGATCGTGCTGATCTGGTCGGCCGGCGCCGTGACGACCACCCTCAACCTGACCCCTGGCGGACTCGGCGTGGTCGAGGCGGCGCTGATCGCCGGCCTGGTCGCCGTGGACCTGCCCACCTCGGGCGCCACCACCGCAGTGCTCACCTACCGGCTGATCAGCTTCTGGCTGGTGCTGGCCGTGGGTTGGATGGTCTACCCGGTCGTGCAACGGCGCGGCGCCCGTGTCCGAGGTGCGCCGGTCGGGGAGGCGTGAGCCCGTACGACGGTTCGCTGAAGAACGCCGCTCAGCGGTCCCGCAGCTTTGGGGCGGTCGCCGACGCGTACGAGCGGATCCGGCCCGGCTACCCGGCGGCGCTCTTTGACGACCTGCTGGCCTATGCCGGGCCGGTGGGGCGGGTGCTCGAGGCCGGTGCCGGTACGGGGCGGGCGACTGCGGAGCTGGTCGCCCGCGGCCTGCCGGTGCACGCGGTCGAGCACGACGCGTCGATGGCGTCGGTGCTGTTGTCCAGGCTTCCGTCGGTCGAGGTGACCGTCGGCGGGTTCGAGACCGGGCCGACCGACGGGCCGTACGACCTGCTGGTCTCGGCGCAGGCGTGGCACTGGATCGACCCGCACGTGCGCTGGGTCCGCGCGGCGTCCTGCCTGCGTTCCGGGGGTGCCCTCGCCCTGTTCTGGAACCTCGACCTGCCGACGAATGACGCGCTGCGCGAGCTGCTGCAGGAGGCGCACGACCGGTGGACGCCGGGGATGCGCGTCGACGACCGGGAGCCGGTCGTCGATCTGCTGGCAGAGTGGCCCGGGCCCGACCTGGCCGGCCTGCCGGAGTTCACCGATCTCGAGGCGAGGCGCTACGCCTGGGAGCGGCAGCTGAGCGGCGCGGACTACGTCGAGCTGTTGTCCACGATGTCCGCGTACAGCGTCCGCCCCGCCGCCGCCCGCGAAGGGCTCTTCGCCGAGCTGCGTGAGATTGTCGGCGACGAGATCGTCCTGCGCATGGAGACGGTGCTCTACCTCGCCCGCCGGGTCTGAGCCCTCAGCACTGGGCGATCAGCCGGGCCAGGGCGTCGTGCTCGGCCTGGGTGACCCACAACGCGTACTTCGCCTTCACCCGGATCTGGATCCCCGCGTAGGTGCACCGGAACGCCTTGTTCGGCGGCAGCCACGACGCCGCGTCGCTGTCGCCCTTCGCCTCGTTGCTGGAGCCATCGACGGCGAGCAGCTCCATCGGGTCGTTGGCGAACGTCTCGCGCTTGTCCGGCGTCCAGCTCTGAGCGCCGGTCTGCCAGGCATCGCCGAGCGCGACGACGTGGTCGATCTGCACCTGGGCCGACTGCGGCCCGCGGACGAAGTGGATGACCCCCCGCGTGTACGGGCTCAGCAGT
Source organism: Frankiales bacterium (assembly GCA_033851545.1). Lineage (GTDB taxonomy): Bacteria > Actinomycetota > Actinomycetes > JAWWOL01 > JAWWOL01 > JAWWOL01. Next base: position 32,890 of record JAWWOO010000039.1, on the reverse strand, counting down.
GCCCCGGTGAGCACGACGCAGCCGCCCGTTCGCAGAACCGTGGTGGTGAGGTCACGCCGCAGGACGGCGTTGCGGGCGTCGCAGCCGTGCCGGCTGGGCCACGTCGGCCCGAACTTCGCCCTGCTGTATCCGGTCATCGGTGCCCGGCCCTTGATCTTCAAGCCGGTGAGCTGGACGGCGATCGGGCCCAATGCCGTTGCCGTCGCGGTCGTGGTGCCGGCCGGCTGCGCCACAGGAGTGCTCTGCGAGGCCTGGCACCCGGCGAGCAGCGTTGCCATCAGGCCGGCCGCCACGATCACACTCGTACGGCGGCGGGTCATGGAGTTGAGCGTAGCGGCCCCGACGCGTGCCCCGGCCCTGCTTGGGATCCCGTTGGGAGACTCCGCCGAACCAGGGCTTGACCGATGACGTCGGTTAGCCGTAACTTACCGTTCGTGAGGACTTACCAAGGGACGGTGTTCGAGGCCTTGGCCGACCCGACCCGACGCAGCATCTTCGAGCTGGTCGCGGCCGGATCGCGGTCTGTTGCGGACCTCGCGGCGCTCGTGCCGGTGAGCCGGCCGGCCGTGTCCCAGCACCTCAAGGTCCTGCGCGAGGCTCGGCTGGTGACGTCGACTCCCGTTGGTACCAAACGGATTTACGCCCTCGACCCGCAAGGCGTCACCGATGTGCAGGGCTACTTCCAGCAGTTCTGGAACACTCAGCTCGCTTCCTTCGCCCAGTCCGTCAAGGAGAAGCCATGACCACAGCCGCCGAGGTCCGTACGAGCATCGTGGTGCCGGTCGCGCCGGAGAGGGCGTTCGAGGTGTTCACCAAAGGCATCAACGGCTGGTGGACGCGCGAGCACCACGTGCAGGCCGGGACGCTCAAGGAGATCGGGGTCGAGCCGTTCGTCGGCGGTCGGATGTGGGAGGAGAACGACGCAGGCGAGATGTGCACCTGGGGCCGGGTCCTCACGTGGGATCCTCCGTCGAGCTTCTCGTTCTCCTGGCTGATCGGCCCCGACTGGGGGGTACCGCCCCCGGACGCTGTCGGCAGCCGGGTCACCGTCACCTTCACGGCACTCGATTCCGGGACGGGCGTCGACCTGGTGCACGACCTCCTCGATGCCCACGGCGAGGGCTGGGAGTCGGTCCGCGACGGCGTCGGCAGCCCGGGTGGCTGGCCGGCCGGACTGCGCCAGTTCGCCGCGGTGGTCTGATGGAGTTGCCAGAGATCACCGACGAGTTCATGCGCGCGCGGATGGCGCTGACGCGGGCGTACACCCTGGTGCTGCTGCGGGAGGGCCCGCGATACCACGAGCCGGCGAGCCGGGCGATCGTCTGGGAGCACGGTCGGCGCAACTTCGCGCTGCGTGAGGCGGGCCTGCTGGCCATCGTCTGTCCCGTCACCGATGACAGCCCCTGGTGTGGCATGGGTGTCTTCACCGTCTCGGCCGAGGAGACGGCCGAGATCATGAAAGGGGATCCCGGCGTGATGGCCGAAGTCTTTACGTACGAGGCAGTCCCGATCCGGGGCTTTCCTGGTTCGACCCTGCCCGGCTAGCCGGCTCAGGCGTCGATGCGGGCCAGCAGCAGCGCGACGTCGTCGGTGCCGGTTGCCGCCATCTCACGCAGTAGCCAGTCGGCGAGGTAGTCCGGCGCGTCGCTCCGTGCCGCCACGGCCGTACGACCGAGCAGCGCGAGCCGCTCGTCGAGGTGGCTGCGCCGATCCTCGACCAGGCCGTCGCTGTAGAGCACCAGCACGTCGCCGGTGAGCAGGCTCGTCGAATGCTCGGTGCGGGTGCTGCCGTGCTCGACGCCGAGCATGAGATCGGCTGCTGTGTCGAGAAATTGGGCCTCGCCGTCACGCAGCAGCAACGGCGGGAGGTGGCCGGCCGAGGACCAGCGCAGCCGGCGTACACCGTCCACGACCGGGTCGACGGTCGCCAGCAGGCAGGTCGCACTCGCCTCGACCCGCAGCCGCATCGTCGTCTCCTCCAGCGCCGACAAGGTCGTGCCGGGCGAGAATCCCTGGTGACACGCGACCGCCCGCAACAGGTTGCGGAGCTCGGCCATCTGGGCCGCTGCGTTTGCGTCATGACCCGTGACGTCTCCAATCACCAGCGCGAGTCCGCCTGCAGGCAGGGCGAAAGCGTCGTACCAGTCACCGCCGACGTCCAGCCCCGCCATCGCCGGGTGGTATCGCGCGGCCAGCGTGACGCCGGGATAGGTCGGCAGCGGCGGCAGCAGGCTGGTCTGCATCGCGGTCGACATGCTGCGCTGGTTGCCGAGCAGCCGGGCGTTGTCCAGCGCCATCGTGGTGATGGCGCCGGCACCCTTGAGCGTGGTCAGGTCCTCGTCGGAGAACCGCCCTTCGGTACGGGCGACCACGAGCACGCCTTGCAGTGTGTTCCGCGCCTTGAGGCCGAGGACCAGCGTGTCCGTGGCCCCGAGTGACAAGATGAGCCGGGCCTGGTTTCGGGTGCGCGGATCCTCGCTGACCGCCATCGCGTGGAGCAGGTCGGCGTCGAACCGGAGCAGGGGGGCTGGCGCGGCCGCCAGTGCTGCCAACAAGCCGCCGGCGGAACCGGCGGAGGAACGTCGGGCGTCGGCGCTGCCCAGCGCGTCCGGCAGGTCGAGGTGCCCGTGCCGGCTCAGCGTGGCGACCCGGGTGACGAGGTCGGGATCGCTGAGCAGGTCGGCGATGCACCAGTCCACCAGGCCCCGTACGAGCCGGGCTGCGGTTGCGCGCAGGACGCTGTGGCCGTCCGACAGCGGGGCAAGGTCGACGGCCAGCCCGGAGAGCAGTCCGCTGGCCTGCTGGTCATCCACCGATCAGCCGCCCGGGCAGCCGAGGTGGCGGTCGAAGAACGCCAGGGTGCGGCGCCACATGTCGCTCGTCGCCTCGGCCTTGTAACCCATGCCCAGCACCGTCTCGAGCACGGAGAGGGCTCGCGAGTCGGGCTGGCTGGCGAACGAGTGACCTGCGCCCTTGTACTCCCGGACGTCGTGCTCCACGGCCAGCCTGGTCAGCGCATCGTCGAGCTTGGCTGTCGCGTGACGCGTGGCGAGGTCGTGCGAGCCGTAGCTGGCGACGATCGGGCAGGCACCGGCCAGCGCCTCGACCGGATTCTTGGGCAGCGGTCCGTAGTTCACGCTGGAGACGTCGAAACCCTTGGTCGCCGCGAGCAGCGCGAACTGGCCGCCGATGCAGAACCCCATCACGCCGACCCGGCCCGTGCAGTCATCGCGCGCGGCCAGCCAGCCGCGTACGGCCTCGATGTCGTCGAATGCGGGTCCCTGCCCGGCCAAAGCGCTCCGGATCGTCGCTCGCAGGCAGCGTAGCGCCCCTCCCGCGGTGTAGAGGTCCGGAGCGACGGCGAGGTAGCCGGCCTGGGCGAGTCGGTCGCACTGCCTGCGGATGTCCTCGTTGAGGCCGATGATCTCGTGGATCACCACGACGCCGGGCCAGGGTCCTTCGGACGCGGGTTGGGCCAGATAGCCGCCCAGGTGCGGGGAGCTCGTGCCTCCGGGCAAGGTGATCTCGGGCATCAGCGACCTCTCGTGCGGCTCTGCACTAGATGATCTCGGACGATGTCTCGCCGAAGCCGCGGTTGTCGGGTGAAGTCATGCGGTCCCCCTCGGAAGCCTGCTTCTTCCGAAGGTACCGCCTTTGGCGGACAGACAGACGCCGACGGACCAGATTGGCCCGCCGGCGTCCTGAGGTCGCTACTTCACATAGGTCGTGGTGCACTGGTTGATTGCCGCTTGGTTGCCGTTGGCGGCCTTGACGCAGTTGGTGTAGTTCTTGCCGGTCGGGCTGTTCATCCAGGAGACGCCGGCCGCAATGACGATGCCAGCGATGATGATGCCGACGAGACCGGTCAGGATGCCGGCCATCGCGCTGCCGCCGTTGGTCGCCTCCCCGCGCTTGACCCTCGCCCGGCCGGCGAAGCCCAGAATGATCGCGACGACGCCGAGGATGGCGCCGATGAGAATGACGCCGCTGAGCAAGGCCAGGATGCCGAGGACGAGCGCAGCCGTACCGAGCCCGTTGCGCGGCGTGAGCACCGGCGCTCCGTACGGGCCGATAATTGGGCGCGTGCCGTATGCGGGAGGATTGCTTGCTGTGTAAGCATTCTGATCAGATGGAATGGTCGACATCGCCGGTCCTTTCGACGCTGATGCTGTCCGTTGACATCACGAGTGCTCGCCCCCCCTGCTACCCATTGAATTGGTCGGCGATGCATCTGTCAGGGACAGTTCTGCCTAACCCAGCGCGAAGAGACAGATTGCCAACGTCACCAGGGAGACGGCCAAATAGGCCGCGACGCCTCGTCGGACGACGCGGACGCTGTCCCCCTCGTCGTGCCCGGTCCGGGACATCCACCAGGCGAGGGCCGGCAGGACGAGCACGGCGTGCAAGGTCACCGCATGGAACCACTTGAGGAAGCCGGCTGTGTCGTACGCCGCCTGGCGGTCGCCACCATTGATCAGCACCTCACCGCGCGCGATCATCGCCACTCCCGCCAGGAGTCCGGCGACCAGGAACGCAAAGCCGGCCCGGAGCGCCAGCCGCATCGCCGGTGGTCCCTCGCTGCGGAAGGCGGCGACGGCGAGGCTTCCGAGCACGACGAGGAGGACGGCCCCGCCGGCAGCCAGGCTGAACGCGACGACGGAGTCGAAGGCGCTCTCCGTGTTGAAGTGCGAGGGCACGTGACGCCACGCCTGGACCGTGATCCCGGCGACCTCGACGACGCAGTCGACCGCAAAGACCCCTAGCAGAACCGCGCGGCGGCGGTCAGTGAGCCGGATGTAGGACGAGACCCAGGCGATGGCGATCAGCGTCGTGCCGAACGAGAGCCCGAACGTCGCCGGTTTGCGCCAGGACAGCGGCCCCAGCCATGGTCGCGGCGACACCACGGCGACGCCGAGGTGGACGAGTCCGGCCGTGATGAGCGCCGCCCCCACCAGATAGCAGACCAGCTCGATCCGGCGCACCCTTTCCGTCATAGAACCGTTCTATCACGGAACGGTTCTCAGCGGTTACCTTTGGGTGGAGCGCGCCACGCTCCTCGGCCCGCTGGTTCACAGGAACAGGCAGAACGGGTGCCCAGCAGGATCGAAGTGGACCCGTACGGCGTCCTGTGGCTGGAACTCTGCGACGGTCGCGCCGACGGAAACGGCGTAGTCGCTGGCCACGTCGAGGTCATCGACCTGGAGATCGAGGTGCACCTGCATCTGCTGCGTACCAGGCACATGCGGCCAGGTCGGGCGCAGATGCCTGTCCTCGAGCTGGAATGACAGCCCGGCTCCGTGAGCCGGCCGCAAGGTCACCCAGTCCTCCTCGTCGCTGCGCCGCGGCCAGCCCAGCAGCCGCTGGTAGAACGTCGCGAGACCGCGCGGGTCGGGTGCGCCGAGCACTACGCCGATCAGTTCGATGCGTGGGCGTTCACTCATGTTGATCCTTGAGTTGCGGGAGTCATAGGCGGACTCCTCAGCCCATGAGCAGGTCGGCGAGGGACGTGGCGGGGTGACCGGTGAGCTCCTCCACGTGGCTGCTCACGCCGGCTAGCTCTCCGTTGGCGATCGAGGTGTAGGTCGAGACCCACGCATCGACCTGCCAGTCGGGCGCCCCATAGACCGCGCGGGACCGGTAGGCCTCGGCCAGAGTCTCTGGCACATAGCGGATGTCGCGCCCCAGACACCCGCTGAGAACGGCAGCGGCCTCGTACAACGTCAGTGCCTGCGGCCCGGTCAGGTCGTACGTGCGGTCCACGTGCGCCTCCGGCGAGAGCAGCACCGCGGTGGCGGCTTCTGCGATGTCGTCCTGGGTCACGACAGCCGCGCGCCCATCGCCGGCCGGCCCGCGCAGAGCTCCGTCCTCGCCGACCATCATCGGCAGGAAGTCCGCGTAGAGGTTGTCGCGGAGGACGGTGTAGGGCAGTCCGCTGGCCTTGAGGTGCTCCTCGGTCGCCCAGTGGTCGCGGGCGAGCGTGAACGTCGCGTCGGGCGCGGCCCCGAAGAACGAGACGTAGACCAGGTGACCGACCTCGGCAGCGGCAGCGGCGTCCACGAAGGTCTTGTGCCGCGCCACCCGGTCCACGGTCTCCCCGGCGGACACCATGAGGACGGTGTCCACGCCCTCGAGAGCTCGCCGTACGGCGTCGCCGTCACCGAACTCGGCGATCGCCACCTCGGTCCCCGGCAGCTGCGGGGCACGGGTCGGGTCCCGTACAAGAAGCCGTTGCTGCGCGCCTGCGGACGCGAGCCGGGTGGCGATCCGGCCGCCCAGGCGCCCGGTGGAACCCGTCAGGGCGAGCACAGTCATGGCGCTGATGACTGTACCCGCCCGTCCGGTTTTCCCAGGTGGGCCCCGCTCGGGACGAGGCCACCAGGTCAGGTGTTGGTCACCGCGCCGCCGGTGGTGCCGGTGCCGGGCGCCGTGCCGTTCTGGCCACCGCCGGCACCGCCGGCACCGCCTTGACGCCGGCCGCCGAAGCCACCGACGATGATCCGGGTGGCGGTGGTGGTCGAGCCGGTGGTCGGGACCTGCACCAGCACCGTGGTCCCGACGGTCACGTCGGACAGCTTGCCGGTGGCGCCGTCGACGATGACCTCGGTGCTCGCGCCGACGGTGTACGTGGTGGTCGCAGCGGTCGTCTGCACCGTGATCGACGTGGCGCCGACCGCCGTGACGGTGCCCATCACGATCTGTCCAGCGCCCTGGCCTCCGAAGGGCGCGGTGCCGGCGGGACCGCCCTGTCCTCCTGTGCCGGTGCCGGCCTGGGCCCCGGGGTTGCCGAAACCGCCCGGAGCGCCCTGCAACCCGGTGGCCCCGCCCGTGCCCTGAGCGGCCGATGACCCGTTGGAGGTCACCGCGACCCCGATGCCGACGGCAAGGGCCGTCGCTGCGACGATCCCGGCGACCGCGCCGGTCTTGGCCGTGCTGCGGGGCTTGTTGCTGACGACATCCGGCTCGCCCGGCGGGGGGAAGTCCGGGACCCGCGGGTAGAGGGTCGGGTCGGTTGTCGTGCGCGAGTTGTTGTCGATGTCCATGATGTGCTCCTGGCTTTCGAGAGTGCCTGGGAAATAGGGGATCATGTGGTGGTGCCGGTGGCGGCCGTCGTGCTGAGGTCGTACAACGTCGTGCCACCGATGGTCGTGGACTTGTAGTTCGCCGCCACCCAGCTCGTGATGGCGCTGGCCGTGCCGGTGGCGTTCTGGCCACCGCCCAGTCCGCCGCCGCCGATGAAGTAGTGCACCTTTCCGCTCGCCACGAGCTGTTGGAACTCGGCCAGCGTCGGCGTCGGGTCCGAACCGTTGAACCCGCCTATCGCCATCACCGCCTGGCCGCTCGCGAGCTGGTAGCCCGCCGCGTTGTTGGCGCCGACGGTTGCCAGGACCCAGGTGTACGAGGAGGCATTGGCCTGCAACGCTGCGACCAGGGCTGCGCTGGGTGTCGACGCCCCGAGCAGGCCGCCGATCCCGCCTTGGCCGCCGCCGAAGCCGCCCCGGGCCCCGCCGGTGCCGGTGCCCAACCCGGGAGGAGCACCTGTCAGCCCGCCCCGTGCGTTGCCGCCGCCGAACCGGCCTCCACCGCGGCCGAAGCCTCCGCCGCTGGTCGTCGCTGGTCCGGCCGACGGGATGGCACCGGTGTGGGCGACACTCGCCGTCTGCAGGGCGTACGCAGCCGGTCCGGCGATCCCGACGCCGAGGGCTGCCACGACGAGGACCGCAGACGCCTTCACGGCGAGCGCGTTGTGCTTGTCACCGCCGAGCTGGACGATCCACGGAATTGCGGCGAACAGCGCGGCCACCGCAAGCCCCACCAGCAGGATGAGGACGCTGAGCGTCTTGTAGCCGCCGGTGTTCCGCTGCAGGAGGACGTACGACCAGCAGGACGCGGCGGTGATGCCCGCGGTCAGCGTCAGCCGGCCGAGCATGGCGTCCCGGTTGCGCCAGAACGCCACAGCCCCCATGCCGACGAGGGCACCGATGGCCGGCGCGAGTGCGACCGTGTAGTAGGGGTGGATGATGCCCTTGGCATAGCTGAACGTCAGACCGGTGACCAGAAGCCAGCTGCCCCAGAGGATCCAGTGGGCGCGGTCGAGATCGGTGCGCGCCCGCCGGAGGGTGAACGCAAGCCCGCCGGCCAGGAACACCAGCGCGGTCGGGATCAGCCAGGACACCTGGCCGCCGAACTCGCTGTTGAACAGCCGGGTGATGCCTGTGGGGCCCCACATCCCTGTCGCACCGGCTCCGCCCCCGCCTCCCCCGACGCTGCCGGTCTCGTTTCCGGTCAGCCGGCCGAAGCCGTTGTAGCCGAAGATCAGCTCGAGGATGGAGTTGTTCTGCGAACCGCCGACGTACGGCCGTGAGCCGGCCGGCCAGAGCGTGACGACCGCCACCCACCACCCAGCGGAGACGAACATCGCGACGCCGGCCGCCAGCAGGTCGACGACGCGCTTCTTCAGGGTTGCCGGGGCCGCCACGAGGTAGACCAGCGCGAAGCCCGGCACCACGAGGAACGCCTGCATCATCTTGGTGATGAAGCCGAAGCCGATCAGCACGCCGGTCAGCAGCAGCCAACGCGCGCTGGCCTTCTCGGTTGCCCGTACGGTCGCGTAGGCGGCGCCGACGAGGAGCAGCACCAGCAGCGCGTCCGGGTTGTTGAAGCGGAACATCAGCACGGCGACCGGAGTCGTCGCCATGGCCGCGCCCGCGATGAGGCCGGCGGCAGGGCCGAAGCGCCGCCGTACGGTCGCGAAGAGCAGCCCAACCGCGGCGACACCCTCGAGCGCCTGGGGGACCAGAATGCTCCAGGAGTTGACGCCGAAGATCCGCGCCGACAGATCCATCACCCACAGCGACGCCGGCGGCTTGTCCACGGTGATGAAGTTGGACGAGTCGAAGCTGCCGAAGAACATCGCCTTCCAGCTTTTCGCCCCGGCCTGGACGGCTGCCGAGTAGAAGCTGTTCGCCCAGCCGGAGGCACCGAGGCCCCAGAGGTAGAGCAGGCCGGTCGTGGCCAGGAGGGCGAGCAAGGCAGGGCGTACCCACGGCGGGTCGTCCCTTCGGCCGCGTACCAAGGCCTGCACGGGCGGCCGGCGCAGGGGAGCGCCGGGCTTGTCGAGCCAGGCTGGTGCGTTCTCGGTGGTGGTCATCGGGCGCTCCCGGTGGTCTCGAGTGCGGGCTTGGCCAGGTGAGCCCGGAAGACCCAGGCGCGGAGCAGGAGGAACCGCAGCAGCGTTGCTGCGAGGTTGGCGATGACGAGGACGGTCGCCTCGAGCAGTCGGCTGGGTGCCGTGGCCTGCGCGTGTAGCGCGGCGAGAGAACCGCTGGTCAGCAGCAGGCCGAGCCCGAAGACCGCGAGGCCCTGCAGCTGGTGTTTGGTGGCGCCGCTGGCGCCGGTCACCCCGAAGGTCAGCCGGCGGTTGGCGGCGGTGTTGCCGATCGCGGTGACCAGCAGGGCCACGAAGTTGGCGCCCTGGGCGCCCATCCCCGGCCGGAGCAGGAGGTACAGCAGGAGGTAGGCAAGGGTGCTCACGATGCCGATCGCGCCGAAACGGACCATCTGCCGTACGAGGCCTGGCGGCGTCGACTCGGCGACGACCTGGCGCGACGTCGGGCCGGTGATGTCCCGGAGCGGGATCGCCCCGGTGGCAAGGGCTTTGCCGACCCGAACCACTCCCTTGAGGTCGGCGATCGCCGTGGCGACGATGTCGACCCGGCTGTCCGGGTCGTCCACCCAGTCGACCGGCACCTCGTGGATGCGCAGTCCGGCCTTTTCGGCCAGCACGAGCATCTCGGTGTCGAAGAACCAGCCGGTGTCCTGCACCGCCGGAAGCAGTCGGCGGGCGACGTCTCGCCGGATCGCCTTGAAACCGCACTGTGCGTCGCTGAACCGCGCGGCGAGAGTGCCTCGCAGCACGAGGTTGTAGCAACGGGAGATCACCTCGCGCTTCGGTCCCCGTACGACCCTCGAGCCCCGCGCGAGGCGGCTGCCGATGGCCAGGTCGGAGTGACCGGAGATCAGCGGCGCGACCAGCGGCAGCAGCGCGGCCAGGTCGGTCGAGAGGTCGACGTCCATGTAGGCGAGGACGTCGGCGTCGGACTCGCTCCAGACCCGGGACAGCGCCCGGCCGCGGCCCTTCTGCTCGAGCCGCACCCACCGGACGTTCGGCAGCTGGCGCGACATGCGCCTGGCGATGACCGGGGTGTCGTCCGTGCTCGCGTTGTCCGCGACGGTGATCCGGTAGGTGTAGGGGAAGTGGCGGCGCAGGTGCTCGTCGAGGCGGCGCACTGTCGTCTCGAGCTGTGCCTCCTCGTTGTAGACGGGGATGACGACGTCGAGCGTGAGGGTCGCGGTCGGGGTGGCGGCTGTCGGCTGGTGCTCGTCGCCGGCACGGGGTTCAGGAGTGCCTTGGGGGATGGTTGCCGTGGTCATGGCAGCTACGTTCGGGCAGCGGACTGTGACGCCGTGGTGATCTACCTTTGCATCACCTGTGGGCTGCACCTAAGAGCCGGCCGCTGGGGGTTGGGCCATGCGCAACCCCGCGAAAGGACGGACACAGGATGGGAGCCGGATCCTCGTACGAGTCCATCCTGCGGCCGGGTTGCGCCCAGTCAGGGCACTGAAGGTTCGGAATTGCCGCGTTCGGTCCCGGTGTGCCGGGGTCGGCCGCGCTTGAATGGGGAGACACAGGAAACGCACAGGCGACGGATAGTCGGCCAACAGGAGGCGCACGGAAGATGAGCAGGTGACCACGACAGCAGCTCAGTCCCGGACCACCCGACCAGTGCTGTCTCGCGCTGACGGCACCCCAGTCCGCGTCCTCGTCGTCGATGACGAGCCGCCGATCGCCGAGCTGCTCGCGATGGCGCTGCGCTACGACGGCTGGGAGGTCCACCTGGCCCACGACGGGCTGTCCGCCGTACGGCAGGCTCGCGAGGTGCGCCCGGACGTGGTCGTCCTCGACATGATGCTGCCGGACATCGACGGCCTCGAGGTGCTGCGCCGGCTGCGCGGCGAGACCAACGACGTGCCGGTGCTGTTCCTGACCGCCAAGGACTCGGTCGAGGACCGGGTCGCCGGGATCACCGCCGGCGGCGACGACTACGTGACCAAGCCGTTCAGCCTCGAGGAGGTCGTGGCCCGGCTACGCGGTCTCGTACGGCGGCGGACCAAGACCGTCGTCAGCCGCGAGGAGGCGACCCTTGTCGTGGGTGACCTCATCCTGGACGAGGACAGCCACGAGGTCAGCCGTGCCGGTGAGCTGATCAACCTGACCGCGACGGAGTTCGAGCTGCTCCGCTATCTGATGCGCAACCCGCGCCGAGTGCTGTCCAAGGCGCAGATCCTCGACCGGGTCTGGAACTACGACTTCGGCGGCCAGGCCAACGTGGTCGAGCTCTACATCTCCTACCTGCGCAAGAAGATCGACGCCGGACGCGAGCCGATGATCCACACGATGCGCGGCGTGGGGTACGTCCTCAAGCCGGCAGCATGAAACGGATCCGCTTGCGCGGTCTGCCGTTGCGCCTCCAGCTGATCGTCGGGCTGGTGGCGTTGATGGCATTGCTCAGCGGGGTGATCGGTGGCGTGAGCCTGGTGGCGCTCGACCGGTTTCAGCTCAACCAGCTCGACGGCCAGCTTGTTGCGGCCGACCGACACAACTACGACGCCCTCAACCATGCGGTCCCGCAGACCACCGACGACGGTGGACCGGCTCAGGGCAGCCCTGCACCGACCGGGCCGGCCGGGTTCGGTCTCGTCAGTGGGACCTTGAGTGCCCACATCGCCCCCGCGACTGCCGGCGGGGCCCCCCAGGTCAGCGGTGGCATCGTCCCGGCGCGCGGTACAAGCCAGCAGCAGCTGACCTCGGCCCAGACCACAGCGGTGGAAAATCTGCAGCCGTCCGGCCACGCCCGCACGGTCTCCCTGCCAGGTCTCGGGAGCTATCGGGTCCTGGTCACCCAGGAGCCTAGCGACGGCGACATCATCGTCACCGGGCTGCCGTTGAAGGACGCGCACTCGACCCTGATCAAGCTGGCGTTGGTGATCGCCCTCGCCACCCTCGGCGGTCTGCTGCTGGCCGGTTCGCTCGGGGCCGCAGTCGTCTCCCGGGCACTGCGGCCGCTGCGCCGGGTCGCCGCCACCGCCGACCTGGTGTCGTCGATGGAGCTGCACAAGGGTGAGGTCGACGTCCCCGTACGGGTAGGCGCCGAGGACACCGACCGGCGTACCGAGGTCGGTCAGGTCGGGGCTGCCCTCAACCAGCTGCTCGGCCACGTCACCTCGGCGCTGAAGGCTCGGCACGACAGCGAGGAGCGGGTGCGCCAGTTCGTCGCCGACGCCTCGCACGAGCTGCGTACACCGCTTGCGGCCATCCGCGGCTACGCCGAGCTGACCAGGCCGAGCCGGGCCGACGCCCCACCGGACCTGGCGCACGCGATGGAAAGGGTGGAGTCGCAGGCCATCCGGATGAGCAGCCTGGTCGAGGACCTGCTCCTGCTGGCCCGGCTCGACTCGGGCCGCCCGCTCGAGCGCGAGGAGGTCGACCTGTCGCTGCTGCTGGTCGAGGCGATCGGTGACGCACACGCCACGGGGCCGGACCACCGCTGGGACCTCGAGCTGCCCGAGGAGCCGGTCGTCGTGGCGGGCGACGGACCGCGGCTGCACCAGGTCGTCGTCAACCTGCTGGCGAACGCCCGCACACACACCCCACCAGGCACGCAGGTCACGGTGACCCTCGACGTCGAGCACGACGCGGCCGTGGTGACGGTGGTGGACGACGGGCCGGGCGTGCCGGCGTCGGTGCTGCCGGACATCTTCGAACGCTTCACCCGCGCCGACACCTCGCGCTCCCGTACCGCCGGCTCGACCGGTCTCGGCCTGTCCATCGTCGCGGCCGTCGTCAATGCCCACCGAGGGCAGATCTGGGTCGACAGCGTCCCGGGTCACACCTGCTTCACCGTGCGGCTGCCGCTCGCGGACCAGCCGGCCCGGGTCCCCGAGCCGGCGCACGCCTGACGGACCGACCGGGCGCACAGGTGCCGGTGGGGATGCGCGGACCCGTGGGGTGCGTGCCCAGACGTACAGCGTGCTCACAGGTTGGGCATAGGTCGCGCTTACCCGCGGCGCCGATAGTGATGGAGCCGCGCCAGCGGTACGCGTACGAGCAGACGGAGCGGAGGCAGGATGACGACGACCATCGCCGGTTCCCGTACCTCCCCGTCCACTCCTCCACCCGTCTCCCCGCCCGGTGAGCGGCGCGGCGCCCACCCGCGGATCGTGCTGGGCGGCATCGCCGTCGGCGGCGCGGCGACCATCGGCCTGTGGCTCGCCAACTCCCCGCCCGAGTCCAGCTTCGGGGACCGGCTGACCGGCGCGGGCCGGCTGACCGGGCTCGCCGCCGGCTACACCGTCGTGGTGCTGCTCGCCCTGATGGCGCGAATCCCCGTACTCGACCGCGGCATCGGCGCCGACCGGCTGACCCGCTGGCACTCGATGGGCGGCCGCTACACGGTGTGTCTGGTGGTGGCTCACGCAACGCTGATCACTTGGGGCTACGCGGTCTCGGCGCATACCGGCCTCGTCCACCAGACCAACGAGCTGTTGCTGAGCTATCCCGATGTGCTGATGGCCACGGTCGCCGGCGGCCTGTTCGTCATGGTCGGCATCGTCTCGGCCAGGGCGGCCCGCAAACGGATGAGGTACGAGACCTGGTACCTCCTGCACTTCTACACCTACCTCGCCATCGCGCTGTCCTTCAGCCACCAGTTCGCGAATGGCGACGAGTTCATCTCCAACAAGCCTGCCCGCATCGTCTGGGCTTCGATGTACGTGGTCGTCGCCGTGCTCCTGGTCTGGTACCGCTTCCTCACCCCGGTCGTCCAGCTGCGCCGCCACCAGATGCGCGTTGTTGCGGTCCACGAGGAGGCGCCGGGGGTGGTCTCCGTACTCATCAAGGGGAAGCGGCTGGGTGCCATGGGGGCAGAACCGGGGCAGTTCCTCCGGTTCCGCTTCCTGACCCGCGACCTGTGGTGGGCCTCCAACCCGTACTCGCTGTCCGCGCCGGTGCAGCCCGACCTGCTTCGGATCACCGTTCGCGAGCTCGGCGACCACAGCGGTGCGCTGAAGTCGCTCAAGCCGGGCACCCGCGTGTACGCAGAGGGCCCGTACGGTGCCTTCACCGCCGCGCGCCGCACCCGGCACAAGGTGCTGCTGATCGCCGGTGGTGTCGGTATCACGCCCATCCGCGCCCTGTTCGAGACCCTGCCGCGGCCTGACCAGGTGACGCTGCTCTACCGCGCCAGCAGGCCGGAGGACGTGGTGTTCAAGGCCGAGCTCGAGCGGATCGCCAAGGCGCGGAAGTCCACCGTCCGCTACCTGGTGGGCCGCCGCGCCGAGCTGGGCTATGACCCCTTGAGTGCCGGCTCGCTCAAGACGCTGGTCCGCCACATCGACCAGTACGACGTCTACGTCTGCGGGCCTGAAGGCATGACCGCGGCCGCAAAGACGGCACTGCGTGTGTGCGGTGTGCCGGCCCGGCACATCCACGTCGAGTCGTTCGAGTTCTAGGAGCCTGAGATGCGTCGCGTGATCGCCACTGTCGTCGGGACTGTGGTCGCCCTCGTCCTGCTGCTGAGCTTCAAGACGCACAATGTCACGGCGTCAGCGGTGCGACCGTCGGCGCTGGCGACGCCGCTCGCAGCGACTCCCTCGACGGCCCCCTCGACGGCCCCCTCGACGGCGGCCGGGCCGTCCGCCTCCTCCGGGTCCAGCGCGACGGCTGGGCCGACCACTGCTGCGCCGACGAAGACCAAGGCCCCCTCGAGTGCCAAGAAGACCGTCGACGGCGACGCGATCGACACGCGGTACGGCCCCGTGCAGGTCCAGGTAGTGCTGAGCGGCAGCCAGATCAGTGCGGTCAACATCCTGCAGGTGCCCAACCAGGAACGGCGCGACATCGAGATCAACAACTACGCGGTGCCGGTGCTCAACCAGGAGGTGCTGCAGGCCCAGTCGGCACAGATCCAGATGGTCTCCGGCGCCACGTACACCAGCGACGGCTACATCCAGTCCCTGCAGAGCGCCCTGGACAAGGCCAAGACGAGCTAGATCGAGGTGTCTGCTCTGGCGCCCTGACTTGCCCTCGGTGGCCGCTGCGGACGGACGAGCGGACGTACTCTGGTCGCTCGGTCGGGACGAGCGGGAGCAGGCACAGATGAGGCGCGCCGTTGTACGGGTCGCGCTCGCGTGCGTCGGCGCGGTGCTGCTCGTCACCGCTGGCGCCACCCCCGCCAGCGCTCATGCTTATCTGCGGAGCAGTACGCCGGCCCAGGGCAGCGTGCTCAAGGTCTCGCCGCCGCTGCTGACGCTGCACTTCAGCGAGCCGGTCGGCACGTCGCTCAGCGCAATCACCGTCCTGGATGCGGCGGGCAGGAACGCCGCGACCGGGTCGCCCCTCCAGCCGTTCAACGTCGCCACCGACATCGCCGTCCAGCTGCGACCGGCTCTGCCGGATGGCAGCTACCTCGTGGTCTGGCGGGTGGTCTCGGACGACTCCCACCCGACCGCCGGGTCCTACAGCTTCTCCGTCGGCAAGGCAGGGGCTGTGGCATCGGCGACCGCGTCGACGCCTGACCCCAAGGTCGGCGCGGTCCTCGGCTTCGGCCGGTTGCTCGGCTTCGTCGGTGTCGCCGCGTTCTTCGGCGGCATCGCGTTCCTGCTGCTCTGCTGGCCGGCGGGCAGGTCGTCAAAGGTGTCCCGGCGCACCCTGCAGGTCGGCTGGCTGCTTGCCTTCGTCGGCGCCGTCGGCTCGCTGCTGCTCGAGGGGCCGTACGGTGCCGGGCTCTCGATCGCGCACACCTTCGACTGGTCGCTGGCGAGCGGCGTGGCGAAAACTCGTTACGGGCAGGCACTTCTGGCCCGAGTCGTGCTCCTCGTCGCAGCCGCGGGTGCCGGCTGGCTGGTCGTCCGAAAGTCGGGTCGCGGGTCGGCTGCTGCGTTCGCGGTGCTGGCGCTGGCGACGCTGGTCACGTTCCCGTACACCGGTCACCCCTCCGTCGGCTCGCAGGTCCCGCTGGCGGTCGTGAGCGACGTCGCGCACCTAACTGCGATGAGCATCTGGTTCGGCGGGCTGCTGCACCTGTCCGTCGTGGTGCTGCCCGACGAGGACAGCGCGACCGTACGGGCGGTTGCCACGCGGTTTTCTCGCGCTGCCATGGCTTCCGTCGTCGTCCTCGTGCTCAGCGGGGCCTACCAGGCATGGCGTGAGGCAGGCATCGCGGCGTCGCTGACCTCGACGCACTACGGCAAGCTGCTGCTGGTCAAGACGGCCCTCGTGGTCGCGGTGCTGCTGGTCGCTGAGGTCTCCCGTCGGTGGGTGGGCACGGCGGCCCTTGCCGACGAGGCACCGACCGCGCGCCGGCTGGGGATGTCGGTGTCGATCGAGACGGCCGTGGTCGTCGTCGTCCTGGCAGTGACTTCCCTTCTGGTGTCGGGGATCCCATCGCGTACGGACTTCCGCCCATCGAGCGACGTGCGCCTGCTCGCCGGTCCCGTACACCTGGAGCTGTCGGTCGATCCCGCCGCGACGAGGGTGTTGAACGTCCGGGTCGACACGACGGACGTGGCCGGCAAGCCGATGGACGTCGCCGAGCTGACGCTGACGTTGCAGCTGCCGTCCCCGGCCGCCGGCCCGCTCAACGTCAAGCTGGCGCCCATCGGGACCACGCAGTTCCAGGCGACCGACGTCGAACTGCCGTACACCGGGTCGTGGGCCTTCACGCTGGTTGCTCGGACCAGCGACACTCAGGAGTACACGGGCAGGACCAGTGTCGTCGTTCGCTGACCGGACCGAGTGACCCGCAGAGCCAGTTGAAGGCGTTAGGTCAGGTGTGCAGAGCTTGAGTCACTCCGAGACGGTCAGACCCGAACGCGTCGACTTCGACGCGTTCGTCGCCGTACGGGGGCCGGCGCTGCTGAGGCTGTCCGTCGCTCTGACCGGCTCCCGGCCGGAGGCGGAGGACCTGCTTCAGGAAGCACTGGCCCGCTGCTTCGTCCGATGGCGGCGGGTCAGCAGCCTCGGCAACGTCGAGGGCTACGTCCGGCGGGTCATCGTGCACCAGCACATCTCCCGGCGCCGCCGCCGGGTGTTCCGCTACGTCGGCCTCGACGCGGAGCCGGGCCGGGAGCTTCCGGTAGCGGACGCGGCGGACGGTGTGGTGGTGCGCATCACGATGCAGGTGGCGCTCAGGCAGCTGCCGCCGCGACAGCGTGTCGTGGTGGTGCTCACCTACTACGAGGACCTGGCCGATGCGCAGATCGCGGAGGCGATGGACTGTTCGGTCAACACCGTGAAGAGCAACCGTGCCAAGGCGCTGGCGAGTCTGCGCCGGTCACGCGAAGTGGCCACCATCCATGACTGAGGAGCAGAACATGTCCGAGCCGACGACCTACGAGCTGCAGCAGGCGTTCGACGACCTGGTGGGCGATCCTCGACCCGGGGCTGACCTGGCAGCACGGGCCCGGGTCCGAGGGACCACCCTGCGGCGGCAGCGGGTGGCCGGAGGGCTGACCGCCGTCGCCGTGGTCGGGGCACTGTCCGTACCCGGACTGGCTCTCGTACGGGACCAGGCCCAAGGCGGCAGCGCCGGAACTTCCGTGGCCGGCCAGCCGAAGGCCTCCGACACGGCGAGCGCCGACAAGAAGGAGGCGGCGGGCGGGGTCGGCCCGACGCTCCAGACCGTGATCAAACCGGGTGTGCTGACCAGCGCCGACCATGCCCGGGTCGATGCCGCAAAGGCCCTGCTGGGCAACGGCTTCACCGTCGAGAACACCGACGTCGCCGTGGACGCGACGTCCGGCGCTCACCTCGGCGCGGCGGTGACGTTCTCCGCGACCACCGGCGGTGGCATGGTGGCCGTCGAGTGGAGCACGGGCGAACACTCGATCAGTGGCAAGAACGACGCCACCTCCGCCAAGCTGAGTCCCGAGGATGGGCCGAACGGCACCCAGGTCTCCGGCGCGGTGCTCGTCTCCGGCAACACGGAGTGGGACCTGAAGATCCGGCAGGGATCCGCGGGCAGCACGCCGATCCTCGCGACGGCGACGGCCGCGGCGGCATTCCTCGACCAGCTGGCCAGTGCAGCGTCTAGCTGAGGGTCGGCAGGTGCAGCTGTTCGCCGGCGGCGTACCCCTTGCGTCCGTCCGCGGTCAGCACCCAGACCTGCTGCCGCCCCATGACCTCCCAGTCGTCGGGACCGCCGACCAGCGCGGTGTCCTCGTCGATGCCGACGATCGTCACCCCGTCCGGGGCCTGCGTGACGGCGTTCAGGACGAAGTCCGGCATCCGGGCGGCGAGCCGGTCGAAGTGCGGAATGACACTGAGCTGGGGTACGGCGGCGAGGCCCTCCTCGGTGCCACGCAGCACATGCCGGATGTCGGGGACCCGGAGGCCTAGCGCCATGGCGCCGGCGCTGCACCCGGCGAGCGAAGCGCCCGCGCGCCAGGCAGTCTCGATCGCAGCCCAGACGGCCGTACCCCGCAGTGTCGCGGCGAGGAACGGCGGATTGCCGCCCGAGAGGTAGACCAGTCCGGCACCCTCGATGAGCCCGGCCAAGGCGGGGTCGTCGGCGCTGATCCGGTCGACGACAGGGACGACCACCTGCTGGACGCCCAGGCGTTCGGCCGACTTGCGACCAAGGGCGTGCCACCGGGCCAGCGACTTGACCCCTTCCGGCGCCGCCGCGGTCGCCAGCTGGACGAACACCGGCGGCCGGCCGTCGAGCAGTCGCCGTTCGACGGCTTCCATCACCGGCAGGTACTCACCGCTGCCGACCAGGGCAACCGGACCAGACATGCCGCGCACGCTACCCGGTCGAGCGGCGCTCGCGCAGCCCGTACCACCTTGGTTCCGCCCGCCGAGGAGGGCCGTAGTCTCGAGACTCTGCGTTGCCCGCGATCCACGGGCAGCTCAGACGCAGCCGGACAGACCAGCACCGGCCATCGGGAAGGGACTCACGGTGACGCCAACGGAGCGGCACGCCGGGGTCGCGGCCGCGCTGGCCCGGCTGACCGACGCTGAGCTCAGCGAGCTGCTGGCGGCGGGAACCCCACTCGGTACGGGAATCGGCGGCGTCACCGTGCTCGTCCAGATAGCCGGGACGCAGGTCTTCGTCAAGCGGGTTCCCTTGACAGCGTTGGAGAGTGCGCACCCGAGAAACACCAGCAACCTGTTCGGCCTGCCGACCTTTCTGCAGTACGGCGTCGGCTCCCCCGGGTTCAGCGCATGGCGGGAGCTGTCGGCGCACGAGACGACCACCGCCTCGATGCTCAAGGGTGCTCCCGCCTGCTTCCCGCTGCTCTATCACTCGCGCATCCAGCCGAGAGTGCCTGCGGCTGTTGAGGACCTGGACGAGAGCGACCCGCGGTGGCGGGGGCTCCCGTCGGTTCGTGCGCGGGTGCGGGCGTTGGAGCAGGCCACGTCGAGCCTCGCGCTGTTCCTGGAGTACGCCCCGGTCACCCTGCCTCGGTGGCTGGCGGAACACCCGTTCGAGGAGGCGATCCCGGTCGTCGAGCGCGGCCTGCTGTTGGCTGCCCAGGCCTTGGCGGAGAACGGCCTGGTGCACCTCGACGCGCACCCGTACAACATCGTGTGTGTCGGGGATCGCCTGCTGCTGACGGACTTCGGCCTGGTCGCCTCTGCCGAGTTCGACCTCGATGAGGCCGAACGGCTCTTTGTGCAGCGGCACGCCCTGCACGACCGGGCCTATGTCATGACGCAGCTGGTCAACTGGGCCGTACGGGCCGCGGTGCCCGGACTCGACACCCCCGCCGCGCGCAATGCGTGGATCAGGAGCAGACCCGACGACGGGCGGGTGCCGCCGGTGCTGCGTGACCTCCTCGACCGGTGGGCCGCCGTGGCGGTAGTGCTCAACGACTTCTACTGGCGACTGCACGCTGGCGAGCTTCAGGCGCCGTACCCGGAGGCGGAGATTGCCCGAACCCTGGGCCAAGCTCGATAGTGCCGCTGTCGGCGCGGAGGTGCTGGCTCAGCCGTGGGCCTTGACCGACACCGGTTGCCACTCGCGCCAGGTGGCCAGCCGGTTCTCATACTCCGCCGTGGTCATGTCGAGACCGGCATTGCCGAAGAAGATGCGCAGCGGTGGCTCTTCGGCGTCGACGACGGCCAGGATCGCATCCCGGGTCGCGACCGGGTCGCCGGGTGACGCTGTCCGCGCGGACCGCCACTTCGCGACCAGCTCGCGGACGCCGTCGTAGGACGGCAGCGGGTTGGCGCGCTTGGCCGAAGCGCCACCCCAGTCGGTGGAGTAGCCGCCCGGTTCGACGACCGTCACGTGGATGCCGAAGGCGGCCACCTCCTGCGAGAGCGCCTGGCTGAAGCCCTCGAGCGCCCACTTCGACGCGTGGTAGGCGCTGAGACCGGCGAACGCGTTGACACCGCCGATCGAGGACACCTGGATGATGTGGCCGCTGCCCTGCTGGCGCAGGTAGGGCAGCGCGGCCTGCGTGACCCACATGGCGCCGAACAGGTTGGTCTCGATCTGCGCGCGCAGCTCGGCCTCGGTCAGCTCCTCGAACATGCCGAACTGCCCGTAGCCGGCGTTGTTGACCACGACGTCGAGCCGGCCGAACGTCTCGTACGCGTGCTTGACCGCGGCGAAGTCCGCCGCCCGATCGTCGACGTCCAGCGCGATGGGCAGGAGAGCGTCGCCGTACTTCGTCGCGAGGTCGTCGAGGCTTGACACGTCGCGGGCGGTGGCCGCGACCTTGTCGCCGCGCTCGAGCGCGGCGATCGTCCACTCGCGGCCGAAGCCGCGCGACGTACCGGTGATGAACCAGGTCTTCATGGGTGAGATCCCTTGTCCGGTAGGGGTTCTAGGGCTGCTGGCCCAGGAGCTGGAGGGAGGTGTCCCACAGCCGCTCGGCACCTGCGGCGTCATAGGCCCACGGCGCATAGCCCGTACGGAAGCCGGCCTCGTTCGGCTCGGCCTCGTTGCAGTTCTCGAAATAACGACCGCCGACGGCCGCCAGCAGTGGCGAGGTGGCCAGCAGCACCGACGTCGAGGCGCCCTGCTCGACGGTCTTGAAGCCGATCTCAGCGCCACTGCGTGCCCGCATCCGGTTGAGCTCCTCCTCCGACACGTAGCGCTGCAGGTTGGTCAGGATCGCCCCGGGCATCAGCGAGTTGGCGAAGATGCCGTCGTCGGCCCACCGCCGGGTGATCTCGTTGGCCAGCCAGATGTTGGCCGTCTTGGACTGCCCGTAGGCCAACCACGGGTCGTACTGCCGCACGCGGAACTGGAGGTCGTCGAAGTCGAGGCTCGATCGCAGGTGACCGGCCGAGCTGACCGAGACCACCCGTGCGCCGCCGGCAGCGGCAAGGGCAGGGCGGAGACCGGTGGTCAGGAGGAAGTGGCCCATGTGGTTGGTGCCGAACTGCATCTCCCAGCCGTCGACGGTGTACATCCGGGGCGTCGCCATCACGCCGGCGTTGTTGACCAGCAGGTGCAGCGGGCCGGACCAGTCAGCCACGAAGGCCTCGACGGCAGTCCGCCTGGCCAGGTCGAGGTAACCGACGCGGACGTCGTCGCGGCCGGTCGTGGTGTTGATGTCCTTCGCTGTGGTCTCGCCGGCGGCAAGGTCCCGTACGGCGAGTGTGACCTCGGCGCCCGCGACGGCCAGCGCCCGAGCGGTCTCGACGCCGATGCCGGACGAGGCGCCGGTGACCACGGCGCGGCGGCCGGATAGGTCGATGCCCTCGACCACCTCCAGGGCGGTGGAGTCACGGGTGAACGGGGTGGTGATCCGGGTCATGACGATCTCCTTCACGACGGGAGGCGGGCTACAGTTGTAACCGGAGCAACCTCCGTTTCAGCCTAACCGGAGGTCCGTCCGTTTAGCAAACCGCCCGTTCGAAGCTGGGGAGCAATGACCGAAACGACCGTCCGCACGATGCGCGCCGACGCCGCCCGCAACCGGGAGAAGCTGCTGGAGGTCGCCTTGAGGGCACTCACCGAGGACGGCACCGACGTCGCGCTGGAGAAGATCGCGGCCGAGGCCGGGGTCGGGGTCGGCACGCTCTACCGGCACTTCCCCAACCGCAACGCCCTGGTCGAGGCCGTCTACCGGCACGAGGTGGAGCGACTCTGCCAGTCGCCGGCGCAGCTGCTCGCCGCGCACGAGCCCGACGTCGCGCTCGAGGAATGGATGGGGCGATTCGTCGAGTACGCCGCCACCAAGCGCGGCATGTCCGAGGCGCTGAGTGCCGCGGTGGCGTCGGGGCTGCCGCTGTTCGACCGCACCCGCGGGCAGATGATCACGGCGCTGCGCGAGCTGATCGAGGCAGGTATTGCCGCCGGGACGATCCGTGCAGACGCGGACGCCGAGGACGTGCTTCGCGCCATGGGCGGGGTGTGGTCGACGAGCGACGGGCCCGAGTGGCGCGAGCAGGTCAGGCGGCTGCTCGCCCTGCTGATGGACGGCCTGCGGTACGGCGCCACGCGTCGCTGACCCTCGTCACCGGAAGCCCGTGTCGGCCTCGGGGCCCTTACGGGGGGATCTCCCGGATCTCGCCCAGGCTTGCGACGAATGTCCGTTTTGGCAATGGGCAGGCAAACGTGCCTGCCCAGTAGCCGTGCTGGAGCGATAGGCTCCCGGCCAAGGCGTCGTGGTGGGGGCTGTCGACGCCCAGGACTCAGTGCGGAAGATACCGCACCGGGCTCGATCGGTCAGGGAGGGAAGTCATGCGTGTCTCGCGGGTGTCGGGTGTCGCCGTTCTGGCGCTGGTGGCGAGCCTGCTCGGGCCGGTCAATGGCGCGAACGCCGACCCGCCTCCCAGCGCGGCGATCACCTCCCCGCCGGAGGGCACCACGGTCACCGGCCCGATCACCATCGACGGCGAGGGTCACCTCGACCCAGCGTCACCCGACACGGTGACCGGCCTCCAGCTGTACGTCGCCGGCGCGGCGGTGGCAGGCCAGCAGGTCGGCTGTACGACCCCGCCGTCGGACGCGCTCAACTGCTTTGGCAGCTTCACCTACGACCCGACGGTGCTCGGTCCTGGCACCTACGCCCTCCAAGTCGACCTTCTGACCACGGGTCCCCCCGTCTCCAGCCCGTCGGTCCACGTCACCGTCCCGGTGCCGCCCCCCACGCTGACGATGAACCAGGTGATATCGCCGGTGACCGGGCCGGTGGACATCTCTGTCGAAGGGGACACCAATGCCGCGTCCACGGACCTGCCGGCGTGGGTCACCTTCACCTGGGGCACCACCAACATCGGCACCCAGCCCTGCCCCGACCTGACGTCACACAGCTGCCCTATCGTCTTCAATTGGGACTCCACCGATCTGAGCGGCACCAACAACCTCGTGGCGACGATGACCACGGCCAGCCAGGACCAGGTCCCATCGCTCCCGCAAGCCATCGAAGCGCGCAACCCACCCCCCACCGTGACGATTGACTCGCCGACGGCTGGAGCCGCGGAGCAGGGCATCGTGCACGTGACAGCCCACGGCGGCGTTGTGGGCCACCAGACCGACTTCGCCAAGAAGATCGACCTCTTCGTCAACTCCGGAACGGTTCCGGTCGACACGGCCAGCTGCGACACCAATGCCCGTGACTGCTCGACGAACCTGCTGAGCTGGGACTCGACCGGCCGGGCGGACGGCAACTACACACTGAAGGTCGTGTTCACCAGCACGAGAGGGCGTACGGGGAGCGATTCCGTCCAGGTCCGCGTGACCAGTCCCAAGCCAACGGCGGTCATCACCTCTCCTGTGGATGGCGACACCGTGTTCGGCAACGACGTCAAGGTGCAGGCGACGGGCACCGTCGACGGTTCGCAGACCGACACCGGCGAGTCCATGGACCTGTACGTCGCGGGTCACCTTGAGAAGTCACTGCCCTGCCCTGCGGCCTCGCGCTCGTGTCCCGTCGTCTTCGACTGGGATGCCTCGGGCATCAACGGCACCCGTGACCTCACGGTGAAATTCAACACCGCCAACGACAAGCACGCGACCTCGTCCGCGACGACGGTGAAGGTCACCACGACGCCTCCGTCGGCGAGCATCTCCGCCCCGGTCAACGGCGCGACCGTCTCCGGTGTCGTGTCCGTCGTGACGAGTGGCGTGATCAACCCGCAGCAGAGCGACACCCCGACGAGCATGCAGCTGCTGTTCGATGGCACCGCTGTATCCGGCCCGCAGCCGTGCACCGGCACGACCTCGACACCCAAGGCCTGTTCGCGGCCGTTCACCTGGGACACGAGCGGTATGTCGGGTCAGCACACGCTGCAGGCAAAGTTCCTGACCCACAAAGGGTTCACCGCGCTCAGTCCGATCGTCACGATCACCGTGGTCAGCCCCCTGCCGAAGGTCGTCATCACCTCGCCGACCGCTCGCTCGACGCTTCACCGGACGGCGACGGTCACCGTCAGCGGTGCCATTGACGCGACCCAGACCGACAGTCCGTCCTCGGTCCGGCTCAGCCTGGACGGCGCCGCACTCGGTGGTGTGATCCCGTGCGCGCCGACGGCCGCCGCCCCCCGCGTCTGCGCCGCGTCCTACACCTGGAGCACCGTTGGCCTCACCGGGCGGCACACGCTGGTCGCGTCCGTCGTCAGCGCCAAGGGCGCTGTCGGCACCTCGACCGCGACGTCCGTCTATGTCTACGGCAGCACCAAGCTCGCGATCGCGCCAGCCAAAGCCCATGTGGCCGGGCGCAGCGTGACCTACACCGGCCGGGTCACCACGCCGGTCAACAAGCTCGGTGTGTCGGGGGTCAAGGTCAAGGTCGTGATTCGACCGGCGATCGGCAAGGCGAAGACGTTGTACGTGCTGACCAACGCCCGCGGTTTCTTCAAGGTCGGCTTCCGGCCCTCGATGAACAGCAGCGTCGCCGCCACGCTGGTTCCGTTGCCCTACTACGGGCCCAGCCACAGCTCGACCAAGCTGCGCGTGTTCCCGCGCGTCTCCTGCACCGTCGGCTCGACGATTCGGCGCAGCAGTCTCGACCACGGCACCTGCACCTTCTCGCGGCTGCCCAAGTCGACCAAGGTCACGCTGCAGTACCGGTTCGGCAACCACTGGTACACCTTGGGTTCCGGCCGGGCGCCCGGCGCGAAGATCCCGTTCTCGTTCCGCTTCGCCGTTCGCGGCAGCTACCTCGTACGGCTGGTCTTGTCGGCCACGAGCGTCTTCGCTGCGACCACCGGGCCGGCGCTCAGGGTCCAGGTCACATGAGCGCCGCACGGGCAGCCGCGGTTGGCGCGCTGGCCGCGGGGCTGGCGTTGGTCAGCGGCTGCTCGGTGCTCAAGGGATCCGCGTCGCTGACCTTCCGGATCGACAGCATGGAGTGCAGCCCGCCGAAGGCGACCGGCTCGATCGGTACGGTCTGCTCCTTCCTCGCCTACTACGGCAACGTCGGCGGCCACTCGATCCAGGTGGAGCCCGGCAGCACCAGGGTCCTCGACCGCACCGGCCGGACCTTCGCGCCGGTCGCCGAGGCACCGACCGGTGGCGCGTTCCTGCTCAAACCTGGTCTGCAGCACTTCATCTCGTGGTCGGTCACGCTGCCAGCCAACGCGAAGCCCTCCCAGGTGACGTGGCACGGGTCCAAGGTGCCGGTGCAGATCGACTCGGCGCTCGACGCGTCTGCGGTTCCGTCCGTCACGCCCAGCGCCTCGGTCCCGGCGTCGGCGCCGCCGTCCGTCAGCCTCGCGCCGACGTCGGCCGCTCCCACGACGACGACGCCCCCGCCCACCACCACCAAGCCCGTGGTCAAGCCGACGAAGACCAAGCCGAAGCCCACCCCGAAGCGGACGCCGACCCCGACCAGGACGACGGTCAAGCCGACCACCGTGCCACCCACCACGCCCCCGCCTCCCCCGCCGACCACGACGCACCGGCCGACCGTGCGTCCGACGACTGCGGCTCCGACGACCAACAGCACCAACCCCGGGGGCGGCAGCGGCGGGATCGGTTAGCGCGCGCAGCCGATGCAGGTGCGCGCTGCCGGGCGGGCCGCCAGCCGTTCCGCGGCGATCGGCTCGCCGCAGGACTCGCAGATCCCGTACCTGCCCTGCGCGAGCTGCCCGAGGGCGTGGTCCAGGTCAGCCAGCCGGTGCAGCGCATGGCTGCGGATCGCGTCGACCTGCTGTCGGTCGAAAGCGATCGTCGCCCCCTCGGGGTCGTGCTCGTCGTCGGTCGCGACCTCGCGTGAGGCTTCGACGATCGTGGCGAAATCCGCGTCCAGCGACGCGATCTGCGTACGGGCGGCTTCTCGTTCGCCCTGCAGCAGCGCCGTCAGCTCGTGCTGTCGGCTCATCCGCCCAGGATCTCCTCGACCCTGGCGACCTTGGCCGTCAGCTGGCCGGTGAACCCGGGCCGGATGTCGGCCTTGAGGACGAGGGCGACCCGGGGCGACCGGGCAGCGACTGCGTCGACAGCCTGCTTGACCACGGCCATCACCTCGTCCCACTCGCCCTCGATGTTGGTGAACATCGCGTTGGTCTCGTTCGGCAGCCCGGAGGCCCGTACGACGCGGACCGCCTCCGCCACGGCGTCGGCCACGCCACCCGTGTCGTCGGAACCCGCGGGACTGATGCTGAAGGCGACTATCATGCGAACAACGTTAGCCCGCGGACATCGTCATCCGCCGAGGCGCTTGGTCATCACCGTCGTCGAGGCGAGCACCCCGTCGGCCGTCAGCGCGTACTGCGGGATCTCTCCCACCCGGTTCCATCCCCAGCGCTCGCACAGATGCTCGGCCTGGCCCCCGGTCTCGGTGTCGAGGACCAACGTCGTACGGGCGTGGGCCCGGGCCAGCTCGTCGAGTGCGGCCATCAAGGCCGCGGCAACGCCCTTGCCGCGCGCATCGGGGTGGACGAGGAGCTTGGCGACCTCGGCACGGTGCCCGCCGTTGGGCTGCCCGGCCAGGAGTAGCCGCACGGTGCCGACGATCCGCTCGCCGTCGCGGGCGACCAGGGTCAGGGCGTCAAAGTTCTCGAGGGCGCTCCGCCAGAACTCTGCGGCTGCCTCGACGTCCAGCGGGCGCAGGAACCCGACGCTGGCTCCGCCGTTGACGCAGCCGGCGAGGACCTCAGCGAGCCCCGGGTCGTACGACTCGAGCAACTCGATCCGCAACGCGACCTCCGCACCTCGACGCCTCCGATCACCCTAGGTCCTGGGCGATCGCGGGCATTCGGAGCCCTTCTACAACCCGAACACAGAATCCGGTAGCACCCGTACTCCGCACTCCGATGCTTCCCGTGACGGACCGCACCCGAGCGGTCCCGGCACGAGGAGAGGTCATGCGCGCACTGCAACGGCTTGGCACAATGGGAGTCACCACGGCGCTCGCCGGAGCCGGTCTGCTCGGCACGGCCGGCGCCGCCACCGCCGCGACGCCCGTCACGCCCAAGCCCGAGCCGACCGGCTGCAAGGCAGGCACATTGCCGGTCGACGTCCTCGGCGCCGCCGGCGTCAAGGCGCAGCAGGCGCTCGGCGTCTACCTGTGGCACGGCAAGACGGGGTACGCGTTGCGGGTCACCCACCCCGGCCACCAGAAGGTCGTGTTCACCGGCAGCATCACGGTCACGAACGCCATCGGGCCCGTGCGCAAGGTCAAGCTGGAGAAAGTGGACGCGGTCAAGGTGGGCCCGCGCCGTCACACGCTGACCTTCCGGTTCACCAACTACGGCTACCTCGATGGCATCGACTTCGCCGCCGGCTGCTCCAAGAATGTCAAGATCACGCTGAGCATCGACCAGAAGCCCGCCACGCCGGACCAGGTCTTCCTCGGCAAGAACCGGACCCACCCGACCAGCGTCCCGTTCACGATCGAGCGCACCACCAGCTGACCTGTGTACGCCCCGGCGCTGTTCCTCCGCCGAAAACCAGCGCCGGGGTCGCTCGCCAAGAGGCAGGGCGCTCGGGAGATTGCGCGACGCGCCGACAGACACGCCAATGCTGGCGCCAAGTGGCGAGATGTCTCGGCTCACGGGGGAGTTCAGGAGGGCAGCGTCACCGTCCCTCCCAGCCTGCCGACCAGTGCGCCGACCGGCGAACAACCCTCGTGCATCTCCGTAGCTATCAATCATTGCCCGGGGCCGGCACATCACTGTCCGGGCGCAGCATCGGCGGATAGAGCCACTGCGCATCGCCCCGCCGATACAGCAGCGGTGGCCGCCCGCCGGCCTCGGTCGCCGACCGTCCGGCCTTCTCGACGGGGACGACGAAGCCCTCGGTGGACAGCACCTTGCGCCGGAAGTTGCCGAGGTCGGGCGCCGTGCCCCACACGGCCTGGTAGACCCTGCGCAGCTCGGCGAGGCTGAACGGTTCCTGGACGAACTCCGCCGCCAGCGTCGTGTACTCCAGCTTGGCCCGCACCCGCTCGAGGGCGTCGGAGAGGATCACCGCATGGTCGTACGCGAGCGGCGGTGCCTCGCCGGCGTAGTCGGCGCGCGCATCCCAGGAGGCGCGCTGGGCGGGCAGCTCGAGGTCGTCGACCGGCCACCACAGCGCCTCGCTGGCGTCGACCCCCGGCCGTGGGTCAGGCAGGTCGGGCGCGAGCGCGAAGTGGGCCACCGACACGACGCGCAGCCCCGCCAGCACCCGCGGGTCACGGTCCGGGTCGGTATAGGTCGCCACCTGCTCCAAATGCCCTGAGGCGTCGGACCAGTCGATGCCGGTCTCCTCGCCGAGCTCGCGACGTGCGGCCTGCTCGGCGTTCTCGCGGTCGTGCCGGACGTGCCCACCCGGCAAGGCCCAGAAGCCGCGGTACGGGTGGTTGCGGCGCTGGACGAGCAGTGAGGTGAGCGCGCCGCCGCGGATCGTGAAGATGGCGATGTCGACGGTGAGCGCGAACGGCGGGTAGTGGCTCGGGTCGTACGACGCCAGGAACTCCGCCTCGCCGGGCCGGGTGCTCATGCCAGCTCCTCGCTGGTCGTCACGGTGGCGCCGATCCGGGCCAGTTCCTGGTACGCGGCGATCGTGCTGGCCGCGGCGACGCCGGCCTGGAGGTCGGTCAGGACGGTGACCGACAGCCCGGCCGCGACGGCGTCCCGTCCGGTGGCGAGGCAGCAGTAGTCCGATGCGAGTCCGACCACGTCGACGGCGTCGATGTCCTGGCCGGACAGCAGATCCGGCATCGGGACGCCCTGCTGGTCGACCGCCTGGAACATGGAGTAGGCGGGCACCCCCTGGCCCTTGCGGACGTGGTCGGTGATGACCGTACGGTCGAGGTCGTCGTGGTAGTCCGCGCCTGGTGTCCCGGCGACGCAGTGCACCGGCCAGGTGTCAACGAAGTCGGGTTCGCTTGCCCCCCAGGCGAAGTGCCCGCCGTTGCTGTCGTTGGCGCGGTGCCAGTCGCGGCTGGCGATCACGGCGGCGTAGCGGCCAGGGACCGTGGCAAGGTAGGCGGAAATACCTGCTGCCACGGCAGAACCTCCCGCGACGGCGAGGCTGCCGCCCTCACAGAAGTCGCGCTGGACGTCGACCACGAGCAGTGCGCGCGTCATCAGGACTCCTCGTACGTTGCGGTGAGGGCTGGGTGCCCGTCGGCGACGGAGAGCTCGGCCGGCGGCAGCTCCGCCTTGACCGAGGCATGGAACGAGCGGATCTCGGCCAGAGACGGCGCGTGCACGATGTCGCCGTCGCGCATCACGGCCACACTGAGCGGCCGGCCACCGAGCGGGCCGGCAGCGGCCAAACCGTGTGGCCGCAGGGCAATCCGCTCCGCCGTGGCCTCGCCCTCGGACGTCAGGACGCGGTAGGCCACCTTGCGGCCGCCGACGCCGACCTTGCCGGCCGCTGTCTTCGCGACCGACCGCAGCGGCCCTTCGCCGGAGCCAACGGCCACGAGCTTGTAGACCATCGACGCCGTCGGGTGGCCCGAGCCGGTGACCAGCCGGGTGCCGACACCGAACCCGTCGATCGGCGCATCGGCGAGTGCCGCGATGACGTACTCGTCGAGGTCACTGGTCACCGTGACCCGGGTCTTGAACGCTCCCAGGGCATCCAGCAACGCCCGGGCCCGACGCGACTCGACAGCGAGGTCGCCGGAGTCGATCCGGATCCCGCCGAGTCCCGCGCCGGCGACGGAGATCGCGGTACGGATCCCCCGTTCGATGTCGTAGGTGTCGACGAGCAGCGTCGTGCCCGGGCCGAGGGCGCGGACCTGTGCGGCGAAGGCGTCGCGCTCCTCCGCATAGGACAGGGTGAACGCGTGCGCGGCCGTGCCCGCCGTCGGGACCCCGTACAGGCGTCCGGCGGCGAGGTTGCTGGTCGAGGCGAAGCCGGCGATGTACGCGGACCGGGCGTCGGCGACCGCTGCCTGCTCGTGGGTCCGCCGGCTGCCCATCTCGATCAGCGGGCGGCCCTCCGCTGCGCTCACCATCCGCGCAGCGGCGGAGGCGATCGCACTGTCGTGGTTGAGCACGCTGAGCACGAGGGTCTCGAGCACCACGCACTCGGCGAGGGTGCCGCTGACGGTCAGGACGGGGGAGCCCGGGAAGTAGAGCTCGCCCTCGCGGTAGGCCTCGATGTCGCCGGTGAACCGGAAGTCGACCAGGAACTCCGCGCACTGGGTGGTGATCGCGCCGGTCTCGAGCAGCCACGCGATCTCGCCCTCGTCGAAGCCGTACGACGCGATGAGCGGCAGCAACCGGCCCAGGCCGGCCAGCACGCCGTAGCGGCGGCCGGACGGCAGCCGGCGGGCAAAGCACTCGAACACCGCGGGCCGTCCCGCCGTCCCGTCGGCCAGCCAGGACGAGAGCATGGTCAATTCGTAGCGGTCGGTGAACAGGCCCGGTCCCGGCATCGGCGACCCGCCCTTCCCGTTGCAGTCACCGCGACCATAACCCGCAGCGGGGCGAACGCCCAGGCAGCTCGTTTGTAACAGGATGTCCGATTCGCTCGATGGGGGGAGGTACCGCCCGCTATCTGCTGGAGGCTTTGTGTCTGCATCCCCCCGCTCTGCATCCGCCCTCGTCCTGGGCGCCGCCGCCCTGCTGGCTGCGCTCCCCGCGAGCGCGTCGGCAGCGACGCCGACCCCGACCGTCACCACCACGACCACACCGACGCCCACGCCGACCACCACCGCGCCGGCCCCCGTCGTCGTGCCTGTACCGCTCACGGCGCTCACCGATCAGACGGTCGGTTCCACGGTCGCGCCCAACGGCGACACGCACCCGTACTCCGTCGCCGTGGTGGCGCCCGGCTACTCCGGTACGCCGCTGGCCGGCGGCGACGTCCTGGTCGGCGACCTCAGCAACGCAGCTGGCGTGAAGGGCCAAGGCAAGAGCATCGTGCGTTTCCACCTCGGGACGCAGAGCCTGTTCTCGACGGCGGTGACGGCGCCGGTGGCGCAGGCGTTCAGCGCCGACGGCAGCGCACTGTGGGTTGCCGGCTACGGCAGCGCGGACGACGGCTCGCACGGTGCGATCACGGTGCTGCACACGAAGTCGGGCACCTCGCCCGGCCCCGGCCCCGGTACGACGCCCAACGTGACGCCGGTCGCGACGGTGGCGGGCGACCCGTACACCGGCGGTGTCATCGGCGACGGCCACGGTCCCTGGGGCATCGAGCTCAACAACAGCGCCACCACGCCGGTCGCCTTCTGGACCAACGCCGACGGCACGATCGTCAGGGACAGCAAGCTTCACGACCCGTTCGGGACGAGCACGTCGACAGCCAATGTGCTCGACACGCTGGCCACGCTTGGGCACGGCAGCTCCCCGTCCATCGCAGGGGGCACCGTCGTCGCACCGCAAGGCATGGCGTACGACGCGGCCACGGACACACTGTTCGTCGCCGACAGCGCCGCCGACGAGATCGTGGCGCTGAAGAACGCGGCGACCGCGACCGGTGCGATCACGCCGACCGTCGTGGTCAAGGGCGGCCCGCTGCACACGCCTCGCGGGTTGGCGATCGACCCCGTCACGGGCAACCTCCTGGTCACGAACGGCGCCGTCGACAACCGGCTGGTCGAGCTGACCAGGACCGGCGGGGTGGCGAGCATCCGCAACCTCGACCCGAAGGGGGCCGGCGGCATCGCCGGGCTGGCCACCACCAAGGACGCGAGCGGGCAGACCGAGATCTACTACGTCAACTCCAACAGCAACACGCTGCACCTGCTCGCGGCGACGGCTGACCCGGTCACGGTCGAGGGCAGCCCCAGCCTGACCGCTCAGTACGGGACTCCGGTCACCATCACCGGACGGGCACCCGCCGGATCGACCGTCGCGGTGTTCTTCCACCGGGCCAACGTCGCCGGCTACGTGCAGCGTCGCACGCTGCAGGCCGACGGCAATGGCGTCTTCGTGACCAGCTTCAGGCCGAACGACGACTACCGCTACTACGCGCAGGTCGGTGGCAAGAAGTCGTCGGCTGTGCTCGAGCAGGTGACCCCGAGCGTCGTCGGCGCCTCGCGCAGGGTCGCTGCGAAGGGCGCCACGATCGTGCTGGTCGGGCACGGCGCCCCGCACGGTTCCGTACTGCTGCACTTCCACAAGGCCGGCACCCCTGCCACGGACTACAGCCTGCTCCGTGCGGTGCACGTGGACGCCAATGGCGTCTGGACCAAGCCGGTCGTGGTCTCGGTGGACTACCGGGTGTACGCGAGCCGCGGCGCGCTGCACCCGTACACTCCGCGCTACCTCCTGCAGGGCGTCTAAATCTCCTTGCCCAGCAGGCGTTCTACCCGTGCCACGGCGGCTTCGGTCGCCTGACCATCGACGGCGCGCTCGTTGACTCTTACCACGGGCGCGCCGTCCTGGTCCCCCGGGCGGGACCACCCCACGCTGAGGCTCTGCGTTGCCCGCGATCGACGTGCAGCTCAGAGTCTCAGGGGTGGCAACCTCCCCGAGAAGGGG
>JAWWOO010000034.1:0-67852 GCA_033851545.1 Frankiales bacterium | reverse complement strand
GCCACGAGCGTTCTGCTCAAGACGACGCTCTCGGATGGCACGCTGCTCGTGGCCGGCAAGACCTGGACCGGGTTCGCCGACAGCGAGGAGGACTTCGCGGACGAGTCCCTCGGGCAACGGACCCAGCCGTTCCGGATCGAGCAGGAAGCTCGCAAGCTCGCGGGGACGAACTTCGTCGTCAACAGTCGGTTCAAGCCTTTCGCCGTCCGCGACGGGCTCCTCATAACCGGGCAGCAGCAGTATTCGGGCGGCGCCGCTGCAAAGCTCGTCATCGAGGCGCTCGGGGTCTGAATGGGAGACATGGGAGCGACCCGCATCACCGCGTATCCAAGCTATGCTTCAGTGAGATGACTGACTCCATTGAATCGCCGGCAGGCAAGCGGGAACGCCTTGTCGCCAGCGCGCGCACCCTTCTGCGTCAGCAGGGCGTCGAGCGGACGACGATCGCCGAGGTCGCCGAGGCTGCAGACGTGCCGCCCGGCAACGTCTACTACTACTTCAAGACCAAAGACGAACTGGTCGAGGCGGCAATCGCCGCCAACTCGAACGACATCGAGCAGATGCTCGGCGCGCTCGAGCGATACCGCAGCCCTCAAACACGGCTAAAGGGCTTTGTCCGAGTGATAGTCGGGCAGCGCGACCTGGCCGCCCGGTACGGCTGCCCGCACGGCGGCCTCTGCCAGGAACTCGGCAAACGTGACGACGAGCTCCAACGCAGTTCCGCGGAGTTGCTGGAACGGCCGCTCCGCTGGGCGGAGCAGCAGTTTCGTGAGATGGGTCGACGGGATGCCCGTGAGCTGGCGGTTGGGCTGATCGCCGCATGGCAGGGCGTCTTGCTCCTCAGCAACACGTTTCGAGATCCCGATCTAGTCCTCCGCGAGGGCCGCCGGCTCGAGCGGTGGATCGATTCGCTGGTTTGACGTCGGCCCCTGTCTTTCG
This sequence comes from Frankiales bacterium, assembly GCA_033851545.1. Classification (GTDB taxonomy): domain Bacteria; phylum Actinomycetota; class Actinomycetes; order JAWWOL01; family JAWWOL01; genus JAWWOL01. The sequence goes on along the minus strand of JAWWOO010000034.1, from coordinate 66,913 downwards.
TCCTAGCCCGCCCGCGCTGTTGTCTGCGCCTTCGCCTCGATCGCCGCATCAATGAGGGCGATGGCACCGGTGCGCGGCGTCAGCGGCGACCGCGCGGTCGTGGTCGAGGCGTGCGGCGACAGCCGGTCCGTATTGGAGGCCTTGCTTCGGTGCTCCCAGTGGGGGCGAGAGCAGCTGCCAGCGTCTGGACGCGCGGGTTGAACGCTCCAGTGTTGGGCCACCACGGCCTCGGATCGGTTGCTGGCTACACCGAAGTCCGCCGCGACCGCCGGGCCGAAGCCGGCGACGCACTCCGTCGACGCGGTATGTAAGTGCTCAGTAACCCACCTTATGTCGTCCTAAGGAGTGCGGATGTCATCTGACGCGGCATTCTGCACCCCGCCTAGCGGGCTCTCCCTGAGCCCGGGTGCAGTACCACAACCTACGGCTCCGTAGCTTGCGACACGCCGATGGCACGCTCGGCAGCGTGGAGTGCCCCGTTCTGTCCGCACGAGGGCTCACAATGGATGTGTCGGCTCGCCTCGAGCTGACAAAGGTGGCCTCACAACAGTGCGGCCCCTCGACCCGCAGAGCGGATGGAGAGGCCGGCACCGGGTGTGGTAACCAGGGACGGTACTCCTTCCAGCTCTGCATGAGGCCAGAAAGGCCCAACAGATGGCCGGAAAGTCAGCAGGAGGTCACGCGCGCGATGCGCGGACTGGACAGTACGTGCCCAAGGCGGAGGCGGTTCGCCGTCCCAGCACCACCGTAATGGAGCACGGATCGAACAACAGTTCCGGCACGCACCACCGGGACGCCCGTACCGGGGAGTTCGTGACCGAGGCGTACGCACGGAGCCACCCCAGCACTACCGTCACCGAGCGGGGCTGATCATGGAGTTCACGGCAGCTCTCATCCGGGAGCAGGGCATTGAGTTCGGGGTGGTCCTCGTCACCGCTCAGGCGGCTCAGCCAGGGCGCAGGGAGGCCACGCTTCAGGGCGTGGCGTCGGTGTTCGCCGGCAAGCCAGTCATCCTGTGCTCGCAGGACTCGCGAGGCGTTCCGAGCTACTTCGGGCGGCCTGACCTCGTACGCTTCCTGGCGAACGTCAGCCTCGACCGGTTGCCGTGGAAGAAGTGGCGCTTGAACGCAGCCTGAGGTGAGGGCGGCGGCGGCGGGTACTCGTCGCCGCCGACCTTCCTACTCGGCCTGCTACCCAGTGTCACAACCAGCTCAGGGTCGTCTCTGGTCCGCCATCCCCGGTTCGCCGCCCTACTCGGATCGATCGCGACCACCAGCGTCGAGAGCGGCAAAGACTTCTGAAGCAGTGATCCCACAACAACCTCCGCCCGTCGACAACGTCGCCCAGACGTTGCTCACCCGGAGGCTCGAGATCTATCAGCTACCCCATGCGGCTGCAGGGATGCAACGCCAGCTGAGGGTGGGTGGGTCGGCCCTGGAGACCAGCCATTCGCATCATCGCAACACGCAGCGGCGCCAGTAAGCCAGAGCGGATGTCACCTGGTGCCCCACCGCTGACCTGCGGCGCACCACGGTTTCCCAACTCGGAGCTTGATGCGTGATTCCATGTCGAGAAGCTCTGACCGGCTCCGCTCACTAGGTGAGGGCCACGGCAGGCGAGGCCCAAGACACAGGAGACCGCCATGCCGAAGTACCTGCTCCTCAAGCACTACTGCGGCGGTCCGGCACCGCACCATCCCTTCCCCCGATGGACCAGTGGGCCCCCGAGGACGTGGAGGCGCACATGGCCTTCCTCAAGCACGTCGGCGAGCTGCTCCAGGAGAACGGCGAGTACGTCGACGGGCAGGCGCTCACGCCGTCGCGCACCTGGGTCCGCTACGGCGGCCCGGGCGCGGCGCCGGTCACCACCGACGGCCCGCTGCCCGAGACCACCGATCTGGTGGCGGGCTGGTACATGATCGACGTCGAGTCGTACGAGCGCGCGGTCGAGCTCGCGGCCTACGTCTCCTCCGAGCCCGGTCCGGGGGGCACGCCCCTGTACGAGTGGATCGACGTCCGGGAGGTCATGTCCGACGCCCCCTCGAACGACTGACCCGGCGTGATCGACGAGCCGACGCGACGGCGGGACGAGGGCGCGCTGCGCGCCCTCGTCCCGCGGGTGCTCGCGGGCCTGGTCCGCCGGGGCGAGGACTTCGACGCCGCCGAGGACGCGCTGCAGGAGGCGCTGCTGGAGGCGTTGCGGGTGGCCCGAGCACCCGCCGAGCGACCCGCGGGCGTGGCTGACCACGGTCGCGACCCGACGGCTCGTCGACGCCCGCCGCAGTGAGGCCGCCCGTCACCGCCGCGAGGAGGCAACGTACGCCCTGCCGGGGCCTGCCGCCACCGAGGAGGGCGACGACACCCTCTTTCTGCTCTTCTGCTGCTGCCACCCCGAGCTCACGCCCGCCTCTCAGGTGGCGCTGACCTTGCGCGCCGTCGGCGGCCTCACCACCCGGGAGATTGCCGACACCTTCTATGTCCCGGAGGCGACGATGGCGCAGCGGATCAGCCGGGCCAAGCGCGCCCTGCAGGGGCGCAGCCTGGACCAGCCCGGCGACCCCGCCGTCGTGCTGCGGGTGCTCTACCTCGTCTACACGGCCGGCCACGCGGGCCGGGTCGACCTGGCCGGCGAGGCTATCCGGCTCGCCCGCCAACTCACCCTGGCCACCGAGGAACCGGAGGCCCGCGGGCTGCTCGCGCTGATGCTCCTCAACCACGCCCGCCTCCCGGCGCGGCTCGACCCCGAGGCCGGATCGTCACGCTCGACCGACAGGATCGCGGCCTGTGGGACAGCGGCGAGATCGCCGAGGGCGTGCGCGTCCTGCAGTCGGCGCTGGTCGTTCAGTGCTTGGGCCGATACCAGGTCGAGGCCGCCATCGCCGCACTGCACGACGACGCGGCCAGCGCCGAGGAGACCGACTGGCCGCAGATCCTCGCCTGGTACGACGACCTCGTCGCCCTCACCGACGACCCGGTGCGCCAGGACCCCGCCGCGGTGCTCGGGCGCGCAGTCGCGGTCGGCCACGTCCTCGGTGCCGCCGCCGGCCTGCGCGAGACCGACCGGCTGCGTGACGTGATCGGCGAGCGGCACCGCTGGCACGCCGTCCACGGCCACCTGTACGAGCTCGGCGGCGACCTCCCCGCCGCCTCCATTGCGTACGCCGAGGCCGCCCACCGGGCCACGAACTTCGCCGAGCGCGACCACCTGGTCCGTCAGGCCGCTCGCGCGCGGGCCCGCCGAGCCAGATAGGAACAGTCGTCTCACTCCGCGTCCTCCAAAGGCCCGCGGACCTAGCCATAACCCGATTGGGCCGAGCAATTCGTCCCTGGCTTCTTCGGACCAATGGGCGGCGCGTTCCCCGCACCCGGTCGGCACGTGAATGCGTGAATTCGTCGCGCACTCCGGGCAGATGTGCCACCTCGAGGCGATACCCGAAGCACCTGCTCATCGTCATTGGCTGGCAGGCAACCGCTGTCGCGCTCACTGAACCGTCCTCAGAGTCATTCTGTTTGCTCAGGCGGTCCCCCGCGCCTAGCCTTGCTGTCTGTGTGGGCGCGCAGACGTGCCCGGTCCGCGGCTTTGGTTCAGCACATCGGAGGTGCCAGTGGAATGACTTGTCATCTCCTTGCGCTCTGCTTCGACGCGAACGACCCGCTCCGCCTCGCGCGCCTCTGGGCCAGCGTCCTGGGCTGGAAACTGGCCGACGACCCCCAAGACGGCATTGCGCTCCTGCCGAACGACGACACCGGATTCCGGATCCGATTTCTCCCAACTCAGGAGCAGAAGACCAGCCAGAACCGGTTGCACTTCGATCTGACCAGCACGTCCCTCGAGGATCAGCAGCAGACGGTAGCGAGGTCGCTTGGACTCGGCGCCCGGCGCATCGACATTGGTCAGCGCCCGGAGGAGGGACACGTGGTGCTCGCAGACTGCGAAGGCAACGAGTTCTGCGTCATCGAGCCGGGCAACAGCTTCCTCGCGGACTGCGGGTTCATCGGAGCGCTTGCGTGCGATGGTTCGCAGGAGGTCGGATACTTCTGGAGCGAAGCGCTGGGGTGGCCGTTGGTCTGGGACCAGGACAAAGAGACCGCAATTCGCTCGCCGCGCGGCGGTCCGAAGATCAGCTGGGGCGGTCCGCCATTAATGCCGAAGGTTGGAAAGAACCGGCTGCATTTCGACATCGCTCCACCCGTCCAGGGTGACCAGCAAGCGGAGGTCGAACGTCTCGTCTCCCTCGGGGCGACTCGCATCGACATAGGTCAGGGCGAGGTCAGCTGGGTGGTCATGACCGATCCCGATGGCAACGAGTTCTGTGTGTTCACCCCGCGATAGCGCCTCGCCTGCCAGCACTCGCTTCATCTCAACACGCGGCGCCGCCAGTAGAACCTCCCGGGCCGCTAATTCCGCGCTTCGATGGTGAAGCCGTCGGACAGCTCGCACGAAGCAAGTAATCCCGTCTGGTCGTGCAGGGCGCCACGATCCACCCCGTGCTGCCGTAGCGTCCATGCAGGACGGGGTGCCACCGCCGTACGCGCAGGAGAAGCAGAGGAGGACCCACCACTCCTTCCACTCTCAACATATAGCGCACTGGGGGGCTTGCGGCAAGACCGGGGTCCTGCCGCAGAATGGCCGACCTGGGCTAGAACCAACGGATATCGGAGTTTGCGTAGTGCCCCTGACTACCAGCGCGTTTGACCTTCCCGACCACCTCACCGCCAAGGCCGACCCGACGCTGATCGCCGGCGACGAGCAGCACTTCGCGGCCATCGCGGACAGCCTCGAGCAGTCGATCGCCGACCTGTCCGACCGCCTCGATGCCGAGCGCAAAGCGCCTGGCGGCACAGGTCAGGAGGCGATGGACCGGGACATGGATATCCACCGGCTGAGCGCTCGCCTGCGCACGCTGCGCCGCTTCGGTCTGGACCTGTGCCTCGGACACATCGTCAGCACACACAGCCCCGAGCCGGTGTACGTCGGACGACTCGGCCTCACGGACAGCGCGGGTCGTCGGCTGCTGCTCGACTGGCGCTCCCCCGCTGCTGAGCCGTTCTTCGGCGCGACCCATGCCAACCCGATGGGTCTGACAAGCCGCCGTAGGTACCGCTGGACCCACGGCCGGATCAGCGACTACTGGGACGAGGTGTTCACCTCGGACGGGCTTAAGGGGCACGCCGCGGCGCTCGACGACCAGTCCGCCTTCATCGCCAGCCTGGGCAGCAACCGGTCGAGCCAGATGCGGGACGTGCTCGGCACCATCCAGGCCGACCAGGACGCGATCATCCGCGCAGGATCACGTGGCGCTCTCGTCGTCGACGGCGGTCCCGGTACGGGAAAGACCGTCGTTGCTCTGCACCGCACCGCCTACCTGCTCTACTCAGACCCCCGTCTCGGTCATCAACGGGGCGGCGTGCTGTTCGTCGGTCCGCACCAGCCCTACCTGGCTTACGTCGCGGACGTCCTACCCAGCCTCGGAGAAGAGGGCGTGCAGACCTGCACCCTGCGCGACCTCCTCCCCCAGGGAGCCGCAGCAGTGCCGGAGACCGACCCGGACGTGGCTCGGCTGAAGTCGTCTGCGGATCTCGTGAGCGCAATCGAGACGGCCGTCAGGTTCTACGAAGAGCCGCCCACCAAGGGGATAACGGTCACGACCCACTGGTCGGACGTCTGGCTGAGCGCCGACGACTGGGTCGAGGCATTCGAGGCACGAGACCCTGGTACACCGCACAACGAGGCTCGCGACCAGATCTGGCAGGCTCTGGTCGAGATCGTGAGGGACAAGCACGACGACGACACCCCGGAGCAGCTGGTCCGCAGGGCGCTCCTGCAGGACGAAGATCTGCTCACGACCTTCAACCGCGCGTGGCCGCTGCTGGCGGCGGCGGACCTCGTCGGAGACCTGTGGTCGGTGCCCGCCTACCTGCGGAAGTGCGCCCCCTGGCTGCGCCCCGAGGACATTCGGTTGCTGCAGCGCAGGGACGCGCAGGCTTGGACGGTGTCCGACCTGCCGCTCCTGGACGCGGCCCGGCAGCGGCTCGGCGACCCGGAGGCGTCTCGGCTCAAGCGCAGGCACGAGGCCGCTGTTGCCGCTGAGCGCGAGCAGATGTCCATGGTCGTCGACCACCTGGTCGCGGCCGACGACTCCGAGATGCTCGTGATGTCGATGCTGCGCGGGCAGGACCTGCAGACCGTCCTGGTCGACGACACCGCACTGCCCAGCATCGACCCGGACCTGCTCGCCGGCCCGTTCGCGCACATCGTCGTGGACGAGGCTCAGGAGCTGACCGACGCCGAGTGGCAGATGCTGCTGCTCCGGTGCCCGTCCCGGAGCTTCACCATCGTCGGGGACCGTGCCCAGGCCAGGCACGGGTTCACCGAGTCGTGGCAGGAACGGCTCGAGCGGATCGGGCTCGACCGGATCGCCCTGGCCTCGCTGAGCATCAACTACCGGACGCCGGCGGAGGTCATGACGGAAGCCGAGCCGGTCATCCGGGCCGTGCTGCCGGACGCCAACGTGCCGACCTCCATCCGCAGCACCGACCTCCCCGTCGTACACGGATCCGCTTCGGAGCTGGGCTCGATCCTCGACACCTGGTTTGCCACGCATGCCGACGGGATCGCCTGCGTCATCGGCACTGGTCACATCGAGGCTGGCACGGTCCGGGCAGGTACGGCTCGGCCCCGCGTCCGGTCGCTGACCCCGGAGCTGTCGAAGGGGCTGGAGTTCGACCTGGTCGTCCTCGTCGACCCAGAGGCTTTCGGCATAGGCATCGAAGGAGCGGTTGACCGCTATGTCGCGATGACGCGAGCCACCCAGCAACTCGTCATCCTCACGAGTTCCTGACGTCGACCGGTGGGCCTCCGAGCTTCAGTGCACCTGCGGCGCCATGATCGGGCCGCTCATCCGCACTTCGCTGATTGCCTCGAGCAGCACATCGGCGTTGAGCCGCACGAACGCGTTCCGCAGGTCGAGCAGCTTGCTCTGAATGACGGCGGTGTCGCGACGAGCCTGGAGCTCGTCCGGTCCCCTCGGGTCACCGTCCTCGAAGTCCTGTGAGGACGTCTCCACCAGCCGGAACAGTTGCTCGTTGCTCCACGCGGTCAGTCCGCGCAGGGCCTTGTCGTAGTCCTCGACCCCCTCGAGGCCGGGCACCAATCGAGCCACGGTGCCCAGCTCGTCCCACGCCCAGTTGAGCTGGTGAGAGACACCGTCGTTGTGAACCCACCGCGCCACCGCCCGGTCCAGCAGACGGTGGTAGTCGTTCAGCCGCAGATCAAGGAAGTCGTAGTCCGGGTGCGTCACGTCGCCCTTGAGCCGGCCCTCCAAGGCCAGCTGATCCCTGATCGGAGTGCCGCCGTAGGGCAGCATCCGGCAGAACAGGGCCGCGCTGCTGCCGTCGCCCACGATCTCGCGCAGGAAACCGATGTTGCGACGAACGGTCTCGAAGGTGCTCGACGGGTCGAAGAGCATGAACCCGTACGAGAACATGATGCCCAGTTCCTTGAGGATCCGGACGCCGTCGAGGTTCTGCTGGACGCTCATTTGCTTGTGCAGGACCTCGAGGCCGCTCTCCACACCCGACTCGATTCCCATGTACGTCATGAACAGCCCTGCATCCCGCAGCGCGCCGAACAGTTCCGGCTCGACGTACTCGGCACGACAGCTGATCTTCCAGATCGCCTTCTCCGCAAGGCCGCTGTCCCACAGGCGAGCAGCCAGCTCGTCGACCCACTTCCGGCCGGCCCTCCCCCACAACGGGAAGTCGTCGTCCTGGAACAGGAAGACCCTGACACCTCGGTCGATGTACAGCATCGTCATCTCGTCGACGACGGCTGCAGCGGCCCTGACGCGCACGACCTTGCCGGGTGCGGTGCGGTAGAACGTGTGGATCGAGCAGAACGAGCAGCGGCGAGCGCAACCCCGGCTCGCCAGCAGCGGCAGGGTCGGCAGGCCGAGAATGAGCTGCGGGTCATAAGGCCGGTACGGCAACGGCAGCGAGTCCAGGTCCTGGGTGAGCGCCCGCGGGGCACTCTCGCAGACCTCGCCCTCCCTGAGGTACGCCAGGCCGGGCACCTCGTGCCAGTCCTGGCCCGAGCCGAGCCGCTCCACCAGGTCGAGCAGCGTCAGCTCACCCTCGTAACGCGCGACGCTGTCCAGCTCCGGCATCTGGGCGAGAACCTCATCGTGACAAAGGCTCGGATAGTGGCCGCCGATCGTGAAGTGGCTGTCGACGCCGGCGTCCCGAAGGTAGGCCGCCACCGCCCGGAACTTCGGCAGAAAGAACTGGAAGATCAGCGAGAAGCCGACGACCAGCGGCTGGGCCTCGCGTACCTGCCGCAGGATGCTCTCGGGTCCGTCCCGGACGTCCACGAGGCGGACCGTGTGACCATGTTGCTGCAGGACGGCAGCGAGATAGCCCATGCCGAGGTTGCCCTGGTCCTGGTACCCGACGAGCAGCACCTCCGACCCTGGCCGCGCGGCCACGCGTGTCACCCCTTCTTCGAGCGGAGGACTTCTACCGCCCTGCCCAGACCCTCAGCCTGCACCTGAAGCACCTGTCGGGTCACCTCGAGCCGTACGGCGATCAGCTCCACCTGTTGCGCCTCGTTGAGCCCGCGGATCCACCACTCCGGGATCGGGTCGTAGATGATGCCCGGGTCCCACCGGAGCAGCTGCGGCAGTTCTTCCTCGAATCGGGGCATATCCCACTCCTCGCGGACACGGCGACCGGCGTCGCCGAACACAGCACACCACGGGGACGGGGTGCCGCACGGCGACGAGACGTGCAGGGCGCAGAGGACTGCACTCAGGTCACAAAGTCGATGCCGGCGGCGTTCGCGCACCCCCGAGGGCTGCGACCAGTTGCGCGCAACGGACGCCGTCATGGTCCGGTGCACGACGCGATCTCCGTATCGTGCTCGTGCCCCGTAGGCCGAGTCAAGGCCCTCCGCCGCGGGGCCGAGAGCCACTTGGGCAGCCGTGACGCCCCCGTCATGGCGACAGCACGGGGGCGTCCGAGGCAGAACGAGTCCGCTCCGTCAGTTGCCTACCAGCGACTCCTCGACCCGCCGCGGTACGGGGACGACGCCGGGCAACAGCGGCTCGGGACGCTCCAGCGCGAGGTGAGGCATCGCGGCGTCGAGCCGGCGCGGCAGCCACCAGTTCCATCGTCCCAGCAGCAGCATCACGGCCGGCACCACGGCGACCCGGATCAGAAACGCGTCCACGAACACAGCCGCGGAGAGCCCGAGTCCGAACTCCCTGATCAGCCGGTTGCCGCCGAGGATGAAGGAGCCGAACACCACGATCATGATGAGCGCCGCCGCCGTAATGGTCCGCCCGGTGATGGCCAGGCCACGCGTCACCGCCTGCCGGTTGTCCCCGCTACTGCGCCATTCCTCCAGGATGCGTGAGGTCAGGAACACCTGGTAGTCCATGGACAGTCCGAACAGGATGGCGAAGATGACCACCGGCAGCGGAGCCTCGATCGGGCCGGGCTTTCCGGCACCGAGCAGATCACCGCCCCAGCCCCAGACATACGCCGCGGAGAGCACCCCGAAGGTCGCGCCGGCGGAGAGCAGGTTCATCAGCGCCGCCACCAACGGCACCACGATGCTCCGCAGCACCACCGTCAGGAGCAGGAAGGACAGCAGCACGACGACGCCGATGAACAGCGGAATCTTCTCTCCGAGCAGCGTCGAGATGTCAGCCGACGTAGCCGTTGCTCCGCCGATGTACGCGACGGCGCCGGATCCCCGCAGCGCCGTCGGGATCACGCTGCCGCGCAGTCGGTGCACCAGCTCGTCCGTTGCCGCGTCCTGCGGAGCGCTGGACGGGTAGACCGCCACCGCAGACACCCGGGTGTCGCCCAGCTGTGCAAGGAAAGTAGGCGCGGCGACAGCGGCGACGCCCGGGTCGGCCGCGATGGCCCGGACCATCGCCGGCACCACGTCCGCGCTCGCTGCAGTGGGCGCCTCCACGGCGATCTGCAGCGGCCCGTTGAAGCCTGGCCCGAAGCCACGGGCCAGCAGGTCGTACGCCTGGCGACTGCTGTCCGTCGGCGCCGCATTGCCCGCGTCGGCGAAGCCCAGTCGCAGCGAGAAGAACGGCACGGCGAGAATGCCGACGACGAACAGCGCGGCAACCGCCGGCAACGCCGGCCGGCGGGCGATGAATGCGGACCATCGCCACCAGACCCCCGACTCAGCAGGCACAGTGCCGGCCGCGAGGTCGCGGCGCTGCTTGCGGCTGAGCACCCGTACGCCGAAGAATCCCAGCAGGGCGGGCAGCAGGGTCACCGACGTGGCCATGGTGAAAATCACGCCGATGCTCGCGGCAATGCCGAGCCCACTGAGCAGGCCGACACCGAGCACAAGCAGGCCGAGCATGGCGACGCAGACGACGGCGCCGGCCAGCAGCACCGCCCGCCCGGAGGTCACCACCGCGTTGACGATCGCCGACTCGACGTCCCTGCCGTCCTGCAGCCCCTGGCGCATCCGGGTCACGATGAACAGCGCGTAGTCCACACCTACGCCGAGCGCGATGAGAGTCACCACCTGACCCGAGGACTCCGGGATGGCGATGACGTGGGCGAGAAGCGCGACAGCGCTGGTGGCGGCAGGCAGGGCCAGCAAGGTTGCCGCGATGGGCAGCGATGCGGCGAGCAATGAGCCGAACACCAGGAACAGGACGACGAGAGCGGCGATGATTCCCAGCCCCACGCCGCCGAGGTGCTGCTCAGCCGCCTTTGTCGCTGCCTCACCCTCCACCGCCACGTCCAGGGCGGCGCTGCGGAAGGACCGGGCCGCCGTGACCAGGGCAGCGCCGTCGCTGGTCGTGATGGCGTCGGCGTTGGCCGCGTACGTCAACGTGGCGAAGCCGACGGTGCCGTCGGCGCTCAGCTGTGCTGCTCCCCCGGCCGAGTACGGGGACGTTATCCCCGTGACACCAGGCAATCTGGCCAACCGAGCGAAAAGGGCCTCAGCCTGCGCCCGTACGGCCGGGTCGGTCAGGGTCGCACCACCTTTGGTCGCAACGACGATCTGCTCGGCGTCGCCAGCAGCCTTGGGAGCATTGGCTCGTAGCAACGCCTCTGCCTTTGCCGAGTCGGTGCCCGGCAGCGAGAGCGAGTTGTCGAACGCAGTGCCGGCGGCCTGGGACGCACCGACCAGCGCGACCACCGCGAGCAACCAACCGACGACGACGAGCCGACGGTGACGGAAACACCAGAGAGCGAGTGTGCGCATGTTGCACCTTCCAGATCCGGCAGGCCGCTCGGAGGTGGCGGCAACACCACCGTCGCGGTACGGGCCCTGCCGGGCCTCCGTACCGGGGATGGACCGGGTCAGCCGAAAGGCGGAGGCCCCTCTAGCCGCAGGATGGAGCCGGAGGCAGGCTCAGGTCCCTACGCTGAGGCCCATGCCCACCGCTTCCGACCCAATGCACCCGGAGTTGCCTCGGCGCGCCCAGCTGCTGCGTTACGGCATCGCAGTCGCGGTGGGCGCGCTTGCCTGGTCGGTCAACGTCACGGGGCGCCTCCACACGGCGATTCCGCTCACCCACGCGCAGCACGCCGCCGCAGTGGCGGCCCTGACCGTCGACCTCGCGATCGGCGTGGCGGCCCTTCTCCTCCTCCCCCGCCGCCGCCGTCATCCGCTGGCGGTCGGCTGCATGGCGGCGGCCCTGATGGCGGTGTCGACGGCCAACCTCGGCGTGGCCGTCGTTGCGATCTGCTCCCTGGGTACCTGGCGACGGCGCGGTTGGGTTGCCGCTGCTGTCGGCTCCTACCTCGCCGCCGAGGTCGTGGTCGTCGTGCTGAAGCTGCCGATCCGCACGCCGGACAGGGACTTCGGATGGCAGACCGCATTCGCAGTCAGTGTCGGGCTGCTGATCCAGGCAGCTGCGTTCGCGAGCGGCTACTACCTCGGGGCGCGGCGCGAGCTGACGGCGACGGCACGCGAGCGAGTCCTCGCCGCAGAGCGCGAGCAGGCCGCGGCTGCCGACTTCGCCCGTACCTCGGAGCGGACCCGGATCGCCCGCGAGATGCACGACGTCCTGGCCCACCGGATCTCGCTCGTCGCCCTTCATGCGGGAGCCCTTGCCTACCGCGACGACCTCACCCGCGAGCAGACGGCCGAGTCCGCCCGGACGATCCAGGCCAACGCCCAGCTCGCCTTGGCCGAGCTGCGTCAGGTGCTGGGCGTACTGCGGGCGGAGGACGCAGGCGCGGTGGAGCAGCCGCAGCCGACGCTGGCCGAGCTGCCGGCGCTGGTGGCGGACGCGCGCGAGGCAGGCTCGGTCATCACCCTGGACACTTCCGGGCTCGCCGCGGATGGCGCCGAAGGCGTCCCCACAACCCTGTCCCGTACAGGATTCCGCGTCGTGCAGGAAGCCTTGACCAACGCCCGCAAGCACGCCCCCGGCGAGGCAGCCACTGTCCGGCTGTCCGGGGCAGCCGGCTTCGGCCTCGAGGTCGAGGTCCGCAACGGTACGGGGCCGGCCGGCATCGACCTGCCGCCCTCCGGGGTGGGACTAGTGGGCCTGGCCGAACGCGTGGCGCTTGCCGGCGGGACACTGGAGCACGGACTGCGGCCCGACGGGTCCTTCGTCCTGCGAGCGAGGTTGCCATGGCAGAAGTGAGTGCGGCCGTCCGCGTGCTCATCGTCGACGACGATCCGCTCGTGCGCGCCGGCTTGCGGATGATCCTCGGCGGCACGCCTGACGTGACTGTCGTCGGCGAAGCCGCTGACGGCCAGGAGGCGCTCACCCTGGTGGCGCGCGAGGTGCCCGACGTGGTGTTGATGGACATCCGGATGCCGCGGATGGACGGGCTGTCCGCCACCCGACGGCTGCGTGACGAGGGGTCCTCGACGCGGATCATCGTCCTGACCACCTTCGACACCGACGAACTCGTGCTGACCGCGTTGGGTCACGGCGCGTCCGGCTTCCTCCTGAAGGACACCCCGCCGGTCGACATCCTCGACGCGATCCGGCGGGTGGCCGTGGGGCAGCCGATCCTGTCTCCCAGCGTCACCGCGCAGCTGATCGCCAGCGTGACGCGGCCACGTGAGTCCCGCCAGCCGGCGGCCAGTGCGCTGCTGGCGAGGCTGACCGACCGCGAGCGCGAGGTGGCCATTGCCGTCAGCGAAGGTCTGACCAACGCCGAGATCGCCCAGCGGCTCTACCTCGGTGTGGCGACTGTCAAGACGCACGTGGCGGCACTGTTCACCAAGCTGGAGGTGACCAACCGCGTGCAGATCGCCCGTTGCGTGCACGACGCGGCGAGCGGTCGCTCCGACGGCTGACGTCCCCGCAACCGGGCCTTGGGTGGTGCCGAAGGCGCTGATGCCCCTTCGACAGACCCCGCACGTCCGAACGTCTCGCTCCGCTGCCGAGCCGGCTCAGCCGCTGAACGTGACCTCCTTCGTCTCCGTGACGCCAGCGGTCCGGCCGGGCGCCGCGTGGTACTTCCAGTAGAGGTTCGTGTGCGCGATGACCTTGTCCGGCGGCGGGGCCCCCCACGCGCTCTGATCCTCGGTCGTGTGCGCGTCACCGACGAGCGTCACGTCGTAGCCACGTACGAAGGCGCCGTGGATCGTGGACCGGATGCACTCATCCGTCTGCGCGCCGGTCACGACCAGGCGTCCGACTCCAACCCTGGCCAGCACCTGCTCCAAGTCGGTGTCCTCGAAGGAGTCGCCGAACGTCTTGTGCACCAACGGTTCTGATTCCTGGCGAACCAGCTCCGAGACGTACTCCCAGGCGTCACTCCCCTTCGCCACCTGCTCGTCGGAGTGCTGGACCCAGACGATCGGGACACCCTCGTCGCGCGCCTTGTCGACGAGCGTTGCGATATTGGCGACGACCGCGTCGCGCTGGTGGGCGTCGGCCACGAAGCCCTTCTGGACGTCGATCACCATCAACGCGGTGTTGGGTCGATCTGACAGCGTGGTCATGATGGTCTCCTCTTCTGATCAGACGGGCCGCTGCCACATGTATCACGCTGGGCCCATCCACCGACACCTGGCCAGGGTCACCGCGGCTGCTCTCCTTCCGTCCGTCTCGGGCCGTGGGGCGCAGCGGAGCGACCCCGCGGATGGTGACATAACTACGCAGTCCCGGGCCCCCTCGCGGGTGATCACGGCGGCCGAACATGCCGCCGTCCCTTGCTTAAGAAGCTCCCATGATTGCGCCCGGCATATGGGGGGAGGTCGCAGGTACCACGTGGGGGCCCTGAGCCTGGAAGTGGGCATGGACGCTGAACAGGGGCCCGGCAACGGCTCGCAGACGCAACTCGCTGCTCTTCGGGAGATCCACTCCCTGTCGAACTCGATGCTGAGTGTTGACAGTCGCGACGACATCCTGCGCCTGGCGTCGTCGTCCTTCCCATCGATAGGCGCCTTGCGGCTCCTCGGCATCTATCTGGCGATCTTCGACGGTGGGCGAGTGGTCGATCACGCCCCGTGGTGCGGGCCGGCTTGGCTTGTCTCCGCACTGAACGCCCTTGCCGGGACCGACGGCACACTGGACGGATCCAACGGCCACTGGATGTGGGCCACGTCGATGTTCAGCCTCGGCACGCACGAGGGATACCTCGTGGTCGGGGCTGACGCGGAGCCTGAGCCCTCGGATCGGTTCTTGGTGTCTGTGCTGGCGCAGCAGACCGCCACGGCCCTGGTCGTGGGAGAGCGAGCCGGTCTCGTGCTCGCCGCCAACGAGGCGCAGATTCTGGCAAGTGCGCGCCTGGAGGCATCCGTCAACGAGTTGTCGCGTCGGACGCTGGCGCATGAACTGATGACCGACGCCGCGGTCCACGGCCACGCCTCGGACCTGGCGAGGACGGCGTACTCCCTCACCCGCCTTCCGGTTGCCATCGTCGACCAGTTCGGGCGCCTGCAGACGAGCGCGGAGGACACCGCGGCAGCGAATGTCTGGAACGAGGTGCGGATGCCGACCAGGCTGGATCTCACCACGGCGGCGGACGCCGGGACGTCGATTCGGTTCACCGACTCCCTGGTCGCGGCGGCCAGGCCCGGTAGCGACGTGCTCGGCGGTGTCCTGCTCCTCGATGTCGACCACTCCGCCGGCGAGTTCGAGTCCTATGTTCTCGAGCGCACTGCCGCGCTCTTGACAGGCGAGCTCGCCCATCGTCTCGCATTGGCAGAGATGGAGATGCGGCTACGTCGAGAACTCGTGGTCGAGCTGATCGAAGGCATCGACGAGGACGAGGCCTGTACCCGTGCTGCACTGTTCGGACATGACCTGGATCAACCGCATCAGGTCGCGGTCATCCGCTGCGATGCCGAGCAGGACCAGTCGTGGGTCGAGAGCGCCTTGCGTCAAGCCGGCTCACCGGATGATGCCCGTCCCCTGGTCGGTCGACGCCGGGCTCTCCACGTGGCGATTCTGGACAGTGGAACCGATGCCCGGCGCCTGCACGAGGCGCTCAAGCGATCACGAGGTGACCTGCCCAATTCTGTCGGAGTGGGTGAAGCCGCCGTCGGCCCATCAGCGATTCCTCGCTCCTACACCCAAGCGCTCAGGGCATTACGGGTGCGCGACAGGTCGGCTGAACCGGATGGCGGGACCGACTTCTCAGAACTGGGCCTTTACCAGATCTTGGAGGACCCCGAGCGGGGGGGTGCGGTCGACACGTTCGTCCGGCGCTGGCTGGGTGCGCTGATCGACTACGACGCTTCCCGGAATGCGGAGCTGGTCAACACTGTGGCCCATTTTCTTGATTGCGGAGGCAGCTACGACCTGACCGCGCATTCGCTGCTGATCCACCGCAGCACCCTGCGCTATCGGCTACGACGCATCCGCGATCTCGGTGGTTTCGATCTCAGCGACGCGGACACCCGCCTCAACGTGCATGTCGCGACCCGTGCCTGGCGGGTCCTGGGCACCGAGTAGAAGCGACGAGCCGCAGACACGGTCAATCATGACGGAGGTGGGACGCGGGCCCGACGACCGTGCGTGCGTGGTTACACCTGAAGTCGTTCATGGACGAACCGCACGGCCATCGCCCCTTCTCCGACGGCCGAGGCGACCCTTTTGATCGAGCCACTGCGGACGTCACCGACGCAGAAGATACCGCGGCGACTGGTTTCCAAAGGCAGCGGATCCCGCTCCCTCAATTCGCCCGAGTGGCAGGCGCTGCCTGCATCCGCACCGGTGAGAACGAAGCCGTCGGAGTCCAGAGCCACCGACCCGACCAGCCAGCTGGTGCAGGGCTGGGCACCGATGAAGACGAACAGTGAGCGCGCCGGCAATCTCGTCCGCTGCTTCGTCCGGCTGTTCTCCACGACGACCGCCTGAAGTGTCCCGTCGCCGACGAGCTCTCGTACCTCAGTGTCGGTGAGCACGTCGATGGTCGATGCCGACTCGACCCGCTCGACCAAGTAGCGCGACATGTCCTTGCTCAGTGCCTCGCCTCGAACGATCAGGTAGACCTGGGCCACGTGCTGCGCCAGGAACAGCGCGGCCTGACCGGCGGAGTTGCCTCCTCCCACGACGGCAACAGGATCAGTGCCGCAGCGCTTCGCCTCGACCAGGGTTGCGGCGTAGTAGACGCTGGTCGGCTCGAACTCGGCGAGGCGTTCAACGGCAAGCTTGCTATACCGCGCGCCGGTGGCGATCACGACCGCCCTGCTGGCCAGGGCGTCTCCACCCTGGAGCCGCACCACGAGGTGCCCGCCGCCGAGGTCGAGCCCAACCGCCTCGCCCGGCACGACGACCCGGGCACCGAACTTGTCCGCCTGAATGGCTGCCCGCTCCGCGAGCTCCGCGCCTGATATCCCGGCCGGAAAGCCGAGATAGTTCTCTATCCGCGACGATGTGGCCGCCTGCCCGCCGGTGGCGATCGCGTCGAGCACGACTGTCTCCAATCCTTCCGAAGCTCCGTAAACCGCTGCGGCCAACCCGGAGGGGCCTGCTCCGACCACCACCAGGTCGTGCAGCTTGGGGCCGGCAATGGCACGGCGCAGCCCGAGCGCGTCCGCGAGCTCGGCGTTGCTCGGATTGCGCAGCACGAGCGCGGGCCCGCAGAGCACGATGGGCGCTTGCGATGGACGGATCTGGAGCTGTCGCAGCACCGACTCCCCCGCCGTGTCCTGCTCCAGGTCCACGAACCGGTACGGCACCCGGTTGCGGGCCGCGAAGTCGCAAAGCCGCTGCGAGTCCGGCGAGTAGCGCGAACCGAGGATGGTGACGCCCTCCCCCTCCTTGATGAGGAGGGCGCGCCGGGCGAAGTAGGCACGCATGATCACGTCGCTCAGATCAGGGTCGTGCAGGACCAGAGCCCGGAGTTGACCGGCCGGCACGACAAGCACCTCACCCGGCAGGTGCATCCGGGTGGTGACGAACTCCACCTGACCGGTGATGACGCTGAGCTCGCCGAGGAAGCGGCCAGGGCCGTGGACACGGATGATGGCGTTTTCGCCCGCCTCGTCGTGCACCACGACCGCTTGACCGCTGAGCAGGACGTAGAAGCTGTCGGCTCGTTGACCCTTGCGGATCAGCACCTCACCTGCGTGGGTGGGCCGGCGGGCGCCCCGAGCGAGCAGGGCCTGCAGGTGTGCTTCGCTCAGCCGCGGATAGGCACCGTACAGATCCGGCGTCTCCGGCAGCGGAGTCGGCCCGGCGTCCGCGTCGCCCCCAGGCTCAGACGAAGGTTTCATCGACGTAGCACCAGCGCCAGTCCTCTCCCGACTCGAGCGAACGCACGATCGGATGACCGACCCCGAAGGCATGCGCCCGGGCGTGGCGCAGGGGGGACGAGTCGCAACAGCCGACGTGCCCGCAGGTCAGGCACAGTCGAAGATGCACCCACGGCGAACCCACCTGCAGGCATTCCTGACAGCCCTGCGTCGTCTGCGGGACGACCGGGCGGACCAAGCTGAGATGGGGATCGAGATAGACGGCTCCGGGACCCGCCGAGGCGACGCCCGGCCGCGGTGACAACGGCTGCGAGAAATGCCTGGAGGTCATGACCCGCTCCCCGCGGATTGTTTGATGGCTTCCTGGACCCAGCGTCGCAGGGCCTCGACCGGGGCCGCGCCGGACTGACGCCCGACGACCTGGCCGTCCCGCATGACGAGGAGGGTGGGAACGGCCTGGACCTCGAAACGCTGTGCCAGAGCAGGAGACTGGTCCACGTCGACCTTGACGAGCTTGAGTTGTTCGGCCATCTCGGTGGCCACCGTCTCCAGCGCGGGGCTCACCATCCGGCACGGCCCGCACCAGGTCGCCCAGAGGTCGACCAGCACGATGCGGGGGGACTTCTCGGCGACCTCGGCGAAGGTGGTGTCATCGGCGTTGGCGATCCACGGCAGGGCGTGATGGCAGTTGCCGCACCGCGGACTGCCGGAGGCGACGGCTGGCACGCGGTTGCGGCGCCCACAGCTCGGACAGGTGACGATGTTCGACAGCAGAGCGGTGCTCACGCGGCCGTCTCCGCGGCCGGTGTGTAGCGGACGTCCAGCCGGCCCTCACGCACGTCGATGGCGAGCATCGCACCCTCGGGCACCGCGTCCGCGAGCAGTGCCCGCCCGATGCGGGTCTCGACCTCGCGGGCGATGAATCGCCGTAGCGGCCGGGCACCGTACACCGGATCGAAGCCCTGCTCCGCAATGAAGTGCCTGGCCCCTTCGGTGACCTCGAGGGAGACCCGTCGCTCCATCAGGCGCTGGCGGAGCTCCTCGAGCATCAACTCGACGATCTGCTCGATCTCCGAGGGCACGAGGGGTTTGAACAGGACGATTTCGTCGACGCGGTTGAGGAACTCCGGGCGGAAACGCGCACGGAGCTCGCCCATCACCAGCTCGCGAGCGTCGGGCTTGATGTCACCGTCGGGCGAAACCGCATCGAGCAGGTACTGCGACCCGACGTTGGACGTCATGATCACCACTGTGTTTCTGAAGCTGACCGTGCGGCCCTGGCCGTCGGTCAGCCGGCCGTCGTCCAATACCTGCAACAGGGTGTTGAACACATCGGGGTGAGCTTTCTCGATCTCGTCGAGCAGGACCACCGAGAACGGCTTTCTGCGAACTGCTTCGGTGAGCTGCCCACCTTCCTCGTACCCGACATAGCCAGGCGGTGCGCCGACCAGCCGGCTGACCGTATGGCGTTCCTGGTACTCGCTCATGTCGATGCGGACCAGGTTCTGAGTGCTGTCGAACAGTGACCACGCCAAAGTGCGCGCGAGCTCGGTCTTGCCGACCCCGGTAGGGCCAAGGAAGATGAATGACCCGATCGGGCGTCTGGGGTCCTTGATGCCCGAGCGGGCACGGATCATCGCATCGGCCACCAGCTGCACGGCCTCGTCCTGCCCGATGACGCGCTCGTGCAGGATGGCGTCCAGGCGCAACACCTTCTGCCGCTCCCCCTCCTTGAGACGGCTGATCGGGATCCCGGTCCACGAGGAGACCACCTCGGCGATCTCGTCCTCCGTGACGACCTCCCGCAGCATCCGATGGCCGCCCTGCTTCGCGGCCAGCTGCTGTTCCTCCGCGGCGAGCCGCCGCTCGAGCTCGGCGATCTCTCCGTACCGAAGCTCAGCCGCACGGTTCAGGTCGTAGCGCCGCTCGGCCTCCTCCGCCTCCTGCCGCCGCTGTTCCAGCTGGCTGCGCAGCTCTTGGACCCGCCGGATCGCCTGCCGTTCGGCGTCCCACTGGGCCCGCTTGGCATCAGCCTCGGAACGCAGGTCGACGAGCTCCCTGCGCAGCTCCTCCAGCCGGGACTTGCTGGCGGGGTCGTCCTCCTTCGCCAAGGCTGCGGCCTCGATCTCCAGGCGCATGACCCGACGGGTGAGGCTGTCCAGCTCGGCCGGCATCGAGTCGATCTCGGTACGCAGCCGCGCGGAGGCCTCATCCACCAGATCGATGGCCTTGTCGGGAAGGAACCGGTCGGCGATGTAGCGCTGGCTCAGCGTGGCGGCTGCGACCAGTGCGTTGTCCTGGATCTTGACCCCGTGAAAGATCTCGAGGCGCTCCCGCAGGCCACGCAGGATCGAGATGCTGTCCTCGACCGACGGCTCGTCGACCAGCACCGGCTGGAAGCGCCGTTCGAGCGCCGCGTCCGCCTCAATGTGCTTGCGGTACTCATCGAGGGTCGTAGCCCCGATCATGTGCAGCTCACCCCGGGCAAGCATCGGCTTGAGCATGTTGCCCGCGTCCATGCTGCCCTCGGAGGCCCCGGCGCCGACCACGGTGTGCAACTCGTCCAGGAACAGCAGGATCCTGCCCTCAGCTGCCTTGACCTCGGCCAGCACCGCCTGAAGGCGCTCCTCGAACTCACCTCGATATTTCGCCCCGGCGACCAGCGACGCCATGTCCAAGGAGAACACCGTCTTGTCGCGCAGGCCCTCCGGGATGTCGCGGCTCACGATCCGCTGTGCCAGTCCCTCGACGATCGCTGTCTTTCCCACGCCGGGATCACCGATCAGCACGGGGTTGTTCTTCGTCTTCCGTGAAAGTATCTGGATCACGCGGCGGATCTCTGCGTCACGCCCGATCACCGGGTCGAGTCGTCCGACCCGCGCCTCCTCGACCAGGTCCCGGCCGTACTTCTGCAGTGACTCGTACGCCCCCTCCGGTGATGCGGACGTCACCCGCTGGTTGCCGCGAACCTTGGTCAGCGCGGCCAGCAACGCATCCCGCGTGGCGCCGTGCTGGATCAACCGCCGGCTTGCGCCGCCGCCCTGCTCGACGAGGGCCAGCAGCAGGTGCTCGACCGACACGTACTCGTCCTTCAGCCGGCGTGCCTCGCGATCAGCCGAATCCAGCAACCGACTCAGCGCCTGGGTCACGTAGATCTGTCCGGACGCGCGCGCTTGGCCGGCGACCTTGGGGCGGCGATCCAGATCGGCCTGCAGATCCGAGCGGAGGGCGTCGACCTCGACGCCGGCCAGCTCGAGCAGCCGGGACGCGAGCCCATCGTCGTCGCTGAGCAGGGCGAGCAGCAAATGTTCGCCGTCCACCTCCGGATGGCCGAGCCGGGTGGCGAGATCCTGGGCGTGCTGCAGGCCCTCTTGCGATCGCGTGGTGAGTCGGTTCATATCCATGGCGGGTGCCTCCGTGTTGCCGGTGCGGTGGCATTCTCGAGTTGCCGAATACGGTCGAGCAGGTCCATCACGAGGCCGAGCGCCGCGTAGTTGAGCGACAGGTCCGCGCGCAGCCGGCGGATGCGGCCCACGATGGCCAGGTCGGCAGGCACGAACCACAGCTGTCCCGCCCCGTCGCGGGTCGCGGGGATCAGTCCCAGCGCGACAAGCCGGCGGACCAGCTCGGGATGCAGACCGGCCCGGGCCGCGAAGCTGTCGAGGCTCAGCCGGGGTGACGTCTGAACGGCCAGCAACTGGTACGGGCCGGGTGCGCGCTGATCGCTCATGTCTTCACGCTCCTGGGGTCGAAGCGGGACTCGCGTGCCAGCTCCTCGAACAGCTCCTTCTCCCGCTTGTGCAGCCGGCGCGGCACCACGATGCGAATCTCGGCGTAGAGGTCCCCAGGCTTCCCTCGGGGGTTCGGCATCCCGAGACCGGCCAGGCGAAGCCGCCGCCCGCTGGAGGAGCCGGCGGGCACATGCACCTTCGCCTCGCCACCGGGAGTCGAGATCGGTACGGTCGCCCCGAGCGCGGCTTCCCAGGGCGCGACCGGGGCATCCACGTGGATGTCCCTGCCCTCGACACGGAAGCGCTCGTCAGGCACGATCCGCACCCGCAGGTAGAGGTCACCGGAGGCGCCCCCGGCGCTGCCCTCCCCACCCTGGCCGCTGAGCCGGATGCGCTGCCCATCGGTGACTCCCGCTGGAACCGTGACGTTGTAGCTGCGCTGTCCCGACTGGCCGGACAACGTCACCCGCTGCTTGCCCCCCGCGAATGCCTGCTCAACGCTCAGGGTCAGCTCGGCCTCTTGATCGGCCCCGGGCATCGGCCCGTCACTGCGCCACGAGCCGAACATGTCCTCGAAACCGCCGATGCCACCGCCGAACAAGTCCTCGATGTTGATGCTCGCGCCGCCGGGTGAGCCGCGACGCACGCGACCGGCGCCCGTCCCCACGTTCCCCGAGCGGTAGGCACGAGACGCGCCGGCGCCGGCGGCGACGTCGTCGGGGATCTGGCGAAAGTCCGGCCCGAAGCGGTCGTAGCGCGCCCGGGTCTCCGGATCGGCAAGCACGTGGTAGGCCTCGTTGATCTCCTTGAACCGGTCCACGGCGCTCGGGTCGGAGTTGACGTCCGGGTGGTAGCGGCGCGCAAGCTTACGAAACGCCTGCTGCAACTCCTCGGCGGTGGCATTCCGGGCCACGCCGAGCATCTCGTAGTAGTCCTGTGCCACCGCTGCTCACTTCCGCGGGCGGGACACTGCAACACCGGCCGGCCGCAGCTGCCGCTCGGCGTCGCCGTATCCGGGACGCAGCACCTGAACCACGGTCCCCGGCTCGGCGTTCGGGTCCTCGACGACGCTGACGACCTCGTGCACGGTGGGGTCGAACGGGACACCGGGCTTGTCGAACCGCTCATAACCGAGGCGGGCCAGCACCGCGACCGCCTGGTCCCGGACTGCGCGGATGCCTTCGATGACAGCTCCGGGGGCATCATCGGCGTGCGCCAACGCGAGCTCGAGGTTGTCGACCACCGGAAGGAACTGCCTTGCTACCAAGGCTCGCTCACTGTCACGGACGTGGCTGAGCTCGCGCGTAGCCCGCTTGCGGGCGTTGTCCAGGTCAGCGAGAGCGCGTCGCCACCGTTCCTCTGTCAGCTCTTCCTTGACCTGGGTGGTCTCCCCCGCAGCCTCAGCCGTCGCGTCCGAGCCCTCAGCCGGTGCGGCGGTTTCGGGCGCACGATGCGTGTCAGGGTCCGACTGGACCTGACCGGCATCAGGCACGGTCGAACTCGGCGTCGATGACGTCATCATCGGCCGCGGCTCCGCCACCGCCTCCAGCAGCGGGTCGCGAACCGCCAGCGGCTGCGCTGCTCGCCGACGCGCTGGCGTCGAGCGCCGCCGTCGCCTGGGCCAGCTCTCCGGTCAACGAGCGGATCCGATCGATGGGTGCCTCCTCGGCGATTGCCTGTCGCGCATCGCTGACCAGCATCTCCGCGCGCGCCCTCTCATGCACGGGCGCTGCCTCGCCGAGGTCGCCCAGCCGTCGTTCGAGCTGGTAGGCGGCACTGTCGAGCTCGTTGCGCGCCTCGACCTGCTGCCGCAGCTGCTGATCCTCTGTCCGGTTGCGATCCGCCTCTGCGAGCATCCGCTCCACCTCGGCCGGGTCCAGGTTGGAGCTCTGGCTGATGGTGATGCCCTGCTCGGCTCCGGTGTCGCGGTCTCGAGCCGTGACGCTCAGGATGCCGTTCGCGTCGATGTCGAAAGTGACCTCGATCTGGGGCTCGCCTCGCGGCGCCGGCCTGATGTTCGTCAGCTGGAACCGGCCGAGGACCCGGTTGTCCGCAGCCCTTTCCCGCTCGCCCTGCAAGACCACGATGTCCACGGCCGGTTGGTTGTCCGTTGCCGTGGAGAACACCTCGGCGCGCCGGGCGGGAATCGTGGTGTTGCGCTCGATGATCTTGGTCATGATGCCGCCGCGCGTCTCCACTCCCAGGGACAGCGGCGTGACGTCGAGCAGCAGGACATCCGACACCTCGCCCTTGAGGACGCCGGCCTGCACGGCTGCGCCCAGGGCAACGACCTCGTCCGGGTTGACGGTCATGTTCGGGTCCTTGCCACCGGTCAGCCGCCGCACCAGGCTCTGCACCGCCGGGATCCGGGTCGAGCCGCCGACCAGGATGACCTCGTCGATGTCGTTGGCGGTGACCTTGGCATCGGACATGGCTTGCTGGACCGGGCCAAGACACCGCTCGATCAGGTCGTGGGTGATCTCCTCGAACGTGGAGCGCATCAGCGTGGCAGTCAGGTGCTTGGGACCGTCGGCGTCGGCGGTGATGAACGGCAGACTCACCTGGGTCTGGCTGACCGAGCTGAGCTCGACCTTGGCCTTCTCGGCCGCCTCGAACAGCCTTTGCAGTGCCTGCGGGTCGGCTCTCAGGTCGATCCGTTGTTCGCGCTGGAAATTGTCGGCCAGGTAGTCCACGATCCGCCGGTCGAAGTCGTCGCCGCCCAGATGGGTGTCACCTGACGTCGCCCGCACCTCGACCACGCCGTCGCCGACGTCCAGGATGCTGACGTCGAAGGTGCCGCCGCCGAGATCGAAGACCAGCACCGTCTCGTGGCCGCGCTTGTCCAGCCCGTACGCCAGCGCAGCGGCGGTGGGTTCGTTGATGATGCGCAGGACTTCCAGCCCCGCGATCTTCCCGGCGTCCTTCGTCGCCTGGCGTTGGGCGTCGTTGAAGTATGCCGGGACGGTGATGACGGCCTCCGTGACCCGCTCCCCCAGATGTTTGGAGGCGTCCTCGGCGAGCTTGCGCAGCACCAGTGCGCTGATCTCCTCCGGTGCATATTGCTTGCCGCGGATCTCGAAACGCGCGGCCCCCTCCGGCCCGGGCACGACGTCGAACGTGACCGCCTTGGCCTCTTCCTTGACCTCGTCGAAGTGCCTACCGATGAACCGCTTGGCCGAATAGATGGTGCCCTTCGGGTTCAGGATCGCCTGCCGGCGGGCGAGCTGACCGACGAGACGCTCGCCGCTCTCGGTGAAGGCGACGACCGAGGGCGTGGTGCGCGCGCCCTCGGCGTTGGTGATGACGGTCGGCTCACCACCTTCCCACGACGCGATGACCGAGTTGGTGGTGCCGAGGTCGATGCCGACAGCTCTGGGCATGACAGCCTCTTTCCTGCGTGTCGAAAGGTGATGAGGACCGGAAGCGAAGCGGCAGTCAGCCGATCCTCAGGCGTTGACCGCCTGCTCGGCCTTCTGCTGGTCCTGCGAGCTGACGTCGATGGTCCGTGTCGACCCCGATCCGATCTGGACCTGGCGCGGCTTGCTCTGCTCGGCCACCGGGATCGTCAGCGTCAGCACCCCGCGGTCGTAGTCGGCTCGCAGGTTGGCGGCATCGAGGTTCTCGCCGAGGAAGAACTGGCGGGTCGCGCGCCCGTGCGGTCGCTCGTCGATGATCGGTTCGTCGCCCTCCTGGCGCGGCGAGGTGAAGGTGGCCTCGACGTTCACCACGTTGCGTTCGACGGTGACGCGGACCGCACCGGGGTCGACGCCGGGAACGTCGAGGAGAACGAAGAACTCGTCTCCCCGGCGAAAGGCCTCGGTCGGCATGGCGCGCATCGCCCCTGTGAGCACGCGTTCGTTGAGCCGGTCGAGGTCGCGGAAGGGGTCGAACCGCATCAGTGTCATGACTTCCTCCGAAGATCAAGCGTCGTGGGCGATCTCTGGCTGCAGCCCGGAAGGACGGAGCCGGCCTCACCCTCACGACCTCGCGTTGGAGGGCGCGTCCGGGCCTCGTCTCACCTTCACATCTCGGGGTCTGCGTGGCCTCACCCTGGGGTGTCGAATTTGGTTCACTGCCCCTGACCTCGTGGCACGCCTGGCCTTCCGAGGGGGCGCGAGGGCCGCCCTTGGGCCTGGCGAGCGTTAACGCCAGGAGGGGGCGATCCGCTTGTTCGACCGACTCGTCCCCTCAGGACAGTTCGGACGGGCACAAGTCGCACCTTGGGGGTCAAGACCCTGATCGGCCGCCGGAGTCAACTGGCTGTGCTGCCCTGAAGGGAGCCCAGATGACCCGGGCCGCTCGACTCCCCATGTACGCCACCGCGCTGTCCGCGCTTCTCGTCACCGCGCTGTCCGGCTGCACCCACGGCGGATCGCCAGCAGCCGCACCGTCCTCGACGAGCACAGCCAACCCGGCCCTGGCGTTGCAGGCTGCCTTCACCGACACCGTTTCGAAGACCCTTCCCTCGGTTGTGGAGATCCTCACCTCCAGCGGTCTCGGTTCGGGGGTCATCATGGACGCGCAAGGGGACGTCGTGACCAACGCTCACGTCGTCGGCACGTCCCACACCTTCCAGGTCCGGCAGGCGAACACGACCACAAGTCATGCGGCCACGCTGGTGGGCACCTTCGCCCCGGACGACCTCGCCGTCATCCGCATCAACGGGGCCACCAACCTGCACCCGGCCACCTTCGGTGATTCGAAAGCGCTGCGGACCGGTGACATCGTGATGGCGGTGGGGAACCCGCTGGGTCTGGCGGGCAGCGTCACCGAAGGGATCGTCTCGGCGCTGGGGCGCATCGTCAACGAGCCGCAGGACGCGGAATCCCCCGGG
This sequence comes from Frankiales bacterium, assembly GCA_033851545.1. GTDB lineage: Bacteria > Actinomycetota > Actinomycetes > JAWWOL01 > JAWWOL01 > JAWWOL01. Next base: position 40,693 of record JAWWOO010000034.1, on the reverse strand, counting down.
GCGACGATTCCCGACACCATTCAGACCAGCGCCGCGATCAACCCGGGCAACAGTGGTGGCGCGCTGGTGAACCTCAGCGGCGAGGTCGTCGGCATCCCCACTCTCGCCGCTGTTGACCCGCAGATGGGCGGGGGCTCCGCGGCGCCGGGGATCGGCTTCGCCATCGCCAGCAACATGGCGCGCAACATCGCCAACCAGTTGATCTCCCACGGCAAGGTGACGAACTCCGGCCGGGCGACGCTCGGCGTGAGGGTCGAGACGGTCAATGGCGCCAACGGCCAGCCCATCGGTGCGGGCATCGCAAGCGTGATTCCGAACGGCCCGGCAGCCAAGGCCCATCTCGCCGTCGGTGAGGTGATCACCAAGCTCGGCAGCGCAACCATCACGTCCACCCAGGACCTGGCAGATGCCCTCGCCCTGCACACCCCCGGCGAGCAGGTCACCGTCATCGTGACCTCGCCAACCGGAACGGACAAGCGGACAGTCACCGTCACACTCGGCGACCTGGCCGGAGATCTGGCCGCAGGCTGACTACCGTGCCCCCGCATCAGCAGGCCTGACAAGTCAACGCGGAACAGAAGGAGACACCATGAGCACTCTGATCGCCATCGGCTACCCGGACGAGACGACCGCGGACAAAGCCGCCGCTGAAGCGCGACGGCTTGCCGCGGACCTGATCATTCAGCCGGATGCCATCGCCGTGATCAAGCGTGACCGTGAGGGCCGGTTCCAGGTCACGACGAACCATCATCCCGTCCAGGGCGGCGCCTCCTGGGGCATGCTGTGGGGCTTTCTGTTCGGGTTGCTGTTCTTCATCCCGTTGTTCGGCATGGTGATCGGCGCCGGCCTCGGCGCGCTGATGGGACTGGTCGAAAAGATCGACATCGACAATGAGTTCCAGACCCGCGTCCGGGACATGCTGCAACCGGGAACATCCGCGCTGTTCCTCATTGTCGAAGAACTCACCTTCGACAAGGCCATCGACGCGCTGAGCAAGTTCGGCGGAACCGTGCTGAAGACGTCACTCCCCCGGGATGCCGAGGCGCAGCTGCAGGAGGCGCTGCACGGGAAGAGCAAGGTGGCCACTGCCTGAGGGAACGGGCCACCCGGCCGGGACCCGACTAACGGTCGGCAGGGATCGCGTCACCGTAGAAGTCGCGGGAGCCGGCGCTGATGCCGACCGTGGACAGGGTCACGCCCGAGTTTGCGAGCGTTGACGACACTTGCAGCTTGTAGCCGGTGAGCGAGGTCAGCGTCGTCGGGGTCAGCGTCGGCATGGAGCCTGCTGAGGTCAACAGCGGATTCACGAACACTCCGTGGGCCTCCTGCCCGGTCCCGTGTCGGACAAAGGTAGTCCCGCAGCGCCTGCCACTCGCGAGAGCGCTAACATGCGCCTCGCTGCCGGCGCCGACCGAGCTGATGGCCAAACACCCCACGGTTCGACAGCGGGTTCGGTATGGTGGCGCTCCAGTTCGGCACGCGCAAGGCCAAGGTTGACCGGACATCCGAACGACATCCCGTCCACGAAACGGGATTCTTACCTGGGGGACGAACGCCTTGACGCGAATCGCCACGCCTGCCCGTCTGAAGCCACGTCTCCGGTCGGCGGGGGTGGCCGTCTGCGCGCTGGCCCTGACCAGTGCCCTTCCGGCGCAGGCGTTCGCTGCCACACCGGTGTCGGGCACCGAGATGTCAGCCACGTTGGTTCTTCGGACCCCGAACCCGGCGGCCACCAGCTCGCTGGCGCAGGCCGGCGGGCTGTCCCGGGCGGATCGGCTGGCCCGGCTCGCCGGCACCATCCCCTCCGCGGCCGTGAAGGCGTCCGTACGGAGCTCGATCGGCGGACTGGGCCTCACCGTCGACGACTCAACGCCGTGGACCATAGTGGTGCACGGTCCGGCGGCTGCCGTACGCGCGCTGGCGTCCAGCGGTCGGGCGGCCGGCGGCGGCGTGGTCTATGACCCGGCGTCTGTTGCGGGTGTCGCGTCCGTCGTGATCGGCGGGCAGGGGTCGCGCATGACGCCGATGGCCGCTCAGCCGTTGAAGGGTAGTGACTTCAGGACGACCTACCAGGCCTCGGATGCCGCGCCGCCGGCCGGCTCGAGCGCTCCGGTGATCGCCACCCTGCAGTTCGCCGGTTGGAACGCGTCCGAGCTGGGTGCCTACGCCACGTGGGCCGGACTGCCCACGCCGGCCGCCGGCCAGTTCACCGCGGTCTCCATCGACGGAGCTTCCACCACCCTCGACGACGGTTTCGACGGCGCCGCCGAGGTGGCACTGGACCAGGAGAGCATCTACAGCACCAACCGGTTCGCGACACAGCGCGGCTACTTCGTCACCAACGGCTCGGGGCAGGGCGAGCTCGACGCCTACTACCGCATTGCCGCCGATGCGCTGACCAGTTCTGGCATAGTCGCCCTGTCGATCTCCTGGGGTCGCTGCGAGCAGACGCACGAGCCTTTCGTTGCCCTCGTCCACAACGCGATCGCCTCGTTGGTGGCGACCGGCGTCACCGTGTTCGCCTCCTCCGGTGACGACGGCGCCTTGTGCCGTGACGGGTCCACCGGCGTCAACTATCCCGCCTCGGACCCGCTGGTCGTGGCGGTCGGCGGCACCAGCCTCGACCTGGTCGGCCCGCAGGAGACCGGCTGGTCCGGATCCGGCGGCGGCCTATCGCAGTTCCCCCGTCCCGCCTATCAGGCGGCTGCCCTGCCGAGCGTCACGACCCGTGCCGTGCCGGACATCGCCGCTGACGCCGACCCGAACACCGGCTTCGACGTGGTCCACGACTTCGGAACCGGGTTCGGGCTGGAGTACGACACCTTCGGTGGCACCAGCCTGGCCTCCCCCATCTCGGCCGCCATGCTGACCACCGAGCTGGCCTCGCGGGGGCTGACCAACGGTGGCATCGGGGACATCCACAGTGCGCTGTACGCCGCCCCGGCGACCAGCTTCCGGGACGTCGTCTCTGGCAACAACGGATTCGCAGCCGGCAGCGGCTATGACATGGTCACCGGGCTCGGGGCGCCGTACTGGCATCCGCTCGTCGACCAGCTCGTGCAGGCACCGGTCGTCTCTGCGCCAGCGTTCACCACGAGCAAGACCGTCCCGGTCAGCGTCACCGCGCCGGGCGGCCAGACCTTCCTCAGCTGGGCCACCGGGTACGGGACCCCGCCCACCTGCACGAACAACAGCGGCAAGCCGGCCGCGCCTGCGCCGGTCACGGTGCCCTCGGACGGCGTCTACACCGTGTGGGCCCAGGGTTACCTGAGCTACCAGCGTTGCCTCACCGCCGTGACGACGGTTGTCGTCGACGGTGCCGCCCCCACCGTCTCGGTCACTGCCAAGGCGTCTTCGTCGACCGGCAAGACGGTGCAGTACGGCTGGGCCGTGTCGGACCCGACGTCCGGCGTCGGCAACGTCTTGGCCACGGTGCTGCGCAACGGCAAGGTGGTCTGGTCCGCCACCACCGCCGGCTCGAGCACCGTCACGCTGAAGGGCCAGCTCGGCTCGATCTACCAGCTCGTGGTCGTGGCCACGGACAAGGCCGGTAACGCGTCGACCGCCAAGAAGGCGCTCAGCGTGGCGTACGACGACAAGAGCTTCAAGCTGAGCACCGGCTGGTCCCGGGTCCGCAGCCACGCCGCGTTCGGCGGCACCCTGGTCAAGTCGGCCAAGACCGGTGCCACCGCGCGCGTCAAGGCCTACGGGTCGAGCTTCGCGTTCCTGACCACGACGTGCTCGACCTGCGGCATCGTCGGGGTGTTCGTCGATGGCAAGCACCTGCGGGACATCAGCCTGTTCAGCAAGGCCACCAAGGCGCAGGTCGTCGTCAACCTCGCGTCCTACCACCAGGCCAAGGCGCACACGATCGTCCTCGTGGTCAGGGGCGCGAAGGCGCAGAAGAGCAAGGGCAAGGTCGTCAACGTCGACGGCCTGCTCGCCCGCTGAGCCGCACGGTCAGCCTTTCAGCCCCTCGACGCCGAGGCCGGCGAACTCGGCCCACAGATGGGCAGCTGCCTCGGCTCCTTTGTAAAGCATGGGAAGGCTGACCTTCTCGTTGGGCGCGTGGATCTGGTCGTCCGGCAGCCCCACGCCGAGGAAGACCATCGGCGCGCCGAGCACCTGCTGGATCATCGCCTCCGGGCCCGAGCCACCCTCCCGCGTCGGCAGCATCAGGTCCGCGTCGAAGGCCGTGCAGACGGCCCGGGACAGTGCCTGGTAGGCGGGGGTGTCGATGTCGACCAGGCAGGCCTCGACGCCTTCGCCTTCCCACTCGACCTGTGCCGCGATCCCTGGTGGCCGCTGCTCCGCGACGAACTGCTCCACCTGTCCGCGGATGGTCGCCGGCCGCTGGTTCGAGACCAGCCGGAAGGACAGCTTGACGAAGGCGTCGCTCGGCACGATGGTCTTGTTCCCGTCGCCCTGGTAGCCGCCGCCGATGCCGTTGACCTCCGCTGTCGGTCGTGCACCGATCCGCTCGAGGGTGCTCTGCCCGGCCTCACCGGTCAGCGCGCGGGACTGACTGGTGGCCAGGAAGTCTGTGGCGTCGAAGGGCACCCTGGCGAACAGCTGCCGCTCGGCCTCGGTGAGCTCAACGACGTCGTCATAGAAGCCGGGCACCTGGACCCGGCCGTGGTCGTCGTGCAGTGCTGCGACCAACCGGGCCACCGCTGTCGCCGGGTTGGGCACGGCGCCGCCGAAGACGCCGGAGTGCAGGTCGAGGTCGGGTCCGTGGAAGTGCACCGTACAGGCCACCATCCCGCGCATCCCGGTGACCGAGCTGGGCGTGTCCTCCGCCAGCATGCCGGTGTCGGTGATCACTACGACGTCACAGGACAGCCGCTCACGGTGGTCGCGCAGCAGCCGCTCGAAGTTCGGGGACCCCGACTCCTCCTCCCCCTCGATCAGGAACTTCAGGTGCACCGCCGGACTGGTGCGCCCGGTCGCCGCGAGGTGCGCCCGTACACCGAGCAGGTGGAACAGCAGCTGTCCCTTGTCGTCCGAGGCACCGCGCGCCCGTAGCAGGTCACCGTCGATGGTCGGCTCGAACGGGCCGGTATGCCACAGCTCGAGCGGATCCACCGGCTGCACGTCGTGATGCCCGTAGACCAGCACCGTCGGCGCGCCAGCGTCGGCCGAGGGCCACTCGGCGTAGACCGCCGGCAGTCCCCCGTCCACCGGCCAGACCTCGGCGGTGGGGAATCCCGCGTCGGTGAAGGCCCGCCCCAGCCACTCGGCGCTGCGCTCGACGTCGGCCTGGTGCGCCGGCTGGGCACTGATCCCCTCGATCCGCAGGAAGGCGTCCAGGTCTGCCAGCAGGTCGGCGCGGTGCTCGGTCACGAAGTTGCGTACGTCGTTGGTCACGGTCCAAGGCTAACCAGTAGGAGGCAGCCCACACACCTCAGGCGTTGACGGTGAGCTCCTGCTGCACCTGCGGGAGGATCTCCGTACCGAGCAGCTCGATCGCCTTGAGCACCCGCGCCTGGGGCACCCCCGCCCAGTCCATCTGCATCGCGTACCGGTCGGCTCCGACCAGCTTGCCCATGGTGATGATCCGCTCCGCGATCTCGGCCGGACTGCCGACGAAGATGCCCTGTGCGCCCTGCGCCGCCTGGTCGTAGTCCGCCCGGCTCGGGATCGCCCAGCCACGCGCCTTGGCGCCGTACTTCATGGTCTCCATCCAGTACGGGAAGAACGCGTCCTTGGCATCCTGGGACTTCTCGGCGATCAGGCCGATGCCACCCATCGTGACGCTGAGCGACGACGTCTTGCCGGCGGACTCACCACCCCTGCGGTAGAGGTCGACGAGTGGGGCGAACCGCTCCGGCCGGCCGCCGATGACGGCGTAGACGATGGGCAGCCCGCGCACGCCCGTCCGCAGCGACGACTGCGGGTTGCCCCCGGTGGCGACCGAGATGCGCAGGTGCTCGCCGTACGGCCGGGGCAGGATGGTCGCCTCGGTCAGCGAGGGGCGGAAGTGCCCGGACCAGGTGAGCGGCTGTTCCCTGTCGATCGCGAGCAGGAGGTCGAGCTTCTCCTCGTACAACGCCTCGTAGTCCTCAAGATCCGCACCGAAGAGCGGGAACGACTCGATGAACGACCCACGCCCGGCCATCAGCTCGGCCCGCCCGCGGCTGAGCTGGTCGAGGGTCGTGAACTGCTGGTAGAGCCGGACCGGGTCCTCGGTGCTCAGCACGGTCACCGCCGAGGACAGGGTGATCCGCTCGGTCACGCTGGCGGCCGCCGCCAGGACGGTGCCCGGGTTGGAGATCGAGTAGGTGTCGAGATGGTGCTCACCGAGGCCGTAGAACGACAGGCCGAGCTGGTCCGCGAGGGTGATCCGCTCGAGGGTGTTTGCGTAAGCGTCCGCGACGGACAGCTGTTCGCCGGTGAAGGCGTCCGGGTGCCGGTCGCCAAAGCTGTAGATCCCAAGTTCCATGCCTGCCTGAACTCCCCCCGGCCGGTGGCTATTTCTGCTCTCATGGGGCAACCATCCGGTGCGGCCAACCGCTGTTCAAGGGTGAGAGCTCGACGCCATCGGCATGGGGAGGTGGAGTGCAACATCCGCCGCAGGGTTTCGACGAGTTCGTCTTCGTACGGCGCCGTTCCCTGCTGCGCACCGCCCGCATGCTCACCGGCGACCAGCACCTGGCCGAGGATCTGGTGCAGGCGGCGCTGGAGCGGGTCTGGCCGCGCTGGGAGCGGGTCGTCCAGCGCGGTGATCCCTACTCCTACGTCCGCACGGTCATGCTCAACCTCTATACGGCCTGGTGGCGGCGAGCCTGGCGGGCCGAGCAGCCGACCCGCGACCTGCCGGACGTGCTCCAGGCCGAGGACGACTACGCAACGACCGATCTGCGGGACGCCTTCGGCCGGCTCCTGGACACGCTGTCCCCCAAGCAACGGGCGATCCTCGTCCTGCGCTACCACGACGACCTGACCGAGGTCGCGGTGGCCGCGATCATGGGCTGCTCCGTCGGGACGGTGAAGAGCCAGACAGCGAAGGCGTTGGGCAAGCTCCGCTACCTCGACGACCCCCGCCTGGCGGTGCGTGACCTATGACTGAGCAGCTCTCCGACTTCGTGGCCCGGGAGATGCGCAGGGCCAGCGCCGACACGGCCGACTGCCCCAACCTGATCCACCGTGTCGCAGCGGGGGCGGCCCGTCGACGTGCTCGTCGACGCGCTCTCTCGGGGGCCCTCGCTGCGGCCGCGGTTGCGGTGGCAACGCCTGCCCTGCACCTGCTGCCAGGAACGGTCGGCAGCCCGGTCGATGGCGGCACGATCTACGCGGGCCAGCAGCTGACCGGCTGCCACGGCCTCGACGCGATCGCGTGCAATGCAGTGTCCGTACGGGCCCAGCGTGCCCTCCGGCGGGCCAACGCCTCCGACATGGTGGGCCTCGCGGGTGAGACCCCGCGGCCCAGCTGCCTGCCACGACAGTCCTGCCGAGGGCCGATCTAGCTCGGCGCCTCTGGGCGGCAGGTCCCACCAGCACCAACAGTCCACCCATGTCGGCGTGGCCTGGTTCAGCCTGCCCACGGCCAGTCCGGCCGGGGCGAACTCGGGGAAGGTGCACCATGAATCGGCGCATGAATCGGCGGGTAGTCACGGGCGCAGTTGCCGCCCTCACGGTTGCACTGTCGCTGCCCGCCTGCAGCGGTTCCAGCAGCAAGAACGGCTCGCCGGCTACCGGTGGCGGGGTCGCAACGACCGGCAGCACGACCTCAACAGGCCCGACGGACCTGGCTGCTGCACGGCCGAACATCGAGTGCGACAAGGCGCCGGACACCTGCAATGCCGGCACAGCGACCAAGGGCGGCAAGTTCGCGTACACGATCGAGAAGGACATCCAGGACTGGGACCTGCTGACCAACGCGGGCAACACGTTCGACACGCAGGAGGCGCTCGACGCGATCTACCCGAACGTTTTCGAGCCGCAGCCGGACCTGTCCTACAAGCTCGCGTCGGACTACTTCCGCTCAGCGGAGGAGACCTCGACCAGCCCACAGACCATCGTCTACACCTTCAACCCCAAGGCGGTCTGGAACGACGGCACCCCGCTGAACGCCGATGACCTCATCCTCACCTGGAACCTGCAGAGCTCGAAGGCCTGCGGCGGGGCGGCTGCCGACGCCCCGGCAAGCTCGCCGACGTTCTGCGACCCGGCTTCGACCTCGGGCTATGACCAGATCAAGTCGTTGACCAGCTCGAACAACGGGGAGACCGCGACGCTCGTCTTCGCCACGCCGTACTCCGACTGGAGGTCGCTGTTCGGGCCGATCATGCCGGCGCACATCGCGGCGAAGAACGGTGCCGGCCCGCACGGCAACGGCACGAGGGAGCAACTGTCGGCCGTGACCGCCTACTTCAGCAAGACCGTGCCGACCTGGTCGGCCGGCCCCTACCTGATCAAGAACTTCGAGAAGAACACTGCGGTGACCGAGGTCCCCAACCCGCGGTGGGCGGGTGCGCACGGCCCGTACTTCGACACGCTGGTGTTCCGGATCCTCACCGACGCGACGGCCGAGCCACCGGCCCTGGCCAACGGCGAGGTCCAGGCGATCAACCCGCAGCCCGAGGTCGACCTGGTCGAGAGCATCCAGAGCCAGAAGGGCGTCGTCTACCACGTGGGCGCCGGCCTGCTCTGGGAGCACTTCGATTTCAACCTGCTCAACAAGGCCTTGCAGGACAAGGCCGTCCGGCTGGCGATGTTCACCGCTCTGAGCCGCGAGAGCCTGATCAAGCGCACCATCGGCCAGTTCGACCCGAACGTCAAGACGCTCGACAACCACATGTTCGTGCCCGGGCAGAACGGCTACACCGACAACGCGCCCGCCGGGCTCGGCTCGGGTGACGTCGCCGCCGCGACCAGGCTGCTCACCGACGCCGGCTACAAGCTCAGCGGCGGCAAGCTGAAGCTGAAGGACGGCGCGGACTTCCCGACCTTGACGGCGCGCTACACGGTCGGCAACTCGATCCGGCAGAACGAGCTCGGCGAGCTCGCGCGTGACGTGGCGAAGATCGGGATCACGCTCAAGGTCATGTCGACCGACGACCTCGGGGCGACGCTCACCCACACCGCCGGCAAGGACTACGACGTCGTGGTGTTCGCCTGGCAAGGAACTCCCGCGGTCTACCAGAGCGCGCAGCAGACCTGGCAGAGCACGTCGGGCAGCAACTTCGGCCGGTACAAGAACCCCGCCGTGGATGCGCTGCTGAACAAGGCGGTCAGCGAGACCGACCCGACGAAGGCCAACGCCGAGCTCAACCAGGCCGACAAGCTGCTCTCCGCCGACGCGTACGTCATGCCGCTGTACCAGAAGCCGACCTTCCTCGCCTTCAAGCAGGGCGTGGTCAACGTGCGGGACAACGCCACCAGCGTCGGCCCGCCGTACAACGTCTCCGAGTGGGGCTTCGGCACGCTCACCGCTCGCTAGCCCTGCCGCGTCACAGGGCCGGCTACAGCGAGACGCCGGACGCGGTCCAGTGGCCGGGGAGCGTCAGCGGCGGGGAGAGCCTGGTGCTGGGGTCGCCCGCTGCCGAGATGACCTGGGACTGCGTCAGGAACAGGCTGCCGGTGAGGTCGGCGCCCGCGACGCCAGCGCCCCTGAGGTCGGCGCCGGTCAGGTCTGCCAGTCGCAGGTCCGCTCCCCCGAGGTCGGCGCCGACCAGCAGGGCACCGCGCAGGTTGGCGCCCCGCAGGTCGGCGCCGTGCAGGTCTGCCCCGACCAGGTCGGCACCCCGCAGCTGACGCGCACGCCGGCCGACCGGGGCGCGTACGAGCTCACTTGCCTTGGCCAGCAGGACATTCACCGACCCCCGGTGGCCGGCAACGTCGAGGTCACCGAAGGCGGCTGCCGGCGACCGGGTCAGCACCTCGGTGGCTTCGAGCGACCGAAGCAGCTGCGGATGTACGGGCGCAGCGGCCCGGTAGGACAAGGCCTCACGCAGGTGCCACAGCAGCTCGTGCAGCTGGCGCATGACCGGGAACACCGCGAACATCTGCCGGGCGGTGCCAGGCGACGACCGCCACTCGCGGCCGGCGAAGGTCACCTGCGACACCTGCTGGCCCGCCCCGAAGCAGTCGTAGACGGTGCAGCCGGAGAAGCCCTTCGTACGCAGGGTCGCGTGAATGCCGCAGCGGAAATCCTGCTGCAGGTTGGGACACGGCTTGCCGGCCGGCTTGGTGAGGGCGAAGTCAGCTGAGGCGACGAACGCCGGAGCGACGCAGCACAACCCTGCGCAGCTGGAGCAGTCGGCCTGCAGGACCGGCAGCTCAGGCCGGATGTCCGACACACCAACCCCTCTCGGGTCTGGACACGGACCGCGTGTCGCCGCAGGTTAGCTCAACAACGCGTCGAAGTTCGCCAGCATCAGCCTGGTGGCGGTCTTGCGCCAACTCTCCTGGCGGGCCACCGTTCCCGGCTCGATGTCCCCCATCTCGACGATGAAGATCATCAGGTTGCCGCGGGTGAGGAAGACCTGCGTCGAGCGGGTGCCGACCGGGTCCGGCCCTTGGAGCAGGTCGAGGGTGGAGAGCTTGTCCACCGTCCGGTAGCCAGTCCAGCCGCCGACCGCGTAGGCAGCAGAGGCCGCCCGGACCAGGGAGAACGGGAGAGGGAAGTCCGGGATCGCCGGAGCAGCCTTGGGACAGGCCTTCTCGGCCGCGGCCAGCGTGACCGCGGCCGCCTTGGCCAGCTTGGCCGTGTGGAACACCACCGCGCCGACGCTCCAGGACGCCGTCTCCGCCTGGGGCGTCTGCGATCGTGCCGGCAGGTAGTCGGCGCCGACCATCGAGCCCTTCAAGCGCACGCCGAGCGCCCCCGACGAGCTCGAGCCGGTCAGCGTTCCCACGAGTGAGGACAGGTCGAGCTCGGGGCAGACGTCGACAGCCGCCGACCCCGGCGTCTCGAACTTGTCGACCAGCCTTACAGCGCCAGGCAGCTGCTTGGCCAGCGGAAGCGCGCCGAACGCCTGGTCCATCGTGACCGTCTTGAGCGCGGGTGCCGAAGCCTGCGCCGAGGCCGTGGAGCCGAGCAGCATCGCCGTGGTGGCGACGCCGAGGATGGCGAGGTTGAACGGGCGGCGGGAAAGCGCGGGCACGAGGACTCCAGACGTGGTCGGACCGGCGCGGGGCGGGGCCATGTCATGGCCATTCACGGCATCCGCAAGAAGCGCCAGCCTACCAACGGGACGGAGCTCGTTGTGCTCTGGGAACGCGGCGTAACCACCGCCGGCACCGGAGTCCATCCGTCCTCAGCGCAGGACGACGGCCGCCTGGTCGCTGCCGACCCGCTGGGCCCGGTCGGGCCGGTCCTCGTCCTCCAGGCGCGTCAGCGTACGGGTCGAGCTCGGCACCGTCCCCAGGGCCATCGCGGCGACGCCGATCGCTCCCCCGACCACGAGCACCGTGACGGCGCCGAAACGGTCCGCAGCCGAGCCGGCGAGCACGTAGCCCAGCGGCAGCAGAGCGAGTGACCCCATCCAGTCCCAGGCCGAGACCCGGGACAGCAGGTGCGGCGGAATCCGTTGCGCCAGCGCGGTTTCCCACCACACGGCGAAGGCGCCGACGCCTGCGCCGGCGATCGCCATCAGCGGGTAGAGCACAGCCAGCGGAGGCCCCGCTGCGTACAGCACGATCGCAGCCGGCCACGGGATGGAGGCCAGCATCCCGGCCAGCATCGGCCGACGCGGGCGCCACCGCGCCCCGAGGACAGCGCCGGTCGCGGTGCCGGCGCCCCAGGCTGCGTTCGTCCAGCCGAAGATCGCGTCGGACCCGTACACGTCCTCGGCAACTGCTGCGCCGAGGACGAAGAACGGCGCCAGCGCGGTCAGCAATGCCAGGGCGTAGACGACGATGGTTGCCCAGACCCACGCCCGTTCCCGTACGGCGATCCAGCCCTGTCTGAGCTCCACCATCATCGAGCCCGACTCGCCGGCGGCGCCTCTGCTGCGGCCGCGCACGCGCGAGAGCATGAGCGCCGAGACCGCGAAGGTGACGGCATCAAGACCGAAGGCAGCGGCGCCGCCGACGCCCAGCACCAGCACCGTTGCCAGCGCCGGGCTGGCGAAGGTGGCGATCTCATGGCTCAGCCCACCGAGCGCCTGAGCGGCCTGGATGTCCTTCTCCTCAACGGTTTGCGGCACAAGACCGCTGTACGCGGGGCGGAAGAAGGCCTCGGCAGCGCCGAAGAGCAAGCCGATCACCACCATGTGCCAGACGCGGACGACGCCGGTGGCGATCAACAGGGCAAGCGTCCCGTGCAGCACCATCCGGATCAGGTCCGAGACGACCATCACCAGCTGCCGGGGCAGCCGGTCGGCGATCACGCCGCCCACGAGGACGAACACAACCAGCGGCAGCGAATAGGCGGCAAGCACCAGACCGACGTCGCTCGGCTGATGTGTGAGCCGGGTGACGTACAGCCCGATCGCCACGATGACCAGTGCGTCGCCGATGACGCTCGCCGACTGGCTCAGCCACAGCAGTCGGAAGTCACGGGAACGCAGGGCCTCGATCACCAGGACGACGATATCGCCGTCGTCATCTGCTTTTCCCTGTCACACCAGGACAGTGGCGGGGATGTCGAAGCCGTTGAAGGCACTGGCATAGGCCGTGGTGTAGGCGCCGGTGCAGGCAATCCGGACCAGGTCTCCGGTCACCAGGTCGGCGCAGACCGGTGCATCGACCAGGACGGTGTCCTCGCTGTCACAGGTCGGCCCGGTCACCGACATCGGGGCAAGCCTTGGCGCGCCGGCATGCCTGTGCAGGCAGGCCACCGGATAGTGCAGCCCGCGGTCGGTCTCGAGTGCCTCCATCAGGCCGCCGAACGCGCCGACGTCGAGGTGCAGCCAGTCGCTGCCCCGCCGACTGGCCCGGCCGATGACCGTCGCCACCATCGTTCCCGCCTCGGCCGTCAGGTAGCGGCCCGGCTCGGCCGCCAGCGACAGGGGGTACGGCAGCCGGGCCGCGGCAGCGGTGACCACCGCGCCGATCTCGGCGATCGAGGGCACCGCCGAGTCGTACGGGACCGGGTAGCCGCCGCCCAGGTCGAGCAGCCGCAGCCGGACGCCCTCGGCGGCCAGCACCGACATGATGTCGCCGCAGGTGCCGATCGCCCTTTCCCAGGCGCCGGGGTCCAGCGCCTGCGACCCGACGTGGAAGGTCAGCCCGTACGGGACCAGGCCCAGTCCGCGGGCTTGCCGCAGCAGGCTCACCGCCTCGGTGGGCGTGCAACCGAACTTGCCGGCGAGCGGCACGACGCTGCCCTGGTTGCTGACGTCGACACGGACGTAGACCTCGGCCCCTGGTGCGTACCGGGCCAGCTTGACCAGCTCGTCGAAGCAGTCGGCGGCGAACCGGCGTACGCCCGCCCGGTGTGCCTCGTCGATGTGGCCGACCGGCTTCACCGGGTTGCTGTAGAGCAGGCCGGCAAGGTCCACCCCCAGCGCGGTCAGGGCCCGCAGCTCCGCCGCGGAGGCGATCTCGAACCCGCAGCCGTGCTGCAGCAGGACCGCGAGAACCGCCGGCTCCGGGTTGGCCTTCATCGCATAGTGGACAGCCACACCTGGCATCCCTCGGCGCATCGCGTGCAGCTGGGCGACGACCCGGTCCAGGTCGAGCTCGAGGTACGGGGTCCGGTTGCCGGCGAGGGCGAGATCGGCGCCGAGCACTGGGAGCTCCCGGACGGTGGCAAGCGGCCGCAGGACCGTACGTGCTGAGTTCACGGGCTCTCCTCGAGGTCTGCTGGGGCGGGGCCGTCAGGCAGACCGTGTCACGACGGCGCTGGGCCAGGTGGCCGAATGTCGCTGAGCCGTCCGGGCTAACCATGCCATCGCGCCCAGCCGGGTCAGGTCCGGGCGGCTTCCTGGTAGGAAAGGATCACGGCGGTACGCAAGAATCAGAGCGTGGACCCCTCCGAGGAGATGCCCCGGCCGATCGCCGTGCTCGACATCGACGGTGTGCTGGCCGACGTCCGGCACCGGCTGCACCACCTCGAGCAGCGTCCGAAGAGCTGGCCGGGCTTCTTCGCCGCCGCCGGGTCGGACCAGCTGCTGGCCGAGGGTGCCGCGGTCGCCCACCGCCTGGCGCAGGCTCACGAGGTGGTCTACCTCACCGGACGGCCAGAGCATTGCCGTCATGACACTCAGCGCTGGCTGAGCAGCCACGGCCTGCCCGAAGGGGTGCTCTTGATGCGCCGCGAGAACGACCGCCGGCCGGCGCGGCAGGCCAAGCTGGCCCACCTGCGCAGCCTGTCGCGCCGGGGCACGGTCGCGATCCTGGTGGACGACGACCCTGAGGTGATCGACGCCGCCACGGCCGCCGGACTGCCGGCGATGCTCGCCGACTGGGTGCCGCGCGCCCGCGTACTCGCCAGGGCACAGGAGCAGGAGGGCCGCCTGTAGCAGGTCCACTTGGACCAGCACAACCGTCCGAGTTGGCTATTGTGAACCATGGTGTAAGTGTCGAAGAGTGATGTACGGCACACCGATGCTGCCGGCAAGACCGCACCAGAGACCGAGAAGACGTAACGACGATGTGCGAACACCGCCCCACCTGCCCCGAAGCCCATGCCTGCGACCACGACGCCGCGCGCATCGTTGCGAGCCACCCCGAGCAGGGCTGGCACCTGCTCTGCAACGGTGTCCTGCTCTTCGACGACAGCGGCGAGCTGCTCCCCGACGGCAGCGCCCTCGCGCCCCGCCGGGTGGCGCCGCCGACCCGCAGCGCCGCTTAGACCTCAGTCTTCGTAGTCCGCCACCGGCGGGCAGCTGCAGACCAGGTTGCGGTCGCCGTACGCCTGGTCGATCCGGCGCACGACCGGCCAGAACTTCGCCCGCCGGTCACCCCCGGCCGGATAGACCGCTTCTTCCCTCGTGTACGGGTGCGACCACTCCCCGGCGATCGACGACGCCGTGTGCGGAGCGTGGTGCAGCGGGTTGTCGACCTTGTCCCACTCGCCCGACCCGACCTTGTCGATCTCGGCCCGGATCGCGATCAGCGCGTCGCAGAACCGGTCGATCTCGCCGAGGTCCTCGGACTCGGTCGGCTCGATCATCAGCGTGCCGGCCACCGGGAACGACATGGTCGGCGCGTGGAAGCCGTAGTCCACCAGCCGCTTGGCCACGTCGTCCACGCTCACGCCGGTGTCCCGGGTGAGCCCGCGGAGGTCGACGATGCACTCGTGCGCCACCAGTCCTTCGCGCCCGGTGTAGAGGACCGGGAAGTGCGGGGCCAGCCGCCGGGCGACGTAGTTGGCGTTGAGGATCGCCACCTGCGTCGCCCGGGTCAGCCCCTCGCCGCCCATCAGTCGGACGTAGGCCCAGGAGATCGGCAGGATGCCGGCCGAGCCCCACGGCGCGGCGGAGATCGGACCCGGACCGGTCACCGGTCCGGCTTCGGGCTGCAGCGGATGGTTCGGGAGGTAGGGGGCAAGGTGCGCGCCGACCGCGACCGGGCCGACCCCGGGACCGCCGCCGCCGTGCGGGATGCAGAACGTCTTGTGCAGGTTGAGGTGCGAGACGTCCGCGCCGAACTTGCCAGGCTTGGCCAGCCCGACCAGCGCGTTGAGGTTGGCGCCGTCGACGTAGACCTGGCCGCCGGCCTCGTGGACCAGCCCGCAGATCTCGGTGACGGTCGCCTCGAAGACGCCGTGCGTGGAGGGGTAGGTGATCATGATCGCCGCGAGGGTGTCCCGGTTGGCCTCGATCTTGACCTTCAGGTCGGGCACGTCCACGTTGCCGTCCTCGTCGCACTTGACGACGACGACCCGCATGCCGGCCATGACCGCGGACGCGGCGTTGGTGCCGTGCGCCGACGACGGAATCAGGCAGACCGTACGGTGCTGGTCGCCGTTGGCTAGGTGCCAGCCGCGGATCGCCAGCAGTCCGGCCAGCTCGCCCTGCGAGCCGGCGTTGGGCTGTAGCGAGACGGCCGCGTAGCCGGTCACCTCGCACAGCCAGCTCTCGAGCTGACGGATCAGCGCGAGGTGGCCCTGCGCCTGCTCGAGCGGCGCGAAGGGGTGGATCTCGGCGAACTCCGGCCAGGTCACCGGCTCCATCTCGGTGGTCGCGTTCAGCTTCATGGTGCACGAGCCGAGCGGGATCATGCCGCGGTCCAGGGCGTAGTCGCGGTCGGAGAGCGACCGGAGGTAGCGCAACATCTGCGTCTCGGAGCGGTGCGCATGGAAGACCGGGTGGGTCAGGAAGGCAGAGTCCCGTACGAGGCCTGCGGGCAGAGCGTCGGCGGCGTCGGCGACGGGCGCAGCTCCGAACGCCTCGAGCACGGTGGCGACGTGCGCCGCCGTGGTCACCTCGTCGCAGGACATCACGACCAGGTCCCCGTCCCTGCGCAGGTTGACCCCCGCTGCCCTGGCCGCGTCGACGACCTGTGCCGCCCGACCCGGCACCCGCGCCGCGACCGTGTCGAAGAAGGTGCCGGAGACCAGCTCGACCCCCGCCGCGCGCAGCCCGGCGGCCAGCGAAGCCGCCCGGTGGTGGACCTGGGCGGCGATGCCGGTCAGCCCCTCGGGGCCGTGGTAGACGGCGTACATGCTGGCCATTACCGCCAGCAGCACCTGGGCGGTGCAGATGTTGCTGGTCGCCTTCTCCCGGCGGATGTGCTGCTCGCGGGTCTGCAGCGCCAGCCGGTAGGCGGGGTTGCCGTCGGCGTCGACGGAGACGCCGACCAGGCGGCCGGGCAGTGAGCGGGCGAAGTCCTGCCGTACGGCCATGAAGCCCGCGTGCGGGCCGCCGAAGCCCATCGGCACGCCGAAGCGCTGGCTCGAGCCGATGGCGACGTCCGCGCCGAGCTCGCCGGGTGGCTTCAGCAGGGTCAGGGCCAGCAGGTCGGTGGCCATGGCCACGACGGCGCCGCGCTCGTGCGCGGCCCCGATGACCGAGGACCAGTCGACTACCTCGCCGTGCGTGCTCGGGTACTGCACCAGCGCGCCGAACAGCTCCCCGTCCGGCAGGCCCTTGCTCAGGTCGGCCTCGAGGACCTCGATACCCAGCGGCAGCGCCCGGGTCCGTACGACGGCGATGGTCTGCGGGTGGCAGCCGGCGTCGACGACGAACGCGCCCTTGCCGTTGCTGACCCGGTGACACAGCGCCATGGCCTCGGCCGCCGCAGTGCCCTCGTCCAGCAGCGAGGCGTTGGCGATCGGCAGCCCGGTCAGGTCGGACACCACGGTCTGGAAGTTGAGCAGCGCCTCGAGCCGGCCCTGCGAGATCTCCGGCTGGTAGGGCGTGTAGGCGGTGTACCAGGACGGGTTCTCGAGCACGTTGCGCAGGATCACCGGTGGGGTCACGGTGTCGTAGTAGCCGGTCCCGATCATCGAGACCATCACGGTGTTGCGCCCGGCCAGCTCGCGCAGCTCGGCCAGCACCTCCGGCTCCGAGCGTCCGGCCGGCAGGTCGAGTCCCTCGAGAGCCTTGATCGCGTCGGGCACCGCAGTGGCGGTCAGCTCGTCGAGCGACCCGTAGCCGACCACCGCGAGCATCTTGGCAATGTCGTCCTCGCCAGGCCCGATGTGCCGGCTCGCGAAGGGCACCGGCGTGCGGAGGGCGGACAGGTCACGAGAGTCGGGCTGCATTGGGGCCTCCTCGAGAGCAACGCGGCACAGTGCCGGCGCTGCGGGGGCTCCCCCTCTGTCCTGGGACCTGAGAGCTTCACCCGGTCGCCCGGGTTTTCACCGTCGGTGAGGCCGTCCGGGCGAGCCGGTGCGACCTGCTTTCCAGAGTTGCCTCGCCCGTACGGTTCGGCGGCCTGAGAGATTCCGGGGAGGTTGCTCCTTCGGCGCCCCACGCTGGCGTGCGTGAAGCTCTCCCGTACGGGGTTGTCAGCAGTTCTCAGGCTACCAGCGTGCCGGTCAGGCGCTGGTACGCCGGCGGCGGCGGGTCGCCAGCTCGTCACCGGCATGAGCCTCCAGAGCGGGCTCGCTGTCGCCGCTGGCCCGCTCGGCCGGGAGCACCGCGAGGGAGCCCTCGACCTCGCGGACGACCCGCCCGACCGCGATGCCGAACACCCCTTGGCCACCTTGCACGAGGTCGATCACCTCGTCGGCGGACGTGCACTCGTAGACCGAGGCACCGTCGCTCATCAGGGTGATCTGGGCCAGGTCGTCGATGCCTCTCTCGCGGAGGTGCTCGACCGCAGTCCGGATGTTCTGCAGGGAGACCCCGGTGTCGAGCAGCCGCTTGACGACCTTGAGCACCAGGATGTCGCGGAAGGAGTAGAGCCGCTGGCTGCCGGACCCCGCGGCGGCACGCACCCCGGGCTCGACCAGGCCGGTGCGGGCCCAGTAGTCGAGCTGGCGGTAGGTGATGCCCGCAGCCGAGCAGGCGGTCGGCCCGCGGTAGCCGACGTCGTCCGCCGGCAGCGGGGGCAGGTCGTCGTCGAACAGCAGGCCCTGGCTACCGGAGGCGGGCCGCTCGATCATCACGGCGTCGGGGACGTCGGGGCCAGCCGGGCCATCCGAGGCATGGCCGTGGTCGTCGTTCATCCGCTGCCTCCTGTCAGGCCCGCAGCAGCCGATCGGTGCCCTCTCGGGCACCCTCCGGCGCAGGACATCCGCGGGGTGTTGTCCCGGACGCTAGCACCGCCGGAAGCACGCCGCTGTGATTCGCTCTCGGCGCGTCGCAACCCTCAACGTCTACTAGAGAGTGCGGCTGCCCTCACCCTGCGTTGCCGCTCCCGGTCTGGAAGTCGTCCGGGGAGATGTTGTCGAGGAACTCCCGGAACCGCTCGACCTCGGACTCCTGCTCGTCGGCGATGACGATGCCCGCCTCGTCCAGCACGGCCTCGTCGGCAAGGATCGTCACGTCCGAACGCACCGCAAGAGCGATGGCGTCGGACGGGCGCGCACTCACCCGGACCCCGTTGGAGAAGAGCAGCTCGGCAAAGAAGACACCTTCGCGCAGCTCGGTGATGTGGACCGCGGTCAGCTCGACACCAAGGGCGGCAACGACGTCGCGCATCAGGTCGTGGGTCAGCGGCCGGGGCGGGACGATGCCCTGCTGGGCGAACGCGATCGCGGTCGCCTCGACCGCGCCGATCCAGATCGGCAGGTAGCGCTCGCCGGTCGCTTCCTTGAGAAGAACGATGGGCTGGTTGGCCGGAAGCTCGACCCGGACCCCCACCACACTGAGCTCGTTCACCCGGTCCTCCTCAACCCCTGCTCGACCGTACACCGCGGTTGTTCGTGGCGACGACCGCATGCAGGGCCGGTTGAGGTCAGCGGCTGAGACCGGGGCGTACGCCGGCCTTGACCAGGGTCGCGTGCAGCTTGACCGACAGCGCGGCCAGCTCGCGGACGACCTCGTCGGCGCGGGCCTTGGCCTCGGGGCTGCGCTGGCGGACCAGGGGTGAGACCACCTGCTCGAACAACCCGACCTCACGGTCGGCCGCCGAGCGGAACAGCCGAAGGTGGCGCGGCTCGATGCCGAACCGGGCCATCTCGGCGACCGTCTTGGCGATCACCAGGGCGTCGCCGTCGTAGTGCTGGCCGCCCGGCCTGGGCGCAACCAGGCCGTACTGCTCGAGCTGGTCCAGGGCCGCGGCGTCGAGGGCGGCCTCCTCCATCAGCTCGGCCCGGGAGAGCCGGATCTCGGTGATGTCCTTGGCAAAGCTGTCCGCGCCGGGCAACCCCTCAGCCGAGACCAGTGCCCGGGGCACCCGGGGGCCGGTCCCGCCGGCGGCCGGCGGCTCGAGACCGCGGTCGAGCGCTTCGAGGTGCTGCTTGATCACTCTCAGCGGGAGGTAGTGGTCGCGCTGGGCCCCCAGCACGTAGCGCAGCCGGCCGAAGTCCTCGCGGGAGAACTTGCGGTAGCCCGACGCAGTGCGCTGGGGCTCGACCAGTCCCTCGGCCTCGAGAAAGCGGATCTTGGAGATCGTGACGTCGGGGAACTCCTGGCGCAGGGCGGCAAGGACCTCGCCGATGCTCATGGAGCCGCGTGCGGCTGGAGAGGCGCTCATCAGGCAACCGGTCCCTCGGTGCGGTGGGCCGTCAGGAAGACGAGCCGGAACTTGCCGATCTGGACCTCGTCGCCGCTGGTCAGGGGCGCCTCGTCGATCCGCTCGCGGTTGAGGTAGCTGCCGTTGAGGGAGCCGACGTCGCGCAGCACGAACCGGGTTCCTTCCCGGTGGAACTCCGCATGCCGCCGCGAGACGGTGACGTCGTCCAGGAAGATGTCGCTCTCCGGGTGCCGGCCAGCAGTCGTCAGGTCCTTGTCGAGCAGGAACCGGCTGCCGGCATTGGGCCCCCGCTTGACGACGAGCAGCGCTGAGTCGGTCGGCAGGCCCTCGACGGCAACGTCGGTGACGATCTGCGGGTCGTCCGGGTTCTCGTCCGACTCGAGCGACTCGATGCCGGTGATGGAGATCGTGGAGGTCGTCTCGACGCTCCGCTCGAGCGGCTCGCCGGGGCGGATCAGCGGATTGCCGCATCGCGCGCAGAAGCGGCTCTCCTCGGGGTTCTCCTGCCCGCAACGGGTGCAGAACACGGTCGGCATGGGGCGACGATCTCCTGTCGTGCACGGACGGTCGGCGGAACCGGGCTGTGCTGCCTGTCGACTTCGGCCTGAGGGTCGACGTCAACCGCTCCTCGAGGGCGAGCCCTGAGCATACCGGCACTGCCTGGGAGCACAACAGGGGTTGAGGCGCACCGGTATCAAGCCCGGGTTGAGCCGGGGGGAACCCTCGATCCCAGGTCGAGGGCTCCACCGGCAGCTCAGCCGCCCACGCTCGCCTGGTAGTCGGCGGCGCTGAGCAGCCCGTCCAGCACGTCGGCGGAATCGACCTGGATCTCGACGATCCACCCCTCCCCGTACGGGTCGCTGTTGAGCAGCTCGGGCTGCCGGTCCAGCGCCTCGTTGCGAGCCACGACCACCCCGGCGACCGGGGCGTAGATGTCCGAGACGCTCTTGGTCGACTCGACCTCACCGAAGGGCTGGCCGGCGGTGACCTCGGTGCCGACCTCGGGCAGCGTCACGAAGACGATGTCGCCGAGGGCCTCCTGGGCGTAGTCGGTGATCCCGATCCGGATGGTCTGGGCAGACTCGGCACCGGATCGGGCCCACTCGTGCTCCGCGGTGTAGCGCAGGTCGTCGGGGAACAAGGGGCTCTCCATCAGTCGGCGGGCTCGCGGTCGGTGGTCAACCGGCCGAGGCCGGGGCCGTTGTCGGCACCGGCCGAGCGTAACGAGACGCCGTCGGCGACCGCAAGGCGGTCACCGACACCGTGCCGGGCATGGCGATGGTGGCGGCGGCACCGGCCTGGGCGACCGTGTCCACCACCCCGCCGGGGATCCGCAGGGCGTCGTTGAGGGTGTGCGCGTCGCCGATCGCCGTGAGCACGTACGGCGGGGTCACAGCGGTTCCGGCCGCCAGGATCGTGGCGCCGCTGTCGGTGAAAGCGGTGGCCGCCACGACCCGTACGGTGCCCAGCTGGAGGGCTTCGGCTCCGGCGTCCCGCAGCTCCTCGACGGCGTCCAGGAGGGTGTCCGAGCGCAGCTTGTGCCCCGGGTCGCTGATCGTCACGACCACGCCCGGACCGTACGCGGGCGCGGTGCCGGCCAGGATGCCCAGTGCGTCGACCTGCCGCTGGGCGTCGGCCAGGGCAGCAGCCGCAGCGTCCCTGCCGGACTGGAGCCGGTTGACGCCGGCGTTGAGTGAGTCGGCCTGCTGGCGGAGCCGGTCAGCCTGGCCGGTCAGGCCGTCCAGGATGCGTACCAGGTCGTCCTGGCGGGCGGCGCCCAGCCCGGTCGTGGCCCGGTTGGTGTGGGCCGAGGTGACCAGGGCGAAGCCGAGCACCCCGCAGAGCACGGCAACCAGCCAGGTCGCGCCGACCCGGCGTCGGGCAGTCGGCTGCTGCGGGGTCATGCCCGGAACAGGTGGCGGCGGATGGCCGCCACGTTGCCGAAGATCCGGATCCCGAGCACCACGGTCACCGCGGTCGACAGGGCGGCACCCACGCCGAGCTGGTCGCCCAGGAACACGATGAGGGCCGCCACCAGGACGTTGCTGACGAAGGACACGACGAAGACCTTGTCGTCGAAGATGCCGTCGAAGTGGGCGCGCAGGGCCCCGAACACCGCGTCGAGTGCCGCGACCACCGCGATCGGCAGGTAGGGCTGCAGCCAGGTCGGCGCCGTCGGCTGCACGAACAGCCCGACGACGACACCGATGACCAGGGCGACAGCTGCGATCACGACGAACCTCCGGTGGACGGTGTGGGGACGGCGCCCGGCCGGGCCGCGTAGAGGGCGGGGGCCGCGGCCGCCGGCAGGGTCGCGTCGGACAGTCCCTTGACCGCGAAGCCGAGCCCGTACGCCTGACTGTACGTACGCAGCGCGGCCGCGGCGCTGGACGACACGAAACTCTGCTCGAGCGTGTCCGGGTCGCCCAGCGCCGTGACCACGTACGGCGGGTCGACCGGCCGGAAGTCGACGACGATCGCGTTGCCCGCCGCGCGGATGCTGGTCAGCGCGGTCACGCGCTGGTCGTTGACGGCGATCGCCTCCGCGCCGCTGGCCCACAGCGCGTTGACGACGTGCTGCAGGTCGGTGTCGAGAACCTGGCCGCCTTCGTCCTGCCGGGTGGAATCCGTGGCGCCGGCCGGCAGCCGGGCGTCGGTCAGCGTCACCCGCACTGCTGGTCCGGTGACCGGGACGGCACCAGCGGCGAGCTGCAGCGCGGCGAGCTGAGCGGCCAGGCGGCGTCCCGAGGAGGTGCCGCCGAGCCCGGCCTGGCGCAGCCGCGCGACCTTGGCGGACAGGGCGAGGACCTGGCGCTGCAGCCCGGTCACCTGGCTGGTCCGCTGCCGCACCTGGCCGACCAGGTCCGCCCGTGCCTTGGCCAGCTCCGGCGCCGATCGACGCGCCTCGCTCGACGCCGTGACCAGGATCAGCCCGGCGAGCGCGGCCGCGGCCACCGCGCCGGCGCGCTGAATGGCCCGCCGGGGGGCGTCCGGTGCACCGGTCCGGGCCCGGCTGGCGGCGGCTTCGGCATAGCCGGGATCCAGGGTGTTCGTCATCATGTCGACAAGCAGCGACATCGATGTAGCGCCTGGGCGGTCAGGGCCGGGAGAGCTCACGGGACCCATCATGACCGCAGCGGTTCGGGCCGGGTGCACGGCGCGCCTCAGCGGCTCGCGGCCTCCACGACGGCCGCCCAGGAGTCGAGCAGCAGCAGCGCGCGGTCCGGGTCCCACGCCTCGGCCCATAGGTGGGTCACGGCCTCGAGCGGGTCCGGCAGGACCATCGCCCACTCGCCGTCCGGCTCGATCACCCGTACGCCGTCGGTGGTGTCGAGCTCGCGGCCGTTGGCCGCCTCGACCACCGCTCGCATGACCTGCCCCTTGGTAGCCCAGGGCGTGGGCACCGTACGCCGGACCAGACTGGCGTCCGGGATCCGGGCGTCGATCTCGGACAGCGTCAGCTTGGTGCGGGCGACCAGGCCGAGCAGCCGGACGAAGGCCGCGAGCCCGTCGAGGGCCGAGTGGAACTCGGGGATGACGAAGCCGCCGCGGCCGTCGCCGGCGAAGATCACCCCGTCGGTGGTCGTGGTCTTGGTGAGCTGCTCCGGCGAGGTCGAGGTCCACTCGATGTCCACGCCGTGGAAGCGGGCCACCTGCTCGGCGACCCGGGTGGTGGTCACCGGCAGCGCGACCCGGCCACCCCGGCCTTCGGCCGCCACGAGGTCGAGCACCACGAGCAGCGCCCGGTCGTCGTGGACCAGGTCGCCACGTTCGTCGACGATGGACAGCCGCTCCCCCACGTGGTCGAAGCGCACGCCGAACGCCGCCTTGGACGACGCGACGAGCTCACCGAGCCGTTCGAGGTCGCGCATGTGCTCGGCCAGGGTCTCCGTCGTCGACATCTCGTCGAGCCGGCCGTTCATGGTCAGCACGTCCACGCCCAGCCGGCCGAGGATCAGTGGCAGTACGAGGGCCGCAGCGCCGCCGGCGGTGTCGAGGACGACCTTCATCCGCGCCTCGCGGATCCCACTGACGTCGACGCAGCTGAGCATCTCGGCGACGTAGGTGTCCAGGGTTCGGGCCGGGAAGGTCAGGTCGGCGATCTCGCCCGGGAACGCGCGGCGGAACTCTTGCCGGCTGAAGGTCCGCTCGAGCTTGCGCTGCGCGGCCTGCGAGAGGTCGGCGCCGTGTTCGTCGAGGAAGACGATGTCGACGCCCTGCGGGTCGCCCGGGGTGGTCCGGATCATGATGCCGCCGACGGAGTCCCCGGCCTCGACCTCGAATCGGGTCACCGGGGTCGGGGCCACCTCGAGGTCCCGGACGTTGATCGCGCTGGCCGTGAGGGCGCTGATCGCCGCCCGTTTGAGCGTGCGCGCCGCGCGAGACGCGTCGCGGGAGGTGGTGACGGTCGAGCCCTTGCGCAGGCTGGTGGCATAGGCGCTGGCCAGCCGTACGACGTGCTCGGGCGTGATCTCGACGTTGACCAGGCCGGAGACGCCACGCGGCCCGAACAGCGACCGCGCGCCGCGGGACTCCCAGATCACGCTGGTGTTGACGACCGCGCCGGCCTCGATGGTCTTGAACGGATAGACCTTGACCCCGGCCGAGACGAAGGCCTCCTCCTCGACCACGCACTCGTCGCCGATGATGGCGCCCTCCTCGACCCGGGCCCCCCGCATCAGGTCGGTGTTCTTGCCGATCACACAGCCCCGCAGGTTGGTGGCCGGGCCGCAGAACACGTTGTCGTGCAGCACGGCCCGGTGCAGGAAGGCGCCGCTCTTCACCACCACGTTGCTGCCGAGCACGGTGTACTCGCGCAGCTCGGCACCGGCCTCGACCTTGGCGTAGTCACCGATGAACAGCGGCCCACGCAGCACGGCGTCGGGGTCCACCTCGGCACCCTCAGCGATCCAGACACCGGACGACACCTCGAACCCATCAATCTCGACGTCGACTAGACGGTTGAGGACATCGCCCTGGACCCGCAGGTAGCTTTCGTGGGTGCCGACGTCCTCCCAGTAGGCGTCCGTCACGTAGCCGTACAGCGGGGCGCCGTCCGCCAGCAGCTTGGGGAAGACGTCGTTGGACCAGTCGACCGACTGGCCGGTCGCCACGTGTTCCAGGACCTCCGGCTCCATGATGTAGACGCCGGTGTTGACCGTGTCGGAAAAGACCTGTCCCCACGTCGGCTTCTCGAGGAATCGTTCGATCCGGCCCTGCTCGTCGGCAATGATGATGCCGAACTCCACCGGGTCGGCGACCCGCTTGAGCGCGATGGTCACCAGGGCCTTGTTCTTGCGGTGGAACTCGATCATGTCGGTCAGGTCGATGTCGGTGAGCGCGTCGCCGCTGATGACGATGAACGGCTCGTCGCGCAGCGCCTGCTCGGCGTTCTTGACGCTGCCGGCGGTGCCGAGCGGGGTCTCCTCGGTGGCATAGCTGAGGGTCATCCCGAACTCGTCGCCGTCCCCGAAGTAGTTCCGGACCAGAGAGGCGAGGAACTGCAGGGTCACGACGGTCTCGGTGACGCCGTGGCGGCGCAGCAGTCGCAGGACGTGCCCCATGATCGGCTGGTTGACGACGGGCAGCAGCGGCTTGGGCTGGTTGGCGGTCATCGGGCGTAGCCGGGTGCCCTCACCGCCGGCCATCACGACCGCTCTCACCACCACCACCTCCGCTCACCCTGAGGCCTGCCCCGGAATGTGCCCCGCACCCGCACTCCACGCACCATCACACCGCAGCGGTCCCCGCTCCCGGCAGGCCCAGGCGCCGCCGCCCGGAGGTCAGACCGCGCACCTGGGCGAGGTAGAGCAGGGCGGCCCACCAGTAGAGCCCGACGCCCCAGACCGTGAAGGCCCAGCCGAGAGTACGGGCGGCCGGCGCGCCCCAGCCGTGCCCGGCTCCGAGCAGGATCAGCGGGAACGCGTACAACAGGTTGAACGTGGCCGCCTTGCCGAGGTAGTGCACGGGCAGGGGCCCGTACCCGTGCCTGCGCAGCACAGGGAGGGTGAACGCCAGCACGACGTCCCTTGCCAGCAGCACCACCAGGAGGGCGACCGGGATGATGCCGCGAATGGTCAGGCCGACCACCGTGGCCACGATGTACAGGCGGTCCGCGGCGGGATCGAGCAGGGTGCCGAGACGGCTGGTCTGGTTCCAGGCCCGGGCGATCTTGCCGTCGAAGTAGTCGCTCGCGCCGCTGACCATCAGCAGGATGATCGCCCATCCGTCGCGGTGCGGGCCGAGGATCAACCACAGGAAAACCGGCACGCCGGCCAGCCGGGCCGCGCTGAGCAGGTTGGGCACGGTCCAGATCGCGTCGGACACGGCCGGTGCGGAGCCGCCACGCTCGTCCACCGCCACGGACCACACCTCCACCCGACGTCCCGTGGCGACCAGCTGCCCGTACGGCCCCCGAGGCCGATGATCACCCGCTACTGGCTCACCCTACAGCCGGAACGTTTCGGACTGTCGACGACGAAGCGGACACCGCCCGGAGGCAATGCCCGCTCACGTCATGTCCGTGCGTCGGGACGACAGGATTTGAACCTGCGACCCCTTGACCCCCAGTCAAGTGCGCTACCAAGCTGCGCCACGTCCCGATCGGCTCCGGCTGCCCGGATCGGCAGCAGAGCGGAGCAGACTTTACCCCAGCGGCGTCGTCGGCGACGACCTCGTAGCCCGCGCCTCGGTCACTTGCGCTTCTCGCGGACCTTCATCGAGATCTCGATCGGCGTGCCCGGGAATCCGAACTCCTCGCGGAGCCGACGCTCGAGGAACCGGCGGTAGCCCGGTTCGAGGAAGCCGCTGGTGAACAGCACGAACCGCGGCGGCTTGGTGCCGGCCTGCGTGGCGAAGAGGATCTTGGGCTGCTTGCCGCTGCGGACCGGCGGCGGGGTGGCGGCGACGATGGAGGCGAGGAAGGCGTTGAGCCGCCCGGTCGGAATCCGCTGCTCCCAGCTGGCCAGAGCCGTGCGCAGTGCAGGAGCCAACCGGTCGACGCTGCGGCCGGTCGAGGCCGACACGTTGACCCGGGGCGCCCAGGCGTAGGGGGCGAGCTCGCGCTCGACCTCGGTCTCGAGGGTGAGCCGGCGATCCTCGTCGACGAGGTCCCACTTGTTGAACGCCAGGACGAGCGCGCGGCCGGCGTCGGTGGCCATGCCGATGACCCGCATGTCCTGGTCGGTCAGCGGCTGGCTGGCGTCGAGCAGCACGACGGCGACCTCGGCGGCGTCGATCGCGGCGCTGGTCCGCAGACTGGCGTAATACTCCGCGCCGGTGGCCTGGTGGACGCGTCGGCGCAGGCCGGCCGTGTCCACGAACTTCCAGGTCTCGCCGCCGACCTCGACCAGCGAGTCGACCGGGTCGCGGGTGGTGCCCGCCGTCGCGTCGACCACCGCACGCTCTTCGTGGGAGAGCCGGTTGAGCAGGCTGGACTTGCCAACGTTCGGCCGCCCGACCAGGGCCACCCGACGGGGCCCGGTCTCCGGGTCGTCCCGCTCCTTGGGTGCCTCAGGCAGGGCGTCCAGGATCGCGTCGAGGAGCTCGCCGGAGCCGCGGCCGTGCAGGGCGCTCACCGGGAACGGTTCACCCAAACCCAGCGACCACAACGAGGTGGCGTCGGCCTCCGTACGGGAGTCGTCCACCTTGTTCGCGGCGAGGACGGCCGACTTCTTGGCCCGGCGGAGGACTCTTGCGACCGCCTCGTCCGTGTCCGTTGCCCCGACGGTGGCGTCGACGACGAGCAGCACGGCGTCTGCTGCGGCAACCGCGTACTCCGCCTGGGCGGCGACCCGGGCCTGCAGGCCGACGGCGTCCGGCTCCCAGCCGCCGGTGTCCACGACGATGAACCGGCGGCCGCGCCAGTTGGCGTCGTAGGCGACCCGGTCCCGTGTCACCCCGGGCACGTCCTCGACCACCGCCTCGCGGCGGCCGAGGATGCGGTTAACCAATGTCGACTTGCCGACGTTTGGCCGGCCCACCACCGCGAGCACCGGAAGCGCGGCAAGGTCCTCGGTCGCCGTCGGCTCCACGTCGGCCGCGTCGCCGGCCCTGTCCATGGTGGTCACCGAGCTGCTCCGGTCGCGCTGTCCTGCAGGTCGTCCGAGTGCGGGTCGGCCGCCTGCGAGGGCCGCGAATCCGCGGCGTCCGGGAGCTCGACGGTGTTCCACAGGCCGAGCACGGCCTCGATGACCTGCTCAGCCGAGAGCGGCGTGGTGTCGATCACGTGCGCGTCCTCGGCACAGTGCAACGGGGACAGCTTGCGCGTCGAGTCCAGCGTGTCTCGTTTGGCCAGCTGCTCGACCGCGCCCTCGACCGCCGACTCCTCGACCTGAGCACCGTCGGAGTGCTCGGCGGCGCGCCGTCGGCCACGCGCCTCGGGGCTGGCTGTCAGCCAGATCTTGAGCCCGGCGTCCGGGAAGATGGCCGTGCCGATGTCGCGACCCTCGACCACGATGCCACCCGAGCGGGCGACCGCGGCCATGGCGAGCCTGCGCTGCAGTGTCGACAGGTGGACCCGTACGGCGGGTGTCGCCGCGACGGCGCTGACCGCCGTGGTCACCTCGGGGCCACGGATGACCTCGGTGACGTCGT
Organism: Frankiales bacterium; assembly: GCA_033851545.1. Classification (GTDB taxonomy): domain Bacteria; phylum Actinomycetota; class Actinomycetes; order JAWWOL01; family JAWWOL01; genus JAWWOL01. Next base: position 12,118 of record JAWWOO010000034.1, on the reverse strand, counting down.
GCCCGGCGATGCGCACCCGACGGTCGGCCGGGTCGGTGCTCAGGTCGAGCACGGCGGAGTCCAGCAGCCCGCCCAGCCGTTCGGTCTCCTCGGAGAGCGCATCCACCGGCAAGCCCGCGTCGAGCACCAGCCAGGTGACCGCGCGGTACATCGCCCCGGTATCGAGATAGCCGAACCTGAGTCGAGCCGCCACGCCCCGGGCAACGGTGGACTTGCCGGATCCGGACGGCCCGTCGATGGCAACCACCATCCGGGCGCTGTCCACGGCTTGCACTGTTCTCCTCTGGGATGTCCTGGGGGAAGGTCGGGCCGGACCCTGGCCCGTCCGCGCTCGTCGTGACGCGTTCTGGCGAGGTCTCGACCACGGCCAGCTCTTGATCCGAGGATACCGGGTGCTCCGAACGTCTTTGTCGACAAGTGGCTTTGTCCGGCCAGCGATTCAACCACGAACCGACGAAGCCATCAGCCTGAGGTCTCGTCGTCCAACCTGCCGCTTGCGGAGAAGCCCGCGTCACGGAGCACGGCCGTCGCCCGGTCGAGCTCGGATGCAACCACGGTGAGCTCGGCCAGGCCCAGCGGACGCTCCGGGACGTGGTCCACGGTGATGTCCTCGACGTTGACGGAGGCGTCGGCGAGAGCCCGCAGGATGTCGGCGAAGCCACCCGGCTGGTCGGGGACGAACACGCCGACATAGCCGTACGCGACCCCCGTGGCGAGCCGACTCCAGCGCTTCTGCGGCAGCCGCCGGTGCACCTGGTTGCCGTCGCCGATCAGCCGGGCAACCGCCATGCCCGCCCCGTCTTCCCGCGTGGCTTGCCCGGCTGACTGTCCGGCCGGGTCGTCGTCATGCCCGTGTGCCGCGGCCTGGAGCGGGTTGGCAGCGTCCGTCGCGGCGAGTGCCCGCTCGACCGCGGTCAGGCGATCGATGACGAGTCGGAGCCGGGGCGCGACCGCGGACGCGTTCTGCTCACAGATGTCCGACCACATCCCGGGCGGTGATCCGGCCAGACGCGAGGTGTCCCTCAGGCCCGTTCCGGCGAGCTCGAAGAAGTCGCCGTTCACGTCCGCGAGGCTCGCCGCGAGCGCGCTGGAGACCAGCTGCGGCAGGTGGGAGACAGCCGCCACCGCGGCGTCATGGTCTGCAGCGGTCCACAGCTCGGGCTGGGCGCCGCACAGCTCCGCCAGGGCGACTGCAGCGGCGAAGGCTTCGTCCCCTGTCACGGCAGTGGGCACCAGGGGCCACGGCCGCCCACGGAACAAGTCGACCCGAGCGTTCCAGGGCCCGGCGCTCTCCCGGCCGGCCATCGGATGACCTCCGATGAAACGGCTCATGTCGACACCCAGCGTCTCAGCCTCGAGCAGAGGCCGAGACTTAACGCTAGCCACATCACTAAACGTGCGGGCCATCTGCAGCCGCTGAGCACGTAAAACCGCCGGTGCCACGGCGGACGGCGGAACACAGACGACCGCATGGTCAGCTACCGGCATGCCGTCCTGCCACCGCCGACAGCCACTGATGTGCTGGGCCCCGTCGAGGGCTGCCGCATCAGAGTCGTCAAGGGCCACCTCGACACCGGCAGCCACCGCGGCGAGAGCGATCGACGTCCCGAGCAGACCGGTGCCGACCACGACCAGGCTCGCGAGCCGGCCCGCAGCGGGCAGGCTGGTCAGCGGCTGACTCATCGGCGCCGGCCCGGCGCGACGAGTCGTTGGGTCGCCCGGGTCGCCGCTGCCCCGACGCCTCGCCGGCCAGGTCGACCCGACCATTCCGTGGGGCCGGCGCTGCCAACGATCGGCCGGCTGCGCCGGCCGGGCGCTGCGCCCGGCGCGGCTCCTGAGGCTTCCTGGACAACTTTCAGCCCAGTCCGGACGCAACCGGTGTCCCACCCGATGGCTGACGGGGCCACCCGGCGCTCGCGCACCCGTCCTCCCATCGGGCTCCTGCCGACCGAGAACTGGTCAGATGGCACCGCGGCGCGGGTGCTCCTCGTGGTCGGCACCTGCTGCTCCGCGGGGTCAGCGGGGCCCAGCTGACCACCCAGTCGTTCTGCTCCGGACCGCGCCGACACTGCTCGCGGCCGCGGCTCAGGCTTCGTCCGCCCTCGGGCCTCTTGGCTGGCAGGACCGCCGGCCGGTGACACTGAGCCAACTCGGCGGCTCGCCCGGCACGGGAGCTCGTGGCAGTCGAAGGCAGTCCGCCGGGCGGCGTCCGTCGGCGCAGCGCGCTTCGGCGCAACCGCGCCACGGGGCGTCGGCAAGGTCATGTCGCTGCAAAGCATGTCGGCACTCTAGCGAGGAATGGCTGGATCGACGCCGTGCTCTATCGGTGAGTCGCTCCGGGTCTTCAGGCATGACTCCACTTAGCGGTAAACCTCGGAGTTGCTAAGTCGACTGCCTTCGATGGTTCCCAACTCTGCAGCTCCCGTATCGACATGGCGCTAATGAGGTTGGCAGCCCCTCGACAGGCGGCCCATCCGCGGCAGACGTGCCCGGCGCGTCCGCTCACCCCCGGACACGGCGACACCACCGGCCCCAGGAGTTGCTTTGTCGACGATGGGCTCACCACCGGAGGTGAGCCAGCGCGCAGGCGACGTATCGACATACCTGTTAAACGGTGGATTGGCTAAGGGCTTCAGCGGTAGGTCGTCCGAACGACACAGCGCTAGACCGAGAAACCGCGCAACCGTCATGGCGTCAAGCCGCCGTGACGCCAAACGGCTAGGCCGACAGCCATGGGCCGCCGGTTGTCAGCGACCCCGTGAGCCGTCGAAGAGCCCACGAGCCGGACTGCTGCGGAACACCGTCCCAGTCCCCCCGTTGCGGTCGGCGACGGGGCTAGAGACCGACGGCCGCGTAGAGGTTGGAGATCTCCTCCGGCGTCAGCTTGCGCAAGTTGCCCGACCTGAGGCTGCCGAGATAGACCGGGCCGATCCTTGTCCGCACCAGCCGTTCGACCGGGTGGCCGACGTGGTCGAGCATCCGGCGTACGACATGCTTGCGACCTTCGTGCAGCGTGACCTCGATCATCACCCTGCGGGAGTCCGAACCGACCAGCTTGAAGTCGTCGACCCGGACCATCCCGTCCTCCAGCTCGACGCCCGCCCGCAGCCGACGACCGACGTCCCTGGCCACCGGGCCGGCCACCTCGGCCAGGTAGGTCTTCTCGACCTCGTATGACGGGTGCATCAACCGGTGGGCCAGGTCGCCGTCGTTGGTGAGCAACAGCAGGCCCTCACTGTCGGCATCGAGGCGGCCGACATGGAACAGCCGCTCGTTACGCCCCTCGACGATGTCTCCGACACACGGTCGGCCGAGCTCGTCCGACATCGTGCTGAGCATCCCGACCGGCTTGTTCAGCGCGAAGTAGGCATGCGTGTCGTTGGTGACGATGCGCATGCCGTCGACCTTGATCACGTCGGTGAGCGGATCCACCCGCATCCCCTGCTCGGTGACCCGCTTGTCGTTCACCTGGACGCGACCTGCCTCGATCATGTCTTCGCAGACGCGGCGGCTGCCGACTCCTGCCTGAGCCATGACCTTCTGCAGTCGTATCCCTTGCTGGTCCATCTGTACCGACTCTCAAGTAGAGATTGAGTCCTGACCGTACTCTAGCGACTCTAGGTCCGGTAGGAGTGGTGCTAGGGAGGGCAACTCCTCGAGGGCTCGCAGCCCCAGCCGCTCGAGGAAGAGCTCGGTGGTGCCATAGAGGGTGGCGCTCGACTCGGGGTCGCTCCCCCGCTCTGCGATAAGGCCCCGTGAGAGCAGCGTGCGCATCACCCCGTCCACGTTGACGCCGCGAACGGCTGCCACCCGCCCACGCGTCACCGGCTGGCGATATGCCACGACAGCAAGGGTCTCGAGGGCTGCCTGCGTCATCCTCGCCGTCTGGCCACGCAGGACGAACCGCTCGACCAGCCCGGCGCACTCCGCCCTGGTGTACAGCCGCCAGCCGCCGGCGACCTGACGCAGATCGAACCCTCGGCCCGTGTCGGTGTACTCCTGAGCGAGACGGGTCAGCTCAGCCACCACGGCGTCTTGCGGAGAGCCGGCCAGCTCGGCCAGCAGGATGTCGGTCACGGGCTCGTCCGCGACCAGCAGGAGCGACTCGAGCATCGTCGCCAGGGGCAGGTCCGGGACGGCCGCCTCTCGGTCCTCGCCAGCCGCCGGCTCGAGTGGGTCCAAGACAGCCGGCTCACCCACGACGGCCTCGACCGGTCCACCTTCAGGGGCGGTGTCACCGGAGGTCATACGGGCTCCTCGCTCTCGTCACTCACGTCGTCCTGTGCAGTCGACCGGTCGCCGTCGCCGTCCTCGTCCTCATCGGAATCGGGCGGTTCGTCCCATTCGGCGCCGAGGACCACCGCCTCGGGGGCGTCGGCTGTCTCGTCTCCCCCGGTCCATCGGACGTGCAGCTCCCCCAAGGGCGTCACCTGGTCGAACGCGACCTGACCCTCCCGGTACATCTCGAGAAGCGCCAGGAACCGGGCCACGATCTCCAGGGTGCTCTCGCAGTCCTGGCACAGCGACCGGAACGAGCCCCCGCCGAGGCGGCGCAGACGCTCGCTCAGCACGGCGGCGTGCTCCCGTACGCTGACCATCGGGGCGTGGATGTGGTCGATGGCAACGGTCGGGATCTCCCGCGGCCGGAAGGCGGCCGCAGCCAGCCTGGCGAACTCCTGCGGACCGATGCCGAGCAGGACCTCCGGGAGGGCCGCAGCGAACTGCGGCTCGAGGGACACCGCCCGGGGAAAGCGCTGCCCCTGCTCGGCGAACAGGCCCGCGAAAACGGCCGCGACCTGCTTGTACGCGCGGTACTGCAGCAGCCGGGCGAACAGCAGGTCCCGCGCCTCGAGCAGCGCGAGGTCCTCCTCGTCCTCCACCTCACCGCTGGGCAGCAGTCGGGCGGCCTTCAGGTCGAGCAGCGTCGCCGCCACCAGCAGGAACTCTGTGGCCGTGCCCAGCTCCCAGCGGACCCCCTGGGCCCGGATGAAGGCGATGAACTCGTCGGTGACCTGGTGCAGCGCGACCTCGGTCACGTCGAGCTGGTGCTTGCTGATCAGGCTCAGCAGCAGGTCGAACGGGCCTTCGAACACGTCGAGATGGACCTGGAAGGCGCCATCGTCAACGGCTGGCGGCGCGGGAACCGAATCCGACGGGACAGCATCGACCGGAGCGTCGGTCATGACCTCGTCGGAGGAAGGGGCGGCGTGCACCCCACGACGGTAGCGGGTCCGCCCGGCGTCACAGCTGGCTGAAGGCCACGGCCAGGCCGTGCGAGACGACGTCGGCAAGGAAGGCGAACGGCGGGACGAACCCGATCCTGATCAGGCCGACCAGGAGGATGATCAAGCCGATGTTGCGCTCGGCCAGCTGGTACTCCGCCTTCTGCCAGCCGATGGTCTTCGGCGTGAAGAGGAACAGCAGCCGGCCACCCTCGAGCGGCGGCAGCGGGATGAGGCTGATGACCCCCACGATCAGCTGCTCGAGACCGAAGATCAGCAACGCCTGCTGGGCATAGCTGAGAGGGCTCAGCCCGATGGCCTGTGCAACGTCCACGAACTGGCCAAGCCCGCTGTTGTAGAGGTCAAAGTAGGCGGTGGCCACGCCCTTTCCGGCCCAGTGATCGAAGCCCACCAGGCACAGGGCGCCCACCACCAGGTTGCCCAGGGGTCCGGCCAGCAGCAGCGTCACGAGCGGCCGCTTGGACCCGCGGTGGCTGTTCCACTCGACGGGCGGCGTCCAGCCGGCGCTGGCCGGCCCGAGCATGGCGGCGACAGCGGCGAACGGGTCGACGAACCCGGCCACGCCCGGGCGGTGCTGGAGGAGCCACTTGGCCTCCGGCATCCACCGCTGCACCAGCCGCTGGGCGCCCACGTGCACGCCCCAGGCCAGCAGCAGACCGACGAACAGCAGCGGGAACACCTTGGGATGGCTGAGGGAGTAGAGCACCCGTCAGACCCCGCGCAGCCGGCGGAGCAGGATGCTGGCCTCGCCCTTGGCCTCGAGGTCGGCCAGGACGACAGCGATGGCCTCGCGGACGATCCGGCCGCGGTCCACCGCCATCCCGAAGTCCCCGCGCAGCGTCAGGCGGGCCTGCTCGAGGTCGATGAGCTCCTCGGCAGAGCAGTAGACGGTGATCTTCTCCTCGTGCCGCTCCCGTCCGGTCGGCCGGCGGTCAGCGCCGGCCGGGCGACGTCGGCGGATCGAACGCGCCGGCGCCGGCTCCCAGTCGTCCTGCGCAGTGCTGGCGCCGGCCTGGACGGGGCGACTGGCCGGAGCGGTACGGGGCTCAGCCTCCGGCTCGACGGCCCGTACGGCGGCCTCCGGCCGGGCGGCCGTGGCGGGGCTGGGCTCTGGTGCGGCTGCCTCTGCGTCCCCGGTGACCCGGAACAGCTCAGCGGCACCGGGCAGGCTCACGCGGCGAGACACCGGGCAAGCACCTCCTTCGCGAGATCGCGGTACGCAGTTGCCCCCGTGGACGCCGGGGCGTACGTGGTGATCGGTTCGCCGGCGACGGTCGTCTCCGGGAAGCGGACGGTCCGGTTGATCACCGTGTGGAACACCGTGTCTCCGAAGGCCTCCACCACCCGGGCGAGTACCTCCCGGCCGTGCGTAGTGCGAGCGTCGTACATTGTGGCGAGAATGCCCTCGACCTCGAGTTGAGGGTTAAGGCGTTCCCGCACCTTGTCGATCGTCTGGATGAGCAGCGCGACGCCACGTAGGGCGAAGAACTCGCACTCGAGCGGGATCAACACCCCGTGCGAAGCGGTGAGAGCATTCACGGTGAGCAGCCCGAGCGAGGGCTGACAGTCGATGAGGATCACGTCGTAGTCGCCGACGATCGGGGCGAGGACCCGGGCGAGGGTCTGCTCGCGAGCCACCTCCCCCACCAGCTGCACCTCGGCGGCTGACAGGTCGATGTTGCTCGGCAGCAGGTCGAGCCCGGCGACGCCGGTCTTGAGCAGGATGTCGTCGACGGTGATGTTCGTGTCCATCAGCAGGTTGTAGACCGTGCGGTCCAGCTGGAGCGGGTTGACACCGAGGCCGACCGACAACGCCCCCTGCGGGTCGAAGTCGACGAGCAGCACCCGGCGGCCGATCTCGGCCAGCGCAGCGCCGAGGTTGATGGTCGTCGTGGTCTTGCCGACGCCACCCTTCTGGTTGCACATGGCCAGGATCCGGGCGGGGCCGTGCTCATGCAGGACGGCCGGCTCGGGGATCTCGGGCAGCAGCCGACCGGTCGGGCCCATCTGCCCAGCCGTCACGACGACCGGCTTGCGCCGGGTGCGGCCGGCGGGACTCGCGAGCGGATCTGCTGAATCGACCTCCTCCACCGGCTCGGCGTCGTCCTGCTGTGCCGCTGCATCCGCCATGCTCGCGCCTCCCCGGTTGGGCCGTGCTCAATGAAGTCTGATCCACGATTTGTCGACATGTAGTGACGTCGATTCACCGCTCTGCCGATCAGTGGCCGATGCTACACGGGGACACAGAGGTATGGCGACCCTGCCGAGGACCTGGTGGACGGATCAGCCCAAGGCGCGCGGGTGGGCCGCGGCGTAGACCTCGCGCAACGTGTCCACGGTCACCAGCGTGTAGACCTGAGTCGTGGTGACCGACGCGTGACCCAGCAGCTCCTGGACCACACGGACGTCGGCCCCGCCCTCCAGCAGATGGGTCGCGAACGAGTGGCGCAGGGTGTGCGGTGATACGTCGCCGGTCAGCCCGGCCCGGACGGCCGCGGTACGCAGGATCGTCCATGCGCTCTGCCGGGACAACGGGCCGCCGCGGGCGTTGAGGAACAGAACCACCGTGCCCCTGCCGGCGGTGGCCAGGGCCGGCCGGGCCCGTACGAGATAGGCCTGGACCGCATCGCGAGCCAGTGTGCCCAGCGGGACCAGCCGCTGCTTGCCGCCCTTGCCGGCCAGCCGGACCACCCGCGACTCGAGGTCGAGGTCGTCGGCAGCGAGGCCTACGGCCTCGGAGATACGGGCACCGGTCGCGTACAGCAGCTCGAGCAGCGCCCGGTCCCGCAGCGAGGTCGGCGACTGCTCGACCCCGGTGGCGGCGAGCAGACGTTCGACCTCGTCGACCGAGATCGCCTTCGGCAATCGCCGCGGCGGAGTCGGCGGGCGCACGTCACTGGACGGGTCGAGGGTCGCCAGCCCCTCCCGTACGGCGAACCGGTGCAGCCCGCGGGCGGCGACGACGGCGCGCGCGGCCGAGGAGGCGGCCAGCGGAGGGTGCTCGGCGTCGCCGCCGCGCAGGTCGGCGAGGAACGCTGCGACGTCCGGCTCCGTGACACCGGCGAGGTCGACGACGCCGCGACGGGTCAGGCCCGCCGCATAGCGGCGAAGGTCGCGGCGGTAGGAGGTGAGCGTGTTGCCGGCGAGGCCGCGCTCGACCGCGAGATGGTCGAGGTAGGTCTGGACCGCCGACGAGAGCCCGGGTGCGATCTCGGTCCCGGGCCGCTCGCCGGTCGTATCGGGCCTGCTCACCTCAAGACGTCGGCCAGCGGCTGGACGTCGAAGCCGTGGGCCTGCCCCACGGGCGGGTAGCAGACCTGTCCCCCGACCACGTTGAGGCCGAGAGCCAGGGAGGCGTCGGCCCGGGCCGCCGCACGCCAGCCGCGGTCGGCGATCTCGGTCACGTACGGCAACGTGACGTTGGTCAGCGCGTAGGTCGACGTGTGCGGCACCGCACCCGGCATGTTGGCCACGCAGTAGAACATCGACTCGGCGACCTTGAACGTCGGGTGCGAGTGCGTGGTCGGCCGGCTCGACTCGAAGCAGCCGCCCTGGTCGATCGCGATGTCGACCAGCACGCTGCCCGGGCGCATCCGGGAGACCAGGTCGTCGCTGACCAGGATCGGCGCCTTGGCGCCGGGCACCAGGACTGCGCCGATGACCAGATCGGCGTCCAGGCAAGCCCTCTCGACCTCGTACGCGTTGGAGGCGACGGTCTGCAGGTGCCCCTGGTAGATCGCGTCCGCCGACCGCAGCCGCTGGATGTTGCGGTCTAGCAGCAGCACCTCGGCCTGCATGCCGAGTGCGATCGCTGCGGCGTTCATGCCCGAGACGCCGGCACCGATGACGACGACCTTGGCCGCATAGACACCGGACACGCCGCCCATGAGGACGCCCCGGCCACCCTCGGCCCGCATCAGGGTCTGGGCACCGACCTGCGGCGCCAGCCGACCGGCCACCTCGGACATCGGCGCCAGGAGCGGCAGCGAACCGTCCGGGAGCTGCACGGTCTCGTACGCGATGGCGGTGGTGCCGGACTTGAGCAGCGCCTCGGTGCACTCCAGCGAAGCGGCGAGGTGCAGGTAGGTGAACAGGATCTGGTCCGGCCGCATGAACTTGTACTCGCTGGGCAGCGGCTCCTTGACCTTGAGGATCAGGTCGGCCTGCTCCCACACGTCGTCGTTGGTGCCGAGGATCGACGCGCCGGCCGTCACGAAGTCCTCGTCCGGGATGGACGAGCCGACACCTGCGGAGTGCTCGACGACCACCGTGTGGCCGCGGCTGACCAGCTCGTGGACGCCGGCCGGGGTGATGGCCACGCGGTACTCGTGGTCCTTGATCTCGAGGGGGATTCCGATCTTCACAGCGATGCACGTCTCCTTGGAGCGTCGGCGTCACGGGTGGACTTGCGTCTGCGGTGGATCCCCGTGAGCCGAGTCTAAGGTGAGGGCCGCTCCGGCCACAGGGCATCCGCAGGACGGAGCGTGTCGAACCCGCGGGCGCGCGCCGCGGCGGCGGCCAGCACGCCGCTGACCGCCAGCGGATTGTGCAGCTCTCCGGCCAGGATCTTGCCGACGGCGTCGTCCAGCGGCACCCAGGCCCAGGGCATGTCCGCCTCCTCGTGCCGGCCGACATGCCGCTCGTCCTGCGCCACGGCGCTCACCCCGCGGGCGAGATAGATCCGGACCGCCTCGTCCGACATGCCCGGTGAGGTGAAGAGGTCGACGAGGACCAGCCACTCGGTGGCCCGGAACCCCGCCTCCTCGTAGAGCTCACGGGCGGCGTTCTCGTACGGCGTCTGCCCGTCGGAGTCGGTGTCGAGCAACCCGGCCGGCGGCTCCCAGAGCATCCGCCCCACCGGGTGGCGGTACTGCCGTACGAGCAGCACCCGGTCCTGCTCGTCGAGCACGATGGCGCCGACCGCGCCGGGGTGGACGACGAGGTCGCGCTCGGCCGTGGCCCCGTCGGGCATCTCCACCAGGTCCGTGCGGACGTCGATGACGTGGCCGGAGAACCGCGGGGTGGTCGACCGCACCGGGAAGCTCGCCGGCTGGTCGACGACCTGCGATGCCGGCAGCTCGGCAGCCACCCGTTCAGCCGATGCGCGCGACGGCCGGCAGCGGCCCCGGAGCCTCGTCGGTCAGGTCCCACGGCAGCCGGCCGCTCTTGTCCTCGGCGTACTGGATGGCTGCCGCGATGAACCCGGTGAACAGCGGGTGCGGCCGAGTCGGCCGGCTCTTGAACTCGGGGTGCGCCTGGGTGCCGACGTAGAACGGGTGCACGTCGCGCGGCAGCTCGACGTACTCGACCAGACGGCCGTCGGGCGAGGTGCCGGAGAAGACCAGACCGGCGTCCTCGAGCTGCTTGCGGTAGCCGTTGTTGACCTCGTAGCGGTGCCGGTGCCGCTCGTCCACCCACGGCTCGCCGTAGGCCTCGCGGACGATCGACCCCTCGAGCAGCTTGGCCGGGTAGGAGCCCAGGCGCATCGTGCCGCCCATGTCACGCTCGCCGGCGACGACGTCGCGTTGGTCGGACATCGTCGCGATGACGGGGTGCGGCGTGGCCGGGTCGAACTCCGCCGAGCCCGCGCCCTCGAGCCCGGCCAGGTGCCGGGCCGCCTCAATGACCATGCACTGCAGGCCGAGGCACAGTCCCAGGGTCGGTACGCCGCTCTCGCGGGCGTGGCGCAGCGCGCCGAGCTTGCCCTCGATGCCGCGCACGCCGAACCCGCCGGGGACGAGCACGCCGTCCACGCCCTCGAGCGTGGTGGCGGCACCTTCGGCGGTCTCGCAGTCGTCGGAGGTGACCCAGCGGATCACGACCTTGCAGTCGTTGCCGAAGCCACCGGCGCGCAGGGCCTCGGTGACGGACAGATAGGCGTCGGGCAGGTCGACATACTTGCCGACCAGCGCGACCGTGACGGTCCGCGCCGGCTGGTGGACCCGGCGCAGCAGGTCGTCCCAACGGCTCCAGTCCACGTCACGGAAAGGCAGGCCGAGACGGCGTACGACGTAGGCGTCCAGGCCCTCGGCGTGCAGCACCTTGGGGATGTCGTAGATCGAGGGCGCGTCGGCGGCCGAGACCACGGCCTCCTCGTCGACGTCGCACATGCCGCTGATCTTGCGCTTGAGGCTGGCCGGGATCGGCCGGTCGGAGCGGCAGACGACCGCGTCGGGCTGGATGCCGACGGTGCGCAGCGCGGCCACCGAGTGCTGCGTCGGCTTGGTCTTGAGCTCCCCGGACGGCCCGATGTACGGGACCAGGGAGACGTGCAGGAAGAAGCAGTTGGCCCGGCCGACCTCGTTGCGGACCTGACGGATCGTCTCCAGGAACGGCAGCGACTCGATGTCGCCGACGGTGCCGCCGACCTCGGTGATCACGACATCCACGTCGTCGGAGGCCATCCGGCGGATCCGGCTCTTGATCTCGTTGGTGATGTGCGGGATGACCTGGACGGTGTCGCCGAGGTATTCCCCGCGGCGCTCCTTGGCGATCACCGTCGAGTAGACCTGGCCGGTGGTGACGTTGGCCGAGCCGTGCAGGTCGGTGTCGAGGAACCGCTCGTAGTGGCCGACATCGAGATCGGTCTCGGCGCCGTCCTCGGTGACGAAGACCTCACCGTGCTGGAACGGGTTCATCGTGCCGGGGTCGACGTTGAGGTAGGGGTCCAGCTTCTGCATGGTGACCCGCAGCCCGCGCGCTTTCAGCAGGCTGCCGAGGCTGGACGCGGTCAGCCCCTTGCCGAGGCTGGAGGCGACGCCCCCGGTGACGAAAACGTGCTTGGTCGTCTGCGGCGGGGCCATGCGCGCATCTCCCGTGGGCTGATGTGCGGCGAGGAAACTCGCCCGTCCACGGGAGTTCACGGTAACACGTGC
>JAWWOO010000106.1:0-7438 GCA_033851545.1 Frankiales bacterium | reverse complement strand
CGCCACGAAGTCGGCACCGAGGGCCTGGACGTCGACCGGCATCTGCGGGACCGACTGCGAGGCGTCGACGACCACGAGCGCCCCGACCTCGTGCGCGCGGGCGGCGATCGCTGCCACCGGGTTAAGGGTGCCGAGCACGTTGGACACGTGGACCAGGGCGACGACCTTGGTCCGCGCATTGATCAGCGAGTCGATGCCCTCGCGCCCGTCCGTACCGTCGAGATCGAGGCGTCCTTCGTCGGTCACGCCGAACCAGCGCAGCGTGGCACCGGTCCGCTCGCACAACAGCTGCCAGGGCACGATGTTGGAGTGGTGCTCCATCTCGGTGATGACGACCTCGTCGCCGGGCTGCAACCCGCGCGCCCCCCAGCCCAGGACGTTGGCCACGAGGTTGAGCGCCTCGGACGAGTTCTTGGTGAAGATCACCTCGTCGGCGCTCGGGGCGTTGATGAACGCGGCGACCTTGAGTCGCGCGTCCTCGTACGCCTCGGTCGCCTCCTCGCCGAGTGCGTGCGTCGCCCGGTGGATGTTGGCGTTGTGCCGCTCGTAGAACTCGGCCAGCACGTCGAGCACCTGACGCGGCTTCTGCGACGTGTTGGCGCTGTCGAGGTAGACCAACGGCACGCCGCCGCGGACCGTCCGGTCAAGGATCGGGAAGTCCTTGCGAATCAGCTCGACATCGAACCCCGCGGTCACGACACCTCCACCAGGTAGCGCTCGTAGCCCTCGGCCTCGAGGGCGTCAGCGAGCTCGGGGCCGCCCTCCTCGACGATCCGGCCGTTGACGAACACATGGACGAAGTCTGGCTTGATGTAGCGCAGGATCCGGGTGTAGTGCGTGATCAGCAAGGTGCCCATGGTGCCACCGGCGTGGACCCGGTTGACGCCTTCGGACACGACCCGCAGCGCGTCGACGTCGAGGCCGGAGTCGGTCTCGTCGAGGATGGCGAACTTGGGCTTGAGCAGCTCGAGCTGAAGGATCTCGTGCCGCTTCTTCTCGCCGCCGGAGAAGCCCTCGTTGACTGAGCGCTCCTTGAACTTGTCGTCCATCTTCAAGGCGCTCATGGTTTCGTTGACCTCCTTGACGAAGGTCCGCAGCTTGGGCGCCTCGCCGCGTACGGCGGTCATCGCCGTACGGAGGAAGTTGCTCACCGAAACGCCGGGAACCTCGACGGGGTACTGCATCGCGAGGAACAGGCCGGCCCGCGCCCGCTCGTCAACGGTCATCGCGAGAACGTCCTGGCCGTCGAGGGTGATGCTGCCGGCGGTGACGGTGTACTTGGGGTGGCCGGCGACGGCGTAGGCCAAGGTCGACTTGCCGGAGCCGTTCGGGCCCATGATGGCGTGGATCTCACCCTGTTTGACGGTCAGGTCGACACCCCGCAGGATCTCGCGAGGCTCGGACGCAGCCTCGTTGGTGTTGACGCTGACGTGCAGGTCGCGGATGACGAGAGAGCTCATGGGTCAGGACTCCTGGAGGGCGACGAGCACGTCGTCACCGTCGATCTTCACGGGGTAAACGGGGACGGGTTTGGTGGCCGGCAGGCCGATCGGCCGGCCGGTCGAAAGGTCGAAGCGGGAGCCGTGCAGCCAGCACTCGATGGCGCCGTCCTCGACGTCGCCTTCGGACAGGGGCACGTCCTGGTGGGAGCAGACGTCATAGATGGCGTAGACCTCGCCCTCGCTTCGGACGATGGCCAGCGGGACGCCACCGACGATCACCCGGATCGCACCCTCATCGGGGACGTCGGCCACGGCACACGCCTTGTGGTAGTCGCTCATGCCAGGTTGCGCTCCAGCTCGGCGTCGACGCTGGCCAGCAGCCGCTCGACCAGCTCGGGCACGGCGATCTTCTCGATCACCTCGGCGAAGAAGCCGCGGACCACGAGACGTCGGGCCAGGTCGGCTGGGATGCCGCGGGCCTGCAGGTAGAACAGCTGCTCCTCGTCGAACCGGCCGGTCGCGCTGGCGTGGCCGGCACCGACCACCTCGCCGGTCTCGATCTCGAGGTTGGGCACGGAGTCGGCGCGGGCACCGTCGGTGAGCAGCAGGTTGCGGTTGAGCTCGTAGGTGTCGGTGCCCGAGGCGGCGGCCCGGATGACGACGTCTCCGACCCAGACCGTGTGCGCCGCCTGGCCCTGGAGGGCGCCCTTGTAGGTGACCCGGCTCTTGCAGTTGGGGACCGCGTGGTCGACCAGCAGCCGGTGCTCGAGGTGCTGGCCGGTGTCAGCGAAGTAGAGGCCGAGCAGCTCGGCGTCCCCGCCGGGACCGGAGTAGACAACGGTCGGGGTGAGCCGGACCAGGTCGCCGCCGAAGCTGACCACCACCGAGCGCAGGGTCGCGTCACGGCCGACCTTGTAGGCGTGCGAGCCGACGTGCACCGCGTCGTCGGCCCAGTCCTGCACGCTGACCAGCGTGAGCCTGGCCCCGTCGCCGACGATGACCTCGAGATTGCCGGCGTAGCAGGCACTTCCCTGGTGGTCGATGACCACGACGGCTTCGGCCTGAGCACCCACCTCGACGACGAGATGACCGTACGAGATGGCGTCCGCCCCCTCGCCGCGCAGGGCGACCACCGTCGGCCGTGAGGCCACGGCGCCGGCCGGGACGGAGACCAGCGTGCCGGCGGTGAACCCGGCCAGCGCGGAGGCGGCGACCCGGTCGGTCGGCAGCAGCACCGAGCCGACGATCGGGTGGTCGCGCTCGATCGTGACGACGGTCACCTCTGGCGCGGCGTCGACCTCGACGACGACCTTGCCGTCCGCCCCTGCACCCGCGGCGGCGGAGTGCAGGCCGTGCAGCCGGTCGAGCGGGGTGAACCGCCACTCCTCCTCGCGGCCCTGGGGCACCGGGAACGCAGCGACGTCGAGGGAAGCGATGCGCGGCCGCGGGTCACCGGGCTCGCTCGAGCGGCGTCCGGTGCCGGGGCCGGCCAGCCGGTTGCCGGCGCCGGCTTGAGCCACCTCCACCGATGCCGCCGTGGTGGAACCGGAAGCGGAGGACATCAGCCGACCGCTCCTTCCATCTGCAGCTCGATCAGCCGGTTGAGCTCGATCGCGTACTCCATGGGCAGCTCGCGGGCGATCGGCTCGATGAAGCCGCGGACGATCATCGCGGCGGCCTCGTCGTCGGTCATGCCACGGCTCATCAGGTAGAACAGCTGGTCCTCGCCGATCCGCGAGACGGTCGCCTCGTGGCCCATCGACACGTCGTCCTCGCGGACGTCGACGTAGGGATAGGTGTCCGATCGGCTGATCGAGTCGACCAGCAGCGCGTCGCACTTCACCGTCGACTTCGAGCCGTGGGCGCCCTCGTTGATCTGGACCAGGCCGCGGTAGGAGGTGCGGCCGCCGCCCCGCGCCACGGACTTCGACACGATGGTCGAGGACGTGTTGGGCGCGTTGTGCACCATCTTGGCGCCGGCGTCCTGGTGCTGGCCCTCGCCGGCGAAGGCAACCGAGAGCACCTCACCGTTGGCGTGCTCACCGAGCAGCCAGACGGCGGGATATTTCATGGTCACCTTGGAGCCGAGGTTGCCGTCGATCCACTCCATGGTCGCGCCCTGCGCGGCAGTAGCCCGCTTGGTGACCAGGTTGTAGACGTTGTTGGACCAGTTCTGGATGGTCGTGTAGCGCACCCGGGCGTTCTTCTTCACGATGATCTCGACCACCGCGGAGTGCAGCGAGTCGCTGGAGTAGATCGGCGCCGTGCAGCCCTCGACGTAGTGCACGTACGAGCCTTCGTCGGCGATGATCAGCGTCCGCTCGAACTGGCCCATGTTCTCGGTGTTGATCCGGAAGTAGGCCTGCAGCGGGATCTCGACGTGCACGCCCGGCGGGACGTAGATGAACGAGCCACCCGACCAGACAGCGGTGTTGAGGGCGGCGAACTTGTTGTCACCGACCGGGATCACCGTGCCGAAGTACTCCTTGAAGATGTCCTCGTGCTCGCGCAGCGCAGTGTCGGTGTCGAGGAAGATGACGCCCTGGGCCGCGAGGCTCTCGTTGATCTGGTGGTAGACCACCTCGGACTCGTACTGCGCGGCGACGCCGGAGACCAGGCGCTGCTTCTCGGCCTCGGGGATGCCCAGCTAGTCGTAGGTGTTCTTGATGTCGGCCGGCAGATCGTCCCAGGTCGCCGCCTGCTTCTCGGTGGACCGGACGAAATATTTGATGCGGTCGAAGTCGATGCCGGACAGGTCGGCGCCCCAGGCGGGCATCGGCTTCTTGTCGAACAGGCCCAGGCCCTTGAGCCGCAGCTTGAGCATCCACTCCGGCTCGCCCTTGAGCGCTGAGATGTTCTCGACCACCTCGCGGGACAGGCCGCGGCGCGCCGTGGCCCCGGCCGTGTCGGTGTCGGCCCAGCCGAAGTCGTAGCGGCCCAGCCCCTCGAGCTCGGGATGGGCATCAGGCGCGACGGTGATCTCCGTCTCGGGCTGTGTGGTGGTCATGCGGGGTCCCTCCCGGTCATGGGGGCGGATGGACTTTGCGGGCTGTGCGTCTTGGGGATGTGAGTCGTGCAGACACCGTCGCCGTGGGCAAGGGTGGCCAGACGTTGGACGTGGGTGCCGAGCAGCCGGCTGAACACTGCCGTCTCGGCCTCGCACAGCGCCGGGAACTCCTCGGCGACGTGCGCGACCGGGCAGTGGTGCTGGCAGAGCTGCATGCCGTTGCCGGTCACCCGGGCTGACGCGGCGTAGCCGTCGGCCGACAGCGCACCGGCGAGTGCCTCGAGCCGGGCCGCGCCGTCAGTGTCGGTGTCGGTGTCGGTGTCGAGCAGTGCGGCATAGCGCTCCTCGACGCCGGCCAGGCGACGCCGGGCGAACGCCGCGACAGCGGCGTCTCCCCCTGTCTCGGCCAGGAAGCGCAGTGCGGAGGCGGCCAGCTCGTCGTACTCGTGCGGGAAGGAGTTGCGGCCGGCCTCCGACAGCGCGAACAGCTTGGCCGGACGCCCGCGGCCGCGGACCTTGCCCCGTACGGGACGCTCGGCCACCACGACCACCCGTCCCTCGGCCGTCATCGCGTCGAGGTGGCGGCGGACGGCGGCCGGCGTGAGACCCAGCAGCTCGGCCAGGGTCGCGGCGTTGACCGGCCCCTCCTCGAGCATCGCCTTGGCCACCCGGTCGCGGGTCCGCGCGTCAGCCGGCACGGCAGGCAGGCACCGCTCGACAGCAGCCTCACCCGCGACACCTGAGGTGTCCTCGAGGATCGCGCCGGGGGTTTTCACAACGGTGATGTTACCTAATTGCCGCTGGCCGTTCAACGCGGGGGCGGTACTGACGAGGCTTTACTCGCGCGGCGCCAGCAGCCGTGCGAAGATCGGACAGTGGACAGCGAATCGGGCGGATCGAACAGGGATAGATCAGGCTGACCCAGGGCAGACCGGGCAGGCACCGGGGGTCGGGGCAATGCCGGACATCCGGACATAGTGCAGGGAGCAGACGTGACGACGTTGCCGTCTCCTGACCGGCCGGCTCCGCACGTGCCCGACCAGCCGGTCGAGCCCGTGCCCGGTCCGGTCACCCTGGCCGCCGTCCCCGACCTGCCCCGCATCGGCCCGTTCACCGACCACGACCGGTCTGCGGATGTCAACAGCGCCTACCCGGACACGTCCTACCGCCACCACACCACCCGCGAGGACCGCACCGCCGCGGTGATCCGGTCCGCCGCCGCCGTCGAGGCCCTGGTCGGTGTGTGGCTGGCCGTCTCGCCCTGGGTCGTCGGCTCGGGCGGCTCGGCCGTCCTGCGTTGGAACGACGTCGTCGTGGGCGCGCTCCTGGCTGTGGCCGCCGCCGCCCGGCTGGTCCGGCCGAGCCTGCCACGGACGCCGTCGGTCAGCTTCGGGCTCGGCGCATGGACGATCGTCGCTGCATTCGTGCTGTCCTTCCAGAACGGCGCCACGGGCACCGCGCCCCTGTGGAATGCGATTGCCTGCGGCGCAGCGCTCACCGCCGCCGCCGCGTGGAGCACCACCGAGACCGAGCGGGCGACCCTGCGCAGGGGGTGACCGGCCTCGCCCTTCCGGCGGCCGTACCATCGATCCCGATGTCCACCCCCGCACCACAGCCGCGCTCCAGGCTGGCTTGGCGACCCGCTCCCCAGACGATGCGCCGAGCCGCGCGCGCGACTCTGCTGGCCAACATGGCGCTGGTGGCCACCGGTGGCGCGGTCCGGCTGACGGACTCCGGGCTGGGCTGTCCCACCTGGCCGCACTGCCTGACCGGCAAAGCCCACGCGCCAAGCGCCTACCACCATTGGATCGAGCTGGGCAACCGGATGCTGATCACGGTGCTCATCGCCATAGGCGTGGCGACGCTCGTCGTCGCGCTGCGCTCGTTGCCGCGCCGCCGCGACCTCGTACGGCTGTCGTTGCTGTTGCTCGGTGCCGTGCCGCTGCAGGCCGTCCTCGGCGGAATCACCGTACTGACCCACCTCAATCCCTGGGTGGTGATGATCCACTTCCTGGCCTCGATGCTGATGGTCGCGGCCGCCACCCTGCTGCTGCGCCGCACCGGCGAGGGCGACCTGGCCGCCGAGCCGGTGACCCTGCCATTGCTGCGCCTCCTCGTGTACGGCCTGTCGGCGGTCGTGACCGTCGTGCTCGTCCTGGGCACCGTTGTCACCGGCAGCGGCCCGCACGCCGGCGACGTCACGGCCAAGCGCAACGGGCTCGACCCGGTGCTGGTCACCCAGCTGCATGCCGACTCGGTCTTCCTACTGGTCGGCCTGACCGTTGCGCTGGTGGTGGCGTTCGCCGCCGTACGCGCCCCGGCCCAGGTCAATGCTGCGGTCCGCCGGCTGCTCGCCGTCGAGCTGGCGCAGGGAGTGGTCGGCTACGTGCAGTACTTCACCAAGCTGCCCTCGGGGCTGGTCGAGGTGCACCTGATCGGCGCCACCGCGACCGCGGCCGCCACCGCCTGGCTGGTCCTGTCGCTGCGTGAACGCGGACCTGCAGCCACCGCCAGTCCGGCGGCCCGGCGCGCCGCCGCGTCCCCAGCACCGGTGCGGGCGACCTAGGTGTCCCATCCACGAAGGTTGGTGACACGGGGGCTGTGGTGCGTGACGAGGTGAGGACCTCTCGGTGAAGGGTGTGGGTGCCGCCAAGCATCCACTCCTAGCCAAGAGGTCCTCATGTCCCACGCTAACGCCCCGTTGACCGTCAAGGGTCGCCGCCGGTTCTGTGAGCGGATCGACGCCGGGCGTCCCAAGGCTCACGTCGCCGCCGAGTTGGGGCTGAGCCGGCAGTGCGTCACCAAGTGGTACCAGCGGTGGCTAGAAGACGGCGAGGACGGCCTGGTCGACCGCTCGTCGCAGCCGCACGGCAGCCCGCGGCGGACCGGCGCGGCGGTGACCTCGCGGATCGAGGCGCTGCGCCGGGAACGCAAGCTCGGTCCGGACCGGATCGCCGCCGAGCTCGCCGCCGACGGCGTCACGATCAGC
>JAWWOO010000046.1:0-3582 GCA_033851545.1 Frankiales bacterium | reverse complement strand
GACGTTGACCGCGGAACACGGTTGGTTGATGGGCGGCCCGATCGCGGCAGTGGTCAGCGTGTACGTGAGGAATGCGAAGGCGTCGTAAGACTTGGTCGAGCCCGTCTGCTTGGCCCAGATGCCGATCTGCCACGTGCCCGCCTCATGCCCTGTGGTGTCCCACGCATACGTGTTCCCTGCGGCGTACGGCACGACGATGGTCCAGACGCCTTGAGGGTTGCGCACCCACCACTGGAAGAGAGGGTTCGGGCAACCAAGCGCGCTCGCCGTGAAGTTGACGGTGGCGCCGATCACCTGGGGCGAGCTGGCGTCGCGGGTCATGTTGGTCGATGTGCAGCTCGGGAAGTCGATGGTGAAAGTGCCGAACGCGTAGGCGTCGTACTGCTTGGTGCTGTTCGCGTCCTTGACCCACACGCCCGTGAGGTAGGTGCCGGGCTTGTAACCGGTGGTGTTCCACTGCGCAGTGTTGTCGACACCGAACGGCTGGAGAACCGACCAGACGCCCGCGGTCGACCGCAGCCAGAACTGGTACAGGGGATTCGCATCAGGGCACCCGTTCGCACCGCCAATCAAGCTGAACGTGACGCCGACGTGCTGCGGCGAATCCGACGAAGTGCTGATCGCCACCGACTTGCAGGTGGGAACGCTGATCACCTGCGCAAGGCCGGCTTTCAAGCTCTGAGCCGTCGGGACGCTGCCGTCGGCCAGGAAGTTGAGCCGCAGGACGGCTGGGCCTGGTGTGAGCGTCGGGACAACGGTGACGTCGGCATAGCAAGAGCCCCCAGCCACGATGGGGCCTGCGCTGCACGTCTCCGCCGTCAGCCCGAAGCTGCCCGTGTCACCGCCGGGGCCGCCGCCAAACAGTGACGGCGTGAACGCAGCAAGGTCCTCGGCGCCGGCGTTGGTCAGGGTGATGCGCTGCGCCGCGGCCGTGTCGTTTTCGTTGACGTTCCCAAAGCCGATCGCTGTCTTGTCCAGGTACAGAGCGGAATGGCGCGCGCCGACTTTGCCGACGTTGCTGGCATTGGACTCTGCCCACCACACGTTGCCATCGGGCCCGGTCGCGATGCCGAAGGGCTTCGACGTGGCAGTCGTGGTAGCGACCTCATGGGTCTGGCCGCCTGGGGTCATCGACGCGATTTGGGACGTGCCGTATTCCGTGAACCACAGGTTGCCGTCAGGACCGACATTGATCAAGCGAGGCGAGCTGCTGCCGGCGAGGTGGATCTCGGTGCTCACGCCAGAGGTCGTGATGCGCCCGATCGCGTTGCCCTGGATCTCCGTGTAGAAGAGCCTGCCGTCAGGCCCGGCTGTGATGCCGAAAGGCTGGGCGCTGGCGGTGGGCACGGCGAACTGGGTCAGGACTCCCGACGGAGTCATTCGTCCGATCCGGTTGGCGACGGATTCCGCGATCCACAGGTTGCCGTCCCGCCCGACTGCGATGCCGCGAGGATCCGCATTGATGCCCGCGGGCAGCGGATATCTGTGTATCGCGCCGGTCGTGACGTTGAGCTTGGTGACATAGCCGGGGCCGCTTTCCGTCAACCACAGATAGCCGTCAGGGCCGGGGGTGAGGAACTCCGCACAGCTGCAGCCGACGAACCTGGAAGCCACAGTGCCCGGAAGGCGGTAACCGCGCTGGACGAGCGTGCTGGGGATGATTCGAACCACAAGACCGTCGCCCGCTGTACCGAGGCTGGCTGCGAAACATGCAACCCAGATGTTCTTGTCAGGGCCGATGGTGATGCCGGTCGGAGCGCAGCTCGGCCTGCCGTCACCGAGGAAGACGCTCGCGAGAACGGTCCCATCGGTGCTCGCTTTGACGACCTCGTCCTGGCCGGGCATCGTGTACCACATGTTTCCGTCTGGGCCGCTGATGATGTCGAAGGGGTTCGTATTCAGCGGGGTGGCCATCTCGGTGACCGCGTCGTATGCGTTCGGCAGGGCTGGAGAGATCGCCTGGACCGGGACCGCGTAGGTGGCGACGAGGGCCAGGGCGGGGACGAGCGCCAATGCTGCGCGCTTGAACTTAAGCGAGACCGCGCCTATGAAAACTGCCCCTGACCTCAGTGTCCGACCGGATAAAGTCCCGCAAGCCTACCACCCAACTGTCAAGCGGACAGCTAATCGAAAATTTATTTACCCGTTTATCGAAAAGGTCGTCAGAACGTCGGCGTCGTACGCCTGCGGGGAGCCTGGCGCGAGGGCCATAACGGCGAAGTTGTAGTCGCCGACTGCGGCCCCGGTGTTGTTCCAGGTAAAGGTCGCGGAGGCGCCCCACGGCTGGACCACCTTCCACGCCCCGCCGGGCGCCTGCTCCCAGAACTCATAGCGCGCCGAGGCGCAGCCGGACGACGTCGCGCTGAAGGCAATGGACGTTCCGGCAGCTCGCGGGGAGGCAGGATTTGCAGCGATCGCCGCCGCGGTGCAAACCGGCACCGCGAGCTGGTAGGAGCCGATGAAGTACGAGTCGCGCGTAGCCGTCGATCCGGTCGCGAGCGCCCACACCCCAACCTGGTAGGTGCCCGGCGCGAGCCCGGCCGTGTTCCAGGTCCACGAAGAAGCCGCGCTATAGCCACGGGCAACTGTCCAGGTGCCGCCCGGCCGTAGGAGCCAGAACTCGTATTGCGGGCTCGAGCAGCCGATCGAGGACGCGGTGAAGGTGATCGACGTGCCCGGCGCCTGAGGTTGCGCGGCACTGGGCGCGAGGCTCGCCGAGCCGCAGCCGCCCTCCTGGAGCGTGAAGCTGGTGATCGCGTACGACTCATGGGCGGTGGGCGTTGAGGAACGTCCCTCCCACACGCCGACCTCGTAGACGCCGGGGGCGTAGCCGCGCGTGTTCCACGCCCAGGTCGTGCCCGCGCCGTATGACTGGACCACGCGCCACGAGCCGCCGGGCGGCAGGATCCAGAACTTGTACTGGTTCGAGCAGCTGGTCTGCGCAGGCGTGAAGGTCACAGTCGAGCCGATCGCCTGTGGCGATGCGGCGCTCGGGTTCAGCGCCGACACGACGCAGCCGGCTCCGGCGTGAATCCAGTACGTGGACACGAAGAAGCTGTCGTGAGCATTCGCAGCGCCTGCCTGGCGTGTCCACACTCCGACCTGGAAATTCGCGCCGCTGTAATCGCTGCTGTCGAAAGACCACGTCGCCGTCGGGCTGTAGGGCTGGGCGATCGTCCACGATCCGCCGGGGGGCAGGATCCAGAACTGGTACTGGGGAGACGAGCAACCGGTCGACGACGCGGTGAAGGTCACCGACGTGCCCGGCGGCTGCGGCGATGGGAGGCTTGGCGAGAGGCCGGCGTTCTGGCACCCCGAAACGCTCAGCGTGTAGGTCGTCACGGCGATGGTGTCGTAGTCCTTGGCGGAGCCCCTCTGCCGCGCCGCCACCTCGACCTGGTAGATGCCCGCAGCGAGGCCGGCGGTGTTCCAGGTAAAGGAAGCAGAGCCGAAGATGCGCGTCAGGTTCCACCGCCCGGCCGGGTTTCGAACCCAGAACGCGTACTGGGGCGTGTTGCACAAAGTCGAGGTGGCAGTGAAGCGAACGGAGGTGCCCGTGGGTTGAGGCGACCCCGGGGAGGC
>JAWWOO010000070.1:0-20878 GCA_033851545.1 Frankiales bacterium | reverse complement strand
CAACGGGGCGTTAGCGTGGGACATGAGGACCTCTTGGCTAGGAGTGGATGCTTGGCGGCACCCACACCCTCACCGAGAGGTCCTCACCTCGTCACGCACCACAGCCCCCGTGTCACCAACCTTCGTGGATGGGACAGCTAGGCCGTCAGGCGAGCCCCGCCACGACCACCCTGTCGCGGCCCCCGGCCTTGGCCGCGTACATCGCCCTGTCGGCCTCCTCGAGCAGGACCGATCCTTCGGTACGGGACACCGTGCGGCAGACGCCGCCGATCGAGATCCGCACGTCGACCACGGCCTTCCCGACCAGCAGCGGCGAGCCACCGAGCGCCATGCGCAGCTCCTCGCCGCGGTGCAGCAGGGTCAGCGGGTCGTGAACCGAGGGAAGCAGCACCACGAACTCCTCGCCGCCCCAGCGTGCGAGCACGTCGGTGGGCCGGATCGCCTGGCGCAGCCGGTGGGCTGCGGCAGCCAGGGCGGCGTCACCGACCAGGTGACCGTGCAGGTCGTTGATCGCCTTGAAGTGGTCGAGGTCGAGCATCAGCACGGCGACCGGGTCCTCGGTCAGGCCGCAGCGCAGCACCTGCCGGTAGAGGAGCTCGGTGAAGTGCCGGCGGTTGTGCAGGCCGGTCAGGTCGTCGACCCGGGCCTGGGTCTCGGCGGCCAGCCGGGCCCGCTCGAGCGCGACCACGTGCTCGTCGGCCTGTGCCAGGCGGGTCTGCAGCTCGTCCAGGCGGTTGCGCAGCTCGGTGATCTCCATCACCACCCCGTCGAAGACCACCCCGTCCGCGTCGACCCGCCGCGGCGTCGTCCGTTCGAGCATCCAGCGGGTCACCCCGTCAAGCCCGTTCAGCCGGTACTCGATCATCGTGGGCAGCTCGGCTCGCAGGTCGGCGTGCGTGCCGGTGTAGATCTCCCAGTCGTCCGGGTGGACCGAGGCCTCCCAGATCACCGACGCGTCGGCGACATCGACGTCGCCGCCCAGGAGCAGGCCGTGCTGCGGCCCGCTGACCAGCTCGCGGTACTCGCCGTCTGCCATCAGCAGCCCGGTGTAGACGACACAGGGCGCGTTGGAGAAGGCCTCCAGCAGCGGCTGGGAGTCCTGAAGCGAGCCGGTGTCGGACATGCTGGTGAAGTATGGCGCGGCAGCGTGCCCCGTGTCCTCGGATTCGGGGCTACTGGGAAGGTCAGACATATGTGCCCCCGACAGGACTCGAACCTGTGGCCTACCGCTTAGGAGGCGGTCGCTCTATCCGCCTGAGCTACGGGGGCGGTCGGACCAGGTGAGCGCCGGGGGCTTCCGGCGTACGCCTTGCCGCGCTCAGCGTACCGAAACTGAACCGGTGAGCAGCGAACCCCGTCTCCCAGTTACACCGTCTACTCTGGTGGCCTAGGGGCAGGTCCCTGTGAGTTCCGGCGTACGTGGGGTGTCTTCTACGCTTTTCGGGTTCACTGTCCCGGGATGGTTTCGTTCGTCCGGTTCGGCCGCTCGGCCGGGGCCGGTGTGTCGTTCTGCTGGTGCGCCGACGGGCCGCCGGGAGAGAGGAGCTACGGCCGTGCGCCGTCTGCTGTCCGTCGTCGCCGCAGTCTCTGTCGGTGGCGTTCTCGCCGTCCTGCCCGCGGGTTCCGCACTCGCCGCCGCCACCTCCGTCACCGGCCTGGTGGCGGCACCTGCCGAGGGTCAGGTGTCGCTGAGCTGGGTGAACCCGGCGCCTGCGCCGCTGCACGTGATCGTCCGTGAGGCCCAGGGCAGCGTCGCCCCGCACAGCGTGACTGAAGGGACGGACGTGCCGTTGACGTCGCCGACGACAGCGCTCGCGACCGGGCTGGCCTACGCGACGCAGTACTCCTTCGCGGTGTTCACCAGCGACGGCACGACCACCTCGGCGCCGACGTCGATCACCAGCGCGCCCTCGGCGGCCACGACCCTGTCCATCGGCGTGCATGCGCCCGTCGTCCGCTTCGGGACCAAGAGCGAGGTCAGTGGCCGGCTGCGCCGCAGCGCTGACCAGGCCGTCGTCGCGGGGGAGAAGGTCACGCTCTTCCAGCGCGCCGCAGGCTCGACCACGTGGGTCGGCTGGGCTGCCAAGGTCACCGGTGCCGACGGCATCGTACGGTTCCCGGTCTCCTTCGGCCGGAGCACGGAGTTCCGGCTGGTCCACATCGGCGACGCGTTCTTCGGCTCCGCCGACTCCAAGCCGGCCTCGCTGAGGGTCAACCCCGCGGTCAGCATCTCGGCGCCGTCGTTGGCCAAGACCTTCGAGGCCGTCAAGGTCACGGGCAAGGTCTCACCGGCTACGGGCAGGCAGACCGTCTACCTGCAGCGCTACGCCGCCGGCTGGAAGACCGTGCTGGCGGCCAAGACCAACACCAAGGGCGTCTACACCTTCACGTTGCACCCGAGCGTCGGCGTCGTCTACAAGCTCCGCACCTACCTGCCCGCCGGCTCGGTCCACGCCTCGGCGATGTCGGTCAAGTCGACGGTGACCGTGGGCGACCGTGACCTGGTCCAGGGCATGAATGGTCCCGACGTGCTGGCCCTGCAACAGCGGCTCGCCGTCCTGCACTACGACACCGGCGCGGTCAACGGCACCTACAGCTATGACACCGCCCACGCGGTCACGGCGTTCGAGAAGGAGCAGGGCCTCACCCGCGACGGCATCGTCACCGCCCAGGTGCGCAGCGCGCTGGCCAAGCCCAAGCTGGTGGTGCTGCGCTTCCCGGAGAGCGGCCGCAGCTTCGAGGTCGACAAGACCCACCAGGTCGTGATCATGGGGTTCGACGGCCAGGTCCAGCGGATCATGGACTCCTCCACCGGCTTCGGCGGCAACTACGTCTATGCCGGCGTCACCTACCAGGCGCTGACGCCCGAGGGCACCTTCCACATCCAGCGCAAGATCAACGCCTGGCGGACCAGCCACCTCGGCACCCTCTACCGTCCGGCCTACTTCTTCGAAGGCTGGGC
This sequence comes from Frankiales bacterium, assembly GCA_033851545.1. GTDB lineage: Bacteria > Actinomycetota > Actinomycetes > JAWWOL01 > JAWWOL01 > JAWWOL01. The sequence goes on along the minus strand of JAWWOO010000070.1, from coordinate 17,916 downwards.
GATCCACGGTGAGGGGCTGGTCCCCAACCACCCGGCCAGCCATGGCTGCGTCCGGATCACCGTCCCGGCCATGGACCGGCTCTACGACCTGCTCGCCATCGGCACCCCGGTGCACGTCTACCACTAGGTAGCGGAGCCGTACGGAGGACGTGGTCAGCTCCCGCCGGAGCTGGCCACGCTCGTCTGGGGGGCCGCGGTGGTCGTGGGCGCTGCGCTGGTGGTCGTCGCGGCCTTCGTGCCGGTCAGGCTGCTGCTCGGGGCCGTTGTCGCCGCCGCTGAAGTGGTGGTCGCAGCTGCCGTCGCAGTCGAGGCGACGACGGCGGCCGACGAGCCGGTGGGCACCAGGACGGCGGTCAGGACGGCCGACCCGGCGATGGCGCCGGCCGCGCCGAGGGCGGTGACCGTACGGACGCGGTGCCGGGCCTTGTCCCTCGCGGAGGTCGAGCTGCGGGAAAAGCCTGCTGCTGAAGGGTTCTCCTTGTTCGTCATAGATCCAGCGTCGCCCAGCTGGCTTTGCGTCCGCTGTGCGAGCGTTGAGCGCTTGCTATGACCCGAGGTCCGCGAATCTCGGCTGGCTTCAGTCCTGCTGCAGGCGCAGGGCCAGGGTCGGGCAGGCGGCGGCCGCCCGGCGGGCGTGCGCGACGAGCTGCTCGGGCAATGGCTCGCTGTCGACGGCTGGGTAGCCCCACTCGTCGAGCTCGATCCACTCCGGCAGCAGCTCGGCGCAGATGCCGTGCGCTGTGCAGTCGATGGGGTTCACCCGGACGCGCATGGCTACCTCCACGGTCCGCTGGCCGCGGCCAGGTGGGGGACGGGCAGGAACTGGCTGTTCCCGACGCCCCGGCAGCGGAAGCCGGCCCGGTGTGAGTCGACGTCCTGGGCGAAGACCTGGAGGGCGCTGCCGATCAACCGGATCGCGCCGTCGGGGTGGCGGCAGGCGCCGCGGCCGGGCACGACCGTCAGCCACCGGGCCAACGGCGCCGTCATGCGTTCGTCCCAGGGACCGTACGCCAGCTTCTGCAGGGCCCCCGCGATGGACGGGAGGCCGTTGAGGCACGGCCCGCACTGCCCGGCATTGTGCGCGGCGAGGTAGCCGGCGACGCGTGCGGTCTCGGCGAGGCCGCAACGGTCGTGCGGCAGCCCGATCACGATGCCGGCCCCCAACGCGCCGCCGGCGGCGCGGAGCGATTCGTGGGTCATGGGCAGCCGGTGGGCGACGGCCGGCGCCAGCCAGGTGCCGAAGTAGCCACCGACGAGCACTGCCTGGCAGTCCTCGTAGCGGATGCCAGCCGTGGCGAGCACGGAACCCACCGTGGTGCCCGTCTCGATCTCGAGGACCTGACGCGTGGTGCCAGGACCGGTGACGGTGATCAGCTGGGTGCCGGGCTCGTCGGCGTCACCGACCGACCGGAACCAGTCTGAGCCGTGCCGGGCGATGAGCGCGATGTTGGCCAGCGTCTCGACGTTGTTGATCAGCGTCGGCCGCCGGGAGACGCCGCGCTCGTACGGCCGCGGCGGCGTGAACGTCGGCTTGGCCGGCCCCCCGTTGAGGAACTGGACGAGCGCCGACTCCTCGCTGGACACGTAGCGGGCAGGCACGGCGTGCAGCTGCACCCGCACGGTGTCGAGCTTGGCCCTGAGGCGTTCGTCGATCGCCTGCGCCAGAACCGGTGCGGCGGCCGAGCGGGCATGCAGCACCAGGTGGACCTCGTCGGCGCCGACGGCACGGGCGGCCAGCGAGAGACCGTCGAGTACCAGGTGGGGGGACTGGCGGAGCAGCAGGTCGTCCTTGCCACTGCCCGGCTCGCCCTCGCAGCCGTTGCCGACGACGACCGCGCGAGCGGAGCCCGCGGCGACCGTGCGCATCTTGCGGCCGGCGGGGAAGCCGGCGCCGCCGCGCCCCAGCAGTCCGCTGGCGTCGACCTCCCCCATGATCGTCGCTGGCGAGGCGGCCGGCATCCGGCCGTGCCTGGCCAGGTGGGCTGCCAGGTTGTCCGACGGGCTGTCGGCCGGTCGCAGCAGCCGCTGGACGGGGGGCGCACCCGGCTTGAATGCCGGCGGCGGCGGCGGGGGCGGGAGGAACGGCTGCGTGCTCATCGGGCGCTCCTTGTCACGCTGGCGAGGGGCCGTGGAGTGTTGCTGGTGGCGAACCGGACGCCTGTGGCGGCGACAACCGTCGCGGCACAGGCGATCCCGAGCCACACACCCCACCGCTGGTGGGCGGCATCGGTGCCGGTGTTGAGGAAGTGCAACAAGGCAAGCGGCCAGGCGGCGTAGGTGGAGAAATGGATCGCGCGCCACAACCGGGCGGGCATCCGCAGCCGCAGCAGGCTCGTGACGACCACCAGCAGCAGCAGGTCGAACGCGACGGTGCCGAGGGTGACGCCGAGAGTCCGGTACGAGGACCAGAACGGGATCACGAACGACAGCCAGCCGACGTTGACATAGCTGTCAAGCAGCGTGGTCATGATGTGCACGACCAGTACCACCATGGCCAGCAGCGAGACGTTGCGGTGCAGCTGCTGGGTGGCGAACCGCGGCCACGCCGGGTGGGCCAGCGCCCGCTTGGTCGCCGCGACCCCGAGGACGGTGGTGATCGTGAGCAGCACGAACGCGGTGATGCCGGTGCTGCGGGTGAGGTACCACAGTGGCGACGAGGAGAACGTGGCTGCCGATGCGACGACGGTCATGACCGTGCTCCATTCGAGAAGGCCTGCGGTTGTTGAGGTTCTGGCCAGCCGCTGCCTCGTACGACCCGGCGGTCCTCGGCCATCAGCCGGTACGGCAGCCCGCGCTCCCGCAGCCACGCTGGTGCGGCCTCGCCGATGACGACGGCAGCCGTCGACGCAGCGTTGGCAAGGACGCAGGTGGAGGCGGTGACACTCGCAGTGACCCACGGGCTGTCGCTCGGGGCGCCGGTGCGGGGGTCGATCAGGTGGTGCATCCAGGAGCCGCCCCGGCGCCAGCGTCGGGCCAGGGTGCCGGACGTGGCGAGCCCGCCACCGGTCAGCAGCACCGACTCCCCGTCGTCCTCGACCGCGACGAGGTCGGGGTCGGCGTGGTCGGAGACCCTTACCGGCCAGCCACTCTCGGGGACTGGGCCGGCGACCGAGATGTCGCCACCCAGGCTGAGCAGCACGCCGCTGCCGGTTGCCTCTGCCGCGGCTTCGGAGGCCAGGTCGCTGGCCAGTCCCTTGGCGGTCGCGCCGAGGTCGACCACGACACCCGCGGGCAGCCGTACGACGCCTGACTGCTCGTCGAGCTCGATCCGCCGCCAGCCGGGTGCCGGATGCACGGCCACGGTGACGGGAGGACCGTCACGGTCGATCAGCCGGTAGGTGCGGTCGTAGCCGGTGGCGAGCATCGAGGCACCGACCGTGGGGTCGACCAGCCCGCCGGTCCAGGCTGCGGCATCGAGGGCGACCCGGAGGGCCTGGGCGAACAGCGGGGAGACCTGCTGCTCGCGGCCCCCCGCCGCGTTCAGCCGGCTGAGCTCGGAGTCTGCCCGGAACCGGCTGGCGGCCAGGTCCACCCGGTCGAGGAGGTCCCGGACGGTGTGTGCTGCCCGGTCGAGCTGCGCGGGCTCGGTGACCACGAGCTGGACCGAGGTGCCCAGGGCCCGCCAGGTCGTGCCGGCCCAGCCGTGCTGAGCTGCGGCGTCCTGCTGCTCCTGCGCCCAAGACCGTGGCTCGGTGTGCGTCTCTGCCATGAATCGAGCCTCCCAGGCGGTTCACAGCCTGCGCTGTGCGCAGACTGTGCGTCTGCTGTGACCCGATGGCCGGACGGGGGGCGCACCCCAGCGGTCAGCTGCCGCCGGAGCCGGCCACCGGGCCGCCGCCGCCCTGCTGAGGCGGTGCTGTCGTGACCGGTGCCGGGGCCACCGTGACCACGGGGGCCGCTGTCTTGGCCGGCGCCGGCTTCGTGGTGGGCGACGCAGCACGCGTGGCGCCGGTCACCGACCTGGTCTTGCGCGCTGCCTTGGCCTTGACCCGGGTGGACTTCGTGGCCGACAGGCTCTTGGGCGCGGCGGTGGGGGCATGGTGGGCGGTCGTGGCCGCAGCACTCGGCGTGGTGCCGGCGGCTCCCGGTGCGGCGCCGGCCGGTGCGGAGGTCGTGCTCGCTGCGGGGACGAGTGCCGCGGTGAGGAAGCCGGAGCCGACGACAGCGCCGGTTGCCCCCAACGTGGTGAGGGCGCGCACGGCGACCGTGGCCCGCCGGCGCGTTGTCGTGCTGGCCCGCGCCATGCCATAGCTGGCGCCGGCCCGGGCAGCTGATCGCTTGCTCTGGTTCGTCGTCATGATCGGAGTCTCGACCCCTTCCCTTGGAGGATTCTTTGCCGGAAATGCCTGAGGTCCCCGGCGGGGAGCCGCCGGGGACCTCAGCCGGGTTACTTCGCCGCGACGGTGAGGTCGTAGACGGTCGTGCCGCCAACGGTCTTCGCCGTGTAGTGCGCCGCGACCCAGGCGGAGATCTGCGATCCGGTGCCGCCGCCGTTGCCGGGTCCGCCACCCATGCCGCCACCGGAGATGAAGTAGCTGATCTTGCCTTGGGCGACGTACTGCTCGAACTGGGCCAGGGTCGGGCTGGCGTCACCGCCGTTGAACCCGCCGATGCTCATGACCGCCTTGCCGCTGGCCAGCTGCCAGGGCGCCGCGCTCTGCGAGCCGATCGTTGCGGCAGCCCAGCGCGTGTTGGTCGCCGTGAGCAGGGCGACCAGGGCGCTGCTGGTCGCGCCGGACGGTTGCCCGCCGGTGGGCCGGGCCCCGCCGCCGGTCCCGCCCATGCCGCCGCCCAGCTGGGAGGCGACCGGGCCGGAGCTCGGGATGGCGCCGCTGTGCGGCTGCGAGGCGGTGTCGACGGCGTAGGCAGCGGAACCCCCGAGGCCGACAAGCGTCGCCACCAAGGCGATCCCGGCCACGGCGGTACGCAGCCGGCGGGCCATCAGGAGCAGGAAGATCGCGCCGGCGGCTGCCACCGCCAAGGCGTACCGCAGCCAGGGCAGGAAGCTGGCAGACGTCCGGAGCAGATGGATGTCCCACCACGCGGTCACGGCGATCAGCAGGGAGGCCAGGATCCGGGAGACGATGCTGTCGCGCGTCCGCCACAGCTCGCGGCCGGTGATGGCCACGATGGCGGCGATCGCGGGGGCAAGGGCAACCGTGTAGTAGGGGTGGATGGTGCCCTGCATCTCGCTGAAGACGAGGCCGGTCACCAGCAGCCAGCCGCCGAAGACGATCAGCGCCGCGCGGGTGAGGTCGGTTCGGGCGTTGCGCCTGGTGAGCCACAGTCCTGCGACGAGCGCGACCAGCGCGGTCGGCAGCAGCCAGGAGATCTCCGTCGCGAAGTCACCGCCGAACATCCGGGTGAGCCCGGTGGCACCGCCGAATCCGGTGTTGGCAGCGCCACCGACGCCGCTGCCCCCACCCCCACCACCGTTGCCGGAGCCGCCGAACAGCCGGCCGAGCCCGTTGTAGCCGAAGGCCAGCTCGAGGACGGAGTTGTTGGTGGAGCCGCCGATGTACGGGCGGGACGCCGCCGGCCACAGCTCGACGATCGCCACCCACCAGCCGGCACCGACGACCATCGCGAGCCCGGCGCCGAGGGTTTGCAGCAGCCGCCGTACGAAGCCGGTCGGAGCCGCGATCAGGTATGCCACCGCGAAGAACGGCACGACCAGCAGGGCCTGTCCCATCTTGGTGATGAAGCCGAGCCCGATCAGCGTGCCGGCCAGCAGCAGCCAGCGGGTAGACGCCTTCTCCAGTGCCCGGACCATGGCGTAGCCGGCGCCTACGAGGAGCAGGGTCAGCATCGCGTCGGGGTTGTTGAAGCGGAACATCAGCGTCGCGACCGGGGTCAGCGCAAGGGCGGCTCCCGCGAGCAGCCCGGCACCGTGCCCGGCCACCCGCCGTACGGCGGCTGCCAGGAGGGCGACCGCTGCGACGCCTTCGAGTGCCTGGGGCACCAGCATCGACCAGCTGTTGAAGCCGAAGATCCGCCCGGCGATCTCCATCGGCCACAGGAACGCAGCGGGCTTGTCGACGGTGATGGCGTTGCCCGCGTCGAGGGAGCCGAAGAACATCGCCTTCCAGCTCTTGGTGCCGGCCTGTACGGCTGCGGCGTAGAAGTCGTTGGCGTTGCCGGAGGCGCCGAGGTCCCACAGATAGAGCAGGGCGGTCCCGGCCAGCAGAACCAGCAACGCCGGCCGGGCCCACGCCGGGTCGCCGGGCCGGCCGCGGACGAAACGCTCGAGCCTGCTGCGGCCGGTCGGTGGGGGCATCACCTCCCGGGCAGCCGCTGAAGCGGAGCCGGGCTGGGCCGGCGAGGTCTCGGTGGCGTGCTGCGTCGTCGTCATGGGCACAAGACTCGGCACCCGGCTCGTGCGGAGCCTTTGTCCTGGCTGTGGGTTGCCTTTGTCCCACGCCCAGGCGCTTCAGCCGCGCGGGCGAGTAGTGTCCGAAGGCACGGGACCTTGGCACCTGAGTCGCAACGGGAGCGGCCGTGTACGTCAGCGAAGTCATGACAAAGGCCAGCATCACGGAGTCCGCGTCGGAGCCGATCAAGGCTGCCGCGTCGCGGATGTGGGCGCAGCAGACCGGGTCGCTGCTGGTCATGGAGGGGGACAACCTGATCGGCATCATCACCGAGCGCGACGTGATGAAGTGCATCGCCCGCGGGCTGGACGTCGACACCACCCCGGTGAGCGCGGTGATGACCCGCGGCGTGCAGACCGTCAGCCCGTACACGACGGTCGGTGACGCCGCCCGGCAGATGGCCTCGCGCTGGATCAGGCACCTGCCCGTGGTGGAGGACGGCACGGTCGTCGGCATGGTCAGCCAGCGCGACCTGGTCGGCATCTTTGCCGCCCTGGCAAAGGAACCCGACTCCGTCGAGCTGGCCAGCGACCAGCTGGTGCGTGAGCAGCGGCTGGTCCGGATCGAATCCGGGGATCTCGACTAGTGGGCCCGGAGACCCCCGACCTGCCGGACCAGACCCGCGACGACACCGACACCGGATGGGGTGAGCCGAGCCGGGACGAGGACGAAGCCCGGCGCGACCAGTGGCTCGAGGAGCAGCGCCCGCCGCACCACGGCGACTAGGTCAGGCGACCAGGTCGGCCGTGCAGAACGCGCACTTGTGGGCGGCCTTGGGGATGCTCGAGAGGCAGTGTTCGCAGGTCTTCGTCGGCAGCTTGGGCTCCGGCTCGGTCTTGAAGCGCGCCATGAGCCGGTTCACCGGCAGCACCACGAGGAAGTAGATCACCGCAGCAACGATCACGAACGTGACGAGCGCGCTGACGAAGCCGCCCCATTTCAGCAGGACCGGATGGGCCTTCGTGCCCAAGTTGTACGACCTGGCGGCCAGGTCGCTCTTGCCCGTCACCGCGCCGACGAGCGGTGTCAGGAACGCCGCGACGAAGGCGGTCACGACGGCAGTGAAGGCAGCGCCGATGACGATGCCCACGGCGAGGTCGACGACGTTTCCGCGGATCAGGAATGCCCGAAAGCCCTTCATGCGTCCTCCTGGAGGGTGGCCTTGGCCGAGATTCTTCCGTAGTTGCCGCCCGGTGACCTCTCGCGCGCCAGGGGTCGATGGGCTTTGTCCTGACTCGCGCCGGTTAGGGTCGGCAGGTGGGTTCCCCCGACCCGCCGGAGCTGGGCACGGCCCAAAGGAGCAGGTGTGCTGGACGAGAGTGACGTCACCGCAGTGCTGTCCGCCGCGCTGACCAGCGGTGCCGACTGGGCAGAGGTCTATGCGGAGAAGCGCGACTCGACCTCGATCCGGATCGAGGACCGCCGGGTGGAGGAGCTGACCAGCACCCGGTCGCAGGGCGTCGGCGTGCGCGTGGTCAAGGGTGTGCAGTCCGCCTACGCCCACACCAACGTCCTCACGCGCGAGTCGATGCTCAGCGCCGCGAAGGCCGCGGCCGCCGGTGTCTCCGGTGCGCAGTCGCTCGCCGTGCTCGACCTGACCAGGGCCGAGCCGCCGGTCCTGCATCCGGCGCTCGTCTCGCCGGCCCTCGCCGCCAAGCAGGCCAAGGTCGACATCGCCCGGCGCGCCGAGCAGTCGGCCTGGTCGCAGGGCGCCGACGTGGTCCAGGTGATGGTGTCCTACACCGACGTCGCGCAGCGCGTGTTCATCGCCAACTCGTTCGGCCACCTGTCCGACACGACCCGGGTCCGGACCCGGCTGGCCGCTCAGGTGGTGGCCTCGCGTGGCGACCTGACGCAGACCGGGTTCGACGGGCCGGGCGCGAGCAAGGGGATGGAGCACTACGACGACTTCCCGCCCGAGGACGTCGGAGAGCGGGCCGCCCAGCAGGCCTTGCGGCTGCTCGACTCGGTGCCCTCGCCGGCCGGCGAGATGACCGTGGTCCTCAACGCGGGCGGCGGCGGCGTGCTGTTCCACGAGGCGTGCGGCCACGGGCTAGAGGCCGACGCGATCGGCAAGGACACGACGGTCTACGCCCGTACGAGGGGCGACAAGGTCGGCAGCGAGCTGTTCAGCGGCGTCGACGACCCGACCGTGGTCGGCGCTTGGGGGTCCTACGGCTTCGACGACGAGGGCATCGCGGCGAGCCGGACCACCTTGTTCGACCACGGCGTCCAGGCCGGGGTGATGAGCGACCGGATCTCGGCGCACCGCCTCGGGGCTGTCTCCACCGGACATGGCCGTCGGCAGTCCTATGCGCACGTGCCGCTGCCCCGGATGAGCAACTCTCTCGTGCTGCCAGGCACTTCCGACCCGGCGGCCCTGGTGTCCGACGTCAGGAGAGGGCTGTTCTGTGCAGAGCTCGGCGGGGGTGAGGTCAACCCTGCGACGGGCGACTTCGTGTTCGGGGTGACCGAGGGTTACCTCATCGAGGACGGTGAGCTCACGGCCCGCGTACGGGGTGCCAACATCATCGGCAACGGACCCCGGGCGCTGGCCCAGGTCGACGGTGTGGGCAGCGACTTCGCCCTCAAGCAGGGCATGTGCGGCAAAGGCGGCCAGTGGGTGCCGGTGTCCTTCGGCACGCCGACCCTGCGGATCGCGACGCTGACCGTGGGAGGTCTGGCATGACCGGTGACAGCGACCTGCTCGACCTCGCCCAGCGGGTCGTCGACCGGGCCAAGGCCGGCGAGCAGGTCGAGGCCTTCGCGACGCACGGCATCGGCACCTCGGTCACCGTCTTCGACGGCGAGGTCGAGACCCTGACCAGCTCGGAGTCCCGCGGCGTGGGTGTCCGCGTGATCGTCGAAGGCCGGCTGGGCTTCGCCTCGACCTCCGACGTGAGTGACGACGGGCTCGCTTATGCGCTCGAGGAGGCCAGGTCCAACGCGGCGTACGGGACCCCTGACGTCGGCAACGTCCTGCCCCTGCCGCGCGACACGTCCGGCCTGGAGCCGCTGCCGAGCCTGGTCGCCGAAGGCTTCGACGAGGTGCCGACCGCGCGCAAGGTCGCGATGGCGATCGAGCTCGAGCGGCTGACCCGGGCGGCTGACGCGCGGGTCAGCGGAGTGGCGGCCTCGGTCTACGGTGACGGGCTGTCCCGCGGCGCGGTGGCCTCGACGACCGGCATCAGCGCTGCCTACTCCCGTACGGATGCCTATGCCTACGTCTCGGCGCTGGCCCGCGCGGGCGACGAGACCCAGACCGGCCTGGGCCTGTCGATGGGCCGTGGCGCGGGCGACCTCGACCTCGAGGCCGCCGCCCGTGAAGGGGCGCTGCGCTCGACCCGGTTGCTCGGAGCCACCAAGCCCAAGACCGCCGGGGTGCCGGTCGTGTTCGACCCGATCGTGACCGCGACGTTTCTCGGCGTACTGGCCGACGCCTTCTCCGCCGACTCGGTCCAGAAGGGCCGGTCGTTGCTGGCCGACAAGCTGGGTGAGCTGGTGGCCGGCACCGGCCTGTCCGTGATCGACGACGGGCGGCTGCCCGAGGGGCCCGGCTCGGCACCCTTCGACGACGAGGGCGTGCCGACCGGGCGTACCGTCCTGATCGATGGCGGCGAGCTCCGCGGGTGGCTGCACAACACCGAGACCGCCGCCCGGTCAGGCGATCCGTCGCGCTCGACCGGCAACGCGTCCCGTTCGGGACACACCTCGACGCCGGGGGTCGCGGCGAGCAACCTCTACCTGGCCGGGGACGAGACGCCGGTGGAGGAGATCCTGCGCAAGGCCGGCACCGCGCTCTACGTCCAGGACGTGACCGGCGTGCACTCCGGGGTCAACCCGGTCTCCGGCGAGTTCAGCGTCGGCGCCACCGGCCTGTGGGTAAGGGACGGTGAGCTGGCCGAGCCGGTACGCGAGCTCACGGTCTCCTCGACGATCCTCGGAATGCTCAAGGCGGTGATAGCCCTGGGCGACGACCGCCGGTTCCTGCCCTTCGGCGGATCGTTGGCCGGCGCGACGCTGCTGATCGAGGGGATGACGGTCGCCGGGGCCTAGGCGGTCGTACGACGCAGCGAGGCGGCGGCCAGGGCAATTGCGGCGACGACATAGCCTGCCAGTACGGCGAAGTCGCGCAACAGCTCGCCGCTGACCGACGCGCTGGCGGCGACCCGTTGCAGTGCGTCCACCGCGTAGGTGACCGGCAGCACGTCCGCTGCCCAGCGCAGCAGCTGGGCCATCTCCGGACGCGGCTGGAACAGCCCGCACAGCAGCAGCTGAGGGAGCACCACCACCGGCATCAGCTGGATCGCTTGGAACTCCGTGGTGGCAAAGGCGCTGGCCAGCAGGCCAAGTGCGACGCCGAGCAACGCGTCGGTCATCGTCACCAGCAACAGCCAGGCCAGTGATCCGTGCACGGTCATGCCGAGCAGCAGGCACACCGACGTGGTGACGACCACCTGCAGCAGCGCCAGCAGGGCGAACCCCAGTGCATAGCCGGCCAGCAGCGACAGCTTGGCCAGCGGAGTGGTCATCAGCCGTTCGAGCGTGCCGGACGTCCGCTCGCGCAGGGTCGCTATCGACGTCACGAGGAACAGCAGCAGGAACGGGAAGATGCCGAGAAGTGCTGGCGCTACGGCAGAGAAGGCCCGGGACGAGTTGAACATGAAGCGCAGCAGCGTCATCAGCAGGGCGGGCACGACGACCAGCAGAGCCACCGTACGGGGGTCCCGGCGCAACTGGCGAAGCACCCGCTCCGCGGTCCCGGTCACGCCGCGTCCCGTTCGGCAACGGCGATCAGCGCGAGGAAGGCGGCGTTCATGTCCCTGGTCGATGTGACCCGCTCCAACGCGGCCGGCGAGCCCTGGGCCAGCAGTGCGCCTTCGCGGAGGACCAGCAGCTCGTCGCACCGCTCGGCCTCGTCCATGACGTGGCTCGACACCAGCAGGGTGATGCCGCCCTCCGCCAGCCGGCGGAACAGTGCCCAGAGCTGCTCACGCAGCACCGGGTCCAGCCCCACCGTCGGCTCGTCCAGCAACAGCAGCTGCGGGGTGCCGAGCAGGGCGACGCCGAGCGACACCCTCGTACGCTGCCCGCCCGAGAGCCGACCCACGACGCGGTCCCGGAGGGCCGCGAGCTCGACCTGCTCCAGCACCCTGCCCACGTCGTCGTGGTCGGCGCCGATCACGCCGGCGAAGTAGCGCAGGTTCTCCTCGACGGTCAGGTCGTGGTAGACCGCCCCCGACTGCGCCGCGTACCCGATGTCGTGCCTCAGCGAGGGTTCCCCGGCTGGGCGTCCGAGCACGTGCAGGTCACCGCTGAACCGCTGCGCGCCGGCTATCGCGCGCATCAGCGTGGTCTTGCCGCAGCCGGACGGGCCGACCAGCCCGACCACCCGCGAGGGCTCGAGGGTGAACGTGAGGTCGTGGAGCACGTTGGCCCTGCCGCGGCTGACCCGCAGCGACTTGGCCTCGAGTGCATAATTGGTCATGCGTTCAATTGTTGTACCGCAACCGCGGAGAAGTCAACGGACAATGTCCGGTGGGAGGAGTGCGATGGCACAGGCGGGGCGTCGGCCAGGCAGTGACAGTACGCGCGAGGCGGTGCTCGAGGCGGCCCGCGAGCACTTCGCCGCCCGTGGCTACCAGGCGACGACCGTAAGAGGCGTCGCCGCGGCTGCGGGGGTGAGCCCGAGCATGATCCACCACTTCTTCGCGACCAAGGACGAGCTGTTCCTGGCGGCGGTCCGGATGCCGGTCGATCCCGAGTCGGTGTTGCGTGCCGTCCTCACCGGTCCCCGTGAGGAGCTGCCGCGGCGGCTGGTCCGGGTGTTCGTCTCCACCTGGCAGGACGCGGAGTCCGGGCCCGCACTGCGCTCGGTGCTTCGTACGGCGACGGCCGGCGAGGACCAGGCGGCCGGGCTGCGGATGTTCGGCGAGCAGCTGATGCTGCCCCGGGTCGCCAAGGCTCTGGGCGTGCCTCAGCTCCAGGTGGCCGGCGCCCTCTCGCTACTGCTCGGGTACGCACTGGCGGGGCAGCTGCTCGGCATCGAGCCGCTGGCCTCCCAAGGCGTCGAGGACCTGGTCACCCTGCTCGCGCCGGCAGTCGGCCTGCTGCTCGGGCTGCCTCCGTCCTGACGGACCTGTGCCGCTCTCGGGATTTCCGGCGGTCAGCCTCGGGCGACCGCGAACGCACGCACCGTCGCACCGCCGGGGGTCAGCTCGTCCCAGCTGCCTTCGACGGTCAGCACCGTGATGCCGGCGGTGGGAATGGCGTCGGCGATGTCGGCGCGGGCGCGGGGATCGCCGCGCCCGTCGTCGAGTGCCACGGCAAAGCCTTGGACAGACGGGTTGTGGCCGACGATCGCGAGGGTGTCCGCCTCGTCGGGCGCCTCGTTCACCACCGCGAGAAGAGACTCGATCGTGTTGTCATAGATCCGGCGGTCCGTCATGACCGGCGGGTCAGCAGCAAGCTCTGCCTTCATCGTCTCCCACGTCTGCACGGTTCGGTGCGCGGGAGACACGATCACGTGGTCCGGGATGAGCCCGTGCTCGACGAGCCACCGACCGGCAGCCCCGGCGTCGCGAACTCCACGGGGAGCGAGCGCCCGTTCCTCATCGGTTGCCGCGTCGGCCACCGCCTTGGCGTGCCGCACCAGCAGGAGTGTTCTGGCCACGGGCTCACGATAGCCACCCGGAGCCGCCGACGTCGGCTAGGCGCGACGCGCTCGTCCCGCAACTGACCTGAACAGCTCGACGACGACCAGCGCGAGGATCGCCAGGTTGAGGGGGTAGGCGAAGACGGTGGGACTGACCGCCACGAGCACCAGGGCCAGGGCCGCGTACAGATGCCGGCCATGTCGTTGCGCCACGAGGAGAACCGTCAGCCCCAGGGTTGCGACGACGGCAAACCCCAGCAGCCAGCCGTCGCCGTCTCCCCGGCCGCTGCCACTGCGCAGCTGGCCAACGACGTCAGCCCACCCGACCAGAACAGTCAGGGCGGCCAGCGCAAGCTCGGCTCTGCGGACAAGCGACCGATGTCGGGACATCCAAACCTCCGGCTTGTGCGGCGCTTCCGCATCCCACGTTCTACCAGGTGGTCCGAGTCGTCGAGCCGCCGGCGAGCGGACCCTTGCGGGGCCCTGACCGGTTCACCGGGCCTCGCGCGGAACCAGCGGTGGTGGCTACCCCTCGCAGAGGGAGGCGTCGTCAGCCGCCGTCACGTACATCAGCTTGGGCTTGACCACCGGGTCGGCCTGCAGCGTGCGCAGGGTGCCGACCGACCAGACCGGATGCCCGGTGGCCAGGCTGAAGGCGTACAGCGGGTTGTACGGGTGGGCGAACTCCCCGTCCGGGTTGACGATCACCGCGGACCCGGCGACGACCAGGGACTGCGAGGTCGCGGCCGCGTGGTGCACCGTGGTCTGCCAGAGCACGTGCCCGTCGACCAGGCTGCGATCGACCAGCAGCGCCGGCCGGTCGTAGTCGCCGTTGCCCTCCAGTGCCACCGTGTCGTGGGGCCGGATCAGGATGGAGTGGTTGTGCACCGCCGTGTCGGTCTGCCAGGCGACCAGGCCGGTCGTGGCGTCCAGCATCCACTCGTGCGGGGCCGCCTGGGGTGACGCCGGCTCGACGGCGATCCGCCCCGACCCGGCGGCGAGGACCTCCAGTGCCGCTCCGTTGTCGTAGATCCAGCGGGTGGTCCCCCGGGCAGGGTCGACCGATCCGAGCCCGTACGGGGCGCCCGCCCACCCGCCGTCGACCAGCAGCCGGCCGCCGGCCACCACCAGCCGCCCGTGAACGGGAGCGCCGTGCACGGACCAGGCCACGGTGCCCTTGCGGTCGTCGTACGCACTCATCCGCCCGCCGGACAGGTAGTAGACGCGCTTGCCCAGCACCTGGATCTGCGGGAACTGCGCGGCGATCTGGGCGGCACTGCCCTGGCGGGCGGACCAGCGCACCTTGCCGGTGACCAGGTCGATCACCTGCAGCTGCCCGTCCGCGCGTACCCAGGCCAGTCCGCCGTCAGCAGTCGCGCTCGGGCCGTCGATGGTGAGCCCCTTGCCGGGGATCTTCAGCCGCCACTTCAGCTTTCCGGTGGCGGCGTTGAGCCCGGTGAGCAGGCCGCCGCCGCCGAAGTCGTCGGTGAGCACCGAGACGACCCCGTGGTTGAGCCACACCCCGTTGAGCGAGTAGCCCTGCCTGACCTGCCACAGCTGGTGGCCGTCCTTGAGCCGCAGGGCGTGGACGACCCCGTCCTCGGGCCAGTAGCCGATGGTCGCGCCGACGGCCGGCGTGAACGACGTCTGGAACTCGGTCGCCGTCGCCGCCAGCGCCGTACGCCAGACGAACTTGCCGTTGAGCCCGACCGCAGCGGCCATCGCGTGGCGGACGCAGGCGACCGCAGCCGTACGGGACACCGTCGGGCCGGCCATGGCGGCCGTGCTGCCGCTCAGCGCCAGGGTGGATCCGGCCAGCACGGCCAATGCACGTCGTCGCATGAGCGCGTACGGTGCCACGTCTTCCTTGCCCGAAGCAACTCCCCCTACGAGCTGGCGACTCCCGAGCCCCAGCAGGCGAGTGATCCGGTGGGGCTCAGCCCCTGAGCAGGGTCACCGACAGCCGGTCGCCGGCTGCAGCAGCGGCGAGCGCCATGGCGGTCCGCCGGGTGGTGGCGAGCACGACCAGCGCCCCTTGCGTCAGCCCGGCGGCATCGTCGGCTGGAGCCGGAACCGCCAGCACCTGTACGTCCGCAGCAGCGACGGTGGTGGCGCCGCCGTTCCCCGGGTCGGCCGGCGCGGCGAGGACGTCCACCCAGTCGCCTGCGTGCAGCAGCGCCGCCACGGCGGGGTCAGCCAGCCGGATCGGGGTCTCGACCAGGTCCTGGCTCAGTGCGTCGGCCAGGCGGGGGCCGACCAGCCGGACGTCGGTCACCGGCTCGCCCTGCCGCATCGGTGCTGCGAGCGTCCGCCCCAGCGCCGCATCCTCGGTCAGCGCTCCGGAAGGCACAGCAGGCGGCGGGAGCCGGGCGAGGGTCAGGTCGGCACTGGTCAGCCGCGCCCCACCGGCAAGGTCGCGGGCGGCCACGAGTACGGCGGCCGACGGTGGCCGGGGCGGCGCGACGGCGTGCAGCCCGGTCAGCAGGCAGACCGCCGCCAGGGCGGCGGTGACCGGGCGGCGCCGACGGCGCAGCACCCGGCGCCAGCGCCGTACGGGACCGGCGGGCAGCTGGCTGGCCAGTCGGGAGAGCATGCACCGACCGTAGGCGCCTGGCACCCTGGACCGCGCGCGCTGGGACCGGCTGTGGAGAACGGCGCGGCCTGTGGAAGGGACGACTCCGCGGAGTCGAGTTGTCCACAGTTGCAGGTCAGGCGACCTTGGACTTCTTGCCCGCGTTCGGAGCGGCTGCCGGGGTGCTCGGCGCCGGGGTGGACGAGGTCGAGGGAGTGGAGGAGGTCGACGAGCTGTCGGAGGACGTTGACGCGGCGGCAGCAGCGGACTCGCCCTTGCCGGCGCCGGCAGGGGCGCTCGCCGACGTGCTCGGCCGGCTGTCGTTGCGGTAGAAGCCCGAGCCCTTGAAGACGACGCCGACCGCCGAGTAGACCTTGCGCAGCTTGCCGCCGCAGGCGGGGCACTCGGTCAGGGCGTCGTCCGAGAACTTCTGCACCGCCTCGAGGCTCTCGCCACAGTCGTTGCAGACGTACTGGTACGTGGGCACGCGTTCCCCTTCCGTGATGCTGCCGCCAAGCCGGGCAGGCCCGACCCTGGCACTCGTTGTCCGTGACTGCTAATGGTGGCGTACCGGAGGCTATTCCGTCCACCTGTCACTTCCGGGCAGGACGTCGCCGTGGTTCCAGCACGTCGGCGCCGACGCGATCGGCGATGTGCAGGTGGTGCCGGCCGGTCCCCCCGATGACTCAATGGGCCCCGACGACGAATATCCGCTCATGCCCAGATCTGGCTACTCGAGCGCGCCTCGGGGGCAACTCGCCCCTGCGCCGGTGGCCGCCAGCTGAAGCAGGTTGTAGAGCGTTTCGCGCTGGCTGGCATCGAGTGCGCCGAGCACCTCTTCGTCGACCTCTGCCAACGCGCGCTCGGCCTTCGCGAGCTGCTCCATGCCGGCCTCGGTGAGGTCGACCACGTGCCGTCGCCGGTCCTCGGGCGAGCGCCGCCGTTCGATCAGCTTGTCGGCTTCCAGCTCGTTGAGCAGTCCGACGATGTTCGTCCCGTCCATGGCGAGTGTGGTGGCGAGCGCCTGCTGAGTGCTACCGCCGCGAACCCGCAGCACTGTCAGCGCGACAAGGTGACGCGGCCGCAGGCCCAGCGGAGCCAGCACCGCCTCGGTACGAAGCCGCATCCTGCGCGCGAGGAAATCAAGCAGCGCACCCGAACGATGCGTCGGTTGGGTGACCGCAGACAGAGCCATGCAAATGAGTGTACCCACCACATCAATCGGTGTGCTATAAACGGTTTGCGCTCCACAAGCCATCGATGAGAGGCCATAGAAATGCCGCACCTGCTGCACATCGACTCCAGCGTCCAGGGTGACCGTTCCGTCAGCCGCAAACTCACCGCCCGCGCACGCGACGCCTGGCGTGCCGCGCACCCCGGCGGCACCGTCACCTACCGCGACCTGGGCAGCAAGCCCATCCCGCACCTCGACGCGTCCACCGGCATGGCCCGGGCAGTAGCACCGGAGCAGCGCACACCGGCTCAGGCCACCTCCTGGGCACTCGTCGAAGAACTGATCAACGAGATCAAGGAAGCCGACACGATCCTGCTGGGACTTCCGCTGTACAACTTCGGCGCACCCAGCAGCGTCAAGGCCTGGGTCGACCACCTCATCGCGCGCGGCCTCTCGATCGATGCCGAGACCCACGCCCCCCTGCTCGGCGGCCGTGACTTCGTCGTACTCGCCAGCCGCGGCGGCGGCTACGCCGAAGGGGCTCCCCGACACGGGTGGGACCACGCCGAACCTTGGCTTCCGCACGCCGTCTCGATCATCGGCCTGGTGCCGCGGTTCATCACCGCCGAGCTCACCCTCGCCCACACGACGCCAGCGATGGCCGAGCTGATTCCACTGGCCGAGAAGAGCCTCGCCGAGGCCGAGTGGGCCATCGACGACCTCTGGACCCCGGCACCGGCCTGGGCCTGACCCATCCCCGAGGCTGCACCTCAACCCAGCAGGAGTGCACAGTGACGATCAAATCTCCCACCGCCAACTCTCCCACCGCCGACTCTGCCACCGCGCCGGCTACAGCGACGCTGCCCTTCGGGCGCGGCGGGCTGCGTGCACGCGGACACCCCGGCCTCGTCCTCGCCCTCATCCTGACTTGCCAGCTGATGGTCGTGCTGGACGCGACGATCGTGAACATCGCGCTGCCCGACATCCGCACGGCGCTCCACTTCTCCCCCGCCAACCTGTCCTGGGTGATCAACGCCTACACGCTGACCTTCGGCGGGCTGCTGCTGCTCGGCGCCCGTGCCGGCGACATCCTCGGCCGGCGGCGCACCTTCCTCAGCGGCATCGCCCTGTTCACGCTGGCCTC
>JAWWOO010000050.1:0-10833 GCA_033851545.1 Frankiales bacterium | reverse complement strand
CGACGCCGCCGATGACCGACGCCGAGGCCGAGGCGCTCAGCATCGAGGCCCACCCGTCCGGGCGGGCCAAGAAGCCCAAGCCGTCCGAGGACCCCGACGGCGTCGCCAAGCGCGCCGTCGTCCCCAGCTGGGACGACATCATGTTCGGGGTTCGCCGGCCCGACGAGGCCACCTGAGCGCGCTGGTCACCCGTCTCACGGCCGCGGCCGGCGTCGTGCTCCTGGCGGCCTGCGGGGGCGGCACCGGATCCAAGGCCAAGCCGGCCGACCCGTTGTCTCTGCTGCGCGAGGCCAAGGCGACCATCGACGCGACGAGCGGGCTGCACTTCGTCCTGACCGGCAGCCAGGTGCCCTCGGGCGCGAGCGGCGTCATGGCCGGCGAGGGCGACGCCGTACGGCCGGATGCCTTCCAGGGGTCACTCACAGTCAGCGGCGGGGGCCTGTCCGGGACGGTCAAGGTCATCTCGGTGGGTCACGTCGTCTACGCCAAGCTGCCCTTGATCCCGGGCTACCACACGATCGACCCGGCCAACTACGGGTTCGGCGACCCGGGCCGGTTCATCGACGCCACAACCGGCCTGTCCGGCCTGCTGGTCACACCGACGTCCGCCGCCTACGACGGGCAGACCCGGGTCGGCGGCGTGGTCCTCGACCGGGTGAAGGCGCAGCTGCCCGGTGCGCCGGTCGCCCAGCTCCTCGGCAGCGCCGACAGCAAGGCGCCCGTCGACGCCGACATCGGCATCGACCCCGCCTCGCACCAGATCCGGTCGGTCGTGCTCACCGGCCCTTTCTTCAGCGCCGGCCAGCGCAGCACCTTCACCTTGACGCTGAGCAGGTACGGGGAGAGCGTCGAGGTCCGTGCGCCCAGCTAGCACCGGCCGGCATCTCCGGGCGCTGACCCTCGCCTGCCTGGCCGTACTCCTCGCGGCTGCGGACACCTACGTCGTGGTCCTCGTGCTGCCCAACATCATGAGCAGCGTCGGGCTCACCACCGACGAGCTGCAGAGGGCGACGCCGATCGTCAGCGGCTTCCTGCTCGGCTACGTCGCCCTGCTGCCGCTGGTCGGCCGACTCTCCGACCTGTACGGTCGCCGTCCGCTGCTGATCGCCTGCCTCATCGGGTTCGGCGTCGGGTCTGCGGTCACGGCCGGTTCGCACAGCCTCTCCTGGGTCGTGGCTGGCCGGTTCCTGCAGGGGCTCGGCGGCGGCGGCCTGGTCCCGGTAACGCTGGCCCTGGTCGCCGACGAGTGGCCGGCCGACCGGCGAAGCCTGCCGCTCGGCATCGTCGGGGCCGTCCAGGAGCTCGGCAGCCTGCTCGGGCCGCTGTACGGCGCGGGCCTGGTCGCCATCGGCGGCTGGCGGAGCATCTTCTGGGTCAACCTCGCCGCGGGCCTCGGCCTGGCGGCGCTGACCGCGCCGGCACCCGGGCAGCGGCCTCGCCGACGCCGGCCGCACGACCTGCCCGGGTGGGTGCTGCTGGCCGTGAGCGCAGCGGCCGGGCTGCTCCTGCTCGGCCGTCCCGCGGTGCTGACCGGCTCCGTCCGCTACGGCGACGTCTACGTCCCCCTGATGGCCGGCCGGAGCTGGTCGTCGGCCACCGAGCCGCTGTCGCTCGTGGCGATCGCCGCCGCGGCACTGCTCGTCGGCCGCTTGCTGACCGCACCCGAGCCGCTGGTGCCGCTGCGCGGCCTGGCCGCGGTGCTCCGCTCCGCCGACTTCCCGGGCGCACTCCTGCTGGCCGGCGCCCTGGCCTGCATCATCGTCATGTTCTCCTCCGGCGATCCCACCCGGCAGGCGCTGTCCCCCGGCTGGCCCTGGCTGTGCCTCGCGGCCGCCGCGCTGGCCGTCGCCCTGATCTGGCGCGAGCGGACCGCGGCTGCCCCGCTGCTCGAGTGGCCGGCGCTGCGCAGCCCGGTCGTCCTGGGAGCCCTGCTGACCAGCCTGGCGGTCGGCGGCGGCCTGATCGTCGCCCTCGTCGATGTCCCGCTGTTCGCCAGGGCAACGAGCTTTCCGGACTCTCAGCTGGGTGCGGCGCTGGTGCTGGTGAGGTTCCTGGTCGGCGTGCCGCTGGGAGCACTGGCGGGCGGCGCGATCTGCGAACGCATCGGCTACCGCCCGACGGCCGTGATCGGCATGGTGCTGGCGACCTCGGGCTTCGTCGCGATGTCCCGATGGGGTCCACACGCGCTGCCGACGCGCGGGATCGCCGCCTCCGACGTCGCCCTGGTCACCTGCGGCCTGGGCTTCGGCTTGGCGATCGCCCCGGTCAACGCCGCTGCGCTGCGAGCCGTGCCGGCACGGGTGCACGGGCTGGCCAGCGCGCTGGTCGTGCTGACCCGTACGGTCGGCATGCTCGTGGGCATCTCCGCCCTGACCGCACTCGGGCTGCGGGCGTTCTCCCGCTCGCTGGCCAGGCTCGGCACGCCGGACCGGCTGTGCCCGGCGGCACCGACCGACTGCCCGGCCTACGACCACGCCGCCCGGGCCGCCTTGCTGCACGAGCTGCACGTGATCTTCGCCGGGGCGGCCGGCTGCACCGCCGCCGCGGCCGTCGTCGCCGGCCTCACGCTGCGCAGGGCACAGGTCAGCCGCGGATCACGTGCATGACCGCGTTGATCAACGCCAGGTGAGTGAACGCCTGCGGGTAGTTGCCAAGCATCCGCCCGGTCCGCGGGTCGATCTCCTCGGCGTAGAGCTGCAGCGGGCTCGCGTACGACAGCAGCTTCTCGCACAGCTCGCGGGCCCGGTCGATCTCGCCGATCTCGGCCATCGCGGACACCAGCCAGAACGAGCAGATCGCGAAGGCGCCCTCGATGCCGGTCATCCCGTCGTCGGTCTCGGCCTCGACGTAGCGCTTGACCATCCCGTCGACCCGCAGCTCGTCGGCGATGGCCAGGACGGTCGCCCGGATCCGCTTGTCGTCGGCGGGCAGGAAACGGAACAACGGCAGCAGCAGCGCTGAGGCGTCCAGTGCGGTCGAGCCGTAGTACTGGGTGAAGACGCCGCGCTCGTCGAGCCCGTTGGCGAGGATGTCCTCGCGGATCTCCTCGGCCGCGGCCCGCCAGCGCTCCGCCTGCTCGTCGTCCTCGCGCAGCGCCGCCAGTCGGGTGCCCCGGTCAGCCGCGACCCAGCACAGCAGCTTGGACGACACGAAGTGCTGAGGCTCGCCGCGTACCTCCCAGAGGCCCTGGTCGGGGTTGCGCCAGTTGGCCAGCGCGTCCTCGACCTGGCGCACGACGATCGGCCAGACCTGCTCGGGCAGGTAGTCGCGGGACTTGGTGTGCAGGTAGACCGAGTCCAGCAGTGAGCCCCAGACGTCGTTCTGCTGCTGCTTGTACGCGGCGTTGCCGATCCGGACCGGACGCGCCCCCTCGTAGCCGTGCAGGTGGTCCAGCGTCGACTCCTCGAGCTGCCGCTCGCCGCCCACCCCGTACATCACCTGCAGGTCGGGGTGGTCCTTGCAGACGTCGGCGATGAAGTAGAAGAAGTCGTTGGCCTCGTGGTCGAAGCCCAGGGTGTAGAGACCCCAGAGCGTGAAGGTCGCGTCGCGCACCCAGCTGTAGCGGTAGTCCCAGTTGCGCTCACCGCGCGGCGATTCGGGCAGCGACGTCGTGGCCGCCGCCAGCAGCGCGCCGGTCGGCATGTAGGTCAGCCCCTTGAGCACCAGGGCGCTGCGCTGCAGGTAGGCCCGCCACGGATGGTCGGGGAAGTCCCCACGGGAGAGCCACTCGCGCCAGTAGGTCTCGGTCCGCTGCATCGCCGCATAGGCCTCGTCGTAGGACGTGGGCGGCGGGTGGTCCGCCCAGGACATCGCGACGAAGGCGTGCTCGCCCTCGCGGATGCGGGTGCGGGCACTCGCCCGGCGGCCCTCGAAGCCCAGCCGCAGGCTGGTCGTCACCGTCAGCTCGAGGTCGGTGCCGGCGGCGGTCGCGACGGCCTGCCCGTAGCCGTCGGAGGTGTAGCTCCACCTGGCGTCCTGCCGGCCGTAGTCGAAGACCGGCTCGCAGTCCAGCGCGATCTCGAGCTCCCCCTGCAGGCACCGGACCACCCGGATGAGCATGTGCTCGGAGTCCCAGTCGTCCGGCGTGCGGCGGTGGGCGTTGGCCCGGTGCTCGGCGTGGTACCACGGGCCCATCGAGAGGAAGTCGTGGACCAGCAGCCAGCCGGTCGGGGTCTGCCAGGTCGTCTCGACCACGTTGGTGCCCGGGATGTAGCGACGGCCGGCCGGGATGTGCTGGTCCTCGGGACCGAGCCGGAAGCTGCCGGCAGAGCGGTCGAGAATCGCTGCGAACACGCTGGGCGAGTCCGGACGTGGTGCGCACATCCACTCGATGTTGCCGCTCGGGGCGACCAGGGCGTTGACGTGACAGTCGGAGAGGAAGGCATACTCCCCGATCGGCGGGAAGGGGCTGCCGCTGGCCGTCAGCGCGTCAGTCCCGACGATGCCCGACTGCCGGCGCTGATCAGCCGTACTTCCGCCGACGTCGGCCAGGACACCCTCCATCGGTTGTTGCGGGGCCACGGAGGGGCACGGCCTTCTGGACTTGCTCATGCCCGCACGCCCTCCGTTCTCCCGGTCCGTCATACGAAGGCTAACCGGGCGAGAAGCGGATCCGGTACGGGTAGGGCGGTTAGGTCACCGGCGGGCGGGGAACCCGATGAACTTGATGATGCGGGAGGGCGGCATCCGGTAGGGGTGCCGCGACCGACCTGAGATCACGGCAGGACGGCGGTAACACCCGCGGCGAAGGAGCCGATAGTCCCCGCCGGGGACGCACGGCGGCCGGCCGTTCGATCCCGCCGACGACAGGCCGTGACACGGGGGCTACTCTGCTCGCAGAAAGTCCCACGACAGCCGCAGGTGATGTGACACAATGCGTCCGGTCAGCCCCTTGCGGGCAGCCGGTAGCCGGACGATAGACTCCGTGGTCGCCCCCACGCGCAGCGAGGGGCGCCGCTGGGAATCCTCCAGGGCGCTCACCCGTTGAGGACTTCAGGATGCCACGGCGTTCGCGAATTGCCGACCAGCACGTGTTTCAACGCCTCACCCGCCCGAGAGGTCAGCCCTCAAGTCAGCCCTCAAGTCAGCCCTCAAGGCCCCGTCCCAACCGAAGGATCACCTGTGTCGCTCGCCAGTTCACTGCCCACTGATTCCGTCACCGCATCGGCGGTGACGATGCTGGTGGAACAGGCGCGCGAGCACGGACAGGTGTCCGTCGACGACATGCGGCGCGCGTTCGAGTCGGCTGACTACTCCCCGACCGACGCCAAGCGCGTGCTCCGTGAGCTCGCGGCGGCCGGCGTCACAGTCTCCGGCGACCACGGTGACCACCGTGACAAGGCGGGCAGCGCGACGAGCGGCCTCAAGACCCGAAGCACCACCACCGGCCTGAGCGCCGCTGCCAAGCGGACCGCGAAGGCGCACCCGGACACGAGCGGCGAGGCCCCGGGCTCCGCCGCCAAGGTCCACACCGAGGAGGGAACGGCCACGACCACCACGAAGCGCCGGTCGACGGCCCGGCGGAGCACCCCCGAGACCACCGTCGCGGTCCTTGATCCCGGCGCCGAGCCGATCGAGGAGATCCTCCCCGAGGCCGCCGGCGTCACCGTCAACGGGACCGAAGCCGCTGCCCCGGCCACCGCCGACACGAAGACTCCCGAGACTCCGACCGAGACGGCCGATGCTGCGGACTCCGCCGATGGCGACGACGAGGAGCCGGCCACCACCGGTGCTTTCGCCGAGTCCCGCGAGCCCTCGGGCACCGAGGACACCGTCCGGCTCTACCTCAAGCAGATCGGCAAGGTCGCGCTGCTCAACGCCGAGCAGGAGGTCGACCTCGCCAAGCGGATCGAGGCCGGGCTCTATGCCGCGTACAAGCTCGAGCTCGACCGCGAGGGCAGTCTGCCCAAGAAGCTGAACACCCGCGACAAGGCCGACTACTCGACCCTGGCCCTTGACGGCCAGCGGGCCAAGCGGGCGCTGCTCGAGGCCAACCTGCGCCTCGTCGTCTCCCTCGCCAAGCGCTACCAGGGTCGCGGCCTGGACCTCCTCGATCTCATCCAGGAGGGCAACCTCGGCCTGGTTCGCGCCGTCGAGAAGTTCGACTACAGCAAGGGCTTCAAGTTCTCCACCTACGCGACCTGGTGGATCCGTCAGGCCATCACCCGCGCGCTGGCCGAGCAGTCCCGCACCATCCGGCTGCCCGTGCACCTGGTCGAGCAGCTCAACAAGCTGGGTCGGCTCGAGCGGCAGTTCCTCCAGGAACAGGGTCGCGAGGCGACTGCCGAGGAGCTCGCCGAGGGTCTCGACATCACCGTCGAGAAGGTGCTCGACATGCAGGAGCACCGCCGCGAGGCCGTCTCGCTGGAGACGCCGATCGGTGACGAGGGCGACAGCGCACTCGGTGACTTCATCGAGGACGCCGACGCCATGGTGGCCGAGGACGCGGTGATCTTCGGCGCGATGCAGGACGAGCTGCGTGCGGCGCTCGAGTCGCTCGACCCGCGTGAGGCGCAGATCGTCGCGATGCGGTACGGCCTCTACGACGGCGCGCCCAAGACGCTGGCCGAGGTGGCCCAGGTCTACGACCTCAGCCGCGAGCGGATCCGGCAGATAGAGCGCGAGGCGATGACCAAGCTCCGCCACCCCAGCCGGTCCCGCAGCCTGCGCGACTACGCCTAGGGCTGCCTAGGCACCCACGTACGAAGGACACCCCGTCGGCTCCGGCCGGCGGGGTGTCCTGCATTCCGGGCTCGCCGGTTCAGGCCGCGTCGTAGTCCGTGGCCGCGATCGCTGCGGCGGCCGTGTCGTCGTCGTAGGCCTCGGAGCCCGGGATGGTCCTGACCATGCCGACCAGCACGTTGTCGCGCATGACCGTCGCCTCGAGGCCGGCCGCGCCGTCCGCGTCCCAGATCGCCTCGCGGCCGTCGGGCAGCACGACGCGGATGGCGAACTCGTAGACGCCGATGGAGTGCAGGTGCGCCATCACCCGACTTTCCCGCAGGGTGGCGACGATGCGCTCGGCCTGTTGCTGCTGCACGTGGATCCCTCCGCCTCGCTGGATCTGACCCCTACCAGCGTAGTCAGCCAACCTGTCATCCGGCTGGTGGACCGAACGCGCGGACCGGGCGATTTCGGGCGCCGGCCCACGCCACGAAAGGCCTAGCCTGGACTTAAGCCGTCCGGCGGCTCAATCCGGAGGTCTCAGGACCGATGCACCAGGGGCAGAGTACGCACAGCGATGGCCGCGGAGGTCAGGGATGCAACCGCAGAACCCCGTCTCGCCGACGATCCTTCCCGATCACACGAAGAGTGCGAAGCCGGGGCGGACGTCGTTCCGGCTGACCAGGCGGCGCAAGGACGACACAGTGGCGACAGCCCCTGCCGCCGAGCGGACCACCACACCGCCGCCTCCGCCGGCGCCTCCGGCGCCGATGCCGCCGACCCCCGCACTCGGCCGGTTCGCACCGGTCGCCAGCGGACCTGGCGCGGCGCTGGCGGCTGCCGGCCACGACCACACCTCAGGCCTGGAACGGCTGGCCGTGCACGCCGCGACGAACGGCGTCGACGCATCCATCCGCCAGGCCGAGGAGGCGGAGTGGCAGCGCCGCCAGCAGGCCGCCCGCGAAGCCGAGGCACACGTGCAGGAAGCAGCGCTGCGCGCCGAGTCCCTCGACGTGGCCGACCGGCTGGCATTCATGGCCGAGCAGAAGGCCGAGCGCGCCCCCGAGCTCGCGGAGCGCGAGCGGCAGGCTCAGCAGGCCGAAGCCGCCGCCGCCGACCGCTCCGCTCGTGAGGCCGAGGCCGAGCAGGCCAAGCTGCGCGACGAGTCCCTCGACGTGGCCGAGCGGTTGGCCTACCTGGCGGTCGCCCATGCCGAGCGCGCCCCGGAGGTGGCCGCCCGGGCAGAGGCCGACGCCCACGCCCAGGCGCTGGAGGAGCAGCGGGCTGCCGCGGAGGCGGAGGCCGAGCAGCTGCGGCTGCGCGAGGAGTCGCTCGTGGCAGCGGAGCGGCTCAGCCAGCTCGGCCGGCCCGAGGCGGCAGCCGTACGGCCGGCCCCTTCGTGGACCGCGACCGAGCACGCCGCGGGCTGACCCTAACCGAGCCGGCGCGCCTGGTCGTCCCACGAGGGCGGGGACGGCTCGACCCGCACGGCGGCGGACAGCACGGTGATCCCGGTGGTCGCGACCAGGACCGGGTTGAGCTCGACACCCACCACCTCGGGATGCCGGTCGGCCATCAGCGCCAGCCTCAGCAGCACCCGCTCGAGAGCGTCGACGTCGACCGGGTCGTCGCCGCGATGGCCGAACAGCAGCGGCGCTGCGCGTACCGAGCGCACCAGTCCGGCCGCGTCGACATCGGTCAGCGGCAGGCTGCGGTAGCCGACGTCGCCGAGCAGGTCGGTCGCCACGCCAGCCAGCCCGAACGACACCAGCGGCCCGAACGAGGGGTCGTCACTCAGCCCGACCACGGTCGCCACCCCCGCCGCCATCGGCTGTACGCCGACCGTCCGCTCACCGAGCATCGCGACGGCCTCGTAAGCGGCCGCTACCGATCCTGCGTCGTGCAGGTCGAGGTGGACGCTGCCGACGTCGGTGCGGTGCCGAAGCCGTGGCGAGGTGCTCTTGACGGCGACCGGGTAGCCGACCAGCTCGGCCGCCGCCACCGCTTCGTCCGCACTGTCGGCATGCCGGGTCGGCAGCACCTCGATCCCGTACGCGGCCAGCAGCCGCCCGGTCCGGTCGGCACTGAGCGGGCCGCCCACCGGGTGCTCGAGCAGTGCCTCGTCGAGCACGGCATGGGCGGCGGTGACATCGACGTCCAGCTCGGGTACGAGGCCCACCGGCCGGGCCCGCCACTCGGCGTACTCCACAGCCCGGGCCAGTGCCTGCACCCCGGCCTCGGGTGACCGGTAGGACGGCACGCTCCCGGGGGCGGCGACACCCAGGAAGCCGTAGAAGGTGGACACCACGGGCTTGGTCGCGTCGAAGGTGACGTCGGACAGGACGCCGGCCAGGTCGGGCTCCGGCTGGGTGAGGCCCGGTACGAAAACGGTCACCACCGCGTCGACGTCCGCGCGGGCCAGCGTCGCGCCGAGCGCCTCCCGGAACTCCTCGGCCGTGCCTTCGGCGCCCACGTCGACCGAGACGGTCACCTCGAGTCCGCTGGCCAGGCAGGCGTCGGCGGCCAGCAGCGCCAGCGCCGCGGAGTTGCCGACCACGGCGACCTGGCGCCCGGCCGGCAGCGGCTGGTGGGCGAGCAGCACCGCCGTGTCGAACAGTGCCGTCAGCGTCTCGACCCGGATCACGCCGGACTGCCGGAACAGCTCGTCGACTGCGGCGTCGTTGGTCCGGACCCCCGAACCGGCCAGCCAGGCCGGAGGTCCGGCCAGTGACCGCGCCCCCTTGACGGCGACGACCGGCTTGCGCCGGGCGACCCTGCGGGCGATCCGGCCGAACTTGCGGGGGTTGCCGAAGGACTCGAGATAGAGCAGGACGACGTCGGTGGCCGGGTCCTCCTGCCACAGCTGGAGCATGTCGTTGCCGCTGACGTCGGCCCGGTTGCCCGCGGAGACGAACGTGGACAGCCCGAGCCCACGCGCCTCGACCTGTTCGAGGATGGCGATGCCCAGCGCTCCGGCGTGGCAGAAGAAGCCGACCCTGCCCCGCCCGGGCGACGCCGGCGCGAGCGTGGCGTTGAGCCGGATCGCCGGGTCGGTGTTGATCACGCCCAGACAGTTGGGCCCGACGACGCGCATGCCGTTGGCCCTCGCGGTGGCCACCACCTCACGCTGCAGGGCCAGGCCGGCCTCGCCGGTCTCTGCGAACCCGCTCGAGACGATGACCAGTCCCTTGACGCCCTTGCGCGCGCAGTCCTCCACCACCTCGAGCACCGTCGCGGCCGGCGTCGCTACGAGGGCCAGGTCGACCTCGCCGGGCACGTCGCAGACGCTCCGGTAGGCCGTCCGTCCGCCGATCTCGCCACCTGCGGCATTGACGGCGTAGACCTCGCCGGCGAAGTCGCCGATCAGCAGGTTGTCCAGCAGCCGGCGGCCGATCGAGCCGTGCTCACGGCTGGCCCCGATCACGGCGACCGACCGCGGCACCAGCAGCCGCTCGACTGACCGGGCCTCCGCCCGGTGCTCGCGGGCACGCATCACCAACTGGGACAGCTCGGTGCTCTCGATCGGGAAGCTCAGCCGCACGACGCCGTCGCCGTACTCGCGGCGGGCGACGTAGCCGGCGTCGGTGAACACGCCGACCATGCGCCGGTTGCCGGGCAGCACCTCGGCGAGGAAGCTGTCGATCCCGCGCTCGCGGGCGGCCGCCGCCAGGTGCTCGAGCAGGACGGAGCCCAGTCCACGGCCCTGGTGGGCGTCCTCGACCACGAACGCCACCTCGGCCTCGTCACTGTCCGGCAGCCGGTCGTAGCGGGCCAGCGCCACCATCTCGCCGCCGAGCTCGGCCACTATCGCCACGCGGTCGCGGTGGTCGACGTTGACGAACCTGCTGATCTCGGCCGGGGTCAGCTCGCTGCGCACGGTGAAGAAGCGCCGGTAGACCGTCTCGGCGCTCCAGCGGTGGAAGAAGGTCACCAGCCGGTGCGCGTCGTCGGGGCGGATCGGCCGGAGGTGCGCCGTCCCGCCGTCGGAGAGCACGACATCGGCTTCCCAGTACGGCGGATAACCGGGCCCGGGGCCGCTCGTCTCCTGCCCGTCCACCACGATCACCTCGAGTGGAAGTCAACCATGCCATCGGCTGTTCCTCGCCGATCGGCCCTCCGCTGTGACCAACTCGTTGCGCCGACCGAACTACCCGCAATGGTCCATCCGGG
>JAWWOO010000042.1:0-116264 GCA_033851545.1 Frankiales bacterium | reverse complement strand
ATGACGCCCCGCAGCTGCAGCTCGAGCGCGTTGTCACGCTTCTCCCCCGGCAGCGGGGCGAACGGGTAGAAGGTGCCGCGCTTGTAGAGGTAGACCAGGGCCACCCGTCGGTGCTCGCCGCTCAGGTGGCGGAGGCGAGACAAGCGCCGTTGTAGTACGAGTAGATGCCGTACTGGCCGTAGACGTCGTACCCGGTCGCGGTGTCCCAGTTGCTGAACTCGTACGCGCGGCCGTTCCAGACGCCGACCTGGGCCATCACGCGGAACTGGCCCCAGGTATTGAAGCTCATCGCCGGCAGGCTGGCGCTGATGTTGGAGATGGTGAGGTCGCCCTGGACGATGGTCGAGGCGGCGACGTTGCTGTAGACCCAGCCAGTAGTGGCGACAGCGCTGGTGGCCTGCAGGGTGCTCGAGTTGACCGTGTAGTAGGCGTACCTGGTGGCGACGTAGGCACCCTTCGGGAACCGGTTCGACAGGACGATGCCGCCCTGGATCGTCATTTGGTGGGTGTACCGGTTGCACCACGCACCGGCCGACACCGTGCCGGCGCTGTAGCTGACACTGGCCGACGCAGCGGTGGCGGGGGCCAGCAGGGCGACGCTCGTGGTGACCAGCGCCGCGGTCAGGGTGCGGGTGATCAGCGTGGTGAACTTGTTCCGGCGGCTGGCGGTGGCGGTCTCGGTGCTCATGGCGGGCTCCTGGCTCGTGGGGGGCGCTGTCTGCGTCCGTGGAACAGACAGTGCTGCAGCCCGCTGAAGCCTCGCCGAAGTCGTGCTGAAGAGGAGCTTTAGGGCAGCGCGAGCATCTGGTCGAGCGCCGCCTTGGCGTACGCGGCGGTCTGCTCGTCGACCCGGATCTCGTTGGGGATGGTGCCCTCGACGAGGGACTCGAGCGCCCACACCAGGTGCGGCAGATCGATCCGGTTCATCGTGGAGCAGAAGCAGACGGTCTTCTCGAGGAACGCCACCGTCTTGTCGGGGTGCGCCTCTGCCAGCCGCTTGACCAGGTTGAGCTCGGTGCCGATCGCCCACCGGGAACCCGCGGGGGCAGCGTCGAGGGTGCGGATGATGAACTCGGTCGATCCGACCAGGTCCGCGGCGGTGACCACCTCGTGCCGGCACTCCGGGTGTACGAGCACGGTCACACCTGGCACCGCTGCCCGTACGTCGGTGACCTGCTGCTCGGTGAAGCGGCCATGCACCGAGCAGTGCCCGCGCCACAGGATGACCTTGGCCGCCCGCAGCGCCTCGACGGTGTTGCCGCCGTACGGCTTGCGCGGGTCGTACAGCACGCAGTCGTCAAGACTGAGGCCGAGGTCGAGGACGGCGGTGTTGCGGCCGAGGTGCTGGTCGGGCAGGAACAACACCCTGTCGCCCTGCTCGAACGCCCACCGCATCGCCCGCTCGGCGTTGGAGGACGTGCAGATCGTGCCGCCGTGCTTGCCGGTGAAGGCCTTGATGTCGGCGGAGGAGTTCATGTAGCTGACCGGTACGACGCCGTCGGCGATGCCCGCATCCTCGAGCGCCTCCCAGCACTCCTCGACCTGGTCGAACGTCGCCATGTCCGCCATCGAGCAGCCCGCGCCGAGGTCGGGAAGCACCACGTGCTGGTGGTCACCGGTGAGGATGTCGGCTGACTCGGCCATGAAGTGGACGCCGCAGAACACGATGTAGTCGGCTTCGGGCCGCTCAGCCGCCTGCTGCGCCAGCTTGAACGAGTCGCCGGTGACGTCGGCGAACTGGATGACCTCGTCCCGCTGGTAGTGGTGGCCCAGGATGAACACCTTCGAGCCCAGCTTTTCCTTGGCCGCGCGGGCCCTCGCCACCAGCGTCGGGTCGCTGACGGCGGGCAGCTCGCCGGGGCAGTCCGTGCCGCGCTCGCTCAGCGGGTCCGACTGGCGGCCGAGCATCAGCAGCAACGCCGGGCTGGCCTCGATGCCGGCCGGCAGGTTGAGGTCGGTAGTCGTCACGGGATGTGCCTCTCCACGAGCGAGTCTGCAGCCTTGCACGCCAACGCCCGGCGGGGCACCCGCAATTCCGTACGGCAGGATGGCCGGCATGCGTGTGCTCATCGCTCCTGACTCGTTCGGCTCGACCATGACGGCTGTCGAGGCGGCTACGGCGATCCGGGACGGCTGGCTGTCCGTGGCTCCCGACGACGAGCTGGTGCTGGCGCCGCTCTCGGACGGCGGCCCCGGGTTCGTCGACGTGCTTGCGACGGCGCTGGGCGGCGAGCTCGTGACGCTGAGCGTGCAGGGCCCGCTGGCCTCGCCGGTCGAGGCGACCTACCTGCGCGTGGGGGACACCGCCTACGTCGAGTCGGCGCAGGCCTGCGGGCTGCACCTGCTGACGCCAGAGGAGCGCGACCCGTTGAGCACCACCACCTACGGTGCCGGGCAGCTCGTCGCGCACGCTCTCGACCAGGGAGCCGTACGCGTCGTGGTGGGGCTCGGCGGTTCGGCGACCAACGACGGCGGCGCCGGCATGCTCGCGGCACTCGGCGTGATCGGGCTCGACGCCAAGGGCGGACGGGTGCCGCCCGGCGGCGCAGCCCTGATCGACGTCGACCACCTCGACACGGCCGAGCGTCACCCGCGCCTGCCGGACGTGGAGCTGGTCGCGGCGACCGACGTGATCAACCCGCTGCTCGGCTTCGCCGGCGCGAGCGCCGTCTACGGCCCGCAGAAGGGCGCGACGGCAGCGGACACGCAGCGGCTCGACATCGCGCTCGCCCACTGGGCGGACGTCCTGCAGCGTGATCTGCCAGGCCGCCTCGACGTCCGCAAGCTGCCCGGCGCCGGAGCCGCCGGCGGCATGGGCGCCGCGCTGCTGGCCGTCGGTGCAACCCGGGAGTCGGGCATCGGCCTCGTACGGGACGCGGTGGGTCTGGCCGAGCAGGTCGCCTCGGTCGAGCTCGTGGTGACCGGCGAGGGGATGTACGACTGGCAGTCCCGCGACGGCAAGGTGATCTCCGGCGTGACCCAGCTCTCGATTGAGAACGGGCTGCCCTGCGTCCTGATCGCCGGGCAGGTGGTCGTGGGCCGGCGGCAGACCTCGTCCTCGGGCCTGGACGCCACCTACTCCTTGGCGGACGCTGCCGGGTCGATCCAGGAGGCGATGGACCACGCACCCGAGTGGACCCGAAAGGTCGCTGCTGCGGTCGCGAGGGGCTGGTCCGTGCGAAGATAGAGGGGCCAGGAATGAGACCGGCCCGGATTGGCGTTGGTCCCAGCCGACGACAGAAGTGACCTCACCCAGCGGGAGCTGCCGACATGACCCTTCAGGACGAGACCACGACGCAGGACGTGACCACCCCCGCGAGCGTCGTGCTCAGCGATGTTGCCGCCGCCAAGGTGAAGAGCCTGCTCGAGCAGGAGGGCAGGACCGACCTCGCACTGCGGGTCGCCGTCCAGCCCGGTGGCTGCTCCGGTCTTCGCTACCAGCTCTTCTTCGACGACCGCTCGCTCGACGGTGACGTGGTCACCGACTTCGGCGGGGTCAATGTCGTCGTCGACCGGATGAGCAACCCCTACCTGCTCGGCGCATCGGTCGACTTCGTCGACACGATCGAGAAGCAGGGCTTCACCATCGACAACCCCAACGCCCAGGGCGGCTGCGCCTGCGGCGAGTCGTTCAGCTAGTCGTTCAGCTCAGGCACCGATCGCGTCGCACTGCCGCGCCTCCACCTCGGTGGGGTCGCGGCAGTCTGCGTTTCCGGCAGGTGTGGGGGGTGCGTTAGACGCCTGACGCGCCATACCGCGTCAGGCGTCTAACGCTAGCCAGCGCGTAGTGCTAGCCAGTGCGCCGATAGCGACGCAATCGACGGTTTGCAGGTCCCGTTTCGCCGATAGCTCCGCTATCGGCCTCATTGCGGCGGCTGGGACCGGCGGACGAGTAGCATCAGCGGGTCGGCGATGCGAGATCGCCCCACCTGCAGGAGCATGTGTGCGCGTCGTCGTGACCGGTTCTTTCGCCACGGACCATCTGATGACCTTCCCCGGCAAGTTCGCCGACCAGCTGCTGCCGGACCAGCTGCACCGCGTCTCCCTGTCGTTCCTGGTCGACCACCTCGACATCCGCCGCGGCGGCGTGGCAGCCAACATCGCGTTCAGCATGGCCGTGCTCGGGGAGACGCCGGTGCTCGTCGCAGCCGCCGGCTCGGACTGCGGTGACTACCGCGCGTGGCTCGACGACCACGGCGTCGACACCGCGTCGCTGCACGTGTCGACGACCGCGCACACGGCGCGGTTCCTGTGCACCACCGACCTCGACAACAACCAGATCGCATCGTTCTACCCGGGGGCGATGTCCGAGGCCGGGCAGATCGGGCTGGCCCCGGTGATCGACCGGCTCGGGGGGATCGGCAACGTCGGCCTTGTCGTGGTCAGCCCCAACGACCCCGAAGCGATGCTGCGGCACACCCGTGAGTGCCGCGAGATGGGCATTGACTTCGCGGCTGACCCGTCCCAGCAGCTCGCCCGCATGGAGGGTCCGGCCGTGCGCGACCTCATCGACGGCGCCCGGTTCCTGTTCACCAACGACTACGAGTGGGGTCTGGTCACCAGCAAGACCGGCTGGTCCCACGAAGACATCCTCGAGCGGGTCGGCGCCTGGATCGTCACCCACGGGGCCAAGGGCAGCGTCATCCACCGCCACGGCGTCGAGGACGTCCAGGTCCCGGTCGCGCAGGAGATGCGGATCGCCGACCCGACCGGCGTCGGTGACGCGTTCCGCGCCGGGTTCCTCACCGGCACCTCCTGGGGCCTGGGCCTCGAGCGCTCGGCGCAGGTCGGGTCGCTGATGGCGACCTACGTCCTCGAGACGGTCGGCACGCAGGAGTACGAGTTCGAGCGCGAGGAGTTCGCCAAGCGGTTCGCCGACTCCTACGGCGACGACGCCGCGGCCGAGGTGCGCGCCCACCTGCTACCGGGCTGACCGTGCAGGCAGAGCAGCTCACCGGCCCGCTGAGCGAGCACGGCGAGGGCCCGGTCTGGTGGCCCGGCTGGGGCGGCCTGCGCTGGGTCGACCTGCTGGCCGGTGATCTGATGTCCCTCGACGCGGCCGGGCAGGTCCATCGGCGCAACGTGGGCTCGGTGCTGGCGGCGCTGCGCCCCCGGGCCGGTGGGGGAGCCGTACTCGCCCTCGAGCGGGGCTTCGCCCTGGAGGATCCCGACGGCACCGTACGGACGCTGCCCGAGGTGTGGTCGGAGCCGACCATCCGGATGAACGACGGCGGCTGCGACCCGCAGGGCCGCTTCTACTGCGGCAGCATCCACTACGCCGAAGTTGACGGCGCCGCGTCGCTCTACCGGCTCGACGCCGACGGGTCGGTCACCACCGTGCTCGGCGGCCTCACCGTCTCCAACGGCCTCGAGTGGAGCCCTGACGGGACGCTGGCCTACTACAACGACACCCCGACCCACCGGATCGACGTCTTCGACTACGCGCCGGACACCGGGCTGACCGGCCGGCGCACCTTCGTCGACCTGACTGCCGAGCAAGACATGCCGGACGGCCTCACCGTCGACCTCGAGGGAGGGGTGTGGGTGGCGATGTGGCAGGGCAGCGAGGTGCGCCGCTACGACGCGGCGGGGAGCCTCTCGGCGGTCGTAGGTGTCGCCGCGCGCCAGGTGACGGCGTGCACCTTCGGCGGACCAGACCTCGACCGGCTGTTCATCACCACGTCGCGGCACGGGGTCGCCGAGGGCGCCGAGCCGGGCGCAGGCGCTGTCTTCGGCTACGACGCAGGCGTACGCGGCCTGCCGGCCCGCACCTTCGCCGGTTGACCCGGACAGCAACCTGCCCTGGGGGACTAGTCCCCGCAGGCTCTGAGTTGCCCGCGATCTACGGGCAACGCAGAGTCGCCGGGCAGGGCACCACCCGAGCGCCGGCCGATCCCGGTTCACGCCACGCACCGGGCTTCGCAAGCTGTTCACTGGGGCTGGTCAGGACCCGGCTTTGCGTACGACGTACTGCCGACCACTGGCTCCTTGTTCGGCGCCGAGATACTCGTGGCCGCGCATCCGGCACCAGGCCGGGATGTCCGTGGCTGCCGCCGGGTCGTCGGCCAGCACCGTGACGACCTCACCGTCGGCGACCTCGCGCATCGCTTTTGCCAGGTCGATCACCGGCAACGGGCAGCGCCTGCCCCTGGAGTCGACGATCACAGCCCGACCACCCCTGCGTCCGCGCGCAGCCGTGCCACCACGCCCGGCAGCACCGCGAGCAGCCGCTCGACGTCCGCCTCGGTCGAGGTCCGGGACAGGGACACCCGGATGTTGCCGTGGGTGAGGACGCCCATCGCCTCGAGAACGTGGCTCGGTGCGAGCGTGCTGGCCGTGCAGGAGGAGCCTGACGAGACCGCAAATTCTTCGGCGTCGAGGGCTCCGAGCAGCGCCTCGCCGTTGACGTAGAGGCAGGAGAACGTCAGCAGGTGGGGGAGCCGCTGGACCGGGTCGCCGACGATCTCGATGTCCGGGACCAGCTCGGGCAACCGGGCGCGCAGCCGGTCGATGAGGTGGCTGTGCCGCGCGGCGGTCTCGTCGCGTTCGGCGGCCACGGCGTCCAGTGCTGCGACCGCGGCGAGGATGGCGGGTACGTTCTCGAAGCCCGGCACGCGGCGGCCCTCCCGCTCGTCGTACGGGACCGGCGAACGCCAGCGGGTGCCCTTGCGGACCACCAGCACGCCGACCCCGGCCGGCCCGCCCCACTTGTGCGCGCTGGCCGTGAGCACGGATACGCCCAGGGCGGTGACGTCGACAGGAACCCGGCCGACCGACTGGGCGGCGTCGCTGAGGAGGGGCACTCCGGCCGCCTGGCACCGGGCCGCAACCTCGGCCACCGGCTGCACGGTGCCGACCTCGTGGTTGGCGGTCTGCAGGCAGGCCAGAGCCGTGTCCGCCCGCAGTGCCGAGGCGAACGCGGGGACCCTCGTACGGCCGGCGCGGTCGACCTCGACGAGGGTGGACTGGGCCCCGGCGAAGTCCAGGGCGTGCAGGACGGCGGAGTGCTCCACGGCGGAGGCGACGACGTGGTCGCCGACCCGCCGCCGGCCGCCGAGGACGCCCAGTACGCCGAGGTGGAGGGCCTGGGTGCCGCTTGCGGTGAAGCTGACCTCGTCGGGCCTGGCGCCGAGGTGTCCGGCCGTCGCGGCACGGGCATCGTCGAGCAGCTGATGGGTGCGCCTGGCGGCCCCGTACAGCCGTTGCGGGTCGGCCCAACCGTCGTCGATGGCGGCGAGGAGGGCGCTGCGGGCGGCGGGATGCAGCGGCTCGGTGGAGGCCGCGTCGAGGTAGCTCACCGGCTGGCAGTCCTCTCCGGAAATC
The DNA here is from genome assembly GCA_033851545.1 of Frankiales bacterium. Classification (GTDB taxonomy): domain Bacteria; phylum Actinomycetota; class Actinomycetes; order JAWWOL01; family JAWWOL01; genus JAWWOL01. The sequence continues at coordinate 108,941 of JAWWOO010000042.1, read as the reverse complement.
CCCTTCAGGACACGGTGCCGTCGGGTGCCCCCCGCGAGGGGTGACGGCATAGGCCCTGCGTTAGTCTTGCCCGGCAACCGAACATACGCACCGTTCGTCGGAAGGCGACACGTGAGTCACGCTCCGTCCCGCGACACCGGTCGGCCGACGGCCGCTCCCGGTGCCGTCCCGCGTGGTCGCCGATCGGCGAGCCGCCTGAGGATGACCGGCCTGTTCGGCCTGCTGCTGGTGGCCGCCACAGGCTGCTCCAAGAACGACGTCCCGCGGTTCGGCTTCCCGAAGCCGATCACCGTGCAGGGTGACCGGGTGCTGCCGTTCTGGCAGGGGTCGGTCATCGCGGCCCTCGTGGTCGGCGTCTTCGTGTGGGGGCTGATCTTCTGGTGCGTGATCGCCTACCGCAAGACCAGCGACGAGCTGCCCCGCCAGGTGCGCTACAACCTGCCGATCGAGATCCTCTACACCGCCATGCCGCTGATCATCATCGGCGTGCTGTTCTACTACACCGCGGTGATCGAGAACTTCGAGGACAAGCAGACGCCGCACCCGGGGCTGACGATCGGCGTGATCGGCTACAAGTGGAACTGGCAGTTCAACTACACGGCCGGTACGACGAAGCCGCTCTCGGTCAACGGCCGCGAGGGCGAGCCGCCGGAGCTGGTCCTGCCGACCGACACGACGATCCGCTTCATCGAGAGCTCGCCCGACGTCATCCACTCGTTCTGGGTGCCTTCGTTCCTGTTCAAGCGCGACGTGATCCCGGGCAGGGACAACCAGTTCGAGCTGACCATCACCAAGCCCGGCGAGTACATCGGCCGCTGTGCCGAGCTGTGCGGCGTCGACCACGACCGGATGAGCTTCGAGGTGCGCGTGCTGTCCAAGGCTGACTTCGCGAAGTGGCAGGCCGCTGCTGCGCAGTCCCAGAACGGCGTCTCCCCGCAGGCCGCGTTGAGCGCGGCTGGGAGCAACTCGTGACCACGTACGCCCTGACGGGCACCCCAGGCACCAAGCGGTCGGCCCGCAAGGCCGGCAGCCTGCTGGTGCGCTGGCTCACGACGACCGACCACAAGCTGATCGGGTCGGCCTACCTCATCACGTCGTTCGCGTGGTTCCTGTTCGCGGGCATCCTGGCCGAGCTGATGCGCACCGAGCTCGCCCGGCCGGGCCTGCAGTTCCTGTCGAACGAGCAGTACAACCAGCTGTTCACCATGCACGGCGCGATCATGCTGCTGCTGTTCGCGACCCCGCTGGCCTTCGGCTTCGCCAACTGGATCATGCCGCTGCAGATCGGTGCGCCGGACGTCGCGTTTCCCCGGCTGAACGCGTTCTCCTACTGGCTGTTCCTGTTCGGCGGTCTGATCGCGGGTGCCGGTTTCCTCACCCCTGACGGGGCCGCCGACTTCGGCTGGTTCGCCTACGCGCCGCTGAACAGCAAGATCGAGTCGCCCAGCGTCGGCGCCGACATGTGGATCTGGGGCCTGATCATCGCGGGCTTCGGCACCATCCTGGCCGCGGTCAACATGATCGCGACGATCATCACCTTGCGTGCGCCCGGCATGACGATGTTCCGGATGCCGATCTTCACCTGGAACATCCTGCTCACCAGCGTGCTGGTGCTGCTGGCCTTCCCGGTGCTGTCCGGCGCGTTGTTCGCGCTGGAGGCCGACCGGACCCTCGGCGCGCACGTGTTCGACGCCACCAACGGCGGCAGTCTGCTGTGGCAGCACCTGTTCTGGTTCTTCGGGCACCCCGAGGTCTACATCGTGGCCCTGCCGTTCTTCGGCATCGTCACCGAGATCCTGCCGGTGTTCAGCCGCAAGCCGGTCTTCGGCTACAAGGGTCTGGTCTTCGCCACGATCTCGATCTCCGGGCTGTCGATGACGGTGTGGGCGCACCACATGTTCGCCACCGGCGCCGTGCTCCTGCCGTTCTTCTCGTTCCTGTCGTTCCTCATCGCGGTGCCGACCGGTGTGAAGTTCTTCAACTGGATCGGCACGATGTGGAAGGGGCAGCTCACCTTCGACACCCCGATGTTGTGGGCGGTCGGCTTCCTGACCACCTTCCTGTTCGGCGGCCTCACCGGCGTCCTGCTGGCCTCGCCGCCGATCGACTTCCACGTCACGGACACCTACTTCGTCGTCGCTCACTTCCACTACGTGCTGTTCGGCACGGTGGTGTTCGCGATGTTCGGCGGCTTCTACTTCTGGTGGCCGAAGTTCACCGGCCGGATGCTCGACGAGCGGCTGGGCAAGCTCCATTTCTGGCTGCTGTTCTTCGGCTTCCACACGACGTTCCTGGTCCAGCACTGGCTCGGCATCATCGGGATGGCCCGGCGCTACGCCGACTACGCGCCGACCGACGGGTTCTCCACGCTGAACACCCTGTCGACCGTCGGCGCGTACATCCTGGGGCTGTCGACGTTCCCCTTCCTGTGGAACGTCTGGCGCGGCTACCGCGGGCGCAACCCGCTGGCGGTGGGTGACGACCCCTGGGGCTACGGCAACTCGCTGGAGTGGGCGACCTCCTGCCCGCCCCCGCGGCACAACTTCCTGTCGCTGCCCCGGATCCGCTCGGAGCGGCCGGCGTTCGACCTGCACCATCCGCACGCGGCCGGTCACCCGGACTTCCACGCGACGCCGGAGCTGGAGACGACATGAAGATCGAGGGCTACCTCTTCGCGTTGCTCGCGGGCTTCCTGCTCCTCATGGGCGCCGGCTACTTCATCTGGTCCGGGGACTGGACCGGCGGGACGGCCATGCTGTTCGGCGGGGGGCTGGGCACCATCCTGGGCACCTACCTGCTGTTCACGGCCAGCCGGATGGAGCCGCGTCCGGAGGACCGCCTCGACGCCGAGGTGGACGAGGGCTCGGGCGAGATCGGCTTCTTCAGCCCGCACAGCTGGTGGCCGCTGTTCCTCGCGGCCGGTGCCTCAATCGTCACCCTGGGCGCCATCTTCGGCATCTGGCTGCTGCTGCTCGGTGTCTTCTTCACCCTCGTCGCGGTGAGCGGCTTCGTGCTGGAGTACTACGTCGAGGACGAGGCCGAGGCCTGAGGGTCCCGTACGCGGGTCTCAGGAGCCGGGTGGGCGGCGTTGCTGCGGGGCGGTGGTGCGGGCGGCCGTGACGTCGGTCTGATAGCCGCAGGTGTCGCACACCGTGTAGTGCCGGACGTCGCCCACGGGACTGCCCAGCCACTGCCAGCGTCTGCGCCGGCCGCTGGTGAACCCGTGCTGGGCGGTGACCGTCGCGCAGATGGCGCAGAATCCCGCCACCTTGCCGTTGCCGGTCCGAACGCGAGCCGGGCGGGCAAGGCGGGAGCGAGCAGGCATGCTTCGATGATAAGCCGTCGGGGTGTACGGATGATCATGGGGGTCGCTCCCCGGCGGAGCGGCGGGGACAGCGACCGGGCGGCTGCTACTTGCTGAGGCCGGCGACCAGGTTGATCGTCGCCGCGATGATGACAGCGCCGAAGAGGTAGGACACCAGCGCATGCCTCAGCGCCGTCGCGCGCATCTCCGGACTCTGCAGGTCGGTGTCGGACACCTGGTAGGTCATCCCGAGCGTGAAGGCCACGTAGGCGAAGTCGGAGTACTTCGGCTTCTCGTCGCTCTTGAAGTCGATGCCGCCGTCGATGCCGGTGTAGTAGAGCCGGGCGTAGCGGGTGGTGAAGTTGCTGTGCACCAGAGCCCATGACAGCAGCACGCTGGCGACGGCGATGCCGACCGACAGGCCCTGGTTGGCGCCCTGCTGCTTGCTGCCCAGGATGACCAGGAGTACGCCGAGCAGGCTGGCGACCGAGGCACTCACGATCAGCAGGTCCGCCACCGCCTTGGACGGGTCCTCTCGTTCGGCGTGTGCCGCGGTCTGGTCGGCGTCCATCGGCCAGATCGCCGACCACAACGAGGCGAGCAGCAGCAGGGCCGTGGTGTCCCAGCCGCCGAGGATGCCGATCCGCCAGGTGAACGGGATGGCGACGAGCAGCCCGGCGACCGCCCCGATCGAGCCGGCGACGACCAGCCGCATCTGCGCGGACACCCCGTGGACGCCTGCCTTGGCAAGGTTTGACCCGGTCACGGCTCGCCCTTCCAGGGGCTGACACGACGACGGCGGCAGCCGGTCGACCGGACGAACCTACCGGCTGAGCCCTGGCAGCATCGTGAGCGACGCCGCTCGCCACGCGGAGGCGCCCCGTCAAGCATCCGGTCGAAAGCCGTCCGGACGTCAGTCGTGCAGTGACTCGCGGACCTCGGTGGTGTCGGCCTCGTCGCGCTCGACCACGACGGCTTCGTCGCGGGTGAAGAAGAAGTCGGCCAGCCGGCTGCGCCGCCCGGTGCCCAGCCCCATCCGGCGGCTGGGCCGCTCGACCTCGGGGATCTCCTCAGGCGGCGTCGACGGGCGCGGGTCGAGGATCACGCGGCGGCGCCGGGAGAGCTCGCCGTGGACCTCGATGAACTCGCCGTGCGGGAGCCGCTTGATGATGCCGGTCTCGACGCCGTGGTGCAGCTCCTCGGACTCGCGCTGGAGCAGGCCGTAGCAGACCCGCTTGGTGGCCCAGTAGGCGATGGGCGGCCCGATGAGCAGACCCCAGCGGAACGCATAGGTCGTGTAGTAGAGCGAGATGTGGAAGGTCTTGGCGATGATGTCGTTGCCGCCCGCGAAGAGCAGGAAGGCGTAGAAGACCAGCGCCATCATGCCGGAAGCGGTGCGGATCGGGTTGTCCCGCGGCCGGTCGAGAAGGTGGTGGTAGCCGTAGTCCTTGGTGACGAACCGCTTCTCGATCCATGGCCACGCCCCGAGCAGGGTGAACATGATGCCGGGCAGGATCACGCCGGGGAACAGCAGGTTGAACGAGACCGTGTTGCCCCACAGGTGGAACTCCCAGCCAGGCATCAGCCGCAGCGCACCGTCGAGCATGCCGAGGTAGAAGTCCGGCTGGGTGCCGGCCGAGACCTGGGCAGGGTCGTACGGTCCCCAGTACCAGACGGGGTTGATCTGGACCAGCGCGCTCATGACGGTGATGACCGCGAAGACGAGGAAGAAGAAGCCGCCGCCCTTGGCGGCGTAGGTCGGGAAGAGCTTGGACCCGACCACGTTGGTCTCGGTCTTGCCCTCGCCGGGGAACTGCGTGTGCTTCTGGTACCAGATGATCAGCAGGTGCACCGTGACCAGGGCGAGGATCAGCCCTGGTAGCAGCAGGATGTGGATCGTGTAGAGCCGGGACAGGAAGCCGTGGCCCGGGAACTCGCCACCCCAGATGAAGAACGCCAGCCAGGTGCCGACGACCGGGATCGACTCGACGATCGAGTAGCCGATCCGCAGGCCGGTGCCGGAGAACAGGTCGTCCGGCAGCGAGTAGCCCGCGAAGCCCTCGAGCAGGCCCAAGGTCAGCAGCCCGGTGCCGATCAGCCAGTTGACCTCGCGAGGCTTGCGGAAGGCGCCGGTGAAGAACACCCGCATCAGGTGAACCACGATGCTGACCAGGAACAGCAGCGCGGCCCAGTGGTGGATCTGCCGCATGAGCAGGCCACCGCGGACGTCGAAGCTGAGGTTGAGCGTCGAGGCGTAGGCCTCGGACATCCTCAGCCCGTTGAGCGGTCCGTAGTGGCCGTTGTAGATGACCTCGTGGTCGCTGGGGCTGAAGAACAGGGTCAGGAAGGTGCCGGAGATCAGCAGGACGATGAACGAGTAGAGCGCGATCTCGCCCAGCATGAACGACCAGTGGTCCGGAAAGACCTTGTTCAGCGTCTTGCGGACGTACTTGGCGCTGTTGAGGCGGTCGTCGAAGAAGCCGTAGCCGGCCTTGCCGATCTCGGCCGCCGGATTGGGCTTGGCCTTCTTCTTGTACGTCCCGGTGCTCATCCGCGCTCCCAGAAGGACGGTCCGACGGGCTCCCGGAAAGTATCCACGGCGTGCAGGTAACCCTGTGCGTCTTGGTAAATGGGCAGGATCGGCAGCGCACGCGCAGCGGGACCGAACAGCACCTTGCCGCGGTCGGCAGCGTCGAACGTGGACTGATGGCACGGGCACAGGAAGTGGTGCCGCTGCTGCTCGTAGAGGCTGACCGGGCAGCCCGCGTGGGTGCAGATCTTGGAGTAGGCGATGATCCCCTGGAGCACCTCGTCAGCCTTGAATGCGGGCAGGTTGAGGTCCTCGGGGTTGAGCCGGACGACCATCACCGAGGAGTCGGCGGAGGCGTTGGCATGACCCTCGGGCACCACCGTGGTCAGCGAGCCGACGCCGACGTCGGCGATGTTGACCGGCAGCTGCGTGACGATGTCGACCAACCGCAAGTCCTTGGCCCAGGCGGTGACGTCCAGCAGGTTCTTGCCGCCCTTGGCGCTGAACGGCGATGGCCCCAGGTCGCGCAGGATGAACACGGCCGGCAGCGCCAGCGTGCCCATGGACACCCCCATCGTGCCCAGCAGCATCTTGCGCCGGGTTGCCCCGCTCTCCTCGACCCCGACCAGCCAGTCGGCGGCGAGTGCGGCCTTGTCCGGGTCACTGGACCGGTCCGGGTAGCGCGCCTGGACGGCCGGCTCGTGGGGCATGATGCCCTTGGCCCAGACGATCGCCGCAGCGCCGATGAAGAACAGTGCCCCGCCCAGGGTGCCGCCGAGGGCGACGTTGAGCGCGGTTGGGTGCTGGTGGACGTTGATCCAGAGGTAGCTGGCCATGAAGCCGACCACGCAGGCGCTGGAGAGCAGGAACATCGCCGAGGCGAGCCGCTCGGCGCGCTTCTCGGCGCGGATGACCTCTTCGGGCGTCGGCACGTGGTGCACGGGCTCGAGCGCAGGGAGCAGCGGCTCGTGGTCGCCATGGTCGACGGGGCCGTGCTCAGCGGGACCGCCGTAGGTGGTCCGGCCCTCGCCGGCCACCTCGCGCTCGTGCACCAACTGGGCCTCCGTGTGGGCGATCGCGTCGGCCTCGGCCTCGTCCTCGGCGCGGCTGCGGTTGCTGCCTCTGGATCTGAGCCGCTCGACCAGGGAGCCTTGGTCCTCCCACGCGGTCTTCGCGGTGCCCTTGGGCGGCTGGCCCTTGGGCCTCTTGGCACCCTGGTCGGGTGTGGGGGTCTCGTCCGTCATCGCCGGGCACCGATCCAGAGGGTCAACGCGATGCAGGCGCCGATCCCGATCGTCCACGCGGCCAGGCCCTCCGGCACCGGGCCGAGCTTTCCGATCGGGTGGCCGCCGGCGTTGACGCCCCTGCGGGTCACGTCCTGCGCATAGCGGATGATGTCGAGCTTGGTCTGGGCCGGCAGCTGGCTGAACTTCGGCATCTGCTCGGGCCCGGTCAGCATGGCTTCGTAGATCTGGACGGCGCTGGCCTGCGCCAGGTCGGGTGCGTAGCCGCCGCCGGAGATCGCACCGCCGCCACCGGACGCGCCGTGGCACTGCGCGCAGTTGTAGCGGAACAGCGCACCGCCGTGCGCCAGGTCGGACTTGGCGAGGCTCTGGGCGCTGACGGTGGGGACGAGCGGGCCGGTGTTGCCGCTGACGGAGTAGACGTACGCCGCGAGCGCCGCGATCTGGGGCTCGCTGTAGCGCGCCGGCTTGCGCTCGGCCTGCGCGTAGAACGACGCCAACGGCATCCGGCCGGTGGAGACCTGGAAGTCCACCGCGGCCGGACCGACCCCGATCAGCGAGGGGGCCTGCCGGGTGCCCTGGGCGTTGAGGCCGTGGCAGGAGGAGCACCCACGCAGGAACAGGTCCTTGCCGGCGGCGATCTGCTGGGGTGTGGGTGTGTAGACCTGGTCGGCGGCGCGGGTGCTCGGCGCCAGGGCGGCGTAGAGCCCGCCGAGCGTCGTCAGCGCGATCACCAGTGTGAAGACGCCGGCCAGCCGGGATCTCGCGCTGCGGCGGGCCGGGATGGAGGGGGAGGTCACGGAAGTCACCTGGGGGCTCAATGGATCAGGTAGATGGTCGCGAACAGACCCACCCACACGATGTCGACGAAGTGCCAGTAGTAGGACACCACGATGGCGTAGGTGGCCTTCTCCGGCGTGAACTTGCCGAACGTGGTGCGGGCCAGCACGAAGAGGAAGGCGAACAGCCCGCCGATCACGTGCAGGCCGTGAAACCCGGTGGTCAGGTAGTAGACGGAGCCGTACGGGTGGCTGGAGATCGTGAACTCGTTCTCGACGAAGTACTCGAAGCCCTGGCCGGCCACGAAGATCGCGCCCATGAAGAAGGTGAGCAGGAACCAGAACCGCAGCCTGGCGACGTTGCCCTGCTCGGCGGCGAAGACGCCCCACTGGCAGGTGAAGGAGGACAGGATCAGCACGACGGTGAAGATCGCCGCGAAACCGACGTTGAGGTGCACCGGGTGGGTGATGTCGTGGCCGTTGATGGCCGTGGGCGGCCAGCCCGCGGGGTCGACGCCCTTGTGCACGGCCCTGGTCGTGAAGTACATCGCGAACAGGGACGAGAAGAACATCAGCTCGGAGGACAACCAGATGATCGTCCCCACGCTGACCATGTTCGGCCGGGTGAGTGACCCGTGCGAAGGGATCTTTTCAAGCGCGGATGCTGTCGCCACTCGGCCATTATGGAGGTCGGCCCGGATGGACGCGCGCCGGGGGCGTGCGACGCGCGGGTCGGCTCGTACGAGAGAGTCGGGGCAGGGTCCGAACGAGAGCTCGGGAAGGCGGTCCGGCGGTGGCGACAGCCCGCGCACGGCGGCACCCCGGAGCGCTCGACGTCGACGTCGCCGGCCTCGCGGCAGCCCTGCGTACGCGGCTGCGCGGCGAGGTGGGCTTCGACGCCGGCAGCAGGGCGGCCTACTCCACCGACGCCTCCAACTTCCGGCAGGTGCCGATCGGCGTGGTCACGCCGCGGGACGCCGACGACGTGGTGACGACGCACGAGCTCTGCCGGGAGTACGGCGCACCGATCACGCTGCGCGGCGGGGGCACCAGCCTGGCCGGGCAGGCGACCAACGCAGCCGTCGTCATCGACACGTCGCGTCACCTCAACCGGCTGCTGTCCCTCGACGTCGAGGCGGCGACGGCCTGGGTCGAGCCGGGCCTGGTCAACGCCCACCTGCGGGCCGCGGCCGAGCGGCACGGGCTGACGTTCGGCCCCGACCCGGCGACCTACGACCGGTGCACGGTCGGCGGCAACATCGGTAACAACTCCTGCGGCGCGCACTCGGTGGCCTGGGGGACGACGTCCTCCAACGTCGAGCAGCTCGAGCTGCTCCTCTACGACGGCACCCGGCTGACCGTCGGCCGCACCGACGACGAGACCTTCACCCGCCTCGGTGCCACCGGCGGCAGGGTCGGCGAGGTCTACCGGGGACTGGCCCGGATCCGCGAGGAGTACGCGGCCCAGATCCGCAGCGGCTTCCCACAGCTGCCGCGCCGGGTGTCGGGCTACAACCTCGACGCGCTGCTGCCCGAACGGGGCGGCAACCTGGCCGCTGCCCTGGTCGGCAGCGAGGGCACCTGCGCGACCGTCCTCACCGCGCAGGTCCGGCTGCGGCCCAGTCCCGTCCACCGCCGGCTGGTCGCGCTCGGCTTCCCTGACGTGTTCTCCGCTGCCGACGCGGTGCCTGCCCTGCTCGAGCACCGGCTGCTCGCGCTCGAGGGCTTCGACGCCAAGCTGGTTGCGGGCCTGCGCGGCTCGGGCGTGCCCGCCTCAGAGCTCGGCCTGCTGCCGCCGGGTGACTCGTTCCTGTTCGCCGAGGTGACGGGCGAGACGGCCGAGGAGGCCGACCACCGCGCGGCGGTCCTCGCCAAGGCCGCGGGGGTGTCCGCCGAGATGTTCACCGACCCGGCCGACCAGCGGCGGGTGTGGCGGCTGCGCGAGATGGCCCTGGCCGCCGCGTCCAGGGTTCCCGGGGAGGCGGAGAAGTGGGAAGGCTGGGAGGACTCCTCGGTCGCGCCCGGGCGGCTCGGCGGCTACCTCCGCGACCTCAGCGCCCTGCAGCACCAGTACGGCTACGGCAGCGCGCCGTTCTACGGGCACTTCGGCGACGGCTGCGTCCACACCAGGATCCCGTTCGACTTCTCCACTGACCCCGGAGTCGCTGCGTACCAACGGTTTCTCGACGATGCGGCCGACCTCGTGGTCTCGTACGGCGGCTCGTTGTCGGGTGAGCACGGTGACGGGCAGCAGCGGGCGCACCTGCTGGAGAAGATGTACGGGCCCGAGCTGGTCAGGGCGTTCCGCGAGTTCAAGGCGGTCTGGGACCCGGCCGGGCGGATGAACCCGGGCAAGCTGGTAGACCCGGTGCTGGTCTTCGGGCCGGCTGACAACCTGCGGGTGGGGCCCGCGTACAAGCCGCTGCCCGTCCTCACGACCTTTGCGTTCCCGCAGGACGGCGGCAGCTTCGGCGAGGCCGTCGGGCGGTGCGTCGGCGTGGGCAAGTGCCGGGTCACGCAGCCTCAGGGCGGCCAGGTGATGTGCCCGAGCTTCCAGGTGCTCGGCGAGGAGCAGCACTCCACCCGGGGCCGCGCCCGATTGCTGTTCGAGATGCTCGACGGCGAGGTTGTCACCGATGGCTGGCGCTCGCGCGAGGTGCATGACGCGCTCGACATGTGCCTGTCCTGCAAGGGGTGCAGGAGCGACTGCCCGGTGGGCGTGGACATGGCGACCTACAAGGCGGAGTTCCTTTCGCACCACTACGCGCGCCGGCTACGGCCCCGCGCGGCCTACGCGATGGGGCTGATCGGCAAGACGGCGCGGCTCGGCGGCCGGCTGCCCAGGATGGCGAACCTCCTCGTACGCGGTCCGCTGGCGCCGCTGTTGAAGCGCCTCGGCGGGGTGCACCCCCTGCGGACGGCACCGGCGTTCGCCGAGGAGGGGTTCCGTGCCTGGTTCGACCGGCGGCCGCGGGTCAACGCGGGGCAGCCGCGCGTCGTGCTGCTGGCGGACACGTTCGTCGAGGCGTTCCACGTTGAGGTCGGCATCGCGACCTGCGAGGTGCTCGAGCAGGCCGGGTTCGAGGTCGTGCTGCCGGCGCGGCAGGTTTGCTGCGGTCGGCCGCTGTTCGACTACGGCTTCCTCGGCGAGGCCCGACGGACCTTCCTGCGCACCCTTCACACGCTGGCCCCCGAGATCGCCGCCGGCACGCCGGTCGTGGTGCCCGACCCGAGCTGCTGCGCGTCCTTCCGCGACGAGCTGGTCGGGATGCTCCCCGACGACCCGCAGGCGCGGCGGCTGTCCCGGCAGACGTTCACCCTGGCCGAGTTCCTCGACCGCTACGGCGACGAGTGGGAGCCGCCGCGTGTCGAGGGCACCGTGCTGCTGCAGACGCACTGCCACGAGCACGCCGTCCTCGACGCCGGAGCCGAGCTGCGGGTGCTGGCCCGTACCGGCGCCGTGATCCAGCCCAGCGGCGCCGGCTGCTGCGGGTTGGCCGGGTCCTGGGGTTTCGAGAAGGACAAGTACGAGACCTCGATCGCGATCGGCGAGCAGGTGCTGTTCCCTGCCGTACGCGACAGAGCTGCCGGCGTCGTGGTGCTGGCCGACGGGTTCTCCTGCCGCACCCAGATCGCCGACGGCACCGGGGTCCAAGCCGTCCATCTCGCCCAGCTGCTCCACCGGAGTCGTCCGGGAGCGGGGTGAGTACGATCCCCGTACGAGAGCCCGCCCGATCGACCGCAGGAAGCGTGCCATGCCCTCCGCTGCACCCGAGACCCTGACCGTACTCGTCTACAGCTCCAACCCCGTGACCCGTGACAAGGTCCGGTTGGCGCTGGGCCGCCGCCCCGCGCCAGACATCGCGCTCCTGGAGTACGTCGAGTGCGAGATCGGCGACGAGGTGGTCCAGGTGCTGGATGCGGGCGGCGTCGACCTCGCGATCCTCGACGGCGAGGCCACGCCCACCGGGGGCATCGGGCTGTCCCGCCAGCTCAAGAACGAGCTCGTGACCTGCCCGCCGATCCTGCTGCTGCTGGGCCGCCGCGACGACCGGTGGCTGGCCCACTGGTCGCAGGCCGAGGCAGCCGTGCCGCACCCGATCGACGCGATCGAGCTGGCGGAGGTGACCGCGGAGCTGCTGCGGCGGACGGCTCCGCTCGGGACGACCGCGACGGTCGCCCCCGCAGCACCGGCACATTGAACGTGACCGCCTGGTGCGGCCGCTGCGGCGAGTCGTTCCCGCTGCTCGCGGTCGTCGAGTCGGGGACGCCGGGGCACTGCCCGCGCTGTGGTGTCGCGTTGGCTCCGGAGTACGCGGCGGTGTTCGTCAGCGCTGTCCGTCAGGTGCTCGCGGCCGCCGCCGTGCTCGAGCAGTCCGGTGCCCAGCTGGCCGACGTCGCGTCGCTCCTGCACATCGACCGCCGGGCCCTCGCCGAGGAGCTCCAAGGCTCGCTCGACCACTGATTTCGGCCCTTCAGAAGGAAGCGTTGCCGTGACCACTCCGCCGCCCAGCTGGCCCTCCCTGCTCACTGCCCTGTTGCACGGCGAGGACCTCGCGGGCGTCCAGACCGCGTGGGCGATGGAGCAGGTCATGTCGGGCGAGGCCACTGCCGCCCAGATCGCCGGCTTCGCGATCGCCTTGCGGGCCAAGGGTGAGACCCCAGAGGAGGTCGAGGGCCTGGTCGAGGTGATGCTCCGGCACGCCGCGCGGCTGACCGTGGCGGGCACGTCTGTCGACACCTGCGGCACCGGCGGCGACCGGGCGCACACCGTGAACATCTCGACGATGGCGGCCCTGGTGGTGGCCGGTGCGGGGGTGACCGTCGTCAAGCACGGCAACCGGGCCGCCTCCTCGTCGACCGGCTCTGCCGACGTGCTCGAGGCCCTGGGGGTCGCCGTCGACCTCGCTCCTGCGCTGGTCGGCGAGTGCATCCGTACGGCCGGCATCGGCTTCTGCTTCGCGCCGGTGTTCCATCCGGCCTTGCGGTTCGCCGGACCGGCGCGGGGTCAGCTCGGGGTGCCGACGGTGTTCAACTTCCTCGGCCCGCTGACCAACCCGGCCCAGCCCGGGGCACAGGCCGTCGGTGTCTACGACGCCCGGATGGCCCCGGTGATGGCCACCGTGTTCGCCCGCCGTGGCACCTCGGCCCTGGTCTTCCGCGGCGACGACGGGCTCGACGAGCTCTCGACCGCGACCACATCGCGGGTCTGGCTGGTCCGGGACGGGCAGGTGCACGAGTCGGTGCTCAACCCCGTGGAGCTCGGCATCCCGCTGAGCCCCGCCGAGGCGCTGCGCGGAGGGGACCGCGAACGCAACGCCGACGTCGTACGGGCGTTGCTGGCGGGGGAGCAGGGTCCCGTACGGGATGCCGTGGTGCTCAACGCTGCCGCGGCTCTGGTCGCCGCGTCGCCTGGCGAGGCCAGCCTGGACCGGCAGCTGATTGACGGCATCCGACGGGCGTCGGAAGCCCTCGACAGCGGCGCGGCTGCGGCTGCCTTGGACCGTTGGGTCACGACCAGCAAGGCCCTCGTTCCCGGCTGACCAGCGCACCACTTGCGACAACGGCGACCGGAGCTGTCCGGGCGGCCAAACTCCGCGGTGAGCCCGTACACCGACGCAATGGGCATCAGGTCGCCGGACTTCTGCTGCTGACTTCGCCTGCTGGGTAAGGGTTTCGGGATTCTTGACTGTGTCGGTGCCGACGCGCGCGGTTTTTGTCGGTGGTCTGCTTTAGCGTTGGTGTTATGGACGCGGCGGTGGAGGACGAGTGGTTCGGCGGGGACCCGTCGGGCCTGGACGCCGCCTGCGCGGAGTCGGACCTGTTGCCCTGGTGGCAGGTGTCCGGGGTTGAGGCCGATGCTGATTGGGCGCCGCTGTCGGTGGCCGAGACCCTGGCCTTGGTCAGGGGCATCGGCCCGTGCGCGGAGTCCCTGCGGCTGCTGGAGACCCTGGACCAGCAGACGTTGACCCCGGAGCAGCACCTGGATGTGGCCGAGTTGTTGCAGCCGCTGCGCCATGTGATCGCCGGCCGGCAGCTGTCCGCGATGGTCGGCTACGCCGGGGAGAAGGCCCCGAAGCGGACCAAGGACTTTCGCAACCCGGCAGATTTCCAGGTGACCGAGCTGTCGTGGGCGTTGAACATCGGGGAGAACTTCACTGCCCGGCTGCTGGCCAACGCCCGCGGCCTGGCCACCGTCCTCTCCGCCACCGGGGACCTGCTCCGGTCCGGTCGGCTCTCGGACTACAAGGCGTCGCTGGTCGTGGAGAAACTCGGCCACCTCGATCCCGAGCTCGCCGCAACGGTGCAGGCGAAGATCCTGCCGCACCTGGTTGCCGACTCCCCGGCCCAGCTGCAGCGGCGAATGCGCCGGGCTTTGCTCAAGGCCCAACCGGCCGTCGCGGAGCAGGAACACCGGGAAGGCCCAGCGAAACGGCAGGTGCGGGTGGGCACCCCTGACGCCGCCGACCCCGGCCTGTTGGGGTTGCACGCGGTGCTGCCGCCGGAGACGGTGCTGGCGATCTACGCGCGGTTGCGGCAGGTTGCCGCCGGCTTCGACCAGCACGACGGCCGGACCCGGGAGCAGCGGATCGCCGACGCGTTCACCCTGCTGCTCCTCGGCCCGTCGGAGGATGATCCGCAGCTGGCGGCCAAGCCGCGGGTGGTGGTGAACGTGACGATGACGACCACATCGAAGCGTTCGACCGGACCGGCAACGGGCACGGCGGGTCGACCTCGGCGACCAACCTCGGCTCCCAGTCCCGCAAGTCCCACCGGGCGAAAACCCACGGCGGGTTCACCGTGCACGGCGACGCCAACGCCGAGCTGACCTGGACCACCTCCACCGGCCGGACCTACACCTCCCGGCCCCACGACTACCGGCCCGACCCCGACGAACCCCCCGGACCACCACCCAAACCGAGCAAGATCGAAGACCTAGACGGCGACGACCAGCCGAAGCGGGACACCGGGCCGCCGCCGTTCTGAACCCAAGCGCGCCGGGACGCTTCGCTGACCGGGCCACTCGCCGGGCCGTTGATGCCGCGCGCCTAAGGGCCGCCCATGAGCCACCGCCCTTACAGCTCGGCGGCCAGCTTGAGGACCTCGGCGCGCGAAACTGCCGGCCCGGCAATGATGATCAGTGCCTTCCCGCGAACGGTCACCAGACTGAAGCTGCCCTGGCTCTCGTGCACCAGGCTGGGCTGGCCCGCGACCTCGATCGGCGTGCCGGCGCTGGCAGGAACGCTCCCGGTGGCAAGCCCAGCCAACCCCCCCGGGGCCAGCGCTACCGGCTGCTCCGTCACGATGGCCCGCCCATCCACGGGGAAGGCCGGAGAGCTGGCGAACGTGTAGTGCAGCTCGACCAGGCCTCCGGTTCCCCCGCTGTTCGGGTCGGTCGAGACGTCGATCCGCAGGGGTGCTAGGCCGAAGTTGGGGACGACGGGTGCGAACGCCAGGCCCGGGAAACGACGCAGCTTGTCTTCCGAGACAACCACGCTGTTGCTGAGCCGCGCGTCCCACATGATGCGGGGGCCTTCGTCCACCAGCGGGCTGTCGGAGATGGCTGAGCTCGGTGTCACGGTCTCCGACGCAGCGGAGCGGGAGGCCGTTGAGGACGGCCTTGGCGCCGACGAAGGCTTTAGGCTCGCCAGCGGCTCCTGGGGCCGGTGGTGGTGCCCGGACATCGCCGAGGGTGCCAGGACGGCAGCGCCCACCGTCAGAGCCGTACTGGCCCCGGCAGCCGCGCGCTGCAAGGTCCGACGGTGACGAGCCATCGCGACAACCGTGTCCGGATCCAGCAGTTGCGCCGGCTCGGGCACGCCTCCCTGCAGGAGCAGCGTCATGCGGGTCGTCATGGCGCACTCTCCTCGAGCTCGAGATCGGCCAGGAGCGGCTCACGTCGCAAGGACGCCAGTGCCTTCGAGGCTTGACTCTTCACGGTGCCGACGGAGCACCCCATGGCGGCCGCCGTTTGTGCCTCCGTGAGATCGTCGAAGTAGCGCAGCACGACCACTGCTCGCTGCCGCGGCGGTAGGGCACGCACGGCCGCGACAAGCATTCGCTTGAGGTCCACATCTGGCCCATCAGCTCGGTTCGCCGTCTCGGGCAGCGTCGGAGTGGGGACCTCAACGCTCGACTGCCGGCATCGCCAGTCGATTGGCTTGTTGACGATGATGCGGCGTACGTACGCCTCGCCGCCCTCGGTGGCGGCGACGCGACTCCAGTGCGGCCACGCCCGCACCAGCGCCAGCTGAACTACGTCCTCCGCCGCCCCCCAATCACCCGTCAGGAACCACGCCGTGCGCAGCAGAGCACGTTGCCGCGCAGCCACGAAACGGCGGAAGTCCTCTGTGGACGAGCTGTCCAACACGGTCCCCCTCGGTTGTGGCTACCGACAGAACCCGGCGCCGACCTCGAATGGTTGCCTCGGAACCGAAGATTGCCCCTGGCCGGGATCGTCAGCCGAAGACCGCTTCGTACGTCACCGAGCCCTCGTCGGGGGCGACGGGGACGAGGAACAGCTCGAGCATGCCCATGGTCGGGTGGGTCAGCGGGTGGATGCCCTGGTCGAGCGTCAGATGGGGCGGACCGGTGAAGGTCAGCGTGAAAGGGTCGCGCATGCCCTCCCGCGGCCGCCCGGCCCTGACGTCGGTGAGGGTGATCGACACCGGCGGCTCGCCCTGGCGGACGACTCTGGCGAAGTCACGGACCTCGAGGGACTCGAAGTCATTGGCGGTCACGGTCGCGAGGTCGGTCACGGCAGTCGCTCCATCAGCTCGTAGACACCGTCGCTGCTGACGGAGGTGAAGCCGAGCCGGACGTAGAGCCGGCGGGCCCGGCTGTTCGGGTCGACGTGCAGGCGCACAGGTAGCCCGAGCTCGGCGGCGTCGGCCATCAGCCGGGTCAGCAGGGCGGTCCCGATCCCCTGGCCGCAGAACGGAGGCAGCAGGGCGATGTCGACCACCTGCAGCTGCCTGCCTGAGCGGTCGACCAGCAGCCGGCCCGCATCACGTCCGGCCAGCGTCACGATGTCGTTGGCGGCAGCCGGGAACTCGGCATCGTAGTGACTCTCGCGCGCGGTGAGCTGTTGGCGCAGGAACGCCGACTTCTGTTCCTCGGGCCACGGGGCGAACGCCATCTCCTGGGCCCGCGTGGTCGCGTACAACGCTTGCAGGAACGGTAGATCCGCGCTCTGGTACGGGCGGAGCCGCAGGTCGTGGACGATCATCGGCGGCTGGTCGAAGGGCACGCGCGCCACGCTAGCGCTCCCGCGCCCACCAGCCCAGCAGGCGGGGATTTGCGCAATATGCCGCGGTTCTTGCTGCATAATGATCGAATGCTTCGCCGCCGCCGCCCCCCGAACCGTCACCTCAGGAGTGGTCCGCGGTGACTCGGCGCGTGCTCGTCACCGGCGCGACGGGCCTGCTCGGCCGCTACCTGGTCCGGCACCTGGCGGCCGAGGGTTGGAGCGTCGCCGGACTGGTCATGGCCGCAGGTGACGGCGTGGACGGCCTGGACCGGGTCGTCGAGGGCAATGCGGCCGACCCCAAGGTGGCCCGCGCCGCGGTGGCCGGCATGGACGCCGTGGTCCACCTCGCCGCCATCCCCGCGCCCGGGCTGGCCCCGGATGAGGTCGTCTTCGGGCAGAACACGCAGGCCACGTTCTGCATCCTCGACGCCGCGACCGAGGCCGGCGTGTCCCGGGCCGTCCTGGCCTCCAGCCTGGCCGCGACCGGCCTCTCCTTCTCGCCGCACCATGCCCGGCCGGCGTACGTCCCCATCGACGAGGACCTCCCGACGCAGGCCGCCGACCCGTACGCCCTGTCCAAGCTGACCGACGAACTGACCGCCGCGATGATGACCCGGCGCTCCGGCATGACCACGACCGCGCTGCGGATGCCGTTCCTCGGTACGCCGGCCGACCGGCTGGGGGAGCACGCGGCCCTGCTCGCCGGCGACCCGCGGATAGGCCGGGCCGACCTGTGGTGCTACCTCGACAGCAGGGACGCAGCCAGGGCGATCGCCCTCTCGCTCGAGCGGGACGCGGGGGACAGCCTCGTCGTCGGGGTCGCCGCGCCGGACAACCTCACGCCCTACCCGACCGAACAGCTGCTCGACGCTTTCCTGCCGGGCGTCCCGCGACGGGCGCCTCTCCCGGGTCGCGCGAGTGCCATGGACCTGGCGAGGGCACAGGCGGTGCTGGGCTTCCACGCCGAGTACCTGTGGCCCGTACGACCAGCCGACCTGCCGAGCCGCTTCCGCGAGGAGTCCCCATGACCGACACCCAGGGGCTCACCGAGCTGACCACGCCGCCGTGGCAGCCTCGCGATGGCCTGCGGATCACCGGGGTCCGGACGATCGTCACCGCACCCGAGGACATCCCGCTGGTTGTGGTGCGGGTCGACACCAACGAGCCGGGCCTGTACGGGCTCGGCTGCGCGACCTTCACCCAGCGGTTCCACGCGGTCGTCGCCGCCGTGGAGAGTCACGTCGCACCGCTGGTCGTCGGCCGGCACCCCGCCGACATCGAGGACATCACCCGGATGGTGCACCTCTCGTCGTACTGGCGCGACGGGCCGGTGCTCAACAACGCCCTGTCCGGCCTGGACATGGCGTTGTGGGACATCGCGGGCAAGCGGGCCGGCCTGCCGGTCTACGAGCTGCTCGGCGGACGGGTCCGCACGGCGGTGCCGACCTATACCCATGCCGGTGGTCGGGACATCAAAGAAACCCTTGACCAGGCGGCAAAGTTCGTCGAGCTGGGCTGGCAGCACGTCCGGCTGCAGGTGGGTCAGCGCGGTCGGGGCACGTACGGCGCCCCTCCCGCGAGCGGCAGCTATCCCCGCCGCCCGCACCCCGGCGGCTGGGATGTCGACGACTACCTGCGCAGCACCCCTGCCTTGTTCGAGGCCGGCCGCTCCGCACTGGGGGACCAGGTCGAGCTCCTGCACGACGTGCACAGCCGGCTGACGCCCAAGAACGCCGTACGGCTCATGCGCAGCCTCGAGCCGTACGGGCTGTTCTTCGTCGAGGACGTGGTCTCCCCGGACCTCTACGACCGGCTGCCCGAGATCAGGCTGGCCTCGCCGGTACCGCTGGCCGTGGGGGAGCAGCTGTCCTCGATGCCGGCGGCCGTGCGGATGGTCCGCGAGCTCGGCGTCGACTTCCTGCGGGTCCATGTCTCGGCGATCGGCGGGCTGACGCCGGCCCGCAAGCTGACCGCGCTGTGCGAGCTGCTGGGCGTGCAGACCGCATGGCACGCGCCCGGCGACGTCTCGCCGATCGGGGTTGCCGCCAACATCGCCCTCGACGTGTCCTCGCACGCGTTCGGCATCCAGGAGTGCCACGTCTACAACGACGCCACACACGAGGTCTTCGCGGGCACCCCAGACGTCATCGAGGGCGCCCTCTCACCGTCCGACCTGCCCGGCTGGGGCATCGAGATCGACGAGGCGACGGCGCAGCGGTTCCCGCCGTTACGGTTCGCCTTCGAGCGGTGGACCGTGCAGGTGCGCGGCGACGACGGAGCGCTGTTCGCGCCGTGACATCACGTGTCGCGCTGCCCGAGCGCATCCTTGCCGACCGTGTCGTCGTCGTACTCCGTACGGCCGAACCCACCCACGTCGACGTGGTCGCCGAGGTGCTCGTTGCCGAGGGGCTCGGATGCCTCGAGGTGACGTTCACGATTCCTCAAGCAGAGCAGGCGATCTCGCGCCTCTGTGACCGTTTCGGCAAGGCCGTGAGCGTGGGCGCCGGCACCGTCACCACCAGGGCGCGTGCCGTCGCCGCCGTCGAGCACGGGGCCGCCTACATCGTCTCCCCGGTGTTCCATGCTGAGGTTGCCGAGGTGGCGCTCGCTGCCGGGATCCCTTATCTGCCAGGCGCTCTCACGCCGACGGAGATCTCGCTGGCCTGGGAGGGCGGAGCTAGCGCGGTCAAGGTATTCCCTGCCTCAGCCGTGCAGCCGTCCTACCTGCGCGCGGTGCTGGGGCCGCCGCCCGACGTGCAGCTCCTGCCCTCCGGCGGCGTTGCGCTCGACGCGGTCCAAGGCTGGCTCGACGCCGGGGCCGTTGCGGTCAGCCTCGGTGGCGAGCTCATCGGCGACGCACTGGCAGGCGGCCGGCTCGAGGACCTGCGCGTACGGGCCCGGGCCGTGGCGGGTCTGCGGTGAGCCGGCTGGTGGCGATCGGTGAGCCGCTGGCCGTCTTCACTGCGGCCAGCACCGGGCCGGTCCGCATCGGTGACCACTTCCGGATCGGGCTGGGCGGAGCCGAGTGCAACGTCGCGGTCGCCTGCCGGCGGCTCGGTGTGGCGGCTGCGGTGATCGGTGTCGTCGGCGACGACCCGCTCGGTGGGGCGCTGCTCAGGGCGCTGCGCGCCGACCACGTCGATGTCAGCGGTATTGCCGTGGAGCCGGGCGGCTTCACCGGCATCATGGTCAAGGAGATGCGCACTGCCGGCCGAGTCCGCATCGGCTACGCCCGCTCGGGCAGCGCCGGGTCCGGGATCGCGCCGCGGCACCTTGCTCCTGCCGTTCTTGACGGCGCGACCATCCTGCACAGCACGGGTGTGACCGCGTCCTTCGGCGGGCCGGCCCGGGCGGCAATGGCCGAGGCCGGCGTGCGCGTCCAGAGTGCCGGCGGCCTGGTCAGCTTCGACGTCAACTGTCGCTCCCGACTGTGGCCCGACCTTGACGTGGCCCGGGATGCGCTGCGGCTGCTGGTGTCCGGCGCGGACGTGGTCTTCCTCGGGGTCGCGGAGGCGGTGGTGCTGCTGGGCCATGCCGACCCGGAGCGGGTCCTGTCGGAGATGGCGGCGCTCGGCCCGTCCCAGGTGGTGTTCAGGTCCGAGGGGTTGGCCTCTGCCTTGGTCGAGGGCGAGCTCACGTCGATGCCGGGCACCGCTGCCGTAGTCGTCGACCCGGTGGGTGCTGGTGATGCGTTCGCCGCCGGCTACCTGAGCGAGCTGATGCGCGGCGAGCCCGTACTCACCCGGCTGCGCACCGCCCATGCCCTCGGCCGCTGGGCGGTCACGACGCACGGCGACCACGACGGCCTGCCCTACCGCGACGAGCTGTCCGCCTATGACGGCGATGACGTGGTGCGCTGAACGATCGGCCTCGGTTGCATAAGCCGTCGGCCGGCAGCGCCGACCGCCACCCCGCGCGAATGGGCCTTGGACGGGGCAGGGCAGACTGAGCTGGACCGGCCAGTTGTATGCCGTACCGCCTGCATCCTGTTTCGCAAACCGGCGATCCGCTGGCCATCAGTCGGCTAGCGTTACCTCATGTCTTCCGCGGAGCTCTCGGCAGTGGTTGCCGACGCCGTCGATGACTTCGCGGTGCGTGCGCGGCTGCTTCCCTTGCGAGGCAGGGACTTTGCCGAAGCTTTGATCTCCGTTGCTGCCGACCGGGGGTTCGTCATCACCGCCGAGGATGTCGATGCCGCCATTGGCAGCGCCCGTCGCACCTGGTGGGAGCGCTGGGTGTGACGGACCTGCACGGGTGGACCCCGATCCGGGTCGCGGTCGAGGACGGCCGGCCAGCGATCGACTGGTGCTGGACCGAGGGCATCACGTTCGACGACCCGTTCTTCGACCAGTCTGTCGAACGGTGCCTGCGGGACCCGTACCGACTGCTGTTTCGCAAGCGCACCTCGATCGAGGTCTTGGGGGAGTGGGCGCAAGCCAGTCCTGGCCTGTCACCCGCCGGTCTGATCCTCCACATGTCGAGATGCGGGTCGACGCTGGTGACCCAGATGCTCTGTGCGCGCGGCGGCGTGCGCGTGATGGCCGAGCCGGGCCCGTTCGACGCCCTGATGAGGGTGCCTGCCCCTCTCGCCGACCGGGCGCAGTGGCTGCGCTGGCTGGTCTCGGCGCTCGGCCAGGCCGGACCCGGAGAGCAGCACCTCGTCCTCAAGCTCGACGCCTGGGCCGCACTCGACCTGGCGGTCGTCAAGGCGGCTTTCCCTGACACCCCAAGGCTTTTCCTCTTCCGGGAGGCATCGGAGGTGCTGGTCTCCCAGTCCGGCCACCGCGGATACCACATGATCAACGGCACGCTGCCGCCGGCACTGGTGCAGCTGTCCGCGGCCGAGGTGATGGCCATGACCCCCGACGCGTACGGGGCTGCGGTGCTCGGCGCCATCGTGGCTGCCGCGGTCGCCGATATCGACGACCCGGCGTGGCTGCTGGTCCCGTACGAGGACCTGCCGGCAGCGGTGCCGGACCGGATCGCGGCGCACTTCGGGTTGGACGTGAGCCCGGAGCAGGCCGTGGCCATGAAGGCGGCCGGCGGTCGCGACGCCAAGAATCCGGTCCTCGAGTTCTCAGGGGACAGTGAGCGCAAAAGGTCCGCCGCCACGCCCGAGATGCTTCAGGAGTGCGCCGTGCGGGTCGATCCGCTGGTCCGCCGGCTTCGTGAAAGGGTTCCCCGATGACATCCCAGGACCTGGCGGTTCCGGTGTTCCCCGACCGGGTCCGGTTGCCGCTGCGGTTCGACATGGCAGCGATGGCCGTCGATGCGCTGGCTCTCGACCCGCAGGACTGGATCCCGCACTTCAACACCGCGTACTACGAGGGTGACTGGAGCGGCGCGGCGTTGCGCGCGGTCGGTGGCCGGTCGGACACGATCTATCCGGACCCGGCGTCCGTCGAGCCGTGGGCTGACACTCCGCTGCTGGCCAAGTGTCCAGCGATCGCCGCGGCGCTGGCCCGGATCGAGTGCGACAAGACCTCCGTCCGGCTGCTGCGCCTCGGTCCGGGTGCCCGGGTCAAGGAGCACCGCGACCACGCGCTGGGGTACGAGGACGGCGAGTGCCGGCTGCACCTCCCGGTGGTCAGCGGGCCGGAGGCGGAGTTCGTTCTTGCCGGCGTGCCCATCGACATGGCAGACGGGGACTGTTGGTACGTCAATGTCAATAACCGACATTTCGTGACAAACACTGGTTTAACGGCACGTATCCACCTGGTCGTCGATGTCTTTGTCAACGATTGGCTGACAACGGCTCTACAGAACGGCATCGTCAGGGCCGAGGCCCAGTTCTGACGTCCGCCCGGTCGGGATCGGATGCGGTCATGGCGTTCGGGTGGGCGCTCCTCACTGGAAAGGTGGTGGCTGGTGTCGGTCGTCTCGCGTCGGACCCTGCTGCGTACGGGTGTCGCGTTGAGCGCTGTTGCCGGGCCCGTGGTCTGGGCTGGATCGGCCTCCGCCGCGCCACGCCGGCGGGTCGCCGGCCGGTCAGGGCACGCCACGCACGCACCGGGTCCGTGGACCAGGGCAAACTTTCAGCCACACTTGGCGAAATCCTTCATCCTGACTGGTCACGGCGATAAGGTCACGGTGACCCTGGCCGAGATCGGCAACCTCATCGGCGCGCGCGCGAACAGTGCGCAGCACCAGTTCTCGTTGTTGTTCAAGGCGCGTCGCTCGGCTGAGCTGCCGCAGGGCCTTTACACGCTGCGCGGCGCCAACTTCCAGCCTATGACCCTGTTCGTCAGCCCGGTCGACCGCGGTCGCAGGGCTCGCTACCTGCAGGTCGTGGTCAACCGTCTCGCCTGACATCTCGTCGTCCGTCTTCCTCACGCTAGGAGTGCATGTTGACCAGCCCCTTTCTCGGCGAGATCCGGATCTTCGGTTTCAACTTCAACCCCCGCGGATGGGCTACGTGCCAGGGGCAGCTCATGTCCATCTCGCAGAACACCGCGCTGTTCGCGTTGCTGGGCACGCAGTACGGCGGCAACGGCCAGACGACGTTCGCGCTGCCTGACCTGCGGAGCCGGATCGCGCTCGGCCAGGGCCAAGGTCCCGGCCTCTCGGCCTACGTGATCGGCGAGCTGGCCGGCTCCGAGACCGTCACCCTGTTGCAGAGCCAGCTGCCGGCGCACACCCACGCCCAACCGGTGACCAACGCTGCCGCCTCGGCCAGTCGGCCGAACAACACCGTCCCGGCCGCCGGCGGTAGCTATGCCGCTGCCGGTGATGGCGGCTCCTTCGTGCCCACCAGCGTGACCGGCGGCAACCAGCCGTTCGGGATCCTCCCTCCGGTGCTGGTCGTGAACTACTGCATCGCGCTCCAAGGGATCTTCCCGTCCCGCAACTGACGTCCTCGGGCAAGCGCCCGGCCTGCTGACTTGACTCGTACGTGATCGTTCGAACTCCGGCTCATGCTCGTTGGGCTGCACCTCGGGGGCTCTTCCGCCTCGGGTTGCGGGTGAGCCGGACCCACCTGAGGGGCACCATGTTCCAGCACTCGCTCGCGTCCAGCACCCTGCGTCGCACGCGGACGGCGGTGACGGCAGCGGCTCTGGCCATGGCCGCTATCGGCCCGGTCGTGGGCATCGCGTCGCCGGCTCTGGCCTCCGGGCCGACCACGTTCAGCAACAGCACCGCGCTGACTGTGGCCGACGGCCAGCCACCGTGTGGTTCGGGCTGTACGCCAGGCCTCGCGAGCACCTACCCGTCGCCGATCACTGTGTCGGGCATGGCCGGGACGCTGTCGAACATGACTGTCACCCTGACCGGCGTGACGCACGCTTACACCAGTGACTTCGACGTGCTGCTGACCGGGCCCGGCGGCCAGAAGTTCATCCTCGCCTCCGATGCCGGCAACAACGGCGGCTCGAGCAACGCCACCGTGACGTTCAGCGACGCGGGCGCGGGTGCCCCCAGCTACAGCTCCGGCTGGGGCAATGGCTCGCCGACCTACAAGCCGTTCAACTTCAGCGGCGACCCCGACGTGTGGCCCAGCCCTGCCCCGGCGGGCCCTTACTCCAACGCGGACAACGGCACGGCCGGCAGCGGGTCGCTCAACACGACGACGTTCGCCAGCGTGTTCAACGGGACCAGTCCCAACGGCGTGTGGAACCTCTACGTCGTCGACGACGCGTTCAGTGACGTCGGGTCGATCTCCGGCGGCTGGAGCATGTCGCTGACCACTGCCGCGGCGGCCGCCACCTTGACCACGGCGAGCACCTCGGCCAGCCCGATCAGCACCGGCGCCCCCTTGACGCTCAGCGCGCACGTCACCCAGGCCAGCGACTCGAGCAACGTGACAGCCGGCACCGTCACCTTCAGCGACGGCTCGACCGTCCTCGGCGCCCCTGTCGCCGTCAACGGTGCCGGCGTCGCGTCGACGGTGACCTCGAGCTTGGCCGAAGGCACGCATACGATCACCGCCGCCTATACAGGCAATGCCTCATTCGGTAACAGCAGCGGGGCCGTCTCGCAGGTCGTCGACCACCCGACGACCCAGGCCGGCAACACCTACTGCAACAGCGGGCCGCTCACCCTCAACGACGGCAGCGTCGGCTCCTCCACCGGCGCGACGCCCTACCCCTCGCACATCGTGATCAGCGGCCAGTCCGGCGGGCTGTCCGCGCTGACCGTGAACCTCGTCGGCGTCACTGCGGCGTTCGCCGACGACCTCGACGTCGAGCTCGTCGGACCGCTGGGACAGAAGTTCATGCTCGCCTCGGATGCCGGTGGCGGCGTGGCGATCTCCGGCGCCAGCGTCACGTTCGACGACAACGCTGCCGGCACCTTTGCCGCCGCCACCGGCGGATGGGCCTCTGGCGCCGTCAAGCCGGTCGACTACAACACCGGTACGGATGTCATGCCGGCGCCCGCTCCGTCCGGCTGGTCGTCAGCGGCGCCGACCGGAGCCGCCACCTTGACCAGCGTGTTCGGCGGCAGCAGCGCCAACGGCACCTGGAGCCTCTACGTTGCCGACGACTCGATCGACGGCAGCGCCGGCTCGATCAGCAGCGGCTGGTGTCTCGGGACCACCAGCAACACCGACCCGGCGACCACCACCGTGCTCACCTCGTCCGTCAACCCGACGGCACTCGGCGGTTCGACCACCTTCTCCGCGCACGTCACGGCGACCTCCGGGGGCGCCAACGTCACCGTGGGCACGGTCACCTTCCGGAACGGCAGCAACGTGATCGGCTCGGCCCAGGCGCTCAGCGGCACGGGCACGGCCTCGGTCGCCACGTCGGCGCTGACCGAGGGCAGCCACACCATCACTGCGACGTACAGCGGGGTCGGCGGCAGCTTCAACCTGAGCAGCGCCACGCTGACCCAGACCGTCAACGGGGTCACGACCGTCGCCGGCAGCACCTTCTGCAACGCCGGTGGCATCACCGTGAATGACCCGCCGGGAGCCGGCCAGATCGGCGCCGCCAGTCCGTACGCGTCGCACATCGTGGTCTCGGGGATCACCGGCAACCTCAGCAACCTCACGGTCGCGGTCAAGGCCATCAGCCACGCAACCCCGGACGACATGGACATCCTGCTCGTCGGGCCTGGCGGCCAGGCGCTCAAGCTGGCGTCTGACGCAGGTGGCCTGGTCGCCATCAGCAACCTGAACGTCACGTTCGACGACGCAGCCGCCAGCTCGCTACCGGACAGCAGCTCCTGGGGCAGCGGCGTGATCACCGCCAAGCCGACCGACTACAACGACGGCACCGACTCCTTCCCGACGCCGGCGCCTGTCTCGTACGGGAGTCCGGCACCTGCCGGGAGTGCCACGCTGAGCAGCACCTTCGCCGGCACCAGCCCCAACGGCACCTGGAACCTCTACGTCGTCGACGACTCGCTCGGCCAGACCGGCACGATCGGCAGCTGGTGCCTGACCGTTGGCATCCCTGCCTCCGCCGCTGCTGACACCTACACGGCTGGCATGGACACGGCGCTGACCGTGCCGGCGCCTGGCGTCCTCAGCAACGACAGTGGTTTTCCGGCGCCGACGGTCAGTGCGCATGATGCCGTGACCACCCAGGGCGGCATCGTGTCGATGGCGACCAACGGTGGCTTCACCTACACGCCGCCGTCGTCGTTCACCGGTGACGACACCTTCACCTACACCGCGAGCAACGGCTCCACTTCCGTTGGTACGGTGACGATCCACGTCACACATATCCCGGTCGTCAGCGGCGCGACGCTGAGCCGGCAGCAGGGCACGGCGGCGAACAGCTCGTCGATCGCCACTGTCTCCGACGCCGAGACGGCTGCCGGGTCGTTGGTCGTGACGACTGGCAGCTCCACCGGCATCTCGCTGTCGGGAGTCACCAACACCGCAGGTACGGTCTCCGGCACGGTTGGCGCGGCCTGCACCGCCACGACCGGGGCGCACACCATCGCGGTGCACGCGACGGACGCGGACGGCTTCACCGGCAACGGAACGCTGACCGTGAACGTCACTCCGAACACGGGACCCGTGCTGACTTACGGTTCGCTCGCGGCCAACTCCGGAGGCGGCACCACGGGCGACACACTCACCGGGCCATCGGACAACGGCTCGGTCGCCGCGCTGGCGATCCAGTCGGTCACTCCTGCGTTCACCGGGACGATCACCGTCGACGGGCCGGCCACCGGCGCGCCCGGCCGCATCCACGTGAGCAACGCCGGCCCCTCCGGCACCTACACCGTCACCGTACGGGCGACCGACAACTGCGCTGACACCACCGACGTACCAGTCACTCTCACCGTCAACGGTGCTCCGACAGTCGACGCCGGCAGCGATGACACCACCAGCCAGCTCGCCGGTCCGTTCACCCTGTCCGGCATCGCCAGCGACGACGGGCTGGCGCCGGGTACGGGACTGGTCACGACCTGGTCCCAGATCAGCGGGCCGGGCACCGCCTCGTTCGACGACTCCCACTCCCTGACGGCTGCCGCGACCTTCGACGTTGGCGGGATCTACGTGCTGCAGCTGTCCGCGACCGACGGCCAGCTGACGTCGACCGACACCGTGGCGATCACCGTGAACGAGCAGCCGAGCATCACCGTGCCGTCCGACATCACGGTGGGTGAGTCCTCCCCGGGCGCGGGTGCCAACGTCCCGTTCACCGTCACGGCTACCGGCTTCCCGACCCCCACGGTCAGCTGCCTCGACGGAACCACTGCCGTGGCCTCCGGTGACCATTTCGCCGCCGGGGTCCACACCATCGCCTGCCTGGCCGACAACGTGGCCGGCAGCGCCGGCGGATCGTTCACCATCACCGTCAACTCGAGCCCGGTGATCACGGTGCCCGCGGACATCACGGTCAACGAGGCCAGCCCCGGTGCGGGCCTGGCCGTGACCTTCTCGGTGACCGCGACCGGCGTGCCTGCGCCGTCGATCGCCTGCTTCGAAGGGTCGACCTCCGTCACCAGCGGTGACACGTTCGCTGTCGGGTCGCACACCATCTCCTGCACAGCGACCAACGGCAGCGGTACGGACACGAAGACCTTCCACATCATCGTGCGGTCGGTGCCGGTGATCACCGTACCGGCCAGCTTCTCCGTGCTGGAGAGCCCGGCCGGCTCCGGCCACGCCGCCGTGCCGTTCACGGTGACGGCGACCGGGTTCCCGACGCCGACCGTCGGCTGCCTCGAGGGATCGACCTCCGTCGTGAGTGGCGACACCTTCACCGCAGGTGTGCACACCGTCGACTGCACCGCCACCAACGGAGCAGGTGCCGACACCGCCAGCTTCACCATCACGGTCGACACCGTTCCGGTGATCACGGTGCCCTCGGACATCACCGTCAACGAGTCCAGCCCGGGTGCCGGCCGTGCCGTCACCTTCTCGGTGACCGCGACCGGCCTGCCGACGCCGTCGATCGCCTGCCTCGACGGGTCGACCGCGGTGGCCAGCGGTGACATCTTCGACGTCGGGTCGCACACCATTTCGTGCACCGCGACCAGCACCAGCGGCACGGACACGAAGACCTTCCACATCATCGTGCGTTCGCTGCCGGTGATCACCGTGCCGGCCAGCTTCTCGGTGCTGGAGAGCCCGGCCGGCTCCGGCCACGCCGCCGTCGCATTCACGGTCACGGCGACCGGGTTCCCGACGCCGACCATCGGCTGCCTTGAGGGATCGACCGTGGTGGCCAGCGGTGACACCTTCGCCACCGGCGCGCACACGATCGACTGCACCGCCACCAATGGGGCGGGCACCGACTCCGGTTCGTTCGTGCTGACCGTGAAGTCCGGTCCGGTCGTGACGGTGCCCTCGGCGATCACCGTGACCGAGGCGTCCGCCGGCGGCGGTGCCTCGGTGCCGTTCACGGTCACCGCGACCGGTGTCCCAGCACCGGCCGTGGTCTGCGTCGACGGCTCGACCACGGTCCACAGCGGCGACACGTTCGCGGCTGGTGTCCACACGGTCTCGTGCACGGCGACGAACACCGTCGGCACCGACACCAAGTCGTTCACGATCACGGTCCGCTCGCTGCCGGTGCTGACCGTGCCGGCGAGCTTCACGGCGATCGAGAGCCCGGTCGGATCCGGCACGGCATCAGTGCCGTTCACCGCGACCGCCACCGGGACGCCGGCCCCGGCCGTCGTCTGCAAGATCGGCAGCACCACGGTGGTCTCGCCGGTCACTCTGGCCATCGGCGCCCATCAGATCGACTGCGTGGCAACCAACGTGGTCGGGACGGACAGCAAGTCCTTCACCGTCACCGTAGTGCCGGGCAACCATGCCCCGGCAGCGCACGCTGGCGGCCCGTACTCCGTGGTCGAGGGCCACTCGCTCGCCCTGAGTGCTGCCTCCTCCACCGACGTCGACGGGGACACCCTGACCTACAGCTGGGACGTCAACGGCGATGGTGTCTTCGGTGACGCCGTCGGTGTCGCGCCCACCCTGACCTGGGCCCAGCTCGGCGCACTGGGCATCGGTGACGGGCCGGCCACGTTCGGCGCCAAGGTGCGCGTCGACGACAACAAGGCAGCACCGGTCACCTCGGCGGCCGCAGCCGTCACTGTCGTCAACGCCGCACCTGCCGGTTCCATCGCCGGCGAGGCGCACTGGGCCACCGGGCTGACGGTCAGCCTGACCTTCGCCGGCACTGATCCCTCCGCCGGTGACCAGGCGGCCGGCTTCGGCTACATGATCCGTTGGGGCGACGGCGCGACCTCCGGGCCGGTCCACGCGGGGTCGAGCCTGGTGAAGACGCACACCTACGCGGCGGCGGGTGGTTACACGGTCACCCTGACCGTCGCCGACAAGGACGGTGCCGTCAGTGAGGTCGTCTCCAAGACCCTGACCGTCGCCGTCGTGACACCCGACGTCTGCGGCAGCGGCAAGACGCTGCTCGTCGGTGGCACCTCCGGCGACGACGTCATCACCCTCTCGGCAGGGCCGACCTCGAGCACCATCGAGGTCGTTGTGAACGGTGTCAGCGAACCGGTTGCGGTCGGGTTCACCCGGGTCGTCGTCAACGCCGGCGCAGGCAACGACAAGGTGACCTTCACCGGCGGGCCGACCGTCAAGCGGCTGCTCTACGGCGGTGCCGGCAACGACACGCTGGTCTCCGGCAACGGGCCCGCGGTACTGGTCGGCGGTGGCGGAGCGGACCTGCTCACGGGCGGCTCGCAGCGCGACGTGCTGATCGGTGGCGCGGGTGCCGACGTCGAGCACGGCGCCGCCGGGGATGACATCCTCCTCGACGGAGCGACCAGCTTCGACGCCTTCACCATCACCAGCGAGAAGGCGCTGTGCGGGATCCAGGCCGAGTGGACGCGTACGGACGTCAGTTTCGCCGGCCGGGTGGCGCACTTGCTCGGCCATGGCCATGGCAGCCGGTCCAGCACCCACTTCATCCTGTCCGGGCCGCACCGCAACGTGTTCACAGGCGGCGACAAGGACCTGCTCGACGGTGGGAGCGGGCAGAACTGGTACCTGGGCAACTTCAAGGGCAAGGGGGTCCATGACAAGGTGCTGCACCAGGCGGCGCGTGACCGCGTGACCGACCTGTAGTCCGGAGGAGATTGCGGCCAACCGGATGAATCGCCGTCAGAACTGCTGACATCCGGCCGCTCGGCGTGCATGCTCGGCGGGCAGGGCTTTACCTGGACGTTACCAGCGCGCGGGATCGCCCTGTCGTCATGAGGGAGCGCCATGTCTGGGTCGGGCACCTCCACCATCCTGCGCCGGACCCGGGCGGCTGGCACCGCTCTCGCGCTGACCGTAGCCACGCTCGGGACCGTTGTCGGTATCGCCGGCCCGGCCGCCGCCGCCGACCCGCTGGCCGTCGACCAGGTGCCCACCCTGTCGGTGCCCGCCGACTTCTCGGTGGACGAGGCTCCGGCCGGGTCGGGGGGGTCGAGTGTCACGTTCGACGTGAGCGCCACCGGCGCGGTCGATCCGGCCACGATGGACCTGAGCTGTGCCGACGCGGGCACGGGGGTGACGTCACCCGCGACCCTCAGCGTGGGCGTGCATGTGATCACCTGCACCGCCATCGACGATGCCGGGTCCGCCTCCGCGTCGTTCACGGTGACGGTCGTACCCGTCGACGCCGGGCCGGGTGACACCCCGTCCGACGTGCCTCCGGTTGCGGACGCCGGCGGCCCGTACACGGTGACCGAGGGTCAGCCGCTGCACCTCGACGCTTCGGCCTCGAGCGACGCGGACGGCGACCCGCTGACCTACAGCTGGGACCTCAATGGTGACGGCGCGTTCGGGGACGCCACTGGGGTCTCGCCAACGCTGGGCTGGTCCCAGCTCGCCTCGTGGTCGATCAACGACGGCCCGGCCACCTTCCACCCGACCGTCAAGGTCGACGACGGGCGGGGTGGCGTGACGGTCTCAGCGCCCACGACGCTCACCGTGGTCAACGCCCCGCCGGTGTCGTTCATCGGTGGCGCCCCCAACGCCAACAGCGGGCTGTCGGTCAACTTCGTGCTCTCCTCGACCGACCCGTCGGTCATCGACCAGTCGGTCGGCTTCAGCTACGCCGTCTCCTGGGGTGACGGCACGAGCGACCCGCCCTTCCACGGTCCGGGCGCGGTGGTGCACCCACACGTCTATCCGGCCCCCGGCAGCTACACCGTCTCGCTCGTCACCACCGACAAGGACGGTGGGGCCAGCCCCGTTGCCACCAAGACGGTGACGGCGGTCCAGCTCGTGGCCGACGTGTGCGGCTCCACCGGCAAGACGTTGCTCGTCGGCGGGACCGCAGGTGACGACGTGATCGCGGTTGGTCCGGGCAGCAGCGCCTCGACCGTAGCCGTCACGATCAACGGGGCCTCCGAGTCCGTCGCAGTGTCCAGCTTCGCCAACGTGGCGGTCCAGGCGGGGGCCGGCAACGACACGGTCACCTTCACCGGCACGCTCTCCGTGCCCCGGATCGTCTACGGCGGTCCGGGTAACGACACGCTCGTCGGCGGCGACGGCCCAGCCGTCCTTGTCGGTGGTGACGGCAACGACACCCTGACCGGGGGAGCCGCGCGCGACGTGCTCATCGGCGGCCTGGGAGCCGACACGCTGGCCGGCAACGGCGACGACGACGTCCTCATCCCGGGTGCGACGCTGTTCGACCCGGCCACCGCGGCCGGCGAGCAGTCGTTGTGCGCGATCCAGGCGGAGTGGACCCGTACGGACCTGTCGGTGCTCGCCCGTACGCTGCACCTGCTCGGCTTGGGAACTGGCCGCAACGGCGCGACCCACTTCATCCTGGTCGGCCGGCATCGCAACGTGGGGCCGCGCAACTGCGGCGACTCGGCGACGGGTGGTGCCGGTGACGACCTCTACCTGGTCGGCTGAGTGACCCGACCCGCCTTCGGCCGCCACCGGCGCTCCCCTGCTGCGCCGGTGACAGCCCAGAGCCACGCACTATGTGCGTTTAACTCTGCGAGCGCAGATTAGCTCCCGGCCGGTTCCTGACGCAACTCGCCATTCCGATGCGGCTTGGAGCCCCCCCGACATGTGGGCGGGGACTGTCGCCCGACGCCGCTCGGCGCTACGGTTACCGGATGCGGCGCAAGGGTGGCACCGGCCTGGTGCTCAACGAGTTGCGGGTGCTCGCGGCCTCCCTGCGGCTGGCCGTCGAGGGGTCGAACGAGCTCTACGGCTACGAGTTGTTCGCCACGCTGTCCGCCTGGGAGGGCCAGTTGCCGATGAACCACGGCACCCTCTACCGCTGCCTGCGCGCCCTCGAGGCCCGCGGTCTGTTCGAGACCTACGTTCGGCCCAGCACCGATGGCCCTGACCGGGTCTGCTACACGCTGACCTCCTCGGGGGTGGCGGCTGCCAGGCGCGCCACCGTGTCGCTCGCCGCCACCGACAACGCCCCCAGCTGGATCGATCTCGGGCACGCGTTGCCGGGCGCCATTCCCGGCCGGGCCGACGCATGACCCGATGGGCCCGGTTGTCCGGCTGGCGACAAGATCCGGCCGACCGGCTGCGTCAGGAGGCGTTCCTCGCGGACATCGCCCGGCAGTGGCACCCGACGTCCGCCCAAGAACGCCGGGAGGCCGTACGCGCTCGGCTGGTCCACCTGTACTCCCGGGTGTTCGACGGGCCACCCTCCCTGGCGCCCGCCGCTGCCGCGGGGGTCCTGGCGGCTCTCGGGACGGCCCTGTTGCCCGCCGCCGCCGTGCCGAGCAACCCGGAGTACACCCTCGGGCCGCCCGCCTGGGCCTATCTGCTGATCACCCTGGGCCTGATCGGGCTGTCGCTGGAGACGGCCCGCTCACCGCGGCGGATCAGGCCGGTCCGCTACACCCTGGTGGTCGCACTCCCGCTCGGGCTCGGCGCCGGGTGCGTGGCCCTGATGCTGCACGTGGCGACAGCAGCCGACCAGGCGCTGCGGATCGGGTTGCCGGCTCTGGGCCTGGGTGTCGTGGTCGTCGCCGCGGCGGCTGCCGCCCGCCGGTTCACTGCCCAGCGGATCGCGATGCGGATCACCGCCATCGGGTGTGCCCTGACAGCGCTCGGCCAGCTGGACTGGGCGTGGGTCTACGCGGGCAGCGGTTATCTGCTGCTCGCGGTGGCCTGCGCCTGCTCCGCCGGCGGCGCGCTGCTGAGCGGCCTCGGGTTCGGCAGGGCGCAGCTCGGGCCGCCTCAGCCGCCGGTGCCGACGGGCGCCTGAGAGAGCGGCCGGCTCAGTCCTCGAAGCCGAGCGAGAACGCCGCCTCGAGATCGTGCCGGGAGTAGGCCTGAAAGGCCACGTGGCTGTCGGTGCCGGTGACCCCGTCCACCTTGGACAGCTTGTCGGCGATCACGCCGGCCAGGTCGTCGTGGCGGTGCACCCGGACCACCACGATCAGGTCGATGTCGCCGGTCACGCTGTAGACCTCGCTCACGCCGTCGAGCAGCGAGATCGCCTCGGCCACCTCGGGAATCCGGTGCGGCTGGCAGTGGACCATGACGATGGCGGTGATCACGGTGGCTCCTCGGCCTGACCTCGGTGGTGAGGGTCCGAGCGTAACCCGCGGGCGTTCAGGCGGAGACGGGCGCGCGCAAGGGCGAGCGGGTGGGCTGGTGGACCGGGCGCAGGCCGCGCCGGTCGGCGAACGGGTCGGCTGCATCACGCCCCGCCGGCGCGGCGGCGAGGAGGGCGACGGCACCACCGGCGCCATAGGCCGGGCTGGCCCAGGTGCCGTCGAGCTCGACCAGCCGGGTGCCGGGGAGGTCGAGCCAGCGCAGCACGCACTCCATCTCCTCGGCGGTCGCGCAGGGCGTGGGGCCAGGTCCGGGGCGGACGGTTTCGGCGGTGGCGATCAGGGCGTCGACGTAGGGCCGCGGCGCCGCACCGCGGGGAACGACTCCGGCTGCGACGAGGCGTCCGTGGCGTACGACGTGGATCAGCCAGCCTTTGTCGGCGCTCGGCTGTGCTGCCACGATCTCGCGGCAGCCGGCCAGCATGGACAGCCGCTGCATCCGGGCGCTGGCCCGGACGAAGGCGGCCAGCCGGTCGCGGTGCATCGCCGCGTCCTCGTAGCGCTCATGGTCGGCGAGCGCCGCCATCCGCCGCTCGAAGCCGGCCACGACCTCGCGGGGGGAGACTGTGATCGCGACCCGGACGGCCTCGACGTGCACGGCGTAGTCCTCGAGGCTCTCGGTGCCGTCGCACGGCGCCCCGCACCGCCCCATCTCGGCGAGAACGCAGGCGGTGGTGGGCTTGCGCGGCGAGAGCCGGGCGGTGCACTGGCGTACGGGGAAGGAGTCGTGCAGCGCCGTCAGGGCCCGCTCGGCCGCGCCTCTGGAGCCGAACGGGCCGAGGTAGGTGGCTCCGTCGTCTCGGACCTCGCGCACGGTCGACAGCCGGGGGAACGGCTCGTCGGTCACCTTGAGCCAGATCGCCCGCTCGGGGAAGCGTGACCGGCGGTTGTAGCGCGGCTTGTGCTCGGCGATCAGCCGCAGCTCACGCACCTCTGCCTCGAGGCCGGTCGCGCACGCGATGTGGTCGACCCGTTCGGCCAGGCCGACCATCTCCGACATCCGGGTGCGGTTCTCGCTGGCCACGAAGTAGTTGCGGACGCGGGTGCGCAGGTCCTTGGACTTGCCGACGTAGAGCACCGTCCCCCGCTCGTCGCGGAACAGGTAGACGCCCGGCGCATGCGGTAGGGCCTCGGCCAGGTGGCGCTTGCGCCGCTGGGCCACGGTGACCTGGGAGGAGTAGGTGCGCAGCTCGTCCAAGGACTGCACCCCTTGGTTGCCGAGCCGGTCGAGCAGCCCGTGCAGCACGTCGACGGTGGCCTCGGCGTCCGCGAGCGCCCGGTGCGATGGCGTGACGCGGGTGCGGAAAAGCCTTGCCAGCGTGGACAACTTGCAGTTGGGCGCCTCGTCGCGGGTGAGGACGCGGCGGGCAAGCTTGGCCGTGTCGACCGAGTCGAAGTCCGGCCACGAGCGCCCGGTCGTGGTGCAGGCGGCCTTGAGGAAGCCGAGGTCGAACGGCGCGTTGTGCGCGACCAGCACGGTGTCGCGGGCGAAGTCGAGGAACGCGGCCAAGGCTGCATCGATCCGCGGTGCCTCGGCGACCATGCGCTGCGTGATGCCGGTCAGCACCGCGATGAACGGCGGGATCAGCTGGTCGGGGTTGACCAGGGTCTGGAACGTGCCGAGCACCTCGCCCCCGCGGACCTTGACCGCACCGATCTCGGTGATCGCGCAGGCGGCGGGGGAGCCGCCGGTCGTCTCGAGGTCGACCACCACGAAGGTGACCTCGCGCAGGGGGGTGCCCAGCTCGTCGAAGGTCGGCTGATATTGCGCCGGGAACCCGGTCGCGCTCAGCTCGGGAAGTCGTGCCACGAGTCGGACGTTAGGGCTGGGCCCCGACAAAACCGGGATGCCACGCTGGGGGCCTGGTCGAAAGAGCCAGCCTTTCCCAGGGATCGGGATCACAATGCGGGCAGGGGAGCAGGCGAGGGAGGAGAGGTCGTGAGCAGTCAGGAGGCGCACGAGCCGCCGGCCGTCGTGCACCTGCACGAGGCCGTACGGGCGCGGGCGCTCTCGCTTGCCGCCGACGCCCTGGGTGCGATGGCAGCATCCTCCGCCGACGAGGTTCCCTTGTCCCTCCGGCCGTTCGCGCGGTTCACCCCGATCCGCAGGGCGCGGCTGGCGGCCGTCCCGCTTGCTACGGCACTCGAGGTCGACCCGGTGTTCCGGCAGCGGGTGGGCGACCGGGTACGCCTGGCGCTGCCCGACCTGGCTACAGCTGTCGAGGAGGGGGCGCCGTTGCCGGCAGCGCCCCCCGCCGACGTCGCGGCGCTGGCCTACCTGCTCCGGCCAGCTGCCTGGGAGGACACCGTCCTGCGGGCTCAGGAGACCCTCGTCGAGGAGGCGCGCTCCGCCGGTGAGCGCGAGCAGCGGCTGGCCTCGACCCGGCCGACCGGCTCCGTACGCGAGGACACCGCGGTGCGGGCGGAGCTGAGCCGGCTGCGGGCCGAGCTGCTGGTGCTGCGCCGTGAGCACGACGAGCTGCGCCGGCGGCTGGGCGATGCGCGTGAGCGTGCCCGCAGGGCGGAGAAGGAGCTCGAGGCGCTGAACACCGTGGCCGCCCGCGACCGGTCGGCCGGCGAGACCGCCACGACCGCCGCCCAGGCCGCAGAGGCCGAGAACCGCCGGTTGCGGGGAAAGCTGGCTGCGGCCGAACAGGCGGTGACCGCCGCGCGTACGGCGGCCCGCGACGGCAAGGGCTCCGACGACGCCCGGGTCTGGCTGCTGCTCGACACCCTGGTCAACGCTGCGAGCGGGCTGCGCCGCGAGCTGGCCGTCCCCCCGCCGACCCAGCGCCCGGCCGACCGCGTACAGCCCGCCGGTGGTCAGGACAACGGCTTCGGGGGCGTCGGGTTGCGCGGCCTCGACCGCGACGACCCGGCGCTGCTCGACCAGCTGCTCGGCGTTCCCGGCCTGCACCTCGTGGTCGACGGCTACAACGTGACCAAGGCCGGCTATGGCACCCTTTCGCTGGAGGCACAGCGAAATCGCTTGCTGGCAGGGCTTTCCGGGCTTGCGGCACAGACCGGCGCCGAGCTGACCGTCGTCTTCGACGGCGCGGCCCGCGAGGCGCCGGTGGCCACGGCCGCGCCCCGAGGGGTCCGGTTGCTGTTCTCCGCACCGGGTCAGATCGCCGACGACCTCATCCGCGAGCTGGTCAGGGCGGAGCCGCCCGGCCGGCCTGTCGTCGTGGTCTCCTCCGACCGTGAGGTCGCCGACACCGTACGGGCCATGGGTGCCCGCTCCGTGGGGTCGGCGGCACTGCTGCGGCGTCTCGCCCGCGGGTAGCCGCCCGATCGGGCTCAGGTTGTGGGCAAGCCGACCGATAACCGGGCCATGACATCGCGCGCGCTGCGCCGGAGACGGCAGTCCCTTCGCACGAAGATCGCCGTGGGCGTCCTCGCGGCGGGCGTGCTGCCGTTCGCCCTCGGGATGGGCCTGACGATCCGGCAGGCGCAGAGCGACATCGGCAAGCAGGCCAAGGCGACCGCCGACGAACGGGCCACGTCCGCCTCCGTACAGCTGGCCGGCGTCTTCCACGAGCAGCACTACCGGCTGCTGCTGGCCGCGGACAACGAGGTGCTGAGCCGTTGGTACTCCGAGCCGGCGGCCCGTCCCACCATGCGTGCCACGGTCGACGCTGCGCTGATCCGGGTCTTCCAGCTGGACTCGTCGCTGACCGACGAGGCCTGCTTCATCGACGCCGCCGGTCCCGAGCAGGCCCGCATGGTCCAGGGCGTTGCCGCCCAGGTCGCCGACCTGTCGCCGGACGAGAGCGCCAACCCGTTCTTCAAGCCGACCTTCGCCCTTCCGTCCGGCGCCGTCTACCAGGGCGAGCCGTACGTCTCGCCGGACTCGCACCGCTGGGTGTTCCCGAACGCGACCCCGATCTTCCGCAACGGCACGGCGGTGGCGCTGCTGCACTTCGAGACCAGCATCGAGGGCATGCGCCAGCTGCTCGCCAAGTCCCTCGGCAGCGGCATGCGCGGTCGGATCGTCGACACCGCACGCCACCTGGTCATCGCCGACACGGGCAGCAACGTGCCGATCGCCGGGCAGCCGTTCGCCCCGTACCAGGCCCTGCACGTGAGCAGGTCACAGCTGTCCGTCCGGCCGGTCGAGGCCATCGAGGGTGACCTCAACCACTGGTCCGTCGAGGTCTCGGTCGTGCCAACGGGTCCCGGTGCCTGGCGAGACCTGCCCTGGCTGCTGGTCCTCGCTGCCGTCACCATCCTCGTCCTGTCGTTTGCCGCTGTCCGCTTCTCGTCCTCGATCGCCCGCCGGCTCCGCCGGGTCGGTGCCGCCCTCGAGGCTGCAGGGGAGGGTGACCTCACGACCGTGATTCCGCCCGACGGCGAGGACGAGATAGGCGCGATGGCCAAGGGCGCTTCGGATGCCCTGGTACGCATGCGATCGACCCTGAGCGTGATGAGTGGGCACGCGGACTCGCTGCAGGGTGCTGCTGAGGAGCTCACTGTCGCCAGCGAGCAGACCCATGCGCAAGCCGCCGGCAGTGCCTCCCTCGCCGGCGAGGTCTCGGTCGCCGGGCGGCAGATCGGCACCAGCGTTGCGGTGGCGGCCACCGGCGTGGCCCAGATGGCCGACAGCATGCGAGAGATCGCCGTGACCACCGCAGATGCTGCCTTGGTCTGCGCCTCGGCGGCGGAGCTGGCGGGCACCATGTCGGTGTCCATGGAGCAGCTCCAGCTCTCCTCCGTCGGCGTGGCCGAGATCGTCGAGATGATCGGTGCGATCGCGGAGCAGACCAACATGCTTGCCCTGAACGCCACGATCGAGGCTGCACGCGCTGGTGACGCCGGTCGTGGGTTCGCCGTCGTCGCGGCGGAGGTCAAGGACCTCAGCCGGCAGACGGGGGAGGCCACCCGCAAGGCTGCAGAGCTCCTCACGGCCATTGAGAGCGGCACCACGAAGGCGGTGGACGTCGCAGGAGACATCGGCACCGTGCTCGACGAGATCTCCCGGCACCAGCAGACGATCAGTGCGGCAGTCGAGGAGAACACCGTCATCGGGGCCGAGGTCGCGCGCGGGGTCACCCAAGCCGCTGCAGGGTCCGGCCAGATCGCCCAGTCCATCGGTACGGTCGCGACCGCCGCGCAGGAGACCACTGCCGTGGCCGTCACGACGAGGGAGTCCGCGGAGCGGCTCTCCGCGATGTCCGACACCTTGCGGGCTTTGGTCGGCGAGTTCCGGATCTGAGCTCAGCACCCCGGCGGAAACTGTCGGTGCCCTCTCCTAGCGTCCTTCCCGACGACAGGTGCTGCGCCCCGCAGTGCTGCTGCAGCGGCCGCCAAGGCCGACGAGGAGGTCCGATGCTGATCGACTGCGACAGCTGCCAGGTCCGCGGCGACGCGTGCTCCGGTTGCGTGATGACGGTGCTGCTGGGCGCCCCGCCAGGGGTGATGGAGCTCGACGACACCGAGCGACGTGCGCTCGACGCCCTGGCCGGCGGCGGCCTGGTGCCGCCGCTCCGGCTGGTCCTGCGCGAGGCGGAGGCTGGCTGAGTCCCCGGTACGGCTGCGCCACTGCCCCTACGATGGGGGAGTGGAGGGCGACGGCGGTGCGCGGGACCCAGATCCGTCACCGCAGGACGGTCCCGCCTCCCACCCCGGGCACGGTCGCCACGTGCGCCGCACACGGACCGGTCCGGCGTGGATCAGCGTTTTCGCCGTCGTCGTGGTCATTGCGCTGCTCGGCGTCCTCGCCCTGCAGCTGCCCGGACACGACCGGCCTGCCGGCGCCCTGCCGCCTGCGACACCGTCACGCTCCGCCCTTTCCGCGACCCCCCAGGTCTACGCACGGCCGACGCTAGCCGCGACCTCCCCAGCCGGGTCGGTGGCACCACCCAGTGGCTCGCCGTCCCCGGTCGGACCGGTCGACGCGGCACTGGTCGCCGCTCGGACGCGTGCGGTCAAGACCGTGCTCGCCGCACACGCGACCGCACTGCTGCACCGAGACCGCGCCGGGTGGGCAGCGACGCTCGACCCGTCCAACGCCGGCTATCGCAAGGCGCAGCTCGCGGTGTTCGCCAACACCGCGGCCGTTCCCTTCGCCTCCTACTTCTACGACGTCGACGACTCCGACGTCGCCGGGGCCTCCGTGCCGCGGGCCGGGCAGCTGCTCGTCGCCGTCACCCTGCGCTACGCGTTGCGCGGGTTCGACCCCGAGCCGACGGCTCTGCGGCAGTACCTCACCTTCGTCACGGCGGACAGCGGCTGGCGGCTGGCCGGCGACACCGACGGGGCAGCGCAGGGACTCGTCGGCGCGCGCGACCTGTGGGACTTCGGCCCGGTCGTGGCCGTGCGCGGGCGGCGGAGCCTGGTGCTCGCCCACCCCGGCGCCACCGCCCTGGCGCACACGCTGACCGCGTCGGCAGACGCCGCGGTGCCCCGGGTGACGGCGTTCTGGGGTGACGCCTGGGCGAGGCGCGTGGTCATCCTGGTGCCCGGCAGCCAGGACGAGCTGCGCCAGATCGTCGGCACCAAGCAGGACCTGTCCCAGATCGCCGCCCTGGCGACGGCCGAGATCGGCGCCGGACCGGGCTCCTCGAGCGCCGTCGGAGACCGGATCGCAATCAACCCGACGACGTTCGGCAGCCTCGGGGCCCTCGGCCGCCGGGTCGTGATGACCCACGAGATCACCCACGTCGCGAGCCGGGCGGTCACCGGGGCGGGCTCGCCGACCTGGCTGGTCGAGGGGCTCGCCGACTACGTCGGGTTCAAGGGCACGAGCACGTCGCTGCGGTTCGACGCGGCCGAGCTCGCCCGGCAGGTGGACGCCGGTCACCCGCCGACAGCGCTGCCCAGCTCCAGCGATTTCGCTCATGCCGGGCCGACGCTCTCCCTCGACTACGAGCAGGCCTGGATGGCCTGCAAGTTCATCGTCAGCCGGACGAGTGAGGCCACGCTCATCAAGTTCTACAAGCAGGTCGGCACCGCCAAGGGCGCTCCTGCCGTCGCGCTCAAGGCCGCGTTCGCGCAGGTGCTGCACACCGACCAGGCCACCTTCACGAGGTCGTGGGCCTCGTACGTGAAAGCGAGTCTCAGGTGAGTGTGGGAGCGTCACCGAGGTGACAGCCCCCCGGATGACCGCGCTCGCCGCGATGATCGTGCTCTTTGCCGCCTTTCTGGTGATCGTCGTCATCACCACGCCGTGGTCGCCCCTGCCCGGACCGGTGCCAGGCGGCAGGGTCGTCCCCTCTGTCCACACCGACTTCACCAGCGTGGAGCTGCAGCGGCTGAACAGCTACCGCTCCCAGGTGCACCCGCCGTCCTACGTCGCGTTCGGCCTCTCCCTGCTGGTGCCGTTGCTGCTCGGGCTGACCCCGTGGGGGACCCGGCTGGTGACAGCTGTCGCCCGGCCGCTGGGCGGCGGCTGGGGCTGGCGCGTGGTCGGTGGCGGGCTGGTGCTCATGCTGCTGGTCAAGCTGCTCACCCTGCCCTTCGACGCGTGGGGCGAAAGCGTCCAACGCCGGTTCGGCATCTCCAACCAGGACTGGGGCGCCTGGACGGTCGACCAGCTGCGCGGTCTGGGGCTGACGCTTGCGGTCGGGCTGCCGGTGCTGGCCCTGGGCTATGCACTCGTGCACTGGCTGCCGCGCTGGTGGTGGGCCGCGGCGGCCGGACTGGTGGCGGCCCTCATCGTGGGCATCTCGTTCGCCTACCCGGTGCTGATCGAGCCACTGTCCAACAAGTTCGTCTCGCTGCAGGAGGAGCCGCTGCGGACGGAGCTGCTGCAGCTTGCCGCGGAGGACCACGTCAAGGTCTCCGACATCCTGGTGGCCGACGCGTCCCGGCGTACGACGGCCGAGAATGCTTACGTATCAGGGTTTGGCGCGACCAAGCGGATCGTCATCTACGACACGTTGCTGCGGCCGAACGTCCCGCGGGTGCAGGTGCGGCTGATCGTCGCGCACGAGCTCGGCCATGCCAAGCACAACGACGTGCTGCACGGCACCCTCGAGGGCGCGCTGGGGTCGGCGGGAGCAGTCTGCCTGCTCTACCTGCTGATCACCTGGCCACCGCTGCTTCGTCGTGCGCGGATCGACAACATCGCGGACGGACGGTCGGTGGCGCTGGCCATCGCCCTGGTCACGCTGCTGACCTTCCTCGGCACCCCCGTGGAGAACCTCATCAGCCGGCGGATCGAGGCCAGGGCCGACGTGCACTCGCTCGACCTCACCCGCGACCCGGCCGACTTCGTCCGTACCCAGGTCCTCCTGACCCTGAGCAACGTCAGCGGTCTGCAGGGAAACCCCTTGCAGTACGGGCTTTTCGCCAACCACCCGTCGACCCCGGAGCGGATCGCCCTCGCCCGCGACTGGGCCAAGCAGCACGGCGTCCCCGTGCCTCCGCCGCAGGCGGACGTCCTGCGATGAGGCGGACCCTGGTGGTCACCAACGACTTCCCGCCCCGGCCCGGTGGCATCCAGCAGTTCGTGCACCAGGTCGTCGGCCGGCTGCCGGCAGACGACGTGGTCGTACTGACCTCCCCGCACGAGGGTGACGCGGCCTTCGACGCGACGTTGCCCTACCGGGTGGTCCGTCATCGGCACTACCCGATGGTCCCGACGCCCGCCGTGGCCGGGCTCGCTGCCGATCTGCTCCGCGAGGAGAAGTGCGAGGCGGTCTGGTTCGGCGCCGCCGCGCCCCTGGCAGTGATGACCCCGGCCCTGCGCCGGGCCGGGGCCGTACGCACCGTCGCCACGACCCACGGACACGAGATGGCGTGGGCCAGACTGCCCGGAGCCGCCTCAGTGCTGCGCCGGATCAGTGCGCGGGTCGACGTCCTGACCTATCTGACCGAGTACAGCCGCGCTGCCATCGGCAAGGTCGCGGCCGCGGGTGCCCGGCTCGAGCAGCTCTCGCCGGGCGTCGACCCGGCCGTGTTCAGCCCGGAGGTCTCCGGTCTGGCCGTGCGCGAACGCTACGACCTGGCCGGTCGCCCCGTGGTCGTCTGCGTCTCGCGGCTGGTCAGGCGCAAGGGGCAGGACACCCTGATCGACGTGTGGCCCCTGGTGCTCGAGCAGGTTCCCGATGCCGCCCTGCTGATCGTGTCGGGCGGTCCCTACGGCCACCGGCTCGCGTCGATGGTCCGCTCCCGCGGCCTCGAGGCGAGCGTGCACCTCACCGGCCAGGTCGACTGGTCCGAGCTGCCCCAGCACTACGCAGCAGGTGACCTGTTCGCCATGCCCTGCCGTACGCGCAGGGCGGGCCTTGACGTCGAGGGGCTCGGGATCGTCTTCCTCGAGGCGTCCGCGAGCGGCCTGCCGGTGATCGCCGGCCGCTCGGGTGGAGCGCCGGACGCGGTGCTCGAGGGCCGCACCGGCTATGTCGTCGACCCCAGGGACCGGCAGGAGATCACGGCGCGGATCGTCGAGCTGCTGCTCGACCCGGTCTCGGCGCGGACGATGGGGGTGGTCGGCCGGGCGTGGGCTGAGCGCGAGTGGGGCTGGGACGCGATGGC
Source organism: Frankiales bacterium (assembly GCA_033851545.1). GTDB lineage: Bacteria > Actinomycetota > Actinomycetes > JAWWOL01 > JAWWOL01 > JAWWOL01. The sequence continues at coordinate 65,389 of JAWWOO010000042.1, read as the reverse complement.
CGGCCGGCTGAGCCGGTGGCTGTCCGAGTAGCGCTGTCCGACTAGCGCTGCCCGACTAGGGCGGCGAGGGGCCCGCGCAGGCCGCGTCCCCCCTCGAGACGCGGTCCTTGCGCGGCTGCCGGCCCCGTCCGACACCCCTGCAACGAGCCACCCGCCCGGGGGTAACGGCTTCATGCTGAAGTCTGTCCGCCGGGCCAGTCCCCGCGACTGGCGTAAAGGATCGGCGAGAGGTTGCCGAAGACGGATCCGTGACCGATGTCCGCTGCCCGGCCTGCGCCGCCCACGTCGCCGTGGGCGCCGACTGGTGCGGCCAGTGCTACACGAGCATGGTCAAGGCCCCGGTCAAGCCGCCCCGGCCTCCGCTGCGCGCCGACACGGCGCTGCAGGTCGTCAACGACGCAGCGTCTGGCACTGTCGCGCTGATTGCCGACATCCCGCCGCCGCCCGCCCCTCCTGGCACCATCCCGCCGCCGCCCGGCCCGCCGGCGGCAGGCCCCGCGAAGCTGCGGCTGGGCAAGGCTCCCTGGCCCTGTGTGACCTGCGAGACGCTCAACGACTACGAGCAGAACGTCTGCAAGGCCTGCGGCCGGGGCTTCCTGGACGCGCTGGCCGAGCCGGTGCCCGAGCTGCCTCTCCTCGGGGCCATCGACAGCAGCACCGGGGTCGGCAAGTTCAAGATCGGGCTGCTCGCCTTCGTGCCGCTTATCGCGCTGATCCTCGTCGCCTTCACGATCGCCGGCCTCGTCCTGGGTTAGGCCCTCTCGTAGGCTCGGCTCATGCGGGTCAGCGTGGTCTCCGATGTGCATGGCCGCGTCGATGCCCTGCGGCACGCGGCTGACGGCGCCGACGCCCTCGTCTGCCTCGGCGACCTGATCCTCTACGTCGACTACGACGATCACCGCAACGGCATCTTCGCCGACCTGTTCGGCGCTGAGGCAACGGCGAGGCTGGTCGAGCTGCGGACCCAGCAACGGTTCGACGAGGCCCGCGTGTTCAGCGAGTCGCTGCTCAGTGGCAGCCCGGAGGATCGCCGGGCGATGTTCACCGGCGCCGTGCGACGGCAGTACGCGACCACCTTCGCGGCAATGCCGACGCCTGCCTACCTGACGTACGGCAACGTCGACCTGCCGGCTCTCTACCCGGAGTTCGCCCGCGACGGAGTGCAGGTCCTCGACGGCGAGACGGTCGACATCGGCGGCCGGGTGTTCGGGTTCGTCGGGGGAGGACTGCGCACGCCCTACCGGACCCCGTACGAGATCAGCGACGAGGACTTCGCTGCCAAGGTGGCGGCGGTCGGGGCGGTCGATGTGCTGTGCTGCCATATCCCTCCGGCACTGCCCGAGCTGCTCTACGATGTCCGCGCGCGCAGGTTCGAGCGCGGCAGCGTGGCCCTGCTCGACGCCATCCGCGACACCCAGCCGGGTTTGGTGCTGTTCGGCCACGTGCACAACCCCTTGGTACGCCGGCGCCGCATCGGGCGGAGCGAGTGCGTCAACGTCGGACACTTCCGCAGCACGGGCGTGCCGTTCATGATCCAATACTGAGTGGCAACCCGGATCGTGGCGTGGCGGACTGAGCGGGGTGCAGATGCCGGACCAGTCTTCCCAGTCAGTGACGGTCGCCGCCCAGCCTGCCGAGATCCTCGCGATCATCGGCGATTTCGCGCGCTACCCCGAGTGGGCCGACTCGGTGACGACCTGCGAGGTGATCAGTCGGCACGCCGACGGTTCGGCGGACCAGGTCCACTTCGTCGTCGAGGCCGGCATGATCCAGGACGACTTCGTGCTGGCCTATACCTGGGACGAGAGCCGGCTGCGAGTCGACTGGGAACTGGTGCGGGGACAGCTGCAGCGGTCGCACAACGGCAGCTATGCCCTGGAGCCGCAGGGACGCGAGACCCGGGTGACCTACACGCTGTCGCTTGACCTGACCGTGCCGATGCTCGCGCTGTTCAAGCGGCGCGCGGAGAAGGCCGTCATGGACTTCGCGCTCAAGTCGCTGAAGAAACGGGTCGAGGGCGGGGCGTAGACCCACCCGACCGGTAGGGTCGCAGGGCGGCGGACGATCCTGGCGACGATTTCGGGCGATGACCGTTGTCCGGCACTATGGGTGAACGTCAGGGCCGCTGTGGCCCAGCTGGTCCGCGCGGACCACACGGCATGAGGAGAGTGCAGTGGGTCTGACCATCGGGGTCGATGTCGGCGGGACCAAGGTCCTGGCGGGGGTCGTGGACGAGAAGGGTGCGATCCTCGCCACGTCCCGGCGCCCGACACCGAGCAACAGCCCCACCGAGACCGCGGATGCCATCGCTGCCGCCGTCGCCGAGTTCCGCCAGCAGTACAAGGTCGAGGCGGTCGGTATCGGGGCGGCCGGTTGGATCGACGAGACACGTTCCCGGGTGCGTTTTGCGCCCAACCTCGCCTGGCGCGACGAGCCGTTGCGCGACATCGTCGAGGCCCGCATCGGCCTGCCGGTGGTCGTCGAGAACGACGCGAACGCCGCGGCCTGGGGGGAGTACCGCTTCGGCGCCGGGCGAGGCCACTCGCACCTGATCCTCATCACCGTCGGCACCGGCATCGGCTGCGGCATCATCCTCGACGGTCGCCTCTACCGCGGACGCTACGGCGTGGGCGGTGAGCCCGGCCACGTCCGGGTGGTCCCTGACGGGCGGCGTTGCGGGTGTGGCAACCGTGGCTGCTGGGAGCAGTACTGCAGTGGCCGCGCCCTGGAACGGGAGGCCCGCGAGATCGTTGCCGCGTCGCCGGCCGCAGGGGCCGGCCTGCTCGAGCGGGTCGACGGCGACCTCCAGGCCATCACCGGACCCGTCGTGACGGCGGCGGCCCTCGACGGCGACGCGACCGCTCTGGAGTGCTTCGACGTGGTCGGCGCCTGGCTCGGCCAGGGCGTCGCCGACCTGGCAGCGACCCTCGACCCGGGCTGCTTCGTCATCGGCGGTGGCGTCTCCGCGGCCGGCGAGCTCCTGGTCGGGCCGGCCCGCAAGGCCTACGAGGCGACGCTGACGGGGCGCGGCCACCGGCCGTACGCCGAGCTGATCGTCGCCGAGCTCAGCGAGCAGGCGGGCCTCGTCGGCTCAGCGGACCTGGCGCGGTACCGCGACTGATGGCCGCCGCGTTGCGCGTGCTCTCCTACAACGTCCGCTCGATGCGCGACGACCGCGAGGCGCTGTCCGCGGTGATCCGGCAGGCGGAGCCCGACCTCGTGTGCGTCCAGGAAGCGCCCCGCTTCCTGCGGTGGCGCTCCAAGTGTGCCGCCCTCGCTCGCACGTCCGGCCTGGTTGTCGTCACCGGCGGCCGGCCTGCCGGGGCGATGCTGCTGCTCGCCCGGCTCGGGGTGGATGTCCAGGGCACCCGGGACGTGCTGCTCTCCCGGACCCCTGGGCTGCACCAGCGCGGTCTTGCCGTCGCCGAGGTGTCGGTCAGTGGTGCGCGGTTCGTCGTCGTCAGCATGCACCTCGGCCTGCGGGCCGACGAGCGGTTGCGCCACGTCGATGAGATCGCCGACGTGATGTCGCGGTACGACCAGCCGGTCATCCTCGCCGGCGACGTCAACGAGCGGCCGGGTGAGCCGGCCTGGTCGCTGCTCAGCGAGAGCTACCAGGACGCCTGGCTGGCCGCGGGCAACGAGGCTGCGGGGGGGCTGACCTACCGCGCCGATGCGCCGTACGAGCGGATCGACGCGGTCTTCGCCGGCCGCCGGCTCTCGGTCCTGTCCTGCCAGGTCCCGGACAGTGCCGAGGTCGCCAGGGCCAGCGACCACCGGCCGGTGCTCGCGGTCCTGGCCGCCGGCTGAGAACGGCAGCAAGCGCCTCCTCGGCCATCTCGGGGCCGCTATGCAACACACCGTGCGTGCCTGAGTCGGCCGCGCCACCCAGCGCGCGACCCCTTGGGAGGAGTCGCGACTCCTGCATCACCGTGCTCATCCTCCTGCCGGACTGACCGCCGGGCCGAGACCTGTTCGCTGCTTCGGCGGTCAGCGCATACTGCTGCCATGGTCGACCAGCTGATGAGTGGACCTCCGGAGGAGCAACGCCGCTGGCCGACGCCCCTGATCGTGATCCTCATGGTCGTTGTTCTCGTCGTGGCGCTCGTGCACCAGATGACCGCCGGCGGCAGGCCGACCGCCCGGCCGACCGCCTCGCCGACGGTGTCCCGCACCCCTCCGACCCTGCCACCCGACCCGCTCCCGTCCGCGCCCGTCGAGGTCATCGGCACGGGAGCCGGGGAGCCGAGCCTGCACCCGCGGCTGACGGGTGTCCCGTACACCGCCTCAGCTCGGGTCCCCCTCGTCCTGGGCGGGCCGCAGCTCGTGGCGCTGGGCGGCGCCCGCGTGCCAGCAGGCCCGGTGCCGGTGCGGGACGGAGAGTCGATCGGGCGGGTGCTGGCGGTGCCTTCCGGGTTCGTCGTCTCGGTGAACCCGGCGCAGTTCGTAGACGGGCAACCGTCCTCGAAGGTCTACTTCGTGCCCAGGACCGGCGCGGCGCGGCTGCTGGTAGCAACCGACTGGGTGTTCGCGGCGGCGGACGGGCGCTCGATCTTCGCCGAGCGCTTCGGACAGAGCGCGGGCGGGACGAACGAGGTGCTCCAGGTCTCCCTGTCCGGCAAGGTCCTGGCCCGGCACCGGGTGCCTAGCGGATGGTCGCTCCAGGCGGACTCGGTGGCGGGTCTCCTGGTCGTGGATATGAAGTCTGACGGTCGCCACTCCACCGTCAAGACGGTGGACCGCAAGACCTTCGCCGTGCTCCGGCAACTGGGCAAGAACGGCTGGATCGTCGGCTCCACCGCCACCCGCGCAGCGTGGACCGACGCCCAGTGTGACTCCGGCTGCCACCTGGTCATCACCGACCTGAGGAGCGGCCGGCGGAGCACTCTGCCGACAGAGGACGGCTTCGGCATCTCCGTCGTCGCCTTCAGCCCGGACGGCAAACGGGTCGCGATCGCCTACTACGGGCGTCATGTTCAGCAAGCCGGCGGGTCGGCAGCCGGCTTCGTCGACGTCGTGGACCTGGCCAGCCACGTACGGCACCGGGTCCCGGGTGTCGCCACCGACGTCAAGCAGGCCGCCGACCTGGCCTGGACGCCGGACGGGCGCTGGCTCGCGATCGCTGTCGGGATCACCGCCCAGGGGGTTCGTCTCGTCGGCCTATGGCCGGCGGCGGGCGGAGCCGTACGGGTGCTGCCGACGCGAGTCCCCGGCGCCTACACCAACGGGTCGCTGGTCGCGCTGTAGCAGCATCGGTCAGTGCCGGCGGAAGCCGGGGACCAGCTCGTGCGCCAGCTGCTCGAGGAACAGGCCGACGTCGGTGACGATGCCGACGGCCTGCGCCGAACCCCGGTCCGCGAGCTTGGTCACCGTCGCCGGGTTGATGTCGACGCAGACCAGCGGGATCGAGGCCGGCAGCAGGTTGCCGGTCGCGATCGAGTGCAGCATGGTGGCGACCATGATCGCGAAGCCGACGCCTGGTACGTGGCTGCGCATCGCGCGTTGCCCGTCGATCACGTCGGTGTAGACGTCCGGCAGCGGCCCGTCGTCGCGTACCGACCCGACCAGGACGAACTCGTACGAGCCGCGCACCATCGCATGCATCACACCACCGGTGAGGACGCCCGAGGAGACCGCCTCGGCGATGGAACCCGAGCGGCGGATCGTGTTGATCGCCCGGATGTGGTGCTCGTGACCGTGCTCCACCCCTTTGCCGCGGGCGAGGTCCACGCCGAGGCTGGTGCCGAACAAGGCCGACTCGATGTCGTGGGTGGCCAGTGCGTTGCCGGCGAAGAGCACGTCGACGAAGCCGGCCTCGACCATGGCCACCATCGCCGGAGCAGCGCCGGTGTGGACCACTGCCGGGCCGCACACCCAGAGGATCTTGAGCCCGGCGGCCTTGACGTCCCGCATCTGCCGCGCGACCTGGTGCACCAGCAGGGCCTGCGGCTTCTCGCTGGAGACCTCGCTGGCCATGAACTCGAACGTCTGGCCGTCGGACCGCTCCCGTACGGGCAGGTCGACCCGCACGCCGCCGGCGCCGCAGACCACTACGTCACCGGCCTTGACGTCGGACACCGGCACGGTGCGTGGGCCGCCGCCGGCGATGACGATGCCGCAGTCCATCTCGGGGTTGTCGACCCGCAGCCAGTGCCCGTCGATCCGGACCCGGGTCTCGAGGTTGGTCGTCGAGTAGAAATCCTCGGGGAACACCCCGTCGCGGTCGACCTCGCGCAGCAGCGCCTCGCCGGGGTCGATCTGGTTGGCGCCGTGGGTCTGGACCCGCATGAGCAGCCGCTGCAGCGCCTCGTCGTCGGCGGCCTCGACCCGGATCCGGGCGTAGGACTCGTCGGTCTGGGACTTGCCCACGTCGAGCCGGTCGATCGTGTAGTCGCCGCCGTAGCCCAGCACGTCGTCGAGAACCCGGGCGAGGGCCCCGGAGTCCATCAGGTGGCCGCGGAGCTCGACGGTCTCGTGGCACTGCACGGCAAGGCCCTCTCGGTCCGGCTGGCGGGGGCAGGACGGGGTCAGACGACCGCGCCGTCCCCGTCGTCGTCGTTGTCGTTGTCGCGCATCCGGTAGACCAGGGTGGCGAAGCCGCTCACGATGGCGCAGGCCGCGATGTAGATCGAGCCCTGCGAGAAGTCGACCGGGATCGAGTCGTGGAAGATGATCGCCAGCACGCCGAACCCGATCAACGCCCACGCGAGGATGGTGATGGCCTGAAGCCGGGGCAGCGGCGGGGGCGGCTCCGGGACGAAGTGCTCGTCGAGGTAGTTCTCGACGTGCTGCGGCAGCGCAGGCTCGTCCGGGGTGAGCCCAGGTGTGGGGGACTGCCGCGCGGTGATCGAGCGGCGGGTGGTCCAGGTCTGGGTGCGGGTGGGGGCGCTGAGCTCCTCGGTCGCCGGCCAGGGCGCCTCGGCCGGTGCGCTGGTGTGGAACATCGCGACCAGCTGCTCGAAGACCTCGTCCTCGCTGATCGCGCCCGCGATGACCGCCTCGGCCTCGGAGCGCTGGGCACCGTCGACCCACAGCCGGTCGGTGGGCAGCGCCGGCGGCCGTACGTCGCCTACGCCGCCCTGCCGACCCGGCGTCGGGGCGACGTAGGCGGCGATGCCGGCGGTGCCGAGCTTGGTCAGCAGCTCGACACCGACCCGCGGGTCGACGTCGCGCAGCGGCACGTAGTAGGCGGCGGTGAGCCCGTTGGCCCTGGTCGCGCCTGCGTCGGTCCCGTCGCCGTAGAAGCGGCTCTGCTGGTCGTCCGCGGGACCGTCGACCGGTCCGTCGTTCATGCTCATCTGCCCGCCGCCTGTTCCCTGGCCGAAACCGTCCACCACACCGCCGCCGAGGTCATCGGGGAGGTCCTCGTCGAGCCCGTCACCATTGTCGTCGTTCACGACGCCTCCGCTGCCCTGGTGAGCCGGCGTACGAAGGACAGTGACCCGTCGAAGATGGCCTGCGCGTCGTAGTCGAGAGTCGCGACGTGAAAGCTGCGCGGCAGCAGGCGTTGTTCCCTGACCCGGCTCGACACGCCGGCAAGCACCAGGTCGCTGTTGGCCGGCTCGACCACGTGGTCCTGCGTGCTCGTGAACACCAGCAGCGGCTGGGTCACCCGCGGCAGCTCGCTCAAGGTCAGCGACCACAGTGACCGCAGCGAGTGGAACGCGCGGGTCGGCACCCGGTCGTATCCGCCCTCGGTGACGCCTGGCATGGCGATGTCGTCGACGATCCCGGGCGCCGACGGGAGCACCTTGGACACGATGCCGGAGAACCTCGCCCGCCAGTCCGTCGTCGAGAGGGAGGGGTTGACCACGACCACCCCGCGTACGGCGGAGCCCCGGGTCTCGGCCAGCCGCAGAGCGAGGCAGCCGCCGACGGACAGGCCCAGCACCACCACCTCGTCGCAGCGTTCCTGCAGCTCGGCGAACGAGCGCTGGGCCTCGGCGAACCAGTCCTGCCAGATGGTCCGGTTGGCGTCCTGCCACCGGGTGCCGTGACCCGGCAACCGGGGCACCGAGACGGTCAGGCCGTCAGCGGCCAGGTGCTCCGCCCACGGCCGCACGCTCACCGGCGAGCCGCAGAACCCGTGCAGGACCAGAGCACCGACGGAACCGGCGTCGTGCCGCCATGCCTGGGCCCCCTGCAGTACGGGCAACGGGCACCTCCGGGCGATGGGGCGGGCAAGGAGGACAGGTGAGTCGGATGACCTTGCGCCGTCCTGCGATGGTGTCATGCCGCGAGGGCCTTGTGCAGGGGAGGTACCGCCGAGATGGCTTACGGGTGACGGACAGGTTGCGTGCTCCCGCTGCCGGTGCGGGGGGAGGCGCTGTAGATCACCCGATCGGCGTACGGGATGCTGTGTCGCCGCCGTCCGTCCTCGGGGTCCCGTTGGGCATTGGTTGGGCATCGATTGGGCAGGGGCTGGGCATTGATCCGGCCGCTCCTGCTCCGTAGGGTCAGCGTCAGGCGAAGGGAGTGCCGGGTGTTCTACTGGATCGTCAAGGTGATCCTCTCGCCCCTGCTGCGGACGCTGTTCCGGCCGTGGGCAGAGGGGCTGGAGAACATCCCGGACGAGGGCCCGGTCATCATCGCCAGCAACCACCTGTCGTTCGCCGACTCGATCTTCATGCCGCTGGTGGTTCCACGGCAGGTCATCTTCTGGGCCAAGAGCGACTACTTCACCCAGCGCGGGATCAAGGGTGTCGCCAAGCGCTGGTTCTTCCGCGCGACCGGGCAGCTGCCGGTCGACCGCAGTGGTGGCAAGGCCGGCGAAGCGGCGCTGCGCGGTGGCCTTGCCGTACTCAGCGGGAGCAACCTGCTCGGCATCTATCCCGAGGGCACCCGCTCGCCCGACGGCCGCCTCTACCGCGGCAAGACCGGCGTCGCCCGGATGGCGCTGGACGCCGGCGCCATCGTCATCCCGTGCGCGATGATCAACACCGAGAAGATCAACCCGCCCGGCAGCGTCATCTGGAAGCTCCGGCCGCGGCCCGGCGTCCGGTTCGGCCTTCCGTTGGACTTCTCCCGCTACGCCGGGATGTCCGGCGACCGTTTCGTCCTGCGCTCGGTGACCGACGAGATCATGTACGAGCTGATGCTGCTGTCCGGCCAGGAGTACGTCGACACCTACGCGGCGACGGCCAAGCGTCAGGCGGAGCGCAAGGCGACGTCCGACGAGGCCGCAGCCCAGGACGTGGCCCAGGACTCCGAGAGCGACAGCGAGGGTGTCCTCGAGACCGCACCCGAGCCGCCGGCCCAGCGGGCGAGCTAGCGGAGAGGCGCGATCGTGGGCTTCGCGGTCTCCCTGCGGCGTGCCGTCGCCGCGTTCCGCCTGGCGTCGTTGCTCTACGCCGGGCTGGTGATCCTGCACAACGAGGGCTCCTACGCCCACCCGCTGCTGGGCTGGCTCGGTTACGCGCTGATGGCGGGCTGGACGGTGGTCATCACCATGGCCTACGCCGCGCACGGCATCCGCAGGCCGCCCTGGCTGGTGGCCGACCTCATCGTCGGCTTCGCGATGGTCCTCGCGACCGTGCTGGTCGAGCCCCACACCAAGATCGTCGGCGGCGCCCAGACACTGTCGGTGACCTGGTCGGTGGTCCCGGTCGCGGCCTGGGCCGCCGCATGGGGACCCGTCGGCGGCCTCGCGGCCGGGCTGGTGATCTGCCTCGCTGACGTGCTCGAGCGGGGTGCGTTCACAGCGAGCATCGCCAGCAACAGCGCCTACGTGCTGCTGACCGGGCTGGTCATCGGCTACCTCGCGCACTTCGGCGTACGGGCCGAGCGGGCGCTCAACGAGGCGACGGAGACCCAGGCCGCGACGGCCGAGCGGGAGCGGCTGGCCCGTGACATCCACGACAGCGTGCTGCAGGTGCTCGCGCTGGTCCAGCGACGGGGTCTGGAGATCGGCGGCGACGCGACCGAGCTGGCGCAGCTGGCCGGCGAGCAGGAGTCGGCGCTGCGTGCCCTGGTGGGTGCACCCCCGCAGCGCCGGGTGGCCGGCGCACCGGTCGACCTGCGCGAGCTGCTGGCGCCGCGGGCCAGCGGGTCCGTGATGCTGTCGACGCCCGCGACGCCGGTGCTGCTGCCGCAGAACTACGCCGACGGGCTCGCCGCGGCCGTGGCCGCTGCCCTGGACAACGTCCGCAACCATGCGGGCGAGGACGCCAAGGCCTGGGTGCTGGTCGAGGACGAGCCGGACCAGGTGGTCGTGACGATTCGTGACGACGGCGTCGGGATGCCATTGACCCGGCCCCTGCAGGCAGCCGGCGCGGGGCGGCTCGGACTCGCCCAGTCCATCCGTGGCCGCGTCTCCGACCTCGGAGGTGAGACAGTCATCACGTCAGCGCCCGGTGAGGGGACCGAGATCGAGCTGCGGGTGCCTCGTCCGACCCCCGAGCCGGCCAGACCGCAACGCCGGCTCCGCCTCAGTCGCGCCCGAACCGAGAGGTCACCGTGAGCACACCCAGCGCTCCTGGCAGTCCCGACGCCAAGATCGGGGTCATGGTCGTGGACGACCACCCGATCTGGCGCGACGGGGTGGCCAGGGACCTCGAGGAGGCCGGCTACCGCGTCGTCGCGACGGCAGGCGACGGCGAGGCCGCCGTACGCATCGCGGCGGCCGCCCGGCCGCAGGTGCTCGTCCTCGACCTGCAGATGCCCAAGCTGTCCGGCGTCGAGGTGACCCGTCGGGTGATCGCGGCCGATCCCTCGGTCCGGGTGCTCGTGCTCTCGGCCAGCGGCGAGCAGGCCGATGTCCTCGAGGCGGTGAAGGCCGGCGCCCTGGGCTACCTGGTCAAGTCGGCCAGCCGGGCAGAGTTGATCGACGCCGTCGGGCGTACCGCCGTGGGGGAGACCGTCTTCACCGCCGGGCTGGCCGGCCTGGTGCTGGGCGAGTTCCGACGGCTGGCCACCGGGGGACCCGAGAGCTCGGGGCAGGCGCCCGTGCTGACCGAGCGCGAGACCGAGGTGCTCCGGCTGATCGCCAAGGGGATGACCGCCAAGGCCGTCGCCGAGAAGCTGTTCATCTCCCACCGAACCGTCCAGAACCACGTCCAGAACACCCTCAACAAGCTGCAGCTGCACAACCGCGTCGAGCTGGTCCGCTACGCGATCGAGCAGGGTTTGGACGACTGAGCTGAAGCGACCCGACGTCGAGATCGCCGGCTGCCGCGCCGCGCAGGCCCTGCTGGCCGAGCGTATCGACGGCCTGGACGAGGCGGCCCTGCGCGGGCCGAGCCTGCTCCCCGGCTGGAGTGTCGCCCACGTCCTGGGCCATCTGGCCGGCAACGCGGACAGCGTCGTACGCCGGCTGCGCGGCGCGGTCGAGGACCGGGTCGTCGACCAGTATCCCGGTGGCGAGCAGGGGCGGGCCGAGGAGATCGAGGCGCTGGCGCTGCTGCCCCGCGACCCGCTCCTGGCGGCCGTGCGGCGTTCCTCGGCCGACGTCGACGCGATCCTGGACGAGGTGCCCGACGACGGGTGGGACCGGCTGTCCCGGACGGTCGACGGGGTGCTGCGCCCGGCGCGCGCGGTCGTCTTCTCCCGCTGGCGCGAGGTCGTGGTGCACCACAGCGACCTTGGCCTCGGCTTCTCGGTGGCCGACTGGCCGCCCGCGCTGGTGTCCCTGTGGCTGCCGGACGCCCTGGCCGGGCTTCCCGCGCGTACCGACCCCTCAGCGTTGCTCGCCTGGACCGTCGGCCGAGGGCCGGCACCCGACCTGCAGCCGTGGGGCTGAGGTCTCGCCGGCATGCTGGAATAGTTGCGAAGGCAACAACCTTGTACGCGTCAAGGTCGTTGAAGCGTCAACGACACTGGACCGTTGAGGAGAACGCCCATGACCCGCACCGCAGCCAGTCAGGTCCCGTTGCACCCGCTGCTTTCCGAGCGCTGGAGCCCGCGCGGCTTCGACGCCGCACACGAGGTCGGCGACGACGCGCTCACCGCACTGCTCGAGGCGGCCCGCTGGGCGCCCTCGGCGAACAACACGCAGCCGTGGCGGTTCCTGGTGGCCCGCCGAGGCGACGGTGACTTCGCGTCGCTGGTCGACCTGCTCGCGGCCGGCAACCAGGTGTGGGCACGGCACGCGAGCGCCCTGGTGATGGTGGCTGCCGAGACCGCCGACGAGACCGGCGCCGGCCGCAGCCATGCGCTCTACGACACGGGTCAGGCAGTCGCGGGACTGGTTGCGCAGGCGCAGGCCGAAGGCCTGGCCACGCACCAGATGGGCGGCTTCGACGCCGTCCGTGCTGCCGAGACCTTCGGCCTGCCAGGCAATCTCACGCCGCTCGTCGTGATCGCCGTCGGCAAGTACGACCCCTCGGCCCTCCTCCCGGAGCCCTTGGCCGGGCTCGAGACCAAACCCAGGTCCCGGTTCCCGCTGTCGACGCTGCTCATCGAGCCGGCCCGGCTGGTCCAGCAGGTCGCCTGACCCACCCCTGTACGGCAGCCGTAGCGCCCTTAGCAACGTCGAAAGGAAAACACCATGACCGTCACCACACCCCAGCTCGACGTCCGCCGGGCGGACGAGCGGGCCAAGACCGACTTCGGCTGGCTCGACTCCAAGCACTCGTTCTCCTTCGGGCAGCACCACGACCCGGCGAACACCCACCACGGTCTGTTGCTGGTCAACAACGACGACATCGTCGACCCGGGCACCGGCTTCGAGACCCACCCCCACCGGGACATGGAGATCGTCACGTGGGTGCTGCAGGGTTCGCTGGTGCACCAGGACTCGACCGGCCACTCCGGCGTGATCTACCCCGGGCTGGCCCAGCGGATGAGCGCCGGCAAGGGCATCCTGCACTCGGAGAAGAACGACTCCTGGCGGCTCCAGGGCGACCAGCACCGCGACCCGGTGCACTTCGTCCAGATGTGGGTGGTGCCGGACGAAGGTGGCATCACCCCCGGCTACGAGCAGCTCGAGATCGAGGGCGAGCTCCTCGCCGGCGGCCTCGTACCGGTGGCGTCAGGGATGGCCAAGCACGACGGCGCCGCGGCCATCCGGATCAAGAACAGGTTCGCAGCCCTGTACGCGGCCCGGCTGCAGCCCGGCCAGTCGGTGCAGCTACCGGAGGCTCCGTACCTCCACCTGTTCGTGCCGCGGGGCACGGTCGCGCTCGAGGGCGCCGGCGCGCTGGAGGCCGGGGACGCCGTACGGTTCACCGCGACCGGTGGGCAGAGCATCACCGCGAGCGAGCCGTCGGAGATCCTGGTCTGGGAGATGCACGCAACGCTCGGCTAGCCGCGATCGGGTCCCGCTGCGCGCAGCTCGGCGATGAAGACCCGGCCGCCACCGGGAAGCCGCTGCTCGCGGACGAGGACGGTGATGGCGACGTGCCGGCCGTCCTTGTGCAGCGCCGGCACCGGAACCCGTCTGCCCAGGATGCGAGCCTGTCCGGTGGTCAGGTAGCGGGTGAAGCCCGCGATGTGCGCCTCGCGCAGCTCCTCGGGGATCACGGTGACGATCCGATGCCCGACAAGGTCATCGGCCGTCCAGCCGAGCAGGCCGGTCACCGGTGGGCTGATGGCGAGGATCCGGTTGGCATCGTCGGCGGCGACCATCGCGGTCCGGGCGGTCAGCACGGGGGCCGGGTCCCAGTCAGTTCGGGGGCGTGCGGGTGGCCGGCCGGTGGGCGGTCGGGTCCAGGGCTCAGCCGGCAGTCCTCTGGCCTGTCCGTCGACCTGTGCGCAGAACCAGTCGCCGAGGGCGACGATCTCCGGCTGGCTGGGCGGGGCCAGCAGGGCACCCGTGTCGGCAAGCGTCACCGCTTCGACGAGGACCGCGTGCAGTTCGGCGAACGCGCGCACCTCCGACGCGGGGATGATCGCTGTGACGTCGGCCGATGGGCTCGTCGCGACCTGGTCGGCGATGACGTCGCCGACAGCGTCGGTGACCCGGCCGAGGGCTTGTGCTGCCACACCGAGGCGCTCGGCGGCGGCGAGATCGTCGGGATTGCCGTACGCAGACAGCAGGTACTCCCGAAGCAGCCCTTCGGCCTGCTGGGCGAAAGCCTCGTACAGCGCGATCGGGACGCGGGCGAACAGCACCGCCAGCCCTGCCACCGCCGCGGTGGCCGCCTCGACGTCGGCGGACTCGACGACGGTGGACTCGGCGAACGTGGGCGCTCCGGTCAGGTCGGTCCCAGCAGGTTGCGCAAGGTCCAGGGACAGGGTGAACCAGACGATCTTGCCGACGTCGGTGACCCGCATGCCGAACTCGTCGGACAAGGCCTCGACCAGGGCGAGGCCCCGGCCGGTCGCCGCCGTGGGCGCGTAGTGCCGGGGGCTGGGCACCCGGGCGCTGGCATCGGAGACCTCGACCCGCAGCACGGCCGAGCGCACCTGGACCGCCAGGCCGATGTCGGTGCGGGCATGCAGGACGGCGTTGGTGACCAGCTCGCTGACCAGCAGCCCCGCTGTGTCGACCAGGTCCTCGTCGATCTCGAGCGATTCCAGGTTGGCCCTCACCAGGCGGCGGGCCGCCTGGACGCTCTCCGGCAGCGGGGGCAGCGACCGGACGAGGTCGGCAGGGTGCCCCGCTTCGGTCTGCACGGCGTCCCCGTTCGTCAACCGCCCCACGCTCGGTCGTCGACCTCGCCACGTCTCGTCAGGGCCCTTGCCGGGAGACGATAGCGCACGGTATGCACGCGTTTGCTGTGTTTCCAAGTCGTGGCGGTTCCAAGTCGTGGCGGCACTCGCGCGGGAGGCGAGGGCCCATCGCCTCGACGCTCATCCCTGGTGGGCAGGCTGCAACCCGTCCCAGGTCCAGTGCGGGACGGGCAGCAGCGCCTCGACCACGGAGTCGGGCGGGTTGTAGATCATCACCTCGTCCACAGCCCAGCGCATGTAGGCCTGGAGCGTGTCCCGGAGCTCGCGGTCCTGGGGCAGCCCGGCATCGTCGGCCGCCGCGACGAAGCACTGCACGAAGCGGTCGCCCAGGTCATCCTCCGCGCCCATCCGGGCGTGCAGCTCGAGCATGCCGGAGTGGTCGCCGTAGGCGCGCGAGTAGGTGGGCGGCCCGCCGAACACCTCGGCCCAGTAGGCCGCCAGGCGCTCGAGGTGGTCGGGCTTGCCGCCGTGGGAGAACGGGTGGTTGAGCACCGGGTCGTCCAGGCAGCGCTGGTGGTGAGCTGCGGCCAGTGCGCGAAACGCCGGCTCGCCACCGGCGACCTCGAAGACTGACGGTCTCGTCACCTGGGCGACTCTACGCTCCGGTGACTGCGAGCCCGGCTCAGCCGGTCGGTGGGCTGAGCGTGACGACGGTGGCCGTACGGGTGGGCGTCTCGCCCCCGATGAGGTAGGCCACGCCGCCGACGACCACCACGCCCTCGTCCGACCGCGGGCCCGGCAACGCACCCGCCGCGCGGAAGGTGACGCCGTCGGTGGACCGGTAGATGCTCGCCGACGTGCCGGAGGGTGTCGTGCCCCCGGCGAGCCAGACCGCGCCACCGAGAACCACTGCCGCCGCGTGGCCGATCGGGTGCGGCAGGTGCCCGGCGACGGTCGCCCGGCCGGTCGAGAGGTCGACCCGCTGGATGACGTCCGTCGGCTTGCGGTCGACGTCCCCCCCGTACAGCAGGACGGTGTGCCCCCGTACGACGAAGGCGGGGTAGCGCACCGGCACCGGCAGCTTGGCCAGCACCGAGAACGGGGCGCCTGCGCGCGAGACGAGAACGTCGGCAAGGGTGCGGGTGCCGTCGTAGCCGCCGAGCACGACCACCTGGTCGCCCACGGTCGCCACCACCAGGTCTGAGCGGCGTTGTGGCAGTGCCCCGGCGGTCACGGCCGTGCCGCCCGTGACTGCTCGCTGGACGACCGCGACCTCGCTGGCAGCTCCGCCGGCGTAGACGAACATGCCGCTGCCAACGACGGCTCCAGCGGAGTCGTGCACGCCGACCGCCAGCGTGCCGTCGGGCGTGACAACTCCGCCCGGCAGGGTGACGTGCTGGACCTGGGCGGAGGAGTGGTCTCCGTTCAGCAGCCCGCCGAGCAGCTCGATCCCGCCGCCCGGCGCAGCAAGCGCAACCATCCGCGACAACGGCGACGGCAGCCGCCAGGACGCGGTCGCGATGGTCAGGGACGTGGCCGGCGGCCGGGTGACGGCCGGGACGGACTTGGGGGTGGTTACGGCGGCGGACGATGTTCCGGCCGTGGCCGTGGCGGCCTTGGCGGCCGTCTCCGGGGCGGCCGTGGTCTTCAGGGCCGCCGCCGGGGCAGCGGATCCGGAGCTGGTGCAGGCCGCGGTCGCCGTCAGGAGGGCGAGGGCCGGAAGGCAGCGCAGGGCTCTCAACGCAGGATCCCGGTGTGCCCGAGCGAGTAGCGCCCCGGCTGCGGCCAGACGCACACGCCGTGCGGCCCGACCCCGGTCTTGATCTTGGCGATCAGCCGGCCGGTCGACGTGTCGATCGCGTAGACGTCGCTGTTGTAGCGGCCGGAGAGCCACAACACGGTGCCGGCCGGGTTGAGGTTGCCCATGTCCGGGCTGGCGGCGGTGCCGATCTGCCAGGTGTCCGCGAGGGTCCCGTTCGACAGGTCGATCAGGCCGACCGAGCCCTCGTCCCGGTTGGTCACGTACATCGTCTTCGCATCGCGGCTGACGTAGAGACCGTGCGCGCCCTTGCCCGTCGGCAGCAGGCCGGTCAGCTTCCAGGTGTGCGCGTCGATCCGCCAGACACCGTTTGCCTTCATGTCCGCCACGTAGAACGTCTTGCCGTCGGGGGAGAGCTTGACGTCCTGCGGCGCGTACTTGGCCGAGCCCAGCTGGACGTAGCCGGTGACCTTGCGCTTGACCACGTCCACGACCACCATCTCGCCGGCGAACTCGCAGCTGGCGATGAAGAAGCGTCCGTCGGCGGTGAAGTCACCGTGGTCGACACCCTTGCAGCCGACGTTCAGCGGCTTCTCCAGCGCCATCGTCTGCGGGTTCCGGAAGTCGATCCGGCGCAGGGACTCCGCCATCACCATCGCGGCGCGCCCGTCGGGGGTGAAGTACAGGTTGTACGGGTCGTCGACATGCACCGTACGCGTGATCGTCGCGGTCTTCGGGTCGATCGCCTTGAGGTCGTTGGACTTGTCGTCGGTCACCCACAACGTCTTCAGGTCCCACGACGGCACGACGTGCTGCGGCAGCTTGCCGACCTTGAGCACTTTCACGACCTTGTAGGTCAACGGGTCGATCACCGAGACCGTGTTACTGATGCCGTTGGGCACGTAGACCCGGTACAGGGCACCCTTGACCGCCGGGGACAGCTTGTTCGGAGCGTCCGCAGCGTAGATGTTTCGCGGATCCAGCACCGGCGGCATTCCCGGCAGGTCGTGGGTCCCGGACGGCGGGTCGGTTGGCACGAAGACCTGGGGGGAGGAGCTCGCCGAGGCGGAGCCCGCCGGGGACGAGCTCGCCGGGCCCGTGCTCCCGGTAGCTGCGGCTGGGGAGCCCGGCGCGACGGGGGTGCCGGAGCTGCCGGAGGTCGAGCCGGCCGCCGTCGGCAGATCGGTGCCGCCCGAGCAGGCGGTGAGCGACAGGAACCCTGCCACGGCGAGAGCCAGCACGGTCTGCGGGCGCCGCAGCATCAGGATCCTCCAAAGGGGCCAGGCGGGGGTCGCCACGCCGACAGTGGGCTGCAGCCGGTCAGGCAACCCATGGCCGGATGCTATGTCGTTGAGCGCCTGTCGGGGGCCCGGCTCGGAGCCCCGTGGGCGATCCCTCGCGTGGGCGGCTCGAAACGCTTATTTCTCGCACATCCTCGGTTCATCTGCCCGCCACGGGGCTGCCCAACCTCAAGCCCCTGGGGCGAGGATCTCGATCCGTACGGTGGCCAGTCCGGTGTTGCCGATGGCCACGGCGGCGGCGTGTGACAGGTCGAGGATCCGGTTGCCGACGTAGGGGCCGCGGTCGGTCACCATGACGTCGACCGCGACGTTGTTGGCCAGGTTGGTCACCCGGATCACCGTGCCGAGCGGGACGCTCAGCATGGCGCAGGTCAACAGCTCCGGGTCGTACGGGGTTCCGCTGGCCGTCGACCGGCCGACGAAGCCTGGGCCGTACCAGGAGGACACGCCGGTGAGGGTCTGGCCGGTCGGGTGGTAGCCGGCCGGGTAACCCTGGCCGGCGGCCCGCAGCGTGTCGAGTATCGGCTGCTGCCGCGCGAGGGCTGCCCTGCCCGCGGCGGTGAGGGTGGGGCTGATGGCCAGGCTGAGCTGGCTGGACTGGGCGTCGAGCTGGGCCTTGGCTGCTGCCAGCGCGGCGAGCTTGGCCGCGGCTGCCGCCTTTGCCGCTGTGTCCCTGGCCGCCTTGGCCTGGGCTGCGAGCGCCGTCTGCAGCTGCGCGATCAGCGCCCGCGCCTGGTCCTGCGCCGCGTAGACGGTGACTGCCTGCGCCACCAGGTCGTGCCGCAGCTTGTCGGAGCTCTGGGTCAGCGCCGACAGCTTGACGGCCTGGCTCGTGGCCTGGGTGAGGCTGGCCCGGGCGTCGGCCACCTGCGCCGAGCCGATGCTGGTGAGCCCTTGCATCGCGCCGGGGTCGATCATCAGCGCCTCGAGGTCGGGCAGCCCCTCCGGCGGCGCCGCCTCGTAGACCTGGACGGCGGTGGCGGCCAGCTGCGCCCTCGCCTGGGCCTGCTGCGCGGCGATGTCATCGAGGCTGATCCGGAGGGAGGCTGACTCGGCGGCGGAGTGCAGGATCGCGTCTGCGGAGCGCTGGGCCTGGGCGGTGACCGCGTCGAGCCGGTGCTGCAGTGCGGTCAGCGACGCGGTGCTGACCGCTGCCACTGCGGGTTTTCCCGGTTTGGAGGGCTTGGTGGGCGCGGCGGCGGCACTCCCCGCCGTACCTACGGCCAGGGTAAGGCTGAGGACGGCGAGCGTACGGGCGCGCCGCGCCACCCTGTTCGCCCCTGACCGCGCTTCGCCCACGCTCATCAGTCGGCGCCCAACGGTCGTGTCTTGACCGTGGCGACCGGGGGCGTGTACCGCGCCGGAGCTGCTGCGGCATGATGCGTACCGACAAGTTCACGTCGCCGGGGCAGACTGACCCTGCTACGACAACCGCTCGACCTTCCCGAAGACCTGATCAAGGAGATTCTGATGCGCATCGGTGTCCTCACCGGCGGCGGAGACTGCCCCGGGCTCAACGCCGTCATCCGCGCCGTGGTCCGCAAGGGCGTCGGCATCTACGGCCATGAGTTCGTCGGTTTCCGCGACGGCTGGAAGGGCCCGCTCGAGGGCGAGACGATGGTCCTCGGCATCGACCAGGTCCGCGGCATCCTCCCGCGCGGCGGCACGATCCTGGGCTCCAGCCGGACCAACCCGTTCAAGATCGAGAACGGTGTCAAGCGGATCAAGGAGAACCTCGAGAGCCTCGGGATCGACGCCCTGATCGCCATCGGTGGCGAGGACACGCTCGGCGTGGCAAAGAAGCTCCACGACGAGGGCGTCAAGGTCATCGGTGTCCCGAAGACGATCGACAACGACCTCGGTGCGACCGACTACACGTTCGGCTTCGACACCGCCGTCAACATCTGCATGGAGGCGATCGACCGGCTGCACACGACCGCCGAGAGTCACCACCGGGTGCTCATCGTCGAGGTCATGGGCCGCCACGCCGGCTGGATCGCCCTGCACGCCGGCATGGCCGGCGGGGCCAACGTCGTGCTGCTGCCCGAGCGTCCGTTCGACATCGAGGCCGTCTGCGACTACGTCGAGCAGCGGTTCGCCAGCCACTACTCGCCGATCATCGTGGTCTCGGAGGGCGCTGTGCCGGCCGAGGGCACGATGACGCTGGTCTCCGGCGACCTCGATGCATTCGGCCACGTCCGCCTCGGCGGCATCGGGGACATCCTTGCCAAGGAGATCGAGACCCGTACGGGCAAGGAGGCCCGGGCCACCATCCTCGGCCACGTCCAGCGCGGCGGCACCCCGACCGCGTTCGACCGGGTGCTGGCCACCCGGTTCGGCCTGCGCGCGATCGACGCCGTGCAGGAGGGTCAATGGGGCACGATGGCCGCACTGCGGGGCACCGACATCATCTCGGTCGGGCTCGACGAGGCGACCAAGGAGCTCAAGCTGGTCCCCAAGGAGCGCTTCGAAGAGGCCGAGGTCTTCTTCGGCTAGCAGGTCTGGTTCGGCGGCTGCATTTTTTTGTCCCGCGAAGGTGACCTGGTGGGCTTTGGGGGTAGCCCGAATCGATGGACATCAAGACGCTCACCGACCTGTACGTGGGGCGGCACGGCGAGACAGTGGTCACGGTCGTGCTCGACACCAGTGGCCAGGGTGAGGAAGCGGCCGAGCGGCTGGCCGTGCGCTGGAAGGACGTCGTACGCGAGCTTCGCGCCGCAGGGGTCGACCCTGCGACGTTGGTGGCGCTCGACGAGGGCTTCGGCGAGGCGCCGTACAACCTGGGTGACACACGGGCATTGGTGGCGGCGGACGGGCGGCTCGACCTCGCCACCAGCCTGCCCGCACCGCCGGTGACCGAGGTCGTCCGGGTCAGCCCGCTGCCGTCGCTGTTGCCGCTGGCAGAGGCGCTGCAGAACACGGTGCCGCACCTGCTGGTGCTGACCGACCGGCAGGGAGCCGACATCCTGCAGCACACCGGCGGGTCGTGGGACACCCAACGGCTGACCGTCACCACCGCGCACTACCCCCTGCACAAGACCGGAACGGGTGGAACGGCGGTACTCAAGTACGAGCACACCGTCGAAGAGAACTGGAAGGCCAGCGAGAAGGAGGTTGCCGAGGCAGTCACCCACGCAGCCGACGAGATCGGGGCCAAGCTCCTCATCGTGGCGGGCGACGTCCGTGCCGAGCACGGCCTACGCGAGTACCTCCCCGACAGGCTGCAGTCGCTTGTCGTGATCATCCAAGGCGGCCGGGGCCACGATGGCTCGGAACCGCTGGTCGCACGTCGGGCCCAGAAGGTGATCCAGGACTACCTCGACCGCAGCGCTGCGGACCTGCTCACCGAGTTCGCGAAGTACCGCAACCGGGCGACCAAGCTGGCAGAGGGCGAACGGCTCGCCGACGCCGGCCAGCCGGTCGCGGCCAAGGCGGCTGACGGTCCATGGGCGGTCAGCGAGGCCTTCCGGCAAGCACAGGTAGGCACCTTGCTGCTCACCGACGAGCTCGACGGGCAGGAGCGCGCATGGTTCGGGCCGGAGCCGACCGACATCGCGATGAGGGAGCAGACACTGCGCGACCTCGGGATCACGCGGCCGTTGTCCGCGCCGCTGCCCGACGTGCTGCTGCGGGCGGCACTCGGGACCGACGCCGAGGTGCGCAAGGTCCCGTACGAGGGGGAGGCCGCACCCCGCGACGGTGTGGGCGCGCTGCTGCGCTACAACCCCGTCGGGTAGGTCGTACCGCCCAGTGGGCGGGCTCCGGCAACCGTCCCGCATGCCGGTAATTCCTCGTTCGCCGGCGACCGGACTCGTACGCTGTACGGCGTGACTGTGCTGCCAGACTCCGACGTGAACACGGCCTTGTCCGCTGCTGCCCCCGCGAGCGACTGGCGCGCGCTGCCGATCGCCCAGCAGCCGGCCTGGCCGGACCTTGCCGTGCTCGGCGCCGTGGCGGAGGAGCTTTCGTCGCTGCCGCCGCTGGTCATGCCCTCGGAGTGCGACACGCTCCGAACCCGGCTGGCCAGTGTCGCGAGGGGCGAGGCCTTCCTCCTGCAGGGTGGCGACTGCGCCGAGACGTTCGCGGCGGCGACCTACGACCAGATCCGCGACAAGATCAAGACCCTGCTCCAGATGGCGGCGGTGCTGACCTACGGGGCCTCCGTCCCGGTGGTCAAGGTCGGCCGGATCGCCGGCCAGTTCGCCAAGCCGCGCTCCAGCGGGGTCGAGCTGGTCGACGGCGTGGAGCTGCCTTCCTACCGCGGGGACGCAGTGAACGACCTGGCCCGCTCGATCGAGGCCCGCACCCCGGACCCGCGACGGCTGCTCCGCGCCTACCACTCCGCGGCGTCGACGCTCAACCTGATGCGGGCGTTCGCCACCGGCGGCGACGCCGACCTGCGGGCCGTACACCTGTGGAACAAGGACTTCGTCAAGCGTTCGCCGGCCGGCCAGCGTTATGAGCAGATCGCGGCCGAGATCGACCGGGCCATTGCGTTCATGTCGGCCATCGGCATCGACCTCGACGGTATCGGGGCTGCGCATGGCGTCGAGCTCTACTCGAGCCATGAGGCCCTGCTGCTCGAGTACGAGGCCGCGTTGACCCGCAGCGACGAGCACGGCACGGACTACGACCTGTCGGCCCACATGGTCTGGGTGGGTGAGCGCACGCGCGCTCTCGACGGCGCGCACATCGCGTTCGCCAAGCAGATCAACAACCCGATCGGGATCAAGCTCGGCCCCACGGCCAAGCCCTCCGACGCGGCCGCCCTGGTCGACGCGCTCGACCCGGACCGCACCCCTGGCCGGCTCACCGTCATCGCCCGGCTCGGTGCCCGCAAGGTCACCGACCTGCTGCCGGCGATCGTGGCGGCCGTCGAGGCCACGGGCTCCCAGGTCGTGTGGACGTGCGACCCGATGCACGGCAACACGATCGAGTCGGCGAGCGGCTACAAGACCCGGCACTTCGACGACGTGCTGAACGAGGTGCGCGGCTTCTTCGAGGTGCACGAGTC
The DNA here is from genome assembly GCA_033851545.1 of Frankiales bacterium. Lineage (GTDB taxonomy): Bacteria > Actinomycetota > Actinomycetes > JAWWOL01 > JAWWOL01 > JAWWOL01. The sequence goes on along the minus strand of JAWWOO010000042.1, from coordinate 42,765 downwards.
GCTCGGCACGATTCCGGGCGGCATCCACATCGAGCTCACCGGCGAGGACGTCACCGAATGTCTGGGCGGCGGACAGGCGATCAGCGACGCGGACCTGGCGGGTCGCTACGAGACGGCCTGTGACCCGCGCCTCAACACGGGGCAGTCCCTGGAGCTCGCCTTCCTGGTTGCCGAGATGCTGCAACGGCGGCGGTCGCGCGGGATGACACAGGCGTGAGCTCCACCGGTTCTGTTGTCGACCTGCGCAGCGACACGCTGACCCGTCCGACGGCCGGCATGCGCCAGGCGATGGCCTCGGCCGAGGTCGGCGACGACGTCTACGGCGAGGACCCGTCGGTCAACGCTCTCGAAACCCGCGTCGCCACGCTCTTCGGCCACGAGGCGGCGCTGTTCGTCCCGAGCGGCACGATGGGCAACCAGATCTGCCTGCGGCTGCTGGTTCCTCCTGCCGAGGAGCTGATCTGCGACTCGGACGCCCACATCGTCACGTACGAGCACGGCGCCGCCGCCCAGCTCGGCGGCATTCAGACCCGGACGCTGCCGAGCCCGCGCGGACTGCTCGACCCGGCTGCCGTCGCCGCGCACCTGCGACCTGCCGGGTTCGGCACCGTGGTCACCCGGGCGGTCGCCGTGGAGCAGACGCACAACCGCGGTGGCGGCGCTGTCTACCCGTACGACCAGCTCGTGGCCCTGCGCTCCCTGACCGCTGAGGCCGGGGTCGCGCTGCATTGTGACGGCGCCCGGATCTGGAACGCGTCGATCGCGACGGGGGTGTCGCTGCTTGCCTACGGGGCGCTGTTCGACACGCTGTCGGTCTGCCTGTCCAAGGGTCTGGGTGCTCCAGTCGGCTCGGTGATCGTCGGATCGGCCTCCCGGGTCGCCCAGGCGCGCGTGCTCCGCAAGCGACTCGGCGGCGGCATGCGCCAAGCCGGAATCCTTGCTGCGGCGGGGCTTTTCGCCCTCGAGCAGCACATCGAGCGACTGGCCGACGACCACCGACGGGCCTCGTGGCTGGCCGCTGCACTCGCCTCGGCGGTGCCGGGGCTGACGGCGCCTGAGGACGTCGAGACCAACGTCGTGGTCCTGGACCTCCGAGCGACGCCGTACACCGGCGCCGAGCTCGCGGCCCTGTGCCGCGCCGAAGGTCTGCTCGTGTCGGTCGTGGGGCCGCGCAGGGTACGGATGCTGACCCACCTCGACGTCGGCGACCCCGACATCGCCTTCGCCGCCGACACCCTCAAACGCCTGCTCGCCTGAGGCCACGAGCGCCTCGTCGTGCGGTCGGGTGTCAGCGGGGGAGCAGGCTCTCCTCGTGGTCCAGCTCCCGTTGCAGCACCCGCAGCGAGGCGTCGGGCAGCCGGCCGGAGTCGCGCCACTCCAGCAACGACTCCCGCTCGGCGTCGATCATCGCCCGGCGAAGCCGGACCGAGGCCTCGCGACGTCCGTCCTGGGGCAGCACGTCGTCCTCGACCGCCGACAGCAGGGCCACCCGGTCGGCGTACCGCTTGCGCCTGATCTCGGTCACCCGTCGCAGGACCGCGACGGTCTCCGCTGGCTGCTCCCCAGCCTCGACCAGCTCGTCCAACCGGGCCAGGCTCGCCTCGATGGCCGCCAGCCGGGCCTGGTTGCGCAGCAGGGCGTTCTCGAGCTCGGCGTTGGGGAAGCGCAGTCGCCGGACCAGTGGGCCGAAGGTCAGCCCCTGCCCCACCAACGTGACCACCACCACGAGATAGGCACAGAACAGCAGCAGGTCGCGGCTGGGGAAGTCTCTGCCGCCCAGGGTCAGCGGCAGCGAGAACGCGGCCGCCAGAGTGATCACGCCGCGCGTTCCCGCCCAGCTCAGGGCTATCAGGTCGCGTACGGTCAGCGGTTGCCGGCTCGGGCGACGACCGGCTCTGGCTCGCAGCCAGTAAGGCAGGGCCACGGTGAGCAGCAGCCAGGCGGGGCGCAGCACCAGGACCAGCAGCACGCTGACAGCGGCTGCTGCGACGACGGTGTGGGTGGGATAGGCGTCGAGGCCTCGTACGACGGTGGGCAGCTGTTGCCCGATCAGCAGGAACACGAAGCCTTCGAGCAGGAACTCGACCAGTCGCCAGACCGGACGGGTCTGCAGCCGCGAGTCGCTCGACATGGTCGGCCCGCGGTGCCCGAGCCACAGCCCGGCGATGACGACGGAGAGGACACCCGAGACGTGCAGCTCCTCGGCGGCGAGGTAGGCCGCGAACGGCGTCGCCAGGGACAGTGCGTTCTCGAGCAACGAATCAGCCAGCAGCCGGCGACCCTGTGCCAGGGCCAGCGCGACGGCCAGCCCGACCGCGGCACCACCAGCGGCGGTCAGCAGGAACTTCAGCAGGGCGCCCCCGAGGGAGAAGCCTTCCCCCACGGCAGCCGCGACGGCCACCTTCAGCATCGTCAGGGCGACGGCGTCGTTGAGCAGTCCTTCGCCCTCGACCAGCGTGATCAGCCTGGCCGGCAGGCCTGACCGCCGGCCGACCGACAGCGCGGCGACCGGGTCGGGTGGGGCGATCGCGGCACCGAGCGCGATCGCGACGGCGAGCGGTACGGCGGGGACGGCGGCATGCAGGACCAGACCCACGGCGACGGCAGTGACCAGGACCAGTCCGACGGAGAGGCCGCCGATCGTGGCGGCGTCCCCGCGGAGGGCGACAAGGCTGGAGTTCAGGGCAGCCGCAAACAGCAGTGGCGGCAGCACCACGACCAGGATGACCTGCGGGTCCAGCGTGAGGTTGGGACCGGGGAGCAAGGCGTAGATGCCGCCGGCGGCCACCAGAAGGACGGCACTGGGCAGCCCGGTGCTGCGGGCCAGCAGGTGCGCGATGAGAACCGCCGCCAGCCCGGCAAGCACGAACGCGACGCCGACCTGCACACCACGACCCTGCCACGTCGGATGGAGATCGAACCTTTGCGACAGGTTTGTGAGTGCTCGCTGCCCGGGGACAAGGTCGCCCAGCGGGACCCTTGATCATCATTGGCCGGGCGGAGGGGAGGGGCTGTGTCCGTACGTGGGCTCGTCTCGGCCTGCGTGGTGCTGGCGATCTGCGCGGGATGCGCCAGCTCGTCGCGCACCGATGACGACTACCGGCACAAGGTCGCCAACACGGCAGAGACACTCAACGGCGTGCTCGGCACCGTTGAGCTTGCGCTCAAGGTTACGACGCGGGCGCCCGCCCCCTTCCTCTCGGTGACTTTCGCCGAGGCGGACGACGACGCCTCCGCGACCGCGAGCAACTTCGACGCGATCCAACCGCCGAGCGCTGCTGCCGACCGGCTCCGGGAGCAGCTGGACCAGGTGATGCAGGGCACGGTGTCGATGCTCGACGATCTGCGGATCGCGGCCCGGCGCAACCGGATGGCCGAGCTCGCCGACCTCGCCAAACCGTTGCGCTCGCTGCAGGACAAGCTGGACAAGCTCGAGGGCGTGGCCGGGTGAAGAAGCTCCTGCAGATCGCGCTCGGCGTCCTGACCGCCATCGGCGGTTTCGTCGACATCGGCGACTTCGTCACCAGCGCGGTCGTAGGCGCCCGGTTCGGGATGAGCCTGGCCTGGGCGATCCTGGTCGGCACGTTGGGCATCGTCGTCTACGCCGAGATGTCCGGCCGGGTCGCAGCCCTCACCAAGCGGGCGGTGTTCGACGTCGTACGGGAGCGGCTCGGCGTGCGCTTCGCCATGGCCAACCTGTTCTCCGCCTACTTCATCAACCTGCTGACCCTGACCGCCGAGCTGGCCGGCGTCGCGATCGCGATCGAGCTGGCCACCAGCGTCAACTACCTGCTGTGGGTGCCGATCGTCGGCCTCGTCGTCTGGCTTGTGGTCTGGAAGCTGCCGTTCGAGGTGATGGAGAACGCATTCGGCATGCTCGGACTCTGCCTGCTGGTGTTCATCATCGCCCTCTGGCAGCTCGGTCCGGACTGGTCGGGGATGCTTGACCATGCCAGCCACCCGACGGTTCCGCAGGGAGAGGGCCACCCGACGTGGTGGTACTACGCCATCGGGCTGTTCGGGGCCGCCATGACGCCCTACGAGGTGTTCTTCTTCTCCTCCGGGGCGGTCGAGGAGCGCTGGGGCCGGCAGGACCTGATCACCAACCGGCTCAACGTGTTCGTCGGATTCCCGCTGGGGGCGGCGATCTCGCTGTCCATCATGGCCTGCTCGGCACTCGTGCTGGGGCCGTTGCACGTCGAGGTGAGCCATGTCAGCCAGGTCGGGCTGCCCATTGCGCTGGCGCTCGGCAAGCTCGGTGTCGCCGCGATGCTCGTCGGCTTCTTCGCCGCAACCTTCGGTGCCTCCCTCGAGACCCTGCTGTCCGCCGGCTACACCTTCGCCCAGTACTTCGGCTGGACCTGGGGCAAAGCGGCGTCCCGACCGCGAGAGGCCTCCCGCTTCCAGACCGTGCTGCTGATCTCGTTGTTCGCTGCGATGGCGCTCGCGCTGACCACGATCGACCCGGTCAAGGTCACGGAGTACTCCGTCGTGCTCTCCGCCGCTGCGCTGCCGCTGACCTACTTCCCGATCCTGGTCATCGCGAATGACCGCGGCTACATGGGGGACAAGGCGAACGGCTGGTTCTCCAACACCATCGCCACCGGCTACCTGGTGATCATCGTCGCGGTCACGCTGGTGACGCTGCCGCTGATGATCGCGACCAAGGCGGGGATGTAGATGGCCGACCAGATCCTCTACGCCGGGCGCCAGCTGCTCGACCGGCAGATCGCCACGTCCGAAGGTCGATCGGTCGGCAAGGTCGACGACCTCGAGATCGACCTCGACCAGCCGGGTGGGCCCGTCGTCGCGGCGCTGCTGACCGGTCAGATCGCCTTGGGGGCAAGGTTTCGGGGCCGACTGTCCGTCTGGGTGACCTCGATCGCGCAGCGGCTCCGAGCCAGCGGCGACCTGGAGCCGCGACGACTGGACATCCGGCTGGTGTCCTCGGTCGCCGCCACGGTGACCCTGCGGGTGCCGCACGGGGACCTGCCACCGGCCGACCTCGAGGCCTGGCTTGCGGAGCATTTCATCGGCCGGATCCCGGGAGCCTGATCATGCGGATCACCGACCTCATCGGAAAGCCGGCCGTGCATGACGATGGCACCGCCCTCGGCACGGTGCAGGACGTACGACTGGTCCGCGAGGGGCCGTACGGGGAGGCAGCTGGCCTGCGCGTCGACGGGGTCATCGTCGGAAAGGGCGGCGCTGCCGTACGACTGGGCTACGCGTCCCCCGACCTCACCGGCCCGTGGCTGTTGACGGCCGTGCTCGGGCGTCGCGCCAGGCACGCGTTGTTCGTCCCCTGGTCGGAGCTGACGGTGGAGGACGAGCGGCTGCTCGTCCACGCCGTCCGCGACTCGTTACGGCACCCGAGGGAGGTCGGCCCGTGAACAACGAAGGTTTGGTCCTGCTGGTTGCCTGGACCGGCTGGTTTGCCCTGCTGGCAAGCCTTTTCGTGACCGTGCTGCGTCGCGGGCGCCGCCCGTAGGCGCACCTTTCGTGACGGCGTGCACGGTCTCCCCCAGCACAGCCCAGCCGATCCCGATCGCGAGGAAGGGGCTCAGCCTTCGAGGCGCTCGACCGAGGAGCTCCAGCCCGCACCGAGCTCGGTCATCAGCATGCCCCCGACGACCAGGGCCGCGCCGAGGACGGCCACCTGGCTCATCGACTCGCCGGCGAACGCGACGGCGAAGAGCCCGGCGAACACGGGCTCCATCGTCATGATGACCGAGGCCCGGGTCGGGTCGAGCAACGACTGCGCCCAGGTCTGGACGACGAACGCGAGCGCCGAGGCCGCCAGCGCGGTGAGCCCGACCGCGAACCACGCGGCGCCGTCGGGCGGCGGGGTCAGGCCGCCCTTGCCGAATGCTGCTGTCCCGCCGCACAGCAGGGCGACCGTGGCGAGCTGCACGACCGCCAGCCCGTACGAGTCGTAGCGCGAGGACCACTCGCCGAGTCCGACGATGTGGACGGCGTAGGCCAAGGCGCAGCCCACCGTGAGCGTCAGGCCGAGCCCAGAGGCGTGGGTGGCGTCCCGGCCCGAGGTGCCCGCCGACAGCAGGGCGAGCCCGAGAGTTGCTACCAGTACGGCAATCCAGGCGTTGCGACTGACCCGCCGGCGCAGGATCACCGCCATGACCAGCGGGGTGAAGACGACGAACATCCCGGTGACGAATCCGGAGACCGACGACGGCGTCCGCTGCAGACCGGTCGTCTGGGCGATGAAGCCGAGTCCCAGGGCACAGCCGAGCAGGAGTCCGTGGCGGCGGCCCGCCCGGCCGAGGCGGGCGACCGACGTCGGCCGCAGCAGCGCCATCGCCAGGGCGGCGAGAGCGAACCGCCAGGCGAGGTAGTCGAAGACCTGCATCGGCCCGGCCGGGGTGATCGCGTCCTTGACCACGGGGAACGTGCCGCCCCAGACGGCCGTCACGCAGAGCAGGGCCAGCATCGCGGCGGCGGGGGAGGCCCGCCACCGCCTGACGTACGAGGTCATCGGTCGCGCATCTCGCGGAGCAGCTCGAGATCACGGGCGTGGTCCTCAGCGGTACCAGGCGTTTCGATCAGTACGGGCACCCCGCGGGTGACCGGGTGGCGGAACAGCTCGGCGAACGGCTCCCCGCCGATCAGCCCCCTGCCGATGGACTGGTGCCGGTCACGCAGGGACCCGCAGACGTCCTTGCTGTCGTTGGCGTGCACCAGCCCCAGCCGGTCCCGGCCGAGCTGCTTGGCGACGGCCGTCAGCATCGTCCGCATCCCCCCTGGGGCGGACAGGTCGTGCCCGGCGGCGAACAGGTGACAGGTGTCCAGGCAGACGCCGAGCCCTGGGTGCCGGTCGTGCGCGGCGACGTACTCCGCCAGGCCCTCGACCGTCGCGGCGAGGGCGCCGCCGCCGCCGGCGGTCGGCTCGACCAGCAGCCGCGGTCCGTCCGGCTCGGAGCCGGCAAAGTCCAGCAATGGCAGGAGAAGTTCGCGCGAGCGGGCCATCGCTTCGTCACGGCGGTCGTCCGAAACGGCTGACCCGCCATGGAAGACGATGCCCGCCGCGCCGAGTGCCCTGCCCCGTACGAGGGCGTGTCGCAGCGCTTCTGCGGAGTTGAGTCGGGTGGTCTCCGCGGGTGAGCCGAGGTTGACCAGGTAGGGCGCGTGCAGGAACAGCGGCATCTTGTCCTCAGCCAGCCCGTCCCGCAGTCGCTCGTCCTGCCGGGGGTCACCGGGCGAGGGCGCCCAGCCCCGCGGGTTGGTCACGAAGACCTGCATCACAGCGGCCCTGATGCGGCGTGCGTAGGCCAGGCCGGTGGTGGCGAGGCCTCCTGCCGTGAAGACGTGCGCGCCGACAGGAGAGGGCTTGCGGGGCGGCACGCCTTAGAAGATATCGACCGTGACCACGGTGCCGTGACGCCGGTAGCTGCCGGCCGGGATCGACTGGTGCAGCACGTGCCCGCCGGTCGTGCCGACCAGCCGGTTGAAGTTGACCACCATGCCGACCTTGTCGAGCTCGGCCTTGGCCTGGTTGGGGGTGTCCTTGTAGAGATCGGGGACCCTGAAGAGCTCCGGCCCCTTGGAGATCACCAGGTTGACGCCCGCCGACTGCTGGATCGAGGCGGGCGGGGCCGGCGTCTGCGAGATGACGTTGCCCTTGTCCACGCTGTCGCTGTAGTCCTGGCTGGTCGTGACGTTGGGGAAGCCCTTGGTCCTGAGATCAGCCTGCGCGGCAGCGGCGGACTTGCCGTGCTCGTCGGGTACGGCAACTGGCGCCGGGCCGCGGGAGAGCACGACGTCGATCGGCGTCCCCGGCGCGACGGGTCCCGTCGTCGTCACCCGCACGATGGCGTTCGCGGCGATGGTGTCGTTGTACTCCGACGAGTGCCTGCCCAAGGCCAGGTTGGCCGCGGTGAGCGTGGCCTTCGCCTGGTCGGCGGTCTCGCCGATGAGCGTCGCCGGGATGTCGACCGGCTTGGGGCCCATGCTCAGGGTCAGCTGGACCGGGGTGTGCAGGGCGACGTGGGCAAGGGCGGTGGCGTCCTGGGAGATCACCCGACCGGCGGGCTGGTCGCTGTACTCATCGGGTCCGTAGCTCACCACCACCTGGCTGATCAGTGCCTGCTGGTCGGCAGCGTCCCTGGTCAGCCCGACGAATCTCGGCATCACCGTCTGCGCCGGAGCCGCGGCCGAGGTCGTGACAGCGGGGCCGGCCGAGGGACCGTTGTGCTTCTTGTGCTCCTGCATGCCGAAGTAGGCGCCCGCGGCACCGGCGGCCAGCGAGAGCAGCACCAGCAGGAGCACCGCCAGCCGCCAGCCGTGCAACCAGGGCCTGCGTCGCCGGGTTCGCGCGACGCCAGGCGGTGAAGGCGGCCAGTCGGGCGGGGCCACCAGGGTGTGCACGGGGGCCGGCTCGGTCCGCAGCACGGTGGTCAGGTGTTCGCCGAGCACCTGAGTCGGCTGGGTCAGGTCGAGCGGCTCGGGGGGGAGGGTCCGGGCAGCGGCCTGCAGCTGCTCGAGCAGCTCGGCCGCGGTGGGTGGCCGGTCGGCCGGCTCGCGCTGGGTGGCGTCGAGGACCAGCGCGTCGATCTGCCGCGGCACGTCCGGCCGTACGACCGACGGCGCCGGCACCCGCTCGTGAACGTGCTTGAAGACGACGGCCATCGGCGTCGCACCCTCGTACGGGGGCTTGCCGGTGAGCAGCTCGAAAAGCACGATGCCCGCGGCGTAGAGGTCGGTGCGCGGGTCGGCGGTCCCGCGCTCGATCTGCTCGGGGGCGAGATAGGCGGCGGTGCCGATCAGCAGCCCGGTCGTGGCGGTCAGGTTGGAGTCGGCGATGGCCCTGGCCAGCCCGAAGTCGGCGACCTTGACCCGACCGTCGCCGGCGATCAGGACGTTCTCCGGCTTGATGTCACGGTGCACGATGCCAGCGGTGTGGGCGGCGTCGAGCGCGGAGAGGATCGGCGCCACGACGTCGAGCGCCTGGCGTGGGGAGAGCCGTCCGTGCTCCTTGATCACGTCGCGCAAGGTCACACCGGCGACGTACTCCATGACCAGGAAGACGATGCCGCTGTCGCTGCCCTGGTCGAACACCGCGACGACGTTGGGGTGCGACAGCCGGGCTGCAGCCTTGGCCTCGCGGGTGAACCGGGAGACGAAGTCCGGGTCCTCGGCGAGCGAGGAGTGCATCACCTTGACCGCGACCGGCCGGTCCAGGCGCAGGTCGACAGCGCGGTAGACCGTGGCCATGCCGCCGCGCGCGATGCGCTCCTGGATCCGGTAGCGACCGTCGAGCACCCGCCCTACGAGCGTGTCGGCCAGGGTCGTGTCCACGCAGGCGATCCTACGTTCCGGCGGCTCGTCTGAGGGCGTGGCTCGCCGTCCGCCGGTCAGCCGGCGAACTGCTTGCGCAGCCCCAGCACGCTGGTCACGTACACCTTGGTGTCGGCGTACATGCCGCGGGTGAGCACCGAGCCGAGGCCCTGGTAGTAGCCGGCGACGGCCTTGTCCAGCGGGGCCGCCCGGGTCAGCGCGCGCAGCAGCGCGACACCGGCGGTGATGTTGTCGGCCGGGTCGAGCAGGTCGAGCCGGCGGTGCGCGAGGTAGGTGCTGATGTAGTCGCCGGTGGACGGGACGACCTGCATGACACCGATCGCGTCGGCGGGGGAGACCACCTGTTGCTGGAAGCCCGACTCCTGCCAGCCGATGGCGAGGGCGAGCGCCGGATCGAGACCCCATTGCTTGGCCGTACGGGTGATCATCGCCCGGGTCTCGGCCTTGGACGGCTGGTGATGGGCTGCGACGTAGGCCCGGTGCCGGTTTGCCGAGGCGACGGTGGCCGGCGGGTAGGTGCGGCCGGCGAAGGTGTTGTTGGCGTTCTTGACGACAACCGGCACCTGGATCTGCAGGTGCTGGCCGATGAAGATCATGCCGTCCTTGCGCAGGTGGTTCCGGGCGGAAACCGCGCTCAAGGCGACCTTGTAGTGGGCGGCGATGGCGGTCAGGTTGTCGCCGCTGCGGACGACGTAGGTGACGATCCTGGTCGTGGCGACCGGCTTGGCGACCGGCTTGGCTACCGCGGTGGCCGTACGGGTGACGGCAGGTGCGGCCGCCGGGATGAGCAGCCGCTGACCGATGAGGATGAGGTCACTGTCCGCCGCGATGTGGTTGAGCCGGCGCAGGATGTCGACCGTCGTGTGGTGGGTGACCGCGAGGCCGGAGAGCGTATCGCCGCTGCGTACCGAAATGCTCGTCGTCCGCCCGGCGGCGACGGTGCCGATCAGCGCGACCGCCAACGGCAGCGCGATCAGCTGGGCCACGCGCGCATGCCGCCGCCAGCCCTGGGCCGGGTGCTCCGCCGTCAACATTTTATGGACGCTAGTGCCGTGTGACCGGCGTGGCAAGTGGGACTGGTGGGACAGATGTGCTATTTGCGCCGTCTGCGGGCTCAGATCCCCCCGAGCGGGTGGGGGAGAAGAGCCGCATCGCCACCACGGCGAGGGTGACCGTGACCGCTCCAGATGGCCGCGTGGACGCCGGAGGCCGTCATGATCAACCCAGCCGCGGCCCCGCGCTCAGGGTGTCCCCGTCGCCGATGGTCGACACCGAGTAGCCCAGCCAGAGCCGGCGGTAGTCGGTGAGCATGCGTGGGCGGTCCTCCCGTGATCGCTCGGACCAAGGTAGGGAACCCGCCTGGTGGGACGGCGGTTTCAACGCGGTGGCGGTTTGTCAGGGGGCGGAGGTTAGATGACCCCATGACGACCACGATCCGGGGATCGGTCTTCGCAGAACCGGCCAATCCGTACGACACCGAGCTGCGTGACGCCCTCGAGGGCGTGGCTCGGCACCTGGCCGGCTGCGGCTGGTCGGTCGCCGTGTCCGAGCCGCGGGCGCAGGTGCCGGCCGGCGTCACGATGGTGATGGTCTGGTCCGAGCGGCGCTGCGCGGACGCGGTCGCCGCCGGCCTGGTGGCGTTCGCCGAGGCCGGTGGGACGGTGCTGTTGCTCGGCCCGACGGTCGAGGCGTGGTGGGAGCACGACGACCTGCTCGAACTGGCAGGGGTGATGCCGGGTGCTGCCACCCCGCTGCACGAGATCCGGCTCCGGCCGGGGCCCGACGCCGGTGAGGTGACCCGGCGCTTCGACGGGGACATCGTGCTGACTGACCGCTGGCAGCTGCTGGACAAGGTTGCGGACGACGTCGAGGTGGTGCTGACCGCGGCGATGGGACTCCAGGTCCAGCCGGTGGCGACCCTGCGGCGGGGCTGCGGTGTCGTCGGCACGCTGACCGTCGGCAGGCGTTCGCCGACGCTGGCCGACACAGGGTTCCTCCGGCTGGTGCACCGGCTCGGGCGGGCCGCGCTCGGGCTGCGCGACGCTGCTCCCGTTCGGGTCGGGTTGCTGGGCTACGGCGCCATCGGGCGTGAGCACGCGACGGCGGTCCAGGCGACCGAAGGCCTCGAGCTGGCAGCGGTCTGCGACGCCGACCCGACGCGGCTCGACGCCGCTCAGGCACTCGCCCCCGGCCTGCCGGGTTTCGCCGCCGCCGCCGAGCTGCTGGCCTGCTCAGACGTGGACCTCGTGGTCGTGTCGACGCCGCCGGACAGCCACGTCGAGTGGTCACTCCGTGCGTTGGACACCGGCAAGTCGGTCGTCGTCGAGAAGCCGTTCTGCCTCACGGTCTCCGAGGCGGACGAGATGATCGGGCTGGCCGCTCAGCGGTCGTTGACGTTGGCCGTCTACCAGAACCGGCGCTGGGACCCGGACTACCTCGCGCTGGGCCAGGCGATCCGCTCGGGTGTCGTCGGCGAGGTGTTCCACTACGAGTCCTTCGTCGGCGGGTTCGGGCACCCGTGCAACTACTGGCACTCCGACGAGGCCGTGTCCGGTGGGGCGATCTACGACTGGGGCTCGCACTATCTCGACTGGCTGCTCGATCTGTTCCCGCAGCCGGTTTCTCACGTCACGGCCGCGAGCCACAAGCGGCGCTGGCACGACGTGACCAACGCCGACCACTCGCGGGTGACCGTACGGTTCACCGATGGCGTCGAGGGCGAGTTCGTCCACTCTGACCTGGCGGCGGTCCTGAAGCCCAAGTGGTACGTGCTGGGCACCGAGGGCGCGATCGTGGGTGACTGGCGGCGGGCCTCGGTGCTGTCGAGGACTTCGATCGGCACGCTGGCGGAGGACCAGCTCGCTCCCGCCGACGCGCCGGCCGACCTGCGCGTGGTCTCGGCCGACGGCAGCGAGACCCGGCTGGCCCTGCCTCCCCGGCCCGCGCACCCGTTCCACCGTGAGCTGGCCGACCAGCTGCTCTCCGGGGCACCCCTGTCCGTGACGCCTCAGGGGTCTCGCCGCAATGTCGCGGTGATGCAGGCTGCGATGATGAGTGCGCGCGAGGACGCGCGACCGCAGCCACTCCCGGAGGCCTGACGTGACCCAGCCCGCACCAACCCCAGACCCGGTTCGCTGGGGCTTCATCGGCGCCGGCAACATCGCGACCCGTGCGCTCGGTCCCGCCGTACGGGCCTCGTACAACGCGATTCTCTCCGCGGTCGGCGCGCGCGACCTGGCCAGGGCCCAGCGCCTCGGCGAGACCTTCGGCCCAGCGGTCGGCACCCCGGTGAGCTCCTACAGCTCGTACGAGGCCGTGCTCGCCGACCCCGCGATCGAGGCCGTCTACATCTCGCTCGCCAACGACGCGCACAAGCCCTGGACCGAGGCAGCGCTGGCGGCCGGCAAGCACGTGCTGTGCGAGAAGCCGCTCGCCATGGACACCGCCGAGGTGATGTCGATGACCGCGGCGGCCGCGGCGGCAGGCCGGCACCTGGTCGAGGCCTCGTGGTATCGCTGGCACCCGCGGGTCCGGCTGGCCCAGCAGCTGCTGGCGGAGGGCGCAATCGGCGCTGTGCGCCACGTCGCGTCGGTGTTCACCTACGACGGCGTGGCGGCCGGCAACTACCGGCTCGACCCGGCAAGGGGCGGCGGCGCGCTCTACGACATCGGGCACTACGCGCTCTCGGGCGCGGCCTGGGCCTTTGGCGGGCTGCCGTACGAGGTCGTGGCGAAGATGGAGCTTGGCCCGACCGGCGTCGACCTGACCACCGACGCGGTGCTGTCCTACGACGCGGGCGATGCCGAGATCCACGTGTCGATCGCCGAGGCCGGCAGGCAGACCCTCGTGATCACCGGCGACGACGGCGAGATCGAGCTGCGCGAGCAAGCCTGGACGGCAGGACTGGCCGAGCTCGAGCTGTGGGTTTCCCGTGGTGGCAAGGGAACTGAGCGCATCCTGGTCACCGGCGCCGACCCCTATCAGCTGATGGTCGAGGAGTTCTCCTCGGTCATCCGCGGCAAGGACGGCTGGCTGCTGCCACTCTCCGAGTCCCGCGAGGGCGCGGCGCTGATCGAGGCCTCGTTCGCGTCGGTGCGCAACGGCGGCGCGCCGGTCGACCCGCGCTAGTTGCTGTTGAACACCACGTCCGGCGGGATCTTGTGGTTGTCCAGTGACTGCAGCAGGGTCCAGTGCACGCCGGCCGCCACTATCCCGACGATGATGGCCGCGATCGCGAGGTCACGGCACCAGCGCGGCGCGTCGGGTGTCGCCCGCAAACCCATCACCGCCAATGCACCCAGCACGACGGCCAGTCCGGCGAGAACCAGCTGGACGTTGAGGGCGGTGTGGGCCGGCGCGGTGGTCGACCCGGACGTGCTGCTCAGGCTGTACTTCAGCACGTAGCCGAAGGAGCTCCCGATCCCGTTTCCCAGCAGGGCCACCAGGCTGATGGCGGCCGCCGCGAGGGCGAGTGCACCGGGCGGCAGCCAGTTCGGCCAGGTAGGGGGTGTCTTGCGGTCGCCGGGCGGCTCCCACGGCTCGTCGAGGGAGACCACCCCCAGCTCGATGGCCTCGGGCGTGATGTCGGTGTCGTACTGCTCGGGTACCTGGCCGTACGCATCCTCGTCGTCCGCCATGCGTTGCACCCTAGCGGCCGCTTGCGCGCTCCGCTTGTCTTCGTGGGACCCTAACGGGGTGAACGAAACCTCCACAGCCACTGACCTTGACGACCTCGTCCCTGCCTGGCTGTCGCTGCCCGAGGTCGGCGAGCTGTTGCACCTGCCGGTCAACCGGGTCCGCCAGGTCGTTTCCGAGCACAAGCTGGTCGCCGTGCGTCGGGGCGAGAACAACGCGCTCTACGTGCCGGCCGACTTCGTCCGTCCCGACGGAGAGCTGCTCAAGGGCCTGAGCGGGCTGCTCAATGTGCTCTACGACAACAAGTTCACCGACGTCGAGATCATCCGCTGGCTCTACACACCGGACGACAGCCTGCCCGGGTCGCCGGCCCAGGCGCTGCTGGATGACCGTCGTGCCGAGGTCACCCGGCGCGCCCAGGCCCTCGCCTTCTAGCGTCCCTGGGTGAGAGCGACCTACCTCCTGCTGCTGGCGGGTTGCCTGCTCGGGACGTCACCGCTGGAGCTCGTGCTGCACGTCGGGGTCTACCGGCGGTGGCGTCGGCTCGGCCTTGCGCTGCTCTGCGTGCTCGTGCCGTTCGTCTGCTGGGACCTGTGGGCGATCGCCGACCACCAGTGGGCGTACGACCCGGGTCAGATCGCCGGCTGGCTGCTGCCAGGGCACCTGCCGGTCGAGGAACTGCTGTTCTTCGTCGTGGTGCCGGTGTGCGCGATCCTGACCTACGAGGCCGTACGGGTCCGCCGGCCGTCGTGGTCCTTCGGCGACGAGGACTCATGACGTACACCTGGATCGCACTCGCCGTGGTTGGGCTGACGCTGCTGCTGGACCTCGTCGTGCTCAGGACCCGGCTGGTGCTGCGTCGCGCGTTCTGGACCTCGTACGCGATTATCGTGGTTTTCCAGCTGGTCGTGAACGGCGTCCTCACTGGCCGCCGGGTGGTCGTCTATGCCTCGTCAGCGGTGCTCGGGCCCTCGACGCCGACGTTCTTCGGCCACTGGCGGGTAGCCTACGCGCCGGTCGAGGACCTGCTGTTCGGGTTCGCGCTGGTCACGCAGACGCTGTGCTGGTGGGTGTGGTTCGGGCGGCACGGGCCCGTACGAGACCGGGTACGGCGACCCTGAGCCGCTTGCCGAGGGGGACGGCGACCTTGCGGTCGAGCACGCGGTAGTCCGCCCTCTCGACCTCGTCGAGGATCCCGCTGTAGAGCCGGGTTGCGACCTCGATGCAGTCGCGGCTGGTCGGGTGCAGCAGCCGGACCCCCGGCTTGGCGGCGCGGAAGATCTCGCGGGTGCGGGCGATCTCGTACTGCAGCAGTCTGCGCACCTTGCCGTCCACGACGCCTTGCCGGAGCTGCTCGCGGGTGACGCCGAAGTGCTCGAGATCCTCGATGGGCAGATAAATCCGGCCCCTGCGCAGGTCCTCGCCGACGTCTCGGATGAAGTTGGCCAGCTGGAAGGCAACGCCGAGGTCCTGCGCATAGCCGGCGGCCGGTTGCTCGAGGCCCTTGGCCGGTTCGAGGACCGACACCATCTGCAGGCCGATCACGGCCGCCGACCCGTACATGTAGACCATCAGGTCCTCGAACGTTTGGTACTGCGTGACTTCGAGGTCCATCCGCATGCTGTCCAGGAACGCCTCGAAGTGCGCCATCGGGATCTGCCACCGGGCGATGGTGTCGTGGATCGCGGCGAGCACCTCGTCGTCGCTCTCGCCCTTGAGGAAGGACTTGGACCAGTCCTCGAGCCACTGCGCCTTCTCGCGCGCGCTGAGGTGGCTGTCGAGGCTGTCGACGATCTCGTCGGCGTAGCGCGCGAACCCGTACAACGCGTGGACGTAGGGCCGCTTGCGCGCGGGGAGCAGGAGCGTGGCGAGGTAGTAGGTCTTGCCGTGGGCGGCGTTGAGCCCGCGGCAGCGCTCGTACGAGGCGCGCAAGCTCGCACCGGTGATGCCGGCGGCGTCGAGCTCTCGCGCACTCATGCCCTGGAGTCTCCCGCGTGTGAGCCCGGTCCGCGACCTGAGGGTCCCGCGGCCGCGCCATGGCCGGCCGACCGCTGGGGGCCGGTCGTGGTTGCGGGGTTTGACTCTCGTGGCGAGGGCTTTCCCGCATCCACGGCGATGCTTCGTGTCCCGGATACGCGGTCCCCGCACCGCGGCTCGCCGATCAGGGGCGCCGTTCAAGTGAGGCGCTGATCGCCGCGGCGAGCCGGTCGGCGAACTCGCGGTACGGGGTCGGGCCGCCGAGTGGGCCGTACGCCCACGAGAGGTAGGCGAAGTCTCGCTCGAACGCCTCGGGGGACTCGGCGTCGGCCCGCATCCGATCTAGCTCGCCGAGCGCTGCACGACGTCGGGTGTCGTTTGTTCGGCGCACGTAGTCCGCGAGGGCTGCCTTCTCATCGGTGTCGTATTCGTCGAACCAGTCTTCGCCGAAGTACATGCCCATGAGGTCGTCGAGATATCGGTACTTCAGCCTCACGCGGTCTCGATCGGTCATGTCACTCCACATACGCCGTCTTGAGCACGATCCTGCCATCAACCAGGGTGAGGTAGAGCCGGACGCGGTTGGAGGTGTACGGCGACCCGTGGCGAGGCAGTACGGTTCCGCACTCGAAGTCGAGCTGGGCTCGGATCTGTATCTGATCCACCTCGCCCTCGAGCAAAGCCGAGTAGTCGGTCGGATGTGTTCGAAGGGCTTCCGCTACCGCCTTTTCGGCGGTTGCTTCGTCGGTGAAGGTGCTTACCATGTCTCGTTCTGGCTCGCGGGCGATGCGGACTCGGAGGTCGAAGAGTGACTGGCCGACGTGCTTTTGGATGGTGTGGCCGTAAGGCAGGTCCGGACCTTCGTGTGCCCACAGGTTGCCAGGTCCGCCGTTGATCTCGCCGGGGGCGATGCCGGTGGCCGGAGGAGCGCCGGGCGGTCGCGGCTTGACCGGTGGCTTCGGGTAGTTGGGGGGAGCGATGTTCGGCCCGCGGGCGGGGTTGCGGAGGGTGGCGACGCCGCCTGTGAGGGCGGTGAGCAGGGCGGTCTCGGTGAGGTGGGTCGGGTTGAGGTGGCCGGTGGTGGCGTATTGGCGCAGGGCGTCGTCGGTGCCGAGGGTGGCGGTCAGTGCGGTGGTGTCCAGGGCGGCCTTGCCGAGGGTGGAGGCGCCGCGGAAGGCTTCGGAGGCGTGCAGGGCGGAGCGGGTGGCGGTGGTGGTGGCCGAGCCGATGAACCCGGCGGCGAAGGACTCCGCCAGGTCGCCACGGTGGAGCTGGCGTCCGGTGGCCAGGTGCAGCCCGGTGTCGATGCCGGTGCAGATCGCCCCGTTGGTCAGGTGCGGAAGCAGCACGGCGCTCAGGCCGCGCAGCGCGGTCATGGTCTGCCCGGTCAGCGACAGGGCGGTGGTGGCGGCGGTCTCTGCGACGGTGGCCGCGCCGGCGGCGGCTTCGGCGCCGGCGATGGCTTCGCCGACTTCCAGGGCGGCGAGGGTGCCGACCGGGGCGGCGGCTCCGACGGTGACGACGACCGCGGCGGTGGTGACCGCGACGACCGCGCCGACGGCGAGGATCTTGCCGAGTGACCAGCCGTGGTGGTGCTGGGCCTTGTGCAGCGCGGCGGCGTAGTCCTCCAGGTGCCCGGCGGCGGAGCGGGCGGCGGCGGCCAACGTGGCCAGGTCCTCCCCGATCACGGCCGAGGGCACCCGCAGCGCGGTGGACCCGGTGCCGTGCCAGCGCAGCGCCAGGTCCGCCACGATGCCGTCGACCAGGCCGGCAGCCGCTTCCAGGTCGCCGGCCAGCACCCGGTACGCGGCGGCCAGGTGCCGGGCCGCGTCGGGGTCGCCGTGGGGGGCGACCGGCAGGCTGACCGGGTGCGGGTACGCCGACGGCGGTGGTGGCGCCGCGGGGACAGCAACTGCTGTGTCCGTCACCCGGAGCCTCCCCGTCAGCCGGGGTCCACCCCCGCACCAGGGAGATGGTGCCGGAAACCCGTCAACCCGCGCAGAAGTTATCCACAAGGGCCGACGATGCGCTCGGCCGCGAGGCGGCCGGAGATCAGCACCATCGGCACCCCGACCCCCGGCGTCGTCCCGGAACCGGCGAACACGACGTTGTCCAGACCGGGCGCCAGGTTGGCCGGCCGGAACGGGCCGGTCTGGGTCAACGTGTGCGACGCGGCGAACGGCGCGCCTCGTTCCATCCCGCGCCGCCCCCAGTCCGCCGGGGTGGTCGTCGCCTCGACCTCGATCGCGTCACCGAAACCGATGTAGCCGGCGCGCTCGAGCACCCCCACGCACTCGTCGCGGTAGCGCGGGCCGATCAGGTCCCAGTCGATGTCCGCGTCGAGGTTGGGAGTCGGGAACAGCACGCAGTAGACGTGTTTTCCGTCCGGAGCGAGGGATGGATCGGACAGGGTCGGAGACGTCACCAGGAAGGACGGATCGGTCATCAGCGACCCACGGTCGATGATGTCCGAGAAGACCGATCGCCAGCCGCGACCGAAGTGGATGTTGTGGTGGGCAATCCTCGAGTACGACGCCGAAGACCCCGCCAGCAGCAGGAAGCAAGATGGCGAGTAGGTCAGCCGCCGGAGCCCGGCAGGAGTCACTTCGGGCGGCAGCAGCTCACGGTAGGCGACCGGCAGGTCAGGCGTGAGAACCACTGCGTCACAAGGGATCCGGTCAGCGTCGGAGGTGTGCACAGCCACGGCACGAGAGCCCGAAAGCTCGACCCGGGTCGCCGAGGTGCCATAGCGGAATGCGACCCCGTGCTTCTCGGCCGCGCCGGCCATCGCCCGTGGCACCGCATGCATTCCGCCGACAGGTGAATAGACGCCGGCCACGGTGTCCATGTAGGCGATGACGGCATAAATGGCAAGAGCGTCGTACGGGGAAAGTCCGGCGTACATTGCCTGGAACGACAGCAGTCTGCGCGTCCGCTCATCCTTGAGATAGTCGCCGACTTTGGGCGCCAGCCGCCGGAAACCCCCGAGAGCAACGAGCTTTGCCAGCGAAGGCCGTACGAGGTCCAGGGGCGAGTCGAAGTTCCGGTCGATGAAATGCTTCATCTCGAGGGTGTAGAGCTCGGTCACGAAATCGACGAAACGCCGGTAGCCCATGGCCTCCCCAGGCCCGCACACCCGCGAGATCTCGTCGGCCATGTCGTCCACCGAGGCCCGTACGTCGAGGGTCGAGCCGTCGGGGTAGTGGGCCCGATAGGCAGGGTCGAGCCGGTTCAGCGTCAGCCAGTCCGCCATCGACTCGCCCACGGCCCGGAAGGTCTCGGCCAGCAGGTCCGGCATGGTCAGGACCGTGGGGCCGGTGTCGAAGGAGTAGCCGCCGAGGCGGAGCCGCCCGGCCCGCCCGCCCGGCAGCGGCTCTCGTTCGACCACCGTCACCTCGCGGCCCGCCGCCGCCAGGTGCAGTGCCGCAGCCAGCCCGGACAGTCCGGCGCCCACCACCACGACGCGCGTCGTCGGCCCGGACATGGTGCGCAACGGCAACCTCTCTGACGTGGGGGCGCTGTTCAGCCTAGGCTCAGCCCCCAGACCCCGCGCGCCGAGGAGGCCATGCAGATGACATCGCTCGACGGACGCCGGTTCCGCCCACCGGACGACGCGACCGGCGGCGACGTGGGGATGAGCACCGAGTTCGCGTTCTGCCAGGACGGCGACGTGATCTGGGCCTCGTACGACGGGGGCCGGGTCCGCAAGGGTTTCCTGGTCGGGACCAGCGACGGCGCCTATGCGGAGTTCCGCTACACCCAGCTGCTCACCGACGGTACGACCGCCAGCGGCTGGTCCCGGGACCGGATCGAGACCCTCGCCGACGGCAAGGTGCGGCTGCACGAGGCGTGGCGCTGGGAGTCCAAGATCGGCGCGGGGACCTCCGTGCTGGACGAGGTCTCAGGTGCTGCGGGCGGTGGCGATCCCGGCCAGCTCGGTGAGGACTCCGGCGGCCACGGGGTCCAGACCGGGTGAGCCGAGCGCGGCGAGCGCGCGGGCGGTCCGCTCGTCGATCATCCGCTCGACCTCGGCCAGGGCACCGGTCGACGAGATGATCTCGCGCAGCCGCTCGACGTCCTCGGCCTCGAGTCCGGCGTCGCCGAGGTGGCGGCGGATGACGGCGCTCTCGCCGGCGTCGGCCCGGGACAACGTGGTGGCTACCAGCACGGTCCGCTTGCCCTCCCGCAGGTCGTCGCCGGCCGGCTTGCCGGTCGTCGACGGGTCGCCGAACACCCCGAGCACGTCGTCGCGCAGCTGGAACGCCTCGCCCAACGGGAGCCCGTACGCGCTCAGCGCAGCGGACACTTCAGCCGACCCGTCGGCGAAGGCGGCGCCCATCAGCAGCGGTTCCTCGATCGTGTACTTCGCCGACTTGTAGCGGGCGACCCGCAGGGCGCGCTCGACCGAGACTCCGCCCATCGCCTGCTCGACGACGTCGAGGTACTGCCCGGTCATCAGCTCGACCCGCATCCGGTCGTGCACCGGCCGCCCCCGCAGCAGGGCCGCATGGTCCAGCCCGCTGGTGTTGATCATCTGCTCGGACCAGACCAGGCACAGGTCGCCGAGCAGGATCGCCGCGGCGACACCGAAGGACTCGGGGTTGCCGTGCCAGCCGGAGACCCGGTGCAGCGAACCGAACTTGCGGTGTACGGAGGGAGCCCCGCGCCGCCGATCGCTGCCGTCCATCACGTCGTCATGGACCAGCGCACACGCCTGCAGCAACTCGAGAGCGGCGGCGGCAGCCAGGATCTCGTCGCAGTCGGCCCCGCCGGCGGCACGCCAGCCCCAGTAGCAGAAAGCCGGTCGCAGCCGCTTGCCGCCGTCGACGAACTCGCCGATGGCTTCGGCGATCGGGGTGATGTCCTCGCTGATGCTGTCGAGCGTCGGCTGCTGGGACACCAGGAACGCGTCCAGGGCCTTCGCCACGCGCGCCCGGAGGTCTACGCGGTCGAGCGGGTGCTCGGGCGAGGCGGGAAACGAGGTCACAGGCGCTCCGGGGGGCCGGCGTCAGGGTCAGGTCTCAGTATCCGCCGGACTCCGGCCAGCGCCACCAGAAGGGGAGACACCCCCGCTGTCGCTAAGGTGATCGGCATGGCTGCAACTCGGACTCCGACCATCCGCGACCTCCTGGCCGCCGGCAACCGGTCGTTCTCCTTCGAGTTCTTCCCGCCGAAGACCCCCGAGGGAGAGCGCCAGCTGTGGCAGGCGATCCGCCAGCTCGAGGCGCTGTCGCCGACCTTCGTCTCGGTGACCTACGGCGCCGGCGGCTCGACACGTGACACCACCGTGCGGATGACCGAGCAGATCGCCTCCGACACCACCCTCACCCCGGTCGGGCACCTCACCGCCGTCGATCACTCGGTCGCCGAGCTGCGGCACATCATCGGCCAGTACGCAGCGGCAGGGGTCCGCAACGTGCTTGCCCTGCGTGGGGACCCGCCGGGGGACCCGCAGGCCGAGTGGCTCCAGCACCCCGAGGGCTTTCGGTACGCCGAGGAACTGGTGTCGCTGATCAAGTCCTCCGGCGACTTCTGCGTCGGGGTCGCAGCATTTCCCGAGCGGCACCCGCGCTCCGTCGACGACGAGAGTGACATCCGCTACTTCATCGCGAAGTGCCGGGCCGGCGCCGACTACGCGATCACCCAGATGTTCTTCTACGCCGAGGACTACCTCCGGCTGCGCGACCGGGTCGCGGCCAAGGGCTGCGAGGTGCCGATCATCCCGGGCGTCATGCCGGTGACCAACGCCCGGCAGATCGAGCGCTTCGCCGTACTCTCCGGTCAGAAGTTTCCGCCGGATCTCGCCGAGCGGCTGCACAAGGTCGAGGACGACCTCGACGCCGTACGGGAAATCGGGGTCGAGGTCGCGACGGAGCTGAGCGAGAAGCTGCTTGCCGAGGGAGCGCCTGGCATCCACTTCATCACCCTCAACCGGTCGACCGCGACCCGCGAGGTCTACGCCCGGCTGCGCTCCGGTGGCTGGGCCTGAGGCCGCTGGAACCGAAAGATCGCATCCGGAGTCCTATCCCCGTCCGTCCGGACATCCGTACGACCTGGGGAGAGCAGACAGATGACTGAGTTGCGCGTGGCACGTGTGCGGCAGGGCATGACGGCGCTGGGTTCGGCCGGAGTCGCGGCAGTCGTCGTGGCCGCCTATTCGATCGGTTCGGGCGGTGGGTCGTCGGCGAAGGCCGACACGACGACGCCGACGACCAACGTCGTGACGGTCGACGGTGCGGGGCAGGTGGCCGGCGTCCCGGACACGATGATCGCCACGATCAGCGTCAACACCCGCGGCGCCAGCCCGGCGGCAGCACTCGGCGGGGCCAGCAAGACGATGTCCGTCGTGCAGCATGCCCTGACCAGCCGGGGGGTGGCGGCCAAGGACCTGAAGACGACCGGGCTGCAGGTGAGCCCCTACTACGTGTACGGAAAGGGCAAGCAGACGCTGCACGGCTACTCCGCCGAACAGGACCTGCAGGTGACGCTGCACAACCTCGCCACGGCCGGCAAGACCATCACTGCCGCGACCGCAGCCGGCGGCAAGTCGGTCACCGTCGGCGGGCTGACGCTGGACCTGCAGGGCAACAGCGCCCTGGTGACCAACGCCAGGGCGGATGCCTACAACGACGCCAAGGCCAAGGCGCAGCAGTACGCGGGCCTGGCGGGGCGGACGCTGGGCAGCGTCGTGTCCGTCAGTGAGCACGTGAACCAGCCGACCCCGTACCCGCAGTACGGCTTCGCTGCCGCCTCTGCCGCGGCCGCCATGCCTGGCATCCCGATCCAGGCCGGCCAGCAGAACGTCAACGTCAACGTCACCGTGGTGTGGAACCTCAACTAGCTAACGTGGTCGCATGACCACTCGCCCGCCGGGGACCACCTGGGTCCCGTACGGGTTCGTGGTGCTGGCGGTCTGCGCGGCGCTGCTGCTCGCGGCGGGGTGGCGCAGCCGCCGGCCGGTCGTCTCGCTGCCTACACGGCAGGGCTACTTTGCCGACTGGGCAACGGTTCACGGGTCGTACGAGCCTCGCGGCCTGGTGAGCTGGTGGTTGCGCGGCGTCTTCCGGGTGGCCCGGCCGCTTGCTGGCTGGGGTGTCTCACCAACGGTGCTGACCTGTCTGGGGGCGGTCGTCGCCGGGCTGGTGCCCTGCCTGGTGGTCGTCGGCCCGCGCTGGCTCCTTCTGGCCGGGGTCGTCGTGGTCGTGAGCGCGGTTCTCGACAACCTCGACGGAGCGGTGGCGGTGCTCTCGTCCCGTACGACGTCGTGGGGGTTCCTGCTCGACTCGCTCGTCGATCGGGTTGCCGATGTTGCCTACCTGGCGGCCTTCTGGCTGATCGGTGCGGCTGGCTGGCTGGTCGTCCTGGCCGGCGCGGCACTGGGGATGCTGGAGTACGCGCGGGGGCGGGCCGGCAGCGCCGGCATGTCCGACGTCGGGGTGGTGACGGTGGGGGAGCGGCCGACACGGGTCATCATCGCATCGTCGTTCCTGATCACCGCCGGCATCTTCAGGGGCCACGCAGACGATGTGGTCGCTGTGGCGGCTGCCGCGACCGCCGGCGTCTGCGTGCTCGGGTTGCTCCAGTTCCTCGTCGTCGCCCGCCGTGCGTTGACCTCTGATCCAGCACGTTCGAACCAGTAGGCAGCCGCACCGGAACGACCTCGTGTGGTCCGGTTGCAGGGAGTAGCCTCCGCTGCATGGTCGGAGGCTGGGCCGGACGAGCGTGCAGGGGCGCCGGTCTGAGCATGACCCTCGTGATGGTCGTGGTGCTGGCCGGCTGTGGTGCTGTCCACGGTCGCTCAGCCGGTGCCGTCGCCTCCTCCGGTGCTGCCAGCGGCCTCGGCCTGGTCCAGTTCCCGGTGCAGAAGCGGAGGCCAGCCCCCTCGCTGGCGGGGATGACCCTGGCCGGGCAGCAGGTCTCGTTGGCAGACCTCGGCGCCGGGAAAGTCGTCTTTGTCAATGTGTGGGCGTCCTGGTGCGGTCCGTGTCGCGAGGAGTCCCCGATGTTGGCGACCTCAGCCAGATCACTAAGCAGTCGGGGAGTCGTATTCCTCGGGCTGGACGAGGACTACAACGCCGCAGCCGGCCGGGCCTTCGTCGCCTCGACCGGATCCACCTACCCGCAGCTGGCGGACAAGAGCGGATCGCTCCTTCGCAAGGTGGGCGTACTTCCGCAGAGCGGAATCCCGAGCACGGTGGTCATCGACCGGCACGCCCGGATAGCAGCAGTCATCATCGGCGCGGCCACGGCGACGGAGGTCACACGGCTCGTGGACCAGCTCACGGCGGAGGGCTGAAGGCGTCTTCTCTGCGCACCGTCGCAGGTCTACAGTGACGTCGCCCGGGAGATGGCCGCATCTCCGGCGTGGGGAGCAGCATGGCGAGCGCTGTGCAAATACCTGTTCAGCTGCACGTCCGGGCAAACCGGGCATTGTCGACGGTCAGTGACTACATTGCGCTGACCAAGCCGCGCATCATCGAGCTGCTGCTGGTCACGACCGTCCCGGTGATGATGCTGGCGGCCAGAGGGTGGCCGTCGTCGACCCTGTTGGCCGCGACCCTGATCGGAGGCACGCTGGCAGCAGGCGCGGCCAATGCGCTGAACTGCTTCGTCGACCGTGACATCGATGCGCTCATGCGGAGAACGGCCAGGCGTCCGTTGATCCGAGCGGTCATCCCGCCAAGGCACGCGCTGTGGTTCGGCCTCGGCCTGGCGGTGGTGTCGGTGGCCGAGCTGTGGGTCACGGCCAATGCCCTGTCCGCACTGATGGCGTTGTCCGCCATCGCTTTCTACGTCCTGGTCTACACGATGGTGCTCAAGCGGCGGACGTCGGCGAACATCGTGTGGGGTGGTGCTGCTGGCTGCATGCCGGTCCTGATCGGCTGGTCGGCCGTCACGGGCTCACTGAGCTGGCCGCCGGTCATCCTGTTCGGGGTGGTCTTTCTCTGGACGCCGCCGCACTTCTGGGCACTGGCTATGCAGTTCCGGGACGACTACGCGGCAGCGGGAGTCCCCATGCTGCCTGTCGTGGCGTCCCCCGGATTCGTTGCCGGACGCATCGTCGCCTACTCCTGGGCCATGGTCGCGGCGTCGCTGGCACTCTGGCCGATCGGGCACATGACGGCGTTCTATCCCGCGGCTGCGGTCGTCCTGGGAGCCCTGTTCCTGCGGGAGGCCTACGCGCTGCGCTCGCGAGTGCGGGCGGGTGTCGCCGTACGGCCGACCCGGGTCTTCCACGCCTCGATCCAGTACCTGACCCTGCTGTTCACCGCCGTGGCGGTCGACGCCCTGCTCGAGCGCCTGTTCTGACTAGGCACGCGGCGGCGGGCCGCCCGGCGGGTCGAGCGCCTCGAGGTTCGCAAGATAGCGCTGCCAGGCGATCAGCTCGGGGTCATCGTCGAGCCGCTCCGGCGCCGGCCGTACGGACGCCTGCGCGTCGCGTCGGGTGACCGCGGGCGCCGAACCGCTGTGCGCCAATGGTTTGCGGTGCCAGATCTTCCACCACATGTACGAGCCGGCCACGGCGTAGAAGGGCCACTCGAAGGTGTAGACCCAGGCGACCTCGCGCCCGCCCATGGCACGGGTGAGCTCGAACCAGCCGGCTGCCAGGCATCCGGGCACGCCGAGGCACAGCGGCAGGTACTTCCGGAGCAGGTGCGCGGCGCCACGTGACGCCGCGTCGGCGCGGGCGGTCACAGCGACCCGCTCACGGTGCGCCTCGGCGAAGCCAGGGTCTCGAGGTCAATGCGCCGCGACCGCCGCTCCTCGCTGTGCAGCCAGTCGAGCACGGCGATCGAGACCCAGACGGAATCGATGAGCATGCTGCCCGACCACATCAGCGCACCGGCCAGCTGCTGGTCGTTGAGCGGACCCGGACCGAACGGCCTCGCGACAGTGCCGTAGTAGGGGTAGAGCAGATAGCCGGACGCGTAGATGAAGAACCCGGTCATCGTCTCCGGGATCATCATGAGGAACAGCGACAGGGCACGCCCCGCGGGCGGAATTCGCCGGGGGCTGGGGTTGCCCGGCAGAAGCGGGTAGTAGAACACCAACGCCACTCCGAGGTAGAGCGGGTGCTCGACGAACTGGTGGACCAGCGGGTGTCGCAGCGAGTAGTCGAAGAACGGCGAGAAATGCGTGCCGACAAGCACTCCGGCGAACAGCAGCCAGCCGACGGAGGGATTGGTGACCACGTTGACGAGGCGGCTCCGCAGGACCGGCACCACGTAGTCGTGCCGCACCCGCCGGCTGCTGACGCGCAGGATCAGCAGGACCGGGGCGCCGAGCAGGAGGAGCGGTGCGGCCAACATCACGAGGACGAGGTGCTGCACCATGTGCGCCCAGAAGAACGTGTCGTCGTAGGCGCCGATCGGACCCAGGATGGCCACCCAGGTCAGCAGGACACCCGCCAGGAAGCAGGCGGTGGAGCGCCGTGGCCACGGACAATCGGGAGCCTTACGGACAATCCTCTGCACGGCCCAGAGGTAGCCGCCCGCCGCGGCCAGGAGGCACGAAGCCGGTGCAGGCTCGAAGGTCCATTCCTGCAGGAAAGTCACGACCTTCAGCACATCGCGGATGCTACTGCGGCCGGTCGGCCGCCGTAACCCGCGTCCGCTATGACGTTTTTGTCATCTGGTTGCCGGACCCGTTGACAGGCCCCAAAGGTAGTGCCACCCTCCTCAGCGGGCCAATTGAGGCCCGGTGGCTCCTGGGGGCCAACGTGGGCGCACGACAGACCGCCATTGGCGCCGCGATCACCCTTGTCGGTGGCGCGTTGGTGGTCACCTTGACCGGCATCATCCTGTCGAACGAGTCCGCCGAGGCGAGTCCGCTGACGGCGACGGTCAAGGGCACAGCCCAGACGCCGCAGGGCGTCTTGCCCCATGCCTTCCTCGAGCTGGCCACCTATCCGGACAGCATGGCAGGTGAGCATGGTTCGAGCGGCGGCGCTCATCCGGACTGGGTCAGCTATGGTCCGACGAGCGCCTTACGGGTGCCCGCGCACACGCTGGTCACGATCACGATCAACCAGTACGACGGCGGAGAGAAGATCACCAACCCGTACTTCGCCGCCGTCCGAGGCACGGTCGACGGCAAGATGACGGTCGACGGCAAGAGCGTGACCAGCACCGATCCGGACTCCGTCGGGCACACCTTCACCATCCACGGCGCTCCGTCCAACCAGGACCCGCTCTTCGTCAGTGTGCCGCTGCCGGCCGTGGCTGACGACGCCCCGGTCGCCGCCGGATCCGACTATCCCGCACCGCACGTCGTGACGTTCTCCTTCGTTACTGGCGGGCCAGGCGAGTACGTCTGGAACTGCGAGTTCCCTTGCGGCGACGGCTATTACGCGAAGTTCGGCGGCCCGATGGCGACCCGGGGCTACATGTCTGGCACGTTCACGGTGTCATGACGACGGCCAGGGTCACCAGCCGGTTGCGAGAGGTGGCAGCGCCATGACGATCACCACCTCGATGGACCACATCTCCGACCGTACGCGCGATTTCTGGCGCCGCCGGGATGTTCTCCAGGTGCTGGGCCTCTGGGCGCTGATCACCGTCGCCGGCGTACTGTTCGGCATCTTCGTGCCGGCCCGGCTGATGGGGCCGCCCGCCTCGCCGACCATGCATGCCATCGAGACCACCATGACCCTGTTCACCATCGCCGCTGCCCCGGTGGCCGCTGTGGTCTGGTCCGTCGCCCTGTACAGCCTGCTCGCCTGGCGGCACCGCGGTG
Organism: Frankiales bacterium; assembly: GCA_033851545.1. GTDB lineage: Bacteria > Actinomycetota > Actinomycetes > JAWWOL01 > JAWWOL01 > JAWWOL01. Next base: position 15,102 of record JAWWOO010000042.1, on the reverse strand, counting down.
GCGGCCAGCCGGACACCGACGGTCCAGCTCTGCGGACCAGCAAGCCGACGGCCGTCCTGTGGATGCTGCTGACGAGCCTGCTGTGTGTGTTGATGCTGATCTGGGGGCTTGCCGAGATCGGCTCCGTACGTGCCTCCGGCGCCACCGGCAACCCGATGGTGGTCGAGGTGACCGGTCAGCAGTGGGTCTGGGACTTCACCTACCCCGCCGAGGGTGGCGTCCAGAGCGACCAGCTCTATCTGCCCGTCGACCGCCCGGTCGTCTTCCACGTCACCAGCGAGGATGTCGTCCACTCGTTCTGGGTCGTGCAGATGGGCATCAAGGTGGACGCCAATCCGGGTGAGGTGACGACGACCTCGGTGGTGCCCAACAAGCTGGGCGTCTTCGACGTGCGCTGTGCCGAGCTGTGCGGCTTGCTGCATGCGGAGATGGAGACCAATGCGCACGTGGTCACCGCAGATGCATTCAACTCTTGGTTGACCGCGAACGGCGGCCATCCGTGATGAGGACACGGGCGGCAGGCGGTCGCGATGAGTGAGGCGATGGTCAAGCACGGCGGACGGCCCGCGGTCGACGGCGGCGGCGGGTTGATGCGTCGCCTCAGCCTGCTCACCGCCGTGGTCGCCGGCATTCTCCTCGGCTTCCTCGGTTGGCTCGTGGCGCATCACTTCCTGCAGACCGACGTGGCGAACACCTCCGACCAGGTGACGCTGATCACCATGGCCTGCTGGGTGGTCGGCTTCCTGGCCGGCATCGGTGCCTTCAACGGCCCGATCAACTGGGCCCTGGGCCGTGACCTCACCCATGAGGACGAGATGTTCCTCGCGGGCAAGGACCAGGGTGCCTCGCGCTACTTCCGGTTCACCACCGACCACAAGGTCGTCGGTATCCAGTACCTGGTCGTCACCATGGTGCTGCTGGCGGTGGGTGGCACCCTGGCCATGATGATCCGGACCGACCTGATCAGCCCGCACTCCCACTTCCTCGGACCCCAGACCTACAACGCCATTGTCGGGCTGCACGGCATCATCATGATCATCGCGACGATCGTCATGGTGACCGGACCGTTCGGCAACTTCATCCTGCCGATCATGATCGGCGCGCGGGACATGGCGTTCCCTCGGCTCAACGCACTCAGCTTGTGGTTGCTCGTCGCTGCCGTGCCGGTGCTGCTGTCCGCCGCCTTCCTCGGCGGCATCCCGACCGGCTGGTCGGCCTACTCGCCCCTGTCCGATCAGGCTCCCCCCGGCATGGACGCCTACCTCGTGGCGATCGTGGTGTTCGCGATCTCCAGCGCCATCGCCGGCGCCAACATCACCACGACTGTGCTGACCATGCGGGCCCGTGGCATGACCTGGAACCGCACGCCGATCTTCGTGTACGGGACCGTCGCCAGCGTCGGGCTGGCCCTACCGGCCCTGCCGATGTTCATGTCCGCCCAGGTCCTGTTGGCGGTCGATCGGGCGATGGGCGGCAAGTTCTACGTCGCTTCGGGAGGCGGCAGCCCCTGGCTGTACCAGAACCTGTTCTGGTTGTTCGGCCATCCTGAGGTCTACGTGATCGTGATCCCGGCCGTCGTGGCGCTGATGGAGCTGACCCCGGTCTTCGCCCGCAAGCCGTTGTACAACTTCAATGCCGCCGTGCTTGGCATCGTCGGCATCGTCGGTCTGAGCATCATGGTCTGGGCGCACCACATGTACGCCTCCGGCTGGGCCCCCGATCTCAACGGGCCGTTCATGTTGACGACCGAGCTGATCTCGGTGCCGACGGGCGTGTTGTTCCTCGTGTTCATCGGCACCATCTGGCGTGGCCGGATCTGGACCACCGTGCCGATGATGGCTGTCTACGCGATGCTCTGGAACTTCATCATCGGCGGCGTCACCGGGATCTACCTCTCCGACGTGCCTGCCGACTACGCGCTGCACGGATCGATGTTCGTCACAGCCCACTTCCACTACACGTTGATGGGGGCCGGGCTGACCGGTGCCATCGGGGCGTTGTTCTACTGGTTCCCCAAGATGACCGGGCGGATGTACAACGAGCGGTTCGCCAAGATCTCGTTCTGGACCGTACAGATCGGCTTCAACGTCGTGTTCTTCGGGATGTTCGCGGTCGGTCTGGCCGGCCAGCCCCGGCGTGTCTTCACCTACGCGCACACCTTCGCCGTCGGCAACTTGGTGTCCTCGATAGGCGCGTACGTCATCGGTCTGGGCATGCTGCTCATGCTCTACACGGTGATCAGCGGTTGGCGTCACGGCCCGATCGCCCCGGCCAACCCGTGGGGTGCGAAGTCGCTCGAGTGGGCAGTTCCCAACCCCATTCCGCTGTCGAACTTCGAGGTGCTCCCGGTGGTCGTCGCGGACGCTTACGGTTACGGGGAGGGAGATCTGACGCCCCAGCACTGGCTCGAGGGCACCAGACACACCGACACGGAAAAGGTCGGGGCGGTTGCGGGAGCCACGACTGACGACACCGACGGGGCCACGCCATGACGGCCTCGACCGTGAGCGACCCGGTCCACCACCACGAAGATCGGGACACGATCGGCCGACGCTGGCGTGGCGGGGTGATCCTGCTGATCCTGGCCGACGCGGCCTTCGTCGCCAGCTTTGTCTTCGCCTACTTCTATCTTCGGGGACTCAACACCGAGGGGGTCTGGCTCGCCAAGGGTCAGCGCATCGCGCCGATCTGGGTCGGCTGGGTCATCGCGGCAATTCTCATCGTGAGTGCGGCCGCATACCGTTGGGGACGGGTGGGGCTGGCGCGCGGCAAGCGGAGCCGGCTGCTCGTGGGCGTCGCCGTCGCGCTGCTCCTGGTCATCGTCGACCTCGTGGTCCAGTTCGTCCAGCTGGCCACGTTGTCCTTCGGAGCCGGGCACAGCGCGTACGCCTCCTGCATCTATGTCCTCGGCGGTGCCAACATCTTTCACCTGTTGCTCACGGCGTTCCTGGGCCTCGGCGTGCTGAACCGCGGTCGACTGGACAAGTACGCCGCCGACAACGACTGGCAGGTCCACATCATCGGCATCTGGTGGAGCTGGATCGCGGTCGCAGCCGTGATCACGGCGCTCACGACCTCGTTCGTTGCCAGCCCGAACCACATCCATATCCTGGGTTGATCCGTTCTCAGATCAGCTGGTCGACATGTCCGCGCCTAACGCAGAAACCCAGCTGGGCAAGCCGATCCGGGCGAAGCGGGCGCCGCCCTGACTCACCGCCCACAACGCCGGGTGACGCGCGGTGCCCGACGTGGCGAATCCGGCATCGGGGGAGGTGAGCGCAAGATCGGTGAGGCCGGCGGGTGCCTTGCTCGCGTCGGACCAGGTGGCACCGGAGTCGATTGAGGTGAAGACGTGATCGGCGTGGCCGAGCATCCACACCTCGGCACCCTGGCAACCCCATACGGCCAGCCCGGCCGGCAGCTCCAACGAGCTGCCGACCACCCAGGAGGCGCCGCCGTCGGCGGTCCGGTCGACCGCGATGCTTCCGTCCGCGTTGACCACGGGAAGGAGCCAGGACTGCCCCACCCCGCAGGGGGCGAGCGCCGCCACCGCAGAGCCCGTGGCGAGGTGCAGCGGATTCCAGGTACGGCCGCTGTCGCTGGTCTGGACCGCCATCGGAGCGCCCTGCGCACCGTGGCCGGTCAGCCAACCGACGTCGCTGTCTGCCCAGGTGACAGCGTCCAGCCGCAACTGCCCTGCGGGCGCCAGATTGGACACAGCGGTGAGGGTGTTCCACCTTGCCGCATAACCCGTCACCACGGCCCCGCCTGCCAGTACGACCGTGGTCCGCCCCGGCGACACCGAGACTGCCAGCCGGGAGTCGGTCACTGCACCGGGCAGCTCGGCCGGAGTCCAGGGAGCGGATGGACCTGGCCTCGTCAGGAGCGGCGAGCTGAGCAACCGCCTGAAGGGCTCCACGGCGACCGCTGCCGCGCCGCCCGTACCAATGCCAAGGACGAGGCCTCCACCTGTCGGAACCGCTGCTGGCGTGGCGTTGTCGACGTGTTTCCAGCCGTCCGTGGTGTGCAGCACGACCCATGACGTGCCGCTTGGCCACACGGCCCAGCCGGTGTTCGCGTCCTGCATCCGCAGGTACGGGGTTCGCGCCGGCTGCGGGGCCCTGGCTGCCGCGTCGCCGCCGCTTGTCCGTGCCTGCGGGTGTCTGCCGCAGCCGGCAGCCGCGAGCAGAGCCAAGGCGACAGCAACACACGAGCGGGATCGACTGGCGTTGTGCTGATCCCGGTGCCGGACTGAGCTCATGCAAGCAGCCGTTGGATCTCGTCACGCACCGTGTCGGCGTAGGTCGCCGTCAGCTCCTCGGCCGCCCCGTCGCCGAGATAGGCCAACATCGTGCCGTCGGGACCGAGGAAGGAGATGCCTTCACCGTGCTCGATCATGCCGACGGACGGCACCTGGACGGCGATCCCGTACGCCGCGGTCACCCGCTGGAGGTCGGTCGACGGGCCGGCGAGGAAGTGCCAGTTCGCCAGGTCGTCCAGGCCGTGGGAGGTCGTGAAGGCGGCAACGTCCGGGACGCCGGTGAACAGCGGATTGCTGTCGATCGCCACGATCTCGAACCGGGCGGAGAGCTCACCGAGGTCGCGGTCCGCCATGGCCAGCTGGTTGGCGATCAGCGGGCACTCGTCGCTGCAGACCGGGTCCAGGAAAGTCACCACCGTGAGTTTGCCCCGCAGGCTTGCCGACGAGACGGGCACGCCCTTCTGATCGGTCAGCTCGAAGTCAGGGGCCGGGCGGCGGCTCACCGACACCACGCCACCCCCGCCGTCCGCCGCGACCGCCGACGGACCGGCCGGGCCGAGAAGCAGGCCGGCGGCGACCAGGGGTGCGACGACGAGCGACCCGATGCCGAACACCGCGGTCCCGGCAGCGAGCGGCTCACGGAGCTTCGCCAAGGTTTGACCGCCGGCCCTTCGCGTTTCCGTCGGGGCTGCGGCGGGCCAGCCGGGGAGGGCGCAGCACAAGACCAGGGCCAACGGGAGCGCTGTGTTCGGGTCGGTGGCCACCCCGCCCAGCACGCCGAAGTCCTGCGCGAGCCACCAGGTGGCCGCACACAGCAGGAGTCCGGCCAGCACCCAGCCGGTGGCACGGCTGAGCCAGAGCCCGGCGCCGACCACGAGCAATGCCGTCACGACGACACTGTTGATGACCACCGGATGCCGGCTGGCAGCGTCCGCGACCGCGGCGATCGGCCGTCGGAACAGCTCGGGCTGCCGGGTCGCGGCTCCGTCCGCGAAAGGAGCCGTTGCACCGGACCTGGACCAGAAACCCTCCCACGGCAGGGCTTGCAGGCCCCCGCCGATCAGCAGCCAGGTGCCGACGGCGCGCCGCACGACGAGCTGGCTGCGATCGCCCTCCCACCACGACCAGGGCGCCATCAGCAGCGCAGCACCCAGCAGGTAGACGAGGACGGCCCCGGGCGCCCCCACGAGCCACCCGGCACCGGGCGAGAACAGTCCGCCCATGCCTTCGCCGACAACCCACACCAGCAGGCTCCACACGGCGGACGACAAGATCGCGACCCGACTGAGAATGCCTGCGCGGCTGAGGATCAGCAGCGCACCAAGGCCGACCTGCACCCAGACCGTCACCGCGTCGGCGGTAACCGGGTGCCGGGTGAACACGCGGACGAGCGGCGCCGCGGCCTCGATCAGCCAGTGCGGGCCTGCGGCGAGAGCCGGTGACAGCACGCTGCGGCCGAACCCGGCGGCCATCTGCGGCTGAGCCTGGAGCATCCCGTCGACGACCCACAGCAGCCCCAAGGTGATGCGGAGAAACCGGCGGGCCGGTGGCTCTGCGGACCCGTGCCCCGCCGGCCGGCCGAGCAGCTCCCCTGCCCACGAGTCAAGGCGGGCCCCGTGCCGTCGGGCGAACCACCAAACCGCCACGGCTGCTGCTGAGGCCGCCAGCATCAGCCACCCGAGTGTGTGCAGCAGCAGGGCATCGAGGCTGGAGCTCAGATCCGCAAGTGGGCCGCCGGGCGGGGAGGGCACTGCGTCGCCTCCGAATTCGGAGCCGTGGCCGGGACCGGCCGAGCGACGCGAGTTTACTCTGACGGAGGCGAGGCGGGCAGTGCTTGGCTGCACCCGATATCCCTTGCCGGACGGTGGAGGGCCAGGACGTGCACAGAAGCCCGGTGCGACGGGTGTGGCTCCTCTTGCCTGTCATGGCAATGGTGGCGCTCGCAGCCTGCTCCACGGGACACTCCGACGGTCCGTCCGTGCCCACTGCCGGTACGGTCGCGCAGCGGACAGTCCCGGATGCCGTTGCGCAGCTGGCGTTTCAGGACGACCAGGGCAAGCCCGTGACCTTGTCCTCGCTGCGAGGCAAAACCGTGGTCCTGACGGACTTCCTGTCGCTGTGCCAAGAAGTCTGCCCGCTCACCAGCGCCAACCTGGGACTGGTACGCCAGGCTGTGGACCGGGCCGGTCGGCAGGGGGACATCGAGCTGGTCGAAGTGACCGTGGACCCGTCGCGCGACACGCCGGCCCGCCTCGCCGCGTACTCGAAGCTCCTCGGTGCCAGTGGCAACTGGAAGCTGCTGACCGGCACGGCCGGAAATGTGGCGGCGCTGTGGAAGTGGTTCGGCGTGGCCTACGAGCGGCAACCGGAGCCTTCGCCGCCAGCGATCGACTGGTGGACGGGTATGCCGTTGACCTACGACGTAGGCCACTCCGACGTGCTGTTCGTCCTCGACCAGCAGGGCGTGGAGCGCTATCTGATCACCGGCTCGCCCAATGCTGCCGCTGTGCCCCTGCCCGCCGCGCTGGCGAGCTTTCTCAATGCCGAAGGCCGAAGCAACCGCGCATCCCCGGAGGCGGGTGGCTGGACCGCCACGGACGTGGAGGCCGTGCTCAGCTGGCTGACCGGGGCTCGCCTGAGCCCGAGCTGAGTTTTCACGCTCCTCGGTTGATCCGGCGGATCGTGACCAGGAGCAGGAGGAACAACAGCACGCCGCCGAGCATCACGAATCCCCAGCCGATCGGCGAATGACCGAAAATGGCGATCGGATAGCCCACGGCGTAAGAGACGACCGCGGCGACGGCGAGCACTGTCTGATCGCGGTCCGGGCGAATTGTGCCTCTGCTGGTCACTCCCGGATACTGACCGATGCCCACGACCCCTGCAAGGGTCAGGCCGGGCCGACCAAGCCGGCCACGATCCTCGCCGACAAGGTGACCAGTGGCAGCCCGCCGCCGGGATGGGCTGACCCGCCGACCAGGAACAGTCCCTTGATTGCCGATGCGTTCGCAGGACGCAGGAACGCGGCCATCATGCCGTGGGAGGAGCCGCCGTAGATCGACCCGCCAGGGCTTCCGGTCAGCCGTTCCAGGTCGGCGGGGGAGCGAACCTCCCGGACGACGATCCGATCCCGTACGTCCAGGCCGCGCTGGGCGAGCAGGTCGAGAACGTGGTCGGCGTAGCCCGCCTGACTGTCCCAGTCGACCGGTCCGTTGGGGGCAGCGTTGACCAGGACGAACCAGGCCTCGTCGCCCTGGGGCGCGCCGGCCGGATCGCCAGGGGCGCTCAGGTAGACGGTCGGTTCCTGCGCAGGCTGCCCGCCGAAGACCGCGTCGAACTCTGCGTCGTAGTCCGTCGGGAACAGCACCGTGTGGTGCGTCAGCTCTGGCGTCCGGCCCCGGAGACCGAGCATGACGGCGAACCCCGACAGCGAGGGCGTCGTACGGGACAGCCGCCGTCGTGCTGAGGCAGTGGCCCGGCGGTGCGGCAGCAGCTTGCCGTAGACGACGGCGGCGTCGGCGTTGGCGACCACGACGTCGGCCGGCACTCGCGAGCCGTCGGCCAGCGTGACGCCGCTGACCCGGCCGCCGTCCACGTCGATGCCGGCGACCTCGACGCCCAACCGGATCTCCGCGCCGCGTTCGGCTGCCCTGTCGGCGATCGCGGTGGCGAGCAGGTGCAGGCCGCCGTCGACGTACCAGGCGCCGAACGTCTGCTCCACGTACGGGATGACGGCCAGTGCGGCGGGGGAGTGACGCGGGTCTGAGCCGGTGTAGGTGGCGTAGCGGTCGAGAAACATTCGCAGCCGCGGGTCTTGAAGATATTGCCTGCCAAGGGATCTCAGCGACCGCGACGGGGCAACCGCACGTAGGTCGCCGACCCGCCAGGCCTGCCGTACGAGGCTGCGGACGCCGTGCAGCGGTGACTCGAGGAACGGGCCGTGGGTCGCGTCCCAGATCCGTTCGGCGCGCAACATGAACCGGCGCCAGTCGTCGCCGGCGCTGCCGCCGAAGGCGTCCTCGAGGTCGTCGCAGAAGCGGTCCAGGTCAGCGGACAAGTCGAGCCGGGTGCCGTCGGCGAACCGGTAGCGGGCGATCGGCTCGACCGCGCGGAGATCCAGCACGGAGTCGAGCGAGTCGCCTGTCGCTGTGAACAACTCGCGGAACACTTGTGGCAGGGTCAGCAGCGATGGCCCGGTGTCGAACGTGAAGCCTTGTGCGCTCACGGTTCCCAGCTTGCCGCCGACCTGTGAGGCGCTCTCGCAGATGGTCACGTCGTGCCCCAGCGCAGCCAGCCGTGCGGCCGAGGCGAGCCCGCCGACGCCCGCGCCGATGACGACCACTCGGCTCACAGCTGCCGGCCCTTCCAGGTCACGGTGCCTCGCCGGTGCCCCAGCAGGGACCGTCCGGTCAGGCCGATCAGGGCCAAGACCGAGAAGGGGTGCAGGAAGGCGTCCGGCCAGACCCGACCGCCCGTCCGCCTGGCCGAGACCGCTCGCCCCGCCACACCTGCTGCGTAGCCGGCGATGCCGGCCCGGCGGCCACGCAGCGCGGCCACCGGCGGTGCCAGGTAAAGGGCGCCGAGGGTGCCCATGACGGCTGCTGCACCCGTCGGGGACCCGAAGGCCGACCATAGCGACTTCGTGTAGCCGTCCGCGAGTGCCCGGCCGCCGTCGTACATCCGGCAGGTCGCAACCGCGGTGCCGTCCACCACCGTGCCACGACCGCCGGATCGCTTGACAGCACGCAAGAGTGCCAGGTCCTCGAGAACCTCACCACGCACGGCCGCATGCCCGCCGGCGCGGTCGTACGCCTCGCGCCGTACGGCGATCAACTGCCCGTTGGCTGCTGCGAGAGACGGCCGTGGCGAGTTCTCCGCAAGCCGGAGCGGCAGGAAGGTCAGCCAGGTCCATTGCAGCAGCGGCTGCACGAGCCGCTCGGGCAGGGACACCGCCTGCTGCTGCGGATAGGGCGAGACCAGGTCGAGACGTTCGAGCATGGCCACCGTCGAGGCCAGGCCAGAGGATGCCAGCGTCACGTCCGCGTCGAGGAACACGAGCACGTCACCGGTCGCGGCGTCGGCCAGCTGCTGGCAGGCGTAGGTCTTGCCCAACCAGCCTTCAGGCGGCTCGCCGGCACCGGTGAGCAGCCGCAGCCGTGGGTCGTCGACACCCTCGACCAGCTCCCGGGTGCGGTCACGCGACCCGTCGTCCAGGACGAGCACCTCGAGCAGCGGAACTCCTCGCTGAGCCAGAACCGCTGCCAGGCAAGGGATCACGTGCTTCTGCTCGTCTCGTACGGGCAGCAGCACGGAGATCTTAAGCCGAGATACCGGTGCCGGCATGGGTGGCGTGCGGAGCAGGCGCGAGTTGATCCACGCGTGCAGGGACAGAAGCGCTGCAGCCGCGGCGATCCGCCTCACCGCAGCCGCCGCAGCAGGGGAAGTGCGACGAGGCCCATCCCGATGCCGCCGGTGAGGGCGACGGCCGGGCGGCCGAAGAAGGCCACGTTGGCGAGCACGCTGGACCCGTACGTCCAGAGATAGAGCGTGAGCGGCTGGGTGTCCGACCCGGTCCGCGGGACAAGGGAATGGAGGACGCCGACGAGCAGGATCGAGACTCCCAGCCAGCCGAGGTAGTTGGTGAGTGGGATCCCTTGCAGGCCAGGCGATGTGTGTGCCCAGTGCCAGTGTCCGGCGGTGACCATCTGCGGGTCGAGGAAGAGGTCCCAGCTGGCCAGGGCCCACCCGCCAACCACTGCCGTCGCCAGACGGCCGCTGACCAGGCGCCCGGCCGCCGCAAGGGCCGGCCACGCCATCATCGTCCAGGCAAGCGGGATGACCAGCGGGACGCCGAGAACACGTGCGCCGAGGCTGCCGCTGTAGTCGTACGAGCCGAAGGGGAACCCGGTGTGCGTACCGACTGCTTCGACGGCGAGACCGACTGCTGCGGTCACCACGAGGAAGGCCAGGCCGACGCGAAAGCCGCGGGTGGAGACCAGCTGAACGACGGTCGCGAGGGCGAAGACCAGCACCGTCGCAATGGTCAGCTGGTGGCGGTGGTGTCCGTGGACGAGCGGGTAGCAGATCTCGAGCAGGACCGTGAGCGCCGCGAGCCACCACGCCGGGGCGAGCCTGTGGTGGGTGGGCACCCGCCGAGCCTACGTGCGCAGGGTTGTCTTGACCCGCCGGGCAACCCGGGCGCGTCGGCTGCCGGCCCGGTCGGCGAGGATGGTCCGCGCTGCCGAGCGTCCGCTGGCGCCGAACACGCCGCCGCCGGGGTGGGTCGAGGCGCCGGTCAGGTAGAGGCCGTCGCGTGGCCCGCGGTAGGACGCCCACTCCGGCACCGGCCGCAGGGAGAACATCGCGTCCAGCCCCATCTCGACGTGCATCACGTTGGCCCGGAGCAGACCGAGCTCGCGCTCCAGGTCCAGCGGCGTCTGGACGAACCGGTGCTCGATCGAGTCGGTGAACCCCGGAGCCAGCCGCTCGACCTGCGCGATGATCTTGTCGGCCTCGCGGTCCCTGATCGCGTCCCAGTCCTCGCCGTTGCTCAACGCATAGGGGTGCCACTGGGCCCACAGGCTGATGTTGTGCCGGCCTGGGGGCGCGATCGTCGGGTCGAGTGCGCTGAAGGTCATCGCGAGCACGGCAGGCTCCCGCGGCGGCCTGCCCGCACCGAAGTCGCCGTACGATGCCCGCAGCTGGTTGCGGTCCCTGGCCAGCAGCTGGAGGCCCTGGTGGGCGCCGCCGTCGTCCGGCGCGGACGGGTAGCGCGGCAGGTCGCGGGTGCCGAGCCGGACGACCATCCCGATCCCGTTGCCGACCCTGATCCGCTTGAGTGCGTCGGCGAAGAGTGCCTCGTCGTCGAGGAGCCGGACGGTGGTGAGGACGTGGCAACCGGCGAGGACCCGTTCGGCGTCGATGCTGTCGTTCGCCGTACGGACGCCGGTCACCCTGGCCCCCGCCGAGGTGATCGCGACGGCCGCGTCCCCGAGGCGCAGCGTCCCCCCGTACGACCGGAAACGGGTGGCCAGAGCCTCGGACAGGACTCCGGAACCGCCGACCGGGCGACCTGGGGGGAGGTGGTGCATGACCATGTTCCAGCCGACCAGGTCGGCGGTGGCGACCTCGTGCCCCGGCGGCCCGGCCTGCGCGCCGAGCCAGGACAGCGCTGTCTTGAGCCGCTCGTCGGTGAACGTCGCCTCGAGCAGGGCGTCGGCCGGCTGAAGGAACTGGCGGGCGAGCTCGGGCCCCGGTGCGCCGCTGGCCCGGCCGAGGTTCCACAGCCGCTGGCCGAGGTTGCGCATGGTCGGGGCGTACTGGAACGCCTCGAAGATCTTGCGGTTGCGCCCGCCCCAGTCCTTGGCGAAGGCCTCGTACGCGTCGGCGTCGCGGTCGCCACAGAGGTCCGCGATGCTGTTGCAGGTCCGGGCGAGGTCGGAGCTGAACGTGATCGCCCGCTGCCCGTCGTCGGTGTTGAACGGCGCAAACGCCCAAGGGTCGCAGTCGAGGTAGCGCAGGCCGCACTCGTCGAGGCGCAGGTCCTCCACGATTCCGGTGTGCCGGACCATGATGTGGGCACTGGAGCCGCGGTCGACCCGGTAGCCGGGGAAGCGCTCGACGGTGGAGCAGGCACCGCCGAGGACGGTGTCCCGTTCGACCACCTCGACGTCGAGGCCTGCTCTCGCCAGGTAGCAGGCGGCGACCAGGGCGTTGTGCCCCGCTCCGACGATCACGACATCCCGCACCGGGGCAGCCTACGGGGACAGGTCGAGGGCCTGCCCGTGCAGGGTGCCCGTGGTCCTCAGCACCTTGAACCGGGCGAACAGCTCCTCGCCGTACCACCCTTCGACGCCCGTCCGCTCGATCGCCCGCTGATGCTCAGGACCGTCGTACGCGTACGTGCGTAGAGCCTGGGCGGACTCCCAGAGGCTGAACGTCCCCTGCAGCCCGACCGGCGTTTCGCCGACCCCGAACGCGGCCAGGACACCGTCGGCGCTCCTGAGGCTGGCGGCGACCGGGGGTACGGCGCGCCAGAACGTCGCGGCCTTGCGCGGGACGAGACGGGCCCGGGTGATCGCCGCCACCGGCCCGTCGTACCGCGCGGGCTCCGGGTTGCCGAACGGCTCCTGCTTGGACCATCGTCCGCGCGAGGACAGCGGGCTGAGGTCGGCGCGCCAACGCTCGTCGGCGATCCGGTCCCAGCGGCGTACGGCTGCCAGCTCGTCGGCTTTCGCCGATCTCGCCTCGTCGTCCCAGACGCAGAGCAGCGCCCAGTGCCGCGGGTCGGGATCCCGTACGGTGAATTCGTCACCGCCTGTGCCGAGCTGCTTGGCGAAGGTCACTCCAGGGGCGCGCAACGTTCCGCGGTTGCCCCGCGCCATCCGTGCGAACGCCTGCGGAATGCGCCGGGCGCTGATGCCCCAGACGTGCAGCGTCACGATCGGGGCGGTCATGGTGCCAGGATCGCTCAACCGCCGCTGACCAGTACGGCGTGGGCCTCATGCGCGTTGACGAGGAGCCTGTTCGTGGTTGTGACCGTAGGACGCGGGGCCGCCAAAGGAATCGGGTCCGGATGCCTCGCCGTCGTCACGCTGGCAGCGGTCCACAACACACTCAGCGTGATGGTGTAACTGCCGGGCTTCGCGTAGGTGTGCGTGAGCGGGTAGTGGCCCGGGTCGTTGATGGCGTTGGTGCCGTCGTAGGCCAGTCCCACCGGGCCGGTGACCTTGGCTGATCCGTCCCCGAAGTCCCACGTGGGTACGGGTACCAGTTGTACGTCGGCGGTTAGTGGGTCGGTGATGTGCAGCGTCTCCAGAGACGTAGTCGTGGAGGCGATGACGGGCAAGTTCACCAGCGCCAGGGTGGGTGGCGAAACAATGAGCGGGGGAACGCCTACAGCCGTCTTGTCGAACTCCCTTTGGATGTTGTCACCGATAAGGTTGGTCAGGTCGGTCAGGGTAATGGTTCTCTCGGGACCTACACAAATCAGACCCGCCTCAACCGGAACGTCACCCGAACCAGTGGCACGCTGATAAACACGAGTCCGGATCTGACCCCTGGGACACTCGATCAACGCCCCCGTGCACAGGCTGTCGTCCACGACACCGTTTGCGCCCACAGGCGCATTGCTTGGGCAGTTTGGTTGGTAGAAGTAGTCCTGCGGGACGGTCGTCGTAGCCCCCGGAATGCCTTTCGTGCCTGTGGTGGGCACCTTGTAAAAAGTGCTAGTGGATTCGAGGTACTGGTATTCGAATTGCGATCCGATTCCAGTCACCGGGCCGGGACAGTGAGCGCCCTCTAGGACGCATGGCGGATCGGCGCGAGCCGGTGCGAGGCCCTGGGGCAAGCATTGTGTCGAAAGGGACAATGCCAAGGTAAGAAGCAGAAGGCGCTTCATGCTGAGTCGTCGTGTATCTGGGTGATTAGCCAGTGACCTGCCGTCCGCGACGCTCCTACGGTTCCGTGACTCAGTTTCGTTTGGGCTTGCTGCACGATAAGGTGCCCCTGGGAGTCGAAGACCTTCGCTGCGGTGACATAGAAGGTCACATCGACAAGGGCGCCGTCCGTAGAAACTATGCGTACTTTCGTTGACTTCAACCGGTACTCGCCACCTTGGTATCGGTCGCCTGCAGCCAATGCATTACTAACCGCGGTGTAGTCCCCTGTGCACACAGAACAGCTTGGCGTGAATAGAGATCTCCATCGCACCAAGGATGCTTTGTCGTGAAGAGCTTTGGCGGCTGTCTCGTAATAGTCCCGCACAAAGGCGGTTCCCTCAGCCACCAAGGCTGGGTCGCCTGGAGGTGTGGTAGCCGAGATGGCCTTGGACGTCGAGACAGGGGCAGGGGAGGCGGTAGCAGTTTCGGAAGGTGGGGGTGCAGTTACGGCGGCCGACGTAACCGGACCAGGCGTGGTTGCCGCCGCACTCGTGGGGGCGGTGCTGGTCGTCTGCAGCGACGGCAGGACAGTGGGCTTCGTGCTGTTGCTGCTGCATCCGGCCAGCACAACAGCGCTCACCAGCCCCACCGTCGCAGCCGCGAGGCCGCGCGAGGTGATACGCATGGGCGGCATCTTAGACGACTCTCAGGCAACTAGTCTCCTGGCTGTCCACAGGCATCACCCGTTCAGGCCAGCGCGGCCAGTGCTTCTCTGATCCGGCGCCCGGTCTCGCTGAGGCTGGCCGTGTCGTCGTACTTCACCCGTGGTCCGAGCCAGAACCTCAGCCCGTCCTTGAACTTCCGCGGGATCACGTGCACGTGCAGGTGCGGCACGGACTGGCTGACCACGTTGTTGATCAGGACCAGGCTGCCGTCGCTGGCCATGGCCGACTCGACGGCCTGCTCGAGCTGTTGGGCCACGATCATGTACGGGCCCACGGCGGGCGCGGGCAGCTCGGCAAGGGTGACCACGTGCTCGCGGGGGACCAGCAGCACGTGGCCGTGAAAGAGTGGCCGGTGGTCAAGGAACGCCAAGCACAGCTCGTCGGCGTACACCATCTCCGCAAGCACATCGCCGCGGATGATCGCGCAGAAGGCGCAGGCTGCGCCCGTCTCGGTCAGGGCTTCGTCGGCTGGGGCGTGAGCGTGTAGTTCAGGCTGACGCCGCTCGGCGGCGGCGGCCCTGGCGTGATGCCGTTCGACGTGTTGGAGTCCTGCGGCTTCGCCGCGCACGCGCTCAGCGTCGTGACCAGGGACACGCCGGCGGCAAGCCCGGCGAGGGCGCGGGTAAGAGACGTTCGGCGCATGTCCTGAACGGTAGCCGATCGCCCGCCCGCCGTTATCCACCGGGCCCGGAACCCGCCGTTGACGATTCTGTCCGAGGCGGGGTTTACTGTGGTT
>JAWWOO010000033.1:0-2563 GCA_033851545.1 Frankiales bacterium | reverse complement strand
GGCGCGGGCGTCGGCGGACCCTCGTCGGCCCGCAGATCAGGCAACGCCGCGCCCTGGTGAGGCCAGTCGTTCTCATGTCGCCGGCGTCTCTTGTCGCGGGTTCGCCCGCGATACACCGGCTGTCCGGCGGGCCTGGCGCACATCGCGGCTCGCTGCCCCGCACGCGCCGCCGGCGTCAGCGGCCATCGCTTGCACCGGTAGCAAGACGGGGGCGGCTTCGGCCGACGGAGGCCGCGCTTGACGATCATCCGCCTGCGCCGCTGCCCTCCGCGTGCGCATATCGTCGGCATATCTAAAACGAGATACGTGCTGGCAACACCTCGCGGCCTTCACTGGAGGCATGACCTCCTACAGCGAACCAGCACACACGATGGCCGAGGGGACGCCCGCGTTCCTGGTCGCCTGTCTCGTAGTCGTCATCGCGGCGCTCGTCGCCCTCGGCAATCAGTTGCTGGGCTCCTCGTCCTCGACGGGCACCACACCGGTCGGCGCTCTGCCCAACGGGCACCGTGACGCGCGTCGCGATGCGGATGGCGCGGCCGTCTCCAGCAGCTCTCACCGCGCTGCGCCTCGCGAGGCTGAACGCGTCTTCGCCGGCACGGCGGGTGGTGCGCTGGGCGAGGCTGACGGTGCCATCCCCGACAACACAACGGTCTTCGACAGCGCGGTGCCGGGGGTGGCGAACCTTGATCCAGATTTCGTCAGCGCCGTGCGCCAGGCTGCAACTGCTGCTGCGGCCGACGGAGTCGGGTTCTTCGTCGACAGTGGCTGGCGTTCCCCGGCGTACCAGCAACACCTGCTCAACGAGGCAGTCTCAAAGTACGGCTCACTAGAGGAAGCTGAGCGCTGGGTGGCCACTCCGAACACGTCTGCTCACGTGAAGGGGCAGGCGATCGACATCGGGCCCTCCAACGCCGCAGCCTGGCTGTCGGAGCATGGGGCCCAGTACGGCCTCTGCCGGATCTACGGCAACGAACCCTGGCACTACGAGCTGCGCCCAGAAGCCGGCGGTCACGGCTGCCCTGCCATGTACGCCGACCCTACTCAGGATCCAAGGATGCGCCAATGACCAGCACGCTCGGAATAAGGAGCTGGTGTCAAGGCAATCACCACACACAGGAGAGAAACATGAGCAGAAAACTGCGGCCGTTGGTCGCTCTTGGCCTGGCCGGCCTGATTGGCCTGATCACTGCGGGCTGCGGTTCGAGCGCATCTTCCAAGACCGGCACCGCCAGCAGCACCGGCACCGCCGGTAGCACCACCAGCACCGGCACGACCGCCAGCAGTGGCGCGAACACGAAGCTCACCGCTCAGGAGAAGGCGGTGAAGTTCGCCGAGTGCATGCGGGCGAACGGCGTCCCCCACTTCCCAGACCCCGACTCGAAGGGTCAGTCCAACTTCGGGGTCGACGTGAGCAGAGACGTCTGGCTGAAGGCGACCGACGCCTGTAAGGCCCTGAAGCCGCCAGGCGCGTTGAGCTCAAAGCTGACTCCCAAGGAGCAGTCGGCGAGCCTCAGGTTCGCGCAGTGCGTTCGCGAGCACGGCGTGAAGGACTTTCCGGACCCGGTCAACGGCGAGCCCCTGATCGACACGTACAAGATCCCGTCCTCGAACAAGCCCGGTGGCATGACGATTCTCAATGCCGCGACGCATAAGTGCGGCAGCATCCTGAGGCTGTCAGCCGGGGGCCAGGGGTGACGCGGAGAAGGTGGGCGCTGGCCGCAGCGGCCGTCGTGGTCGCGGGCGTCTGCGGCGTGGTCATGTTGTCGAGTGGAAAGCACCAGACCGCGGCCGCCCGGGCGCCGGCGGCAAACACCGAGGAGGTGGAGCAGGGAAAGCTGTCGGCACTGGTCTCCGGGGCCGGGACACTGACCTATCGGGCGCGGTCGGACGGCTCGCCGTACGCGGTGGTCAACCAGGCCGGCGGTGTCTACACCCAGCTGCCCGAGGCTGGGGACAAGGTGGGTTGCGGCGGCGTGCTCTACCGGGTGGACAACCGGCCGGTCCTGCTGCTGTGCGGCACGGTCCCGACCTACCGAGCTCTGCGCGTGGGCGGGAGGGGCCCGGACATCCGCCAGCTCAACCGCAACCTGCACAGGCTCGGCTACGACACCGACGCCCACGTCCGCATCGACCCGGGCGACAACGCGTTCACGTCGAAGACCGAGCAGGCGCTCAGGGTGCTCCAGCGCAAGAAGGGCGTTGGCGTGACCGGCGAGCTCGCGACCGATGACGCGGTCTTCCTGCCCGAGGCGGTCCGGATCGCCAAGGTCACCGGTCAGCTCGGTGCACCCGCCCGCCCAGGTGCTCCGGTGCTGACCGCCACCTCGGACAAGCTGCACGTGCGGGTGGACCTCGATGCGTCCCAACAGGGCGAGGTCAAGAAGGGCGACCGGGTCCAGATCACGCTGCCGGGCAACACGCCGGTTACGGGACGGGTCGCGAGCTTCGGGCGTATCGCCCAGGCTGAACAGGGAAGTCAGGCGGCCGACGCGACCATCCCGACGTTCATCAACCTCGACGACCCGGCCAAAGCGGCCGGGCTCGACCAGGCCCCGGTCGA
>JAWWOO010000030.1:0-32775 GCA_033851545.1 Frankiales bacterium | reverse complement strand
ATCGCGAGAGAACGTGAAGTGCGCGTTCGGCGCGACGGCCTGCATGCCCTGGAAGATGGTCGTGCCGACGTCCCCGGTGCCCGACGCGCCCTGCCAGGTGACGGTCCACCCGCCGGTCTGGTTGCCGAGGTCGTCGGCGTTGCTCCCCGCGACGTAAACGTTGGCCGTTGGCGAGAGCGGCAGCACGCCGGCGTTCTTCAGCAACACCTGCGACTCGGCCGCAGCCTGGCGCGCCACTGCACGGTGCGCGGCGTCGCCGATCGTCGACGCATTGCTCCGGTCGGTGTACGGGTGCTCGAAGAGGCCGAGCTTGAACTTCTGGGTGAGGATCCGGCTGACTGCGTCGTCGATCCGAGCCGGGGTCACGCCGCCGTTCGCGACGAGGTCGGCGAGGTCGTGCTCGAAGTTCGCGTACTGGTCGGGAACCATCACCATGTCGATGCCCGCGTTGACGGCGGTCTTGATGTCGGTCTTGTAGTCGGGCCCGATCTGGTTGATGCCCTGCCAGTCGCTGATCACGAAGCCCTTGAAGCCGAACTGCTGCTTGAGGACCCCGGTGATCAGGTCACCCCGGGCGTGCATCTTGATCGGCGCGGCATCCTTGCCGACGATCTGCAGACTGGAGTACGAGGGCATGACCGAACCGACGGCGTGCTTCTGCACGGCCTGCTGGAACGGGTCGAGGTAGAGCGCCTGCAGCTGCGCGGGTGTGGCGGTGGTGACGCCCTGGTCGATCGTGTACGAGCCGGTGGTCGACGACCCGTAGGTGGTGCCGCCGTCGCCTACGAAGTGCTTGGCGGTGGCCAGGACGCTGGTGTTCTTGGACAGGGCGCCGTCGCCCTGGAGGCCGTCGATGACGGTCTCCAGCTGGTCGACCAGCGCCGGGTCCTCGCCGAAGGACTCGTACGACCGTCCCCAGCGTTCGTCCCGCGTCACGCAGACGCAGGGCGAGAACGCCCAGGTGACGCCGGTGGCCCGGGTTTCCGTCGCGGTGATCTGCCCGTCCTTCTTTACCGTCACCGGGTCCCGGGTAGCGCCGAGGCCGATGTTGTGCGGGAAGACCGTCGCGCCGATCAGGTTGTTGTCGCCGTGCACGGAGTCCTCGCCGTAGATCAGCGGGATCTGCAGCGGCGTGGCCTGGGCGCGCGCCTGGAACGTGTCGATCATGTCCGCCCAGGCCTGCGGCGTGTTCGGGGTCGGGGTCGAGCCACCGCCCGAGAGCACTGACCCCAGGGCGCTGGTCGTGATGTCCGACTGGTGGGTCAGGTTGCCGCGCTCCGCCTGCGTCATCTGGCCGATCTTCTCGTCCAGCGTCATCCGCGAGAGCAGGTCCGCGACCCGAGCGCTGGTGGACAGGCTCGCGTCGAGGTAGGGCAGCCCGTGGGCGTTGATGACGACCACCGGTTTGTCGACGGTGACGTCGGCGCCGGTCGCAGTGAGCTGGATCGGGATCTGCTTGGCGGCGGACGCCGCGGCGTTCGGCAGCGTCTGCACCGTGAACGTCTGGACACTGCCGGACGCGGCACCGGTGGCGAACGAGACGGTGCCGCTGGCATCGGTGTAGTCGGTGCCGGCGACGGCCGTGCCGGTGCCGAGGGAGTAGGCAACCGTCACGTCGTGGTCCAGCGGCTTGTCGCTGTTGGTGGTGAGCTTGACGCCGACCGTCGCCGTGCCGCCGGCGTTGACCGGGTAGACGCCGGCTGCCGTGCTGATGTGGGCCGTGGTCGCGCCGGTGTTCACGCCGTACAAGGTGAACTGGTCGACGTCGAACTCACCATTGGTCGAGCCCGCCGGCTCCGTCAGCGCGAAGCCGTACATCTTGTTGAGGTCGAGCGTGCTGTTGATCGGGCCGCCGGTCGGCTGGTAGTCGGTCCGCAGCTTGAGCGAGCTGAACGGGACCTGCACCAGGTGCCACCCCTGCCAGTCGTCGGTGAAGAACGTCTGCCACAGCTCGGCGTGCTCGCCGTCGACGCCTCCGTCCTTGACCTCGAACTCGTACGACGGGCCGGAGCCGGGAACTGCGTCGTTGCTGGGGTTGTGGCCGTAGAACCAGAACTGGATGCCGGCGAAGGTGCTCCAGTCCTGGGGGGAGGCGGTCGCGATGTCGTACGAGATGCCGCCATAGCTGGAGTCGTTGACCCAGTTGCCGCGCAGCACGTGGTTGTTCGTCACGCCGGGGCGGTCGAGCTGGGCGATCGACAGGGTCGGCGTGCTGTCGGCGTTGCCGCCCCAGCCGTAGACACCGGAGTGGGCCAGCGCCCCGCCGACGTCCGTGATCGGGTTGGCGCCCTCGAAGTCGTCGAAGACCTGGAGGTTCTGGTAGACCTGCACGTCGTCGAAGAGCAGCGTGTTAGTCGCCCCGCCGCCCGGCAGGTTGACCGCATAGCCCCAGATCTTCGTCAGGTCCGGCGCGACGTTGTTGGGGGCGCCGCCCGGCTGGTAGTCGGTCCGCTTCTTGAGGTTGGCGAACGCGATCTGGATCTTCTGCCAGCCGTTGACGTCGTCGGTGAAGAAGCTCTGCCACAGCTGGCCGTTCTCACCGTCCGGGCCGCCGGCCTTGATCTCGTACTCGACCTTCTGCCCGCTGCCGGTGCCCTTGACCCAGAAGGAGAACCCGTCGTACGAGGTCCAGTCCTGGGTGGCCGGCAGGTCGTGGGAGAAGCCGCCGTAGCTGGTGACGGTGTAGGCGACGGAGAACGCGTGGTTGCCCGCGGGAGCGCCCGGCCGATCGGCGGCGGCGACCTGGGAGAGCGTCGGGGTGGAGGCCGCGTCACCGGAGAACGGGAAGATGCCCGGGTTGCCCGTGCTGATCGGCAGCGTGCCCTCGAAGTCGTCGATCGTCGAGGTGGCGCCGTCGGTCGGCAGCGGGTTGTGGTTGGTGATGGTGACGGTGGTCGTCGTACGGGGGCCGACGACCGTGCCTGCGGGGGTGGCTGTGTCGAGCGAGACGCTGAAGGTCTTGGCCTGCGCGTGCAGGGGGTTGGCAGTTGCGACCAGGTGGATCTGCTGGGTCGTCGTCCCGGCAGGGAAGGTCAGCACGCCACTCGCGGCGGTGTAGTCGGTGCCGGCGACCGCCGTGCCGTCGGCCGTCGCGTAGTGGACGGTGATGTCGCTGGCAGCGGGCATGTTCAGCTTGACCGGGATGTCGACCGCCGTGCCCTGCTCCAGGCTGGCGGCCGCCTCGGACAGACCCACAGCCTGCTGGGTGAAGTGGCCTAGCACCTCGATCTCGAAGAGCGAGTAGCCGTACTGGGCGCCACCGATGGTGGTCCGCTGTGTGCCGGTGAGCCGCACGTAGCGGCCGGTCGTGCCGGCCGGCACGCTCAGATCGTCCTGCCCGCCGTCGCCTGCCGTCACGGTCGCGACCGTGGTCCAGGCCGCGGCGTCGGGCGAGACGTCCACCGTGTAGGCGACCCCGAACGCGGCCTCCCAGTGCAGGACGATGCCGCTGATGTCGGCCTGGGCGCCCAGGTCGACCTGCAGCCACTGCGGGTCACTCCACGCGGAGCCCCAGCGGGTGGTCAGGTCCCCGTCGACGGCGTTGCCCGCCGTGGTGCTCGCGGTCTCCTCGGAGGACGCGGTGGCGACCGCGCCGACCGCGATGTCCGGCTCGGCGGCGCGGGCCGGGTGCGCCGGCAGGGCGGTCAGCAGCGCGGTCAGCAGGCTGAGCGCCGCGACAACCGCGAGCCAGGCTCGTACGGGTCGGCGGTCGCTGCGGAACGGAACGGGGCGGAGTGCGGCTCGCGACACGGAGGCTCCTGTAACAGACGTGAAACACCGACGACCCGTAAGCGCTTACGGAGGCGGCACATTAGTCCGCTTTGCGAGGTGCCGTCCAGACCCTGGACGATAAGACTTGGCCCAATGCTTGGGCGCCAAGCGTCATTCGTGCCCGCGCTGCCTGGATTTCACGGCTGCCAGGATGCGGTCGGCGACCTCGGCCGGCGTGGTCTGCGCGCCGACGGTGGTGCCCGGCTCGTCCGGCTGCAGCGGCTCGAGCGTCGCCAGCTGGCTCGCCAGCAGCGAGGCCGGCATGTAGTGGCCGGTCCGACGGGCCATCCGGTCGTCGAGGACCGACTCCGGGGGACTGATGTGGGCGAACCACACCGAAGGATGGCCGTCCCGGAGCAGGTCGCGGTAGACCCGGCGCAGCGCCGAGCAGGTGACAATCGCGTTCTGCCCGGCCCGCTCGTGCTCGCCGATCCAGTCGGCGATGGCCTGCAGCCACGGCCAGCGGTCCTCGTCGGTCAGCGGCTGGCCGGCGCGCATCTTCTCGACGTTGCCCGCCGGGTGAAAGCTGTCGCCCTCGGCGAACGGCCACCCGGTCCGGGTGACCAGCTCGGCCGCCACCGTGCTCTTGCCGGAGCCGGACACCCCCATCAGGACAATCGTGGTCGTCCCGCCGGTATTCATGGTCCGCTCCCTGCCCTCATGCTCGTGGCTCAGCTCATGCCGTCCATACGAGCGGTGCCGTGGAGCGCATGCTGCCACCCCGGCCGGTCGCGCTCGACGCCGCGGTGGCGAGACGCTCGACCGCGGAGACCAGCTGGTCCTCGGGCAACGTGTAAGGCAGCCGGAGGAACCTGTCGTGGGTGCCGCGGAAGGTGAACCGGGTCCCGGGCGTCACCCGTACGCCGTGCTGCCTCGCGGCCTGGGCGAGCCGGGTGCTGCTGGCGCCGGGCCCGAGGTCGACCCAGGTGACCAGGCCGCCGGCCGGGCGGCTCGGCTGCCACTGCGGCGCGTGCTCCGCGAGCGCCGCCAGCAGTCGCGCCCGGCGCTGTCGGAGCAGGACACCGCGTTCCGCCAGCAGGCCGTCCATCCGGGCGAGCACCTGCTCGGCGACCAGCTGTTCGAGCACCGGGGTGGCGAGGTCCTGGCTGGTCCTCCCGGTGGCGATCCGCCGGACGAGGTCGGGGGACGCGCGGAGCCAGCCGATCCGCAATCCGGCCCAGACACTCTTGCTCAGCGAGCCGACGGTGATGACGCGGTCGGAGGCGCCGTAGTGCCCGAGCGGTCGCGGTGGCCGGGCGACCTCGTCGATGGTCAGGTCTCGGAACGTCTCGTCGGCGATGACGAGGGTCGTCGGCGGCAGCGCGGCCAGCAGCTCCCGCCGCGCCGCCGCCGGCGCGTGGAACCCGGTCGGGTTCTGGTGGTCGGGGGTGAGGTGCGCGAGCACCGCGGCGGCGGCCCCCCGCCCGGGCCGGACGGCGGAGAGGTCCCAGCCGGCCGCCGAGACACCGATCGGCGCGATCCGTACCCGGTGGGCAGAAGCTGCGTCGACGACGGCGGGATAGCTCGGCGACTCGATCAGGACCCGGTCACCGGGGCTGGTCAGGGTGCGCAGCAGCAGGTCCCAGCCGTGCAGCGCGCCCTGGGTCACCAGGATCTGGTCGCGGTGGGTCCGCAGACCGCCGTCGGTGAGGTGGGCGGCGATGGCGTCGCGCAGCCGGGGCAGGCCGAGCGGGTGCAGGCCGTGCCCGGCCATCAGCGCCGGCAGCTCGGCGGCGGCAGCGAGCACGATCTCCGGCATCGATGACGGGGCCTGCATCGCCGCGATCGTGAGGTCGAGCAGCTCCTCCGCGGGCCCGGCGGCATCGTCGGGCCGGGTCGAGGGGACCACCGGGCTGGCCGTACGGGTGCCGCCGCCGTGGTCGCTGACGAGGTAGCCCTCGTCCCGGAGCCGCCGGTAGGCAGTGCTCACCGTCGACCTGCTGACGCCGAGGGACAGCGACAGGTCGCGTTCGGAGGCGACCCGTGCGCCGACGACGAGCCGGCCGTCCAGGATGAGCGACCGGATGCCCGTGGCGACGGCCTGGTTGGCATCTCCTTCACCGAGCAGTGGCCGGAGCAACGTCGCCAGCCGGAATGCCTTGCCGTCGTCCACAGCAGTCCACCTCGCCGCACTTGGTCTGGTCCAAATCAGGCCAACATCGCAACGAGCATGTCACGGTGGACACATGGCGTACACCAAATTCCTCCAGCCACTGCCCGCCGACCGGCGGCTCGCCCGATCGGTGCTGCTCATGGTCGGGCTGACCCTGTACGGGCTCAGCGACGCGATGCTCGTCGTCGCCGGCCTCGGCCTCGACCCGTGGGACGTGCTGCACCAAGGGCTGAGCCGGGCGGTCGGCGGTCAGGTCGGCACGTGGACCGACATCGTCGGAGTGGTCGTGCTGCTGGCCTGGATCCCGTTGCGGCAGAAGCCCGGTGTCGGCACCGTCACCAACGTGGTCGTCATCGGCATCGTGGTGAACATCTGCCTGGCGCTGCTGCCGAGCCCGCACGGCTGGCAGCTGCAGAGCCTGGTGATGGTCTCGGCCGTGGTGCTGAACGCGTTGGCGACCGGGCTCTACATCGGGGCCGGTCTGGGCCCCGGACCGCGCGACGGGCTGATGACCGGGTTCGCGGCGCGCGGGCACTCCGTACGGATGGTAAGGACCGCCATCGAGCTGACCGTCCTCGCCGTGGGCTGGCTGCTCGGGGGGACGGTGGGCGCAGGAACAGTCCTCTACGCCCTGGCGATCGGCCCGCTGGTGCACGTCACGTTGCCGCTGCTCTCCTTTACTTCAAGGCCCTCTGCAACCGGGCCGCGAGCACGCTCTGGCCGGACCGGTTGGGGTGGAAGCTCTCGGCTCTTACGCCGCCCGACGTGAACACCAGGCCGTTGACGTAGGACCTCGCGGCCTGTCCGGCGCACAGCTCGTGACCCCTGAAGGCCTGGCTGTTGTCGACGAAGGTCGCGAACTTCGCGCCGACGCGGGCGTCCGCCCGCTTGACCGCCACCGCGATGCCCGCGTTCACGGCGTCCTCGGCCCGGTTGAACGCCTTCGCGTCCACAGCGGCCAGGTCGCAGGGTGCTGTGGGGGAAGGCTTCGGCGAGAACAGCCGCGGGTAGCCGAGGACCAGCAGCTTGGCGTGCGGTGCGGCTGCGTGCACGGCCTCGTACACGGCGGTCAGCCTGGCGCGCAGGCTCGCCTGGGAGATCGGCCAGGTCAGCTTGCCGTGGCAGGACGAGCCGAACAGGTGGGCAGCGACGCAGGGCGCGAGGGCTTCGGTGAAGCCGGCGTCATTGCCGCCGAGAGTCAGCGTGACCAGCCTGGTCGTGGTGGCGGACAGGGCCGTGAGCTGGGCCGGCTCGCCGTTCTGGCCGGTGGTCAGGACGCCGGCCGTCGTGGCGCCGGAGCAGGCGGCAAAGCTGAGCCGCCAACCGTGGGGCAGCCGCGCCGCAGTCCGTACAGGGTAGGCATTGTGCGAGCGGTGGCACTGGTCGGCGACGGTGTTCGTGCCCCGTTGGTAGACGCAGCCGGTGACCGTCACCGGCCGGCACGCGCCCTCACCCGAGGAGTACGAGTCACCGAGCGCGACGTAGCCGCGCACTGCCGGGGCTGCCGACGCCGGCGCGACGGAAAACCCTGCCAGCAGCCCGGTGGCGACAAGGACTGCGGTGGCGCCAGCGAGCAGCTTCCTGAGCCCGCTGCAACCTTCCGGTGCTCTGCGGCGTCTCCGTCGTATGGACGAAACGATCGCACTCGCTGCACCGTCGGAGGACGCTCGCCGGTTGCGGTTGCAGCTCCGCTGGGTTGTCGGGCTCGTGGCCCTGGCCGCAGCGGTGGTCGGGTTAGCCATCGCGATCGGGCCGGTAGCCGGTGCTGCCGGCGGGTGCGGCGGCGGCTGACCCCGGCTGCGCGCCCGGCAGGTGCGTGCCCAGCAGGTAGGGAACTGTTGTGCGCAGGAACTCGCGGGGGAACTCGTCGCGCAGCCGCCACAGTCCGGCATCGACGACGAAGTGCGCCATGACGGCGCCGAGGTAGGCCCCGTACACCGCCCTGCCGACGAGCTCTGCCCCATGCAGGTGCGACGCTGCGTTCAGGGCCAGGCCGCCGACGAGGGCGACGTTGAGCAGCACGGCGAGGTTCAGCGCGCGGGGCCGGTCTGTCCGCTCGGCTCCGGCGATGAGGCCGACGAGTACGAGGTACTGCCCGCCGTGAGCGACGACCAGCCCCGCCACGGCTGCGTACGGGTTGCCGAAGACGAACACCGGCAGGAAGAACAGCAGCGAGGAACCGTAGACCAGCGCGAAGCTCCAGGGTCGACGTTCGACCGGCCTGCGCGACATGGCGGCCAGACCCCACGCGACGGCCAGCACGAAAACCCCTGCAGCCGCTGGGAAAGCCCACCGCAGCCTTACGTCCACCGTGAGCTGCAGCAGCTCGGGGTGCAGCAGAAGACCTGCCACGCCGGCAATCCCGGCGAGCATCAGCGCCCGGCGCTCGGGCCGGGAGAGCGACCCGGCACCGACCGAGATGCCCGCCAGTGCGGCCATGCCGAGGTTCTGCTTCTGGAAGTGCAGGAACTGCCAGGCGAAGAACACCAGCAACACCCAGCCGAACCTCGCTGGCGGCACGACCACGGCGACCACCGCCGCGGCTGTGACCAGCAGCGCTGGTACTGCGAGGTATCGGCGTCGGTGGCGCGTGGCATGCGCGCGCACTTCTGGCAGCGTGAAGAACCAGGCCGTCGACGCGACATGGACCGACGAGGCAACGAAGACCAGCCACTGCAGGCCGCGGGCCGGCGACGTCGACCCGGCTGGCGCGAAGGCGATGGTGACGGCGAATGCCCCGAGTGTGCAGACGACCGTGGCCCCCAGCCACGTACGCCGCTTGCCAGCGGTGCCCCGTGCGGCTGGAAACGCAACGGCGGTGGCCATCTGCTGACCGTACCCCGGTCTCGAGGTCAGTGGTGTCCGGCGGCGGGGGGCGTCAGGGGAGGAGCTGGTCGACGGCCTCGGCGAAGGTGGCGGCCGTACCCCAGGGTGCGCGGGTGCCCGTGCCGTCGAGGGTCTCGGCGTACTCACCCGTCCGCACCCGGATGCAGCGCATGCCGGCAGCGGCAGCGCCGGCGACGTCCTTGGCCGGCCGGTCGCCGATGTGCACCGCCTCCTCAGCGGAGGTGCCGCAGAGCTCGAGCGCGCGCAGAAAGGGTGCGGGGGAGGGCTTCCGGGTCGCCCGTCCGCCGATCTCGTCCGAGATCACCACGTGGTCGACGAGTGCGTCGAGGCCAAGAGCCGCGACTTTGGACCGCTGGATCTGCGGGTTGCCGTCGGTGATGACGGCGATGCGCAGGCCCGCGGATCGCAGGCGTACCAACGCAGCTGAGGCTGATGGGTAGAGGGGCAAGGCTGAGGGAGCCCAACAGCTGAAGGCCGTCACGAGCGCAGGCAGCAGGGGTGCCGGGTCGTCCACGCCCGCGACGAGCAGCGCCCGGTCGATGATGCCGCCCTTGTCGGAGCCCTCAGCCGCGAAGGACACCAGGGAGTCGGCGAACGACACCCGGTCGAAGCCGAACGCCTCGGCCACGGCGGCGACAGCGGCCCACGCGCCGGCCAGCCAGGTGGACTGCGGGAACAGCGTGTCGTCCAGGTCGATCGTGACCGAGCGCAGCTCAACCATGGGAGAGCGCGAGCGGCAGCCGCTGGGCAGGGTCGTAGGAGGGCTCAGAAGGCGCGAGCGACAAGCGCAACGCCGGGTCGTCGAGCGCGGCCACGACCTGCGCGCCGGTCGTCCCGTCGCCGTACGGGCAGGGCACCGCTGCGACGCGGGCCAGCTCGGAGGACGTCGTGAGCTGGGCCACGGCCGCGAGCACCCGCTCCGCCGACATCCCGGTCAGCACCGCGGTTCCGGCGGCGACACCTTCCCACCGGGGGGTGCTGTGCCGCATGACGACGGCAGGGACGCCGAAGTAGGCGGCTTCCTCCTGCAGCCCGCCGCTGTCGGTCACCGCGATCGCGGCGGTCGACAGTGCGGTCAGCAGCGATGGGTAGGGAAGCGGCTCGACGATGTCCAGGCCGTCGGTCGCCGCGAGGTCGTCCAGCCAACCGGCAGTGGTGAGCCGGTCACGGGTGCGCGGGTGCATCGGGAACAGCACCGGACCGTGCAGCTGGGCCAGGTCCTTGACCAGGGTGACGAGCTCGGCGAGCCGCGCGGGGGTGTCGACGTTGGTGGCCCGGTGGGCGGTGAGCAGCACACCCCGACGGTCGGACAGCGGGCGTACGGGGATGCCCATCGCGACGACGGCGTCCACGACGGGGTTGCCGACCACGCGGACGATCGAGGGCGAAACTCCTTCACCAGTAAGGAAAGCAGCCGCCATCGTCGTCGGCGCGAGGTGCACCGTCGCCAGGCCGACCATCATCTTGCGGTTCACCTCCTCGACGGACAGCCCGTTCTGCGAGCGGAGCCCGGCCTCGAGGTGGATCACACCGGTCCCGAAACGGCGGGCGGCGACCGACACGAGCGGGGCGGTGTACGTGTCGCCCAGCACCATCACCGCGTCGGCCGGATGCGCTGACAGCTCGGCAAAGGCGCAGGTGAGCAGCTGCCCGAGCCGTTCGCCCTCGGAGCCGTTCAGTGTCCAGACATCGTCGGGTGCCAGGCCGAGGCCGGTGAACACGTCGCCGTACATCCGGGCGTCGTAGTGCTGTCCGGTGGCGATGCAGCGTACAGAGTGCCCAGCGGCACGCAGGGCGTGGACGACGGGCGCGAGCTTGATGACCTCGGGCCGGGTGCCGATCGGGATCGTCAGCCGGAGCGGGGTCATCCCTCGAAGACTTCCGAGAAGTAGCGGAGCATCTTCACTCCGGGCCGGCCGATCAGCCGCTCCGGTCGTACGGAGGCTCCCATGACGGCGCGCAGGTACTCCTCGACCAGGTCGGCGCCAGCGGCCAGGCTCAGGGGCAGCCCGCCGGAGAACCGTGGGTTGACCTCGTGGATGACGACACTGCCGTCCTCGCACACGAAACCCTGCACGTTGGCCGGCCCGATCAGAGCGACGGCCTTGAGCACCTGGCCGGAGAGGTGGAGCACCTCGGCGTTGTCGAAGGTCTCACCCTTGGTCGAGATGCCGGCCTTGGTCTCCAGCCGCCAGCGGGCGACGCCGCCGGCCATCGCGCCGGAGTCATCCATCAGCACGTCGCAGGTGAACTCGCGGCCCTTGACCTGCGACTGCACGATCGGGTCGGGGCAGCGGCTCAGCGCATCCTCGAGCTCACGCTCGCTGCTGCAGAGGAACACGTCACGGGAGCCGCGGCCGAAGCGCGGCTTGACCACCCACGGCCCCGGCACACCGTCACCGGTGCCGAGACCGGTCGCGGGCGAGCACAACCCGGCTGCCCGCAGGCACTGGGCGAACTGCCACTTGTCGGTGCACAGCTGCGCGGCCTCGAGCGAGGGCAGCAGCAGCCGTACGTGCGCCTCTTCGAGGAACGGCGTGCCGGCGATCAGCGCGGGATATTCCTCCGCGACCGTGCAGATCAGCGCCTGGGCGTTGGCCACGGTGGCTGCCCGTACGAGGGCTGCGACGTAGACCGGATCGGTGGAGAACGGGATGACGGCGTGCTCGTCGGCGAGGCGCAGGCCTACGGCATCGGGGTTGGCGTCGACCGCGATCACGTAGTGGCCGCGCTTGCGCAGCTCCTGGATCACCGCCACACCCGCCGGACCGCCGGCACCCGTGACCAGCACCCGCACGGGGCCCATGGCGTCGGGGTCGTCGAGCTCGATTCGGCGTTGCGCGAGCGGGACCGGCAGGGCCAGCGCGTCACTACCCCGCTGGTACTTGATCGCGCGGACCGGGTCGAGGGAGGGGACGGTGGCGGTGCCGCCGACCCCCGGCAGCAGCGGCTCGCCGACGTTCTCGGCGCGGCGCAGCTCGGGGTGGGCCTCGACGAAGGCGCGGGCCCACAGCCGCAGCTCGACCAGCCGGGCGGTGGAGGCCGGTTCCCACTGGCGACCGGCGACAGTACGGATCACAGCGGCGAGCACCGACGGGTCGGGCTCGCTCGCGACGAGGCGCAACAGGAGCGGCGCAGTGGTCGCGAGACCCAGCTCGCCGGCCTGGTGCACGGCGTTGATCCGGACGGCGGCATCGGCGTTGCGGAGCCCCGTGCGCAGCTTGCGGCGCACTCCGGCGGCCCGAACGCCCCGCCAGACCACCGCGGCCACGACCAGCAGCGCCCCCAGCAGCAGCAACCAGGACAGCGACACGCTCGCGCCGCCCTTGCCTGCCGAGAGAAGCCACTGACCAGTCATGTCGACAGAATCGGAAGGAAACATCATTTCCTTGAGTGGTCAGCCTTGAGCGATCAGAGCACGTCGCTCGTACGGGCGGCTCGGGCGATGTCTGCGGTGGCGCTCGGCAGCATGAGGTAGAGCATCAGCAGGAACCCGAACAGCGTGTACAGCAGACCGAACATGGTGCCCAGCCAGTCGTGGAAGAGCACGAGTCCTTGTGGCCCGTACCGCAGCCCTGCCCACAGCGACCCGCCGATCCGGAGCACGTTGCAGGTCAGGACGAACATCCCCGCGACGGTGAACGCGGACAGCCGGCGCAGCAGTGGGCCGCGCAGGACAAAGACGGCGATCGCGGCGAGGGCCAGGATCGAGACCAGCGACGAGCAGTACGGCGTCAGCACGGCCCGGAACGGGAAGTGGCCGGGGCTGAGCACCTGGAAGTTGTGGTCGCCGACGATCGTGGTCCGGCTCTGCAGCGGGCCGAACAGCCGCAGCACGGCGGTCTCCTCGAGCGTGCGCATCGGCCCGTTGAGCATCCGGAAGCCCACCAGCGCGACGAGGATGCTCGCGGACAGGGCGAGCAGCACCTGCGTTCGGCGGAAGGTCATGACGCCTCTTCGGCTGCTTCTGCCTGTTCCTCGAGGGTGCCGAGCTCGGCTTTCTCCAGCTTGGCTGTCCGTGACATGGCCGACCAGGAGGACCGGGCGGTCTTGGCCCAGGTGTAGGGCCGGCCCATGACGCCCTCGACCCAGCTGCGCGCGCAGACCAGCATGAAGATGAAGAACAGCGGCGTCATCAGCCCCATCGACACCGCCGCCCGGCGCGGAGCGCGGCCCACCAGCAGGCCGACCGCCAGCTCACAGAACGGCCCGGCGAACAGCAGCGCCGCCAGTGGCAGCATCTCGAACACGGTGATCGACGGGCCGATGCCGGCGATCCGCAGGAACGCGGTCACCAGGGTCAGCGCGCAGAACACCGGGACGTGGTAGACGAGCAGGAACATGATCGTCTCGAGCTTCTCCGGCCAGCTGAGGTGGCGGGAGAACAGCACGGCCTTGCGGTAGTCGCGCCACACCTGCTGGTGTCCCCGCGCCCAGCGGTAGCGCTGGGTGATGAACCGCTGGAGGGTGGTCGCGCCCTCTTCGGTGTCGACCGCCATGATGTCGTAGCGGACCGCGCCGCCGGCGAGCAGGATCCGTACCGTGAGGTCGGTGTCCTCGGTCACGCTGTCCGGGTTCCAGCCGCCCAGGCGGCGCAGGGTGCTGGCCCGTACGGCACAGTTCGCGCCACCGTACGCGGGCAGCTCGAACAGGGCCTGCCGCCCGTACTCGTTGACGATGTAGCCGGAGAAGTAGTCGATCGCGATCGAGCGGGCCAGTCGGGCTTCGACCGAGTTGCGGATGACGCACCGGCCCTGGACGGCGTCGACCCGCGGGTCGAGGAAGTGCCGGACCAGCTTGTGCACGACGTCCCGACGCGGGATGTGGTCGGCGTCGAAGACCACGATGACCTCGCCGCGGGCGTGGACGGCCGCGAGGTTCAGGGCGCCGGACTTGCCGCCGCCCGCGCCCGGAGGCCGGCGCAGGACGGTGATGTGCGGCTCGGCGGCGGTGAGCTGCTCGAGCAGGTCGCCGGTCCCGTCGGTCGAGCCGTCGTCGACCAGGATGATCTCGAGCCGCGCGCGGGGGTAGTGCAGGGCCAGCAGACCGTGCACCAGGGACCGCGCGACCAGGGCCTCGTTGTGGCAGCCGACCAGGACCGACACGTTCGGCTGGTAGTCCAGGTCGACCTCGACCCGGTCGTAGATGTCCTTGCCGGCCCAGCGGACAGCGGCAGCGGCAAAAGCCACATGGCGCAGGAAGAAGGCCAGGAAGACGCCGTTGACGACCAGCGTCGAGACGACGAGCGCGTTGCCCAGGCCGACCGAACCGACGACCGCGACGCCGATGCCGAGCAGGGCGAGGAAGGTCCACGGTGCCCCGTGCTGCTGGTGGGCAGGCATGCCGGAGCCCACCGTGGCGGCCGGCTCTCCTGCCGGCGCCTCAGCGGTGGTGATCTCGAGTGTGGGGGCCTCGGTCATCAGCGGTGGAGTGCGGTGACCCTGGCCAGTGGTACGGGATCGGCAGGCGCTGCCTGCTCGATCACCGCCGCCGGCTGGACGTGGGCGGCGGAGGGGACGATCTCCCAGACGAAGCGTGGCGTCTCGAACGGCTCCGCGTAGGAGATCCGGGCCCGGCTGCCCCAGTAGCGGCAGCCGGCCTCGACGGCCTCGAGGTCGACGAACTGGCACTGGGTGACCTGCGACCAGTGGGCGCGGAGCGCGTCGATCTTGCCCGCCACGGTGTCCTCGACGTCGATGAAGACGTTCGGGTTGAACACGGTCGTGGACGGCGACTGGTAGTAGAGGATCCGTGCGGTACGGCGACCGGCGGCGGCCGCCGCCAGGGAGGTCGCGACGTGGTCCTGGTGGCTGTCCTGCGGGGCGTGGACGTAGATCACGTCGGCGTGCAGCTCTCGTACGGCCGCGTCGACCACGGCGACCGACTCGCGGCCGTGCGGGATGGCACCGTCGTCGAAGTGGCCCCACAGCAGCTGGGCGCCGATGACCCGGGCCGCCTCCTTCTGCTCGCTGACCCGGGAGCGCGCGCCCTGGGGCCCGCGGTCACCGCTGGTCATGACCAGCATGGTGACCTCGTCACCGACGGCGACGTGGCGCATGAGGGCGCCGGCGCAGCCGAGCTCGATGTCG
Organism: Frankiales bacterium; assembly: GCA_033851545.1. Taxonomy (GTDB): domain Bacteria; phylum Actinomycetota; class Actinomycetes; order JAWWOL01; family JAWWOL01; genus JAWWOL01. The sequence goes on along the minus strand of JAWWOO010000030.1, from coordinate 17,955 downwards.
TCGGGGTGCGCCCCGACCGCGAGGACCTTCATGAGGCAACCAGGGCGGCGGACTTGGTGGTCCTGGCCAGCGCCCGGCGGCGGCGCGGCGAGGCGAGCATGAGCGCGCCCGCGCCGACGATCGCGCCCGTCGCGCCGAGGTAGCCGGCGCTGCTGCCGGACACCCCCACCGGCTTCGACGTGCACGGGACGAAGGTGGCCACGTTCACCGCCACCCCGTTGACGAACCAGTTGGCGCCGCCGGCGAAGTCGGCGGCGGAGAGGGTGGGCGCCCACACGTTGTTGTGCGTGCCGGGCAGGAACAGCGTCGGCTGGCCGCGGTCCTGCGGAGCCGGCGTCACGTAGTTCAGCGCGCCCACGGCGTACGTGACTGTCGTGGAGCCGCTGTTCGTGTAGCCGACCGAGACGGTGTAGCTGCCGTCGGTGTTGGCCCAGAAACAGCTGACGAACGGCGTGACCGGGCTGGCTGCCAGAGCGGCGGTGGGGGCGAGCAGGACGATGCCGGAGGTGATGAAGGCCGTCGCTGCCGCAGCCCGCCAGGGGGTGCGGAAACAGCCCCCTCGTCGGACCGACTTCGACGACCGCACTCTGACCTCCGGGTCAAACGAGACGGTGCCCCCGACGGGAGCACACAAAGATCCTTCGGAACGGGGCCCGATTCGCTGAAGGACCATTCAGCCGACCGGTTCTCATGAACTTCACTGCGCCGAACGGGTGACCGGGCAGGGGCCCGCTCAGCGCCGCTAGGCGCGGCCGCTGATCCGTCGGGACAGCTCTGCCGCAGTACGGGTGACGTGGCCGGCGAGCGTCCTGCGCGCGTCCGGCTCGACGCCGGCTGCGGGGAACGTGACGGCGATACCGGCGACCGGGTGACCACCGTGGTCGAGGACGGCTGAGGCGACCGAGGCGAACTCCGGCGTGACCGACCCGTCCTCGCTGGCGTAGCCCGTCCGCCGGACCTCCTGCAGGAGCGAGCGCAGCGCGGGCACGGAGGCCGGCCCGATGCCGTGCCGCTGCACGAACGTGTCCCTGGACGGGAACAGTGCGCGCACCTGCTGGGCAGGGAGGGCAGCAAGCATGGCCAGCCCGCTGGCGGTGAGCTGCGCCGGCAGCCGTACGCCGACGTCGGTCACGAGCGGCGGACGGCCCGGGGCCCGTTCCTCGACCAGGTAGAGGACGTCGCGTCCGTGCAGCACGGCGAGGTGCGCGTTGTGCGTCGTGGTCTCGACCAGCCGGGCCAGCAGCGGCCGGCCGACCCGCTGCAGGGGTGCCTGCCGGGTGTAGGCCGAGCCCAGCTCGAACGCCGCGACCCCGAGCCCGTACCGTCGCTCCTCCGGCAGGTGCACGACGAACCCTTCGGCAGTGAGCACCGCGAGCAGGTGGTAGACGCTGGACCGGGGGAGCGCGAGGTCGCGGGCGATGGCCGCCGCCGGCTGCGGCTCGGTGTGCTGGGCCAGCAGCCGCAGCACCGAGAGGGCGTGCGTCGCCGCCGCGGCATTGGCCATGAGGTCATTGTCTCAGATCCGAGACGGTCTCTGGTGATCAGCGGTGGCGCAGGAGCGGCCCACAGCGTGGAATGGGCTGATGCAGCCAGTCGTCGTCGGTATCGGTCCGCTCCATCCGGACGAGGTAGTGGCCGTCGCCCGCCACGGCGCCGAGGTGGAGGTCGCCGCCGAGTCGCTGGCGGAGATCGGCCGCAGCCGGGCGCTGGTCGACGCGCTGGCCGGTGACGTCGAGCCGCACTACGGCATCTCGACCGGCTTTGGCGCGCTGGCCAACCGGCACATCCCGGTCGAGCTCCGCCAGCAGCTGCAGGCCTCGCTGGTCAGGTCGCACTCGGCAGGCACCGGGCCCGAGGTCGAGCGCGAGGTCGTACGGGCCTTGATGCTGCTGCGGCTCTCGACGCTCGCGACCGGCCGCACCGGGGTCCGGCAGGAAACGGCCCTGGCCTATGCCGACCTGCTCAATGCCGGGATCACGCCCGTGGTCCACGAGTACGGCAGCCTCGGCTGTTCGGGTGACCTCGCCCCGTTGGCTCACTGCGCCCTGGCCGTCATGGGCGAGGGGCCCGTACGGGACTCCGCCGGCTCGCTGGCGACCGCAGCCGAGGCGCTGGCCGCCGCCGGCATCGTGCCCGTGGTGCTGCAGGAGAAGGAAGGGCTGGCGCTGATCAACGGCACCGACGGCATGCTCGGGATGCTCGTGCTGGCCTTGAACGACCTGCGGGAGCTGCTGACGGCCGCGGACGTGACCGCCGCGATGAGCGTCGAGGGCCTGCTGGGCACCGATGCCGTGTTCGCCGCCGACCTGCAGGCGCTGCGCCCGCACCCTGGGCAGGCCGAGTCGGCGGCGACCATGCTCGCCGTCCTCGCCGGCTCGCCGATCATGGCCAGCCACCGTGGCCCCGGCTGCACCCGCGTCCAGGACGCCTACTCGCTGCGCTGCGCACCGCAGGTGACCGGCGCCGCCAGGGACACCGTCGACTACGCCGCTCTGGTCGCCTCGCGCGAGCTGGCCTCCGCCGTCGACAACCCGGTGATCACCCTGGACGGCCGGGTGGAGTCGAACGGCAACTTTCACGGCGCGCCGGTCGCCTACGTGCTGGACTTCCTCGCCATCGTGGCCGCTGACGTCGCGTCGATGGCGGAGCGGCGTACCGACCGCTTCCTCGACGTCTCCCGCAACGGCGGCCTGCACGCGTTCCTCGCCGACGACCCTGGGGTCGACTCGGGCTACATGATCGCGCAGTACACCCAGGCCGCGATCGTCTCCGAGCTCAAGCGGCTGGCGGCCCCGGCGAGCGTCGACTCGATCCCGAGCTCGGCGATGCAGGAGGACCACGTCTCCATGGGCTGGTCGGCTGCCCGCAAGCTGCGCCGGGCTGTCGACGGGCTGACCCGGGTGCTCGCGATCGAGCTGCTCACCGCCGCCCGCGGCATCGAGCTGCGGGCACCGCTCGAGCCGGCGCCCGCGACTGGGGCCGTGATCGCCGCCCTGCGTGTCACCACCCCCGGCCCCGGCCCGGACCGGATGCTCTCGCCGGAGATCGAGGCCGCCACCGAGTTCGTCCGTGCCGGCGGCGTGCTCAGCGCCGTCGGACCCTTCTGCCCCTGACCCTTCAGCAAGCGAGGAGATCGACATGCAGGGTGCACGTCCCGTACGGGCTGCCCGTGGCACCGAGCTGACCGCGAAGTCGTGGCAGACCGAGGCGCCGATGCGGATGCTGATGAACAACCTCGACCCGGAGAACGCCGAGCGGCCGGACGACCTCGTCGTGTACGGCGGCACGGGGCGGGCGGCGCGCGACTGGCGCTCCTACGACGCGATCGTCCGCACGCTGACCACCCTCGAGCGCGACGAGACGTTGCTGGTGCAGTCCGGGCGGCCGGTCGGGGTGATGCAGACCCACGAGTGGGCGCCGCGGGTGCTGATCGCCAACTCCAACCTGGTGCCCGACTGGGCCAACTGGCCTGAGTTCCGTCGGCTGGAGAACCTCGGCCTGACGATGTACGGGCAGATGACCGCGGGGTCCTGGATCTACATCGGCACCCAGGGCATCCTGCAGGGCACCTACGAGACCTTCGCCGCCGTCGCCGCCAAGCGGTTCAACGGGACCCTGGCCGGGACCCTCACCCTGACCGGCGGCTGTGGCGGCATGGGCGGGGCACAACCGCTCGCCGTGACCTTGAACGGCGGCGTCTGCCTGATCGTCGACGTGGACGAGTCGCACCTGCGCCGCCGGGTCGAGCACCGCTACCTCGACCAGCTGGCCGCCTCGCTCGACGAGGCTGTTGCCCTTGGGCTGCAGGCAAAGGCGGAAGGCCGGCCTCTGTCGGTCGGTGTGGTCGGCAACTGTGCTTCGGTGTTCCCGGAGCTGCTGGCGCGGGGGGTCGAGATCGACATCGTGACCGACCAGACCAGCGCGCACGACCCGCTGTCCTACCTCCCGGAGGGCGTCTCGATGGAGGACTGGCCCGGCCTGGCCGAGGCCAAGCCGGAGGAGTTCACCGAGCGGGCCCGGGGCTCGATGGCCCGGCACGTCGAGGCGATGGTCGGTTTCCAGGACGCCGGTGCCGAGGTGTTCGACTACGGCAACTCGATCCGCGACGAGGCCCGCCACGGCGGCTACGAGCGGGCGTTCGCCTTCCCCGGCTTCGTGCCCGCGTACATCAGGCCGCTGTTCTGCGAGGGCAAGGGCCCCTTCCGCTGGGTGGCCCTCTCCGGCGACCCCAAGGACATCCACGCCACCGACCAGGCCGTGATGGACCTGTTCCCGGACAACGACCACCTGCAGCGGTGGATGCGCGCGGCGCAGGACAAGGTGGCCTTCCAGGGCCTGCCGGCCCGGATCTGCTGGCTCGGCTACGGCGAGCGGGACAAGGCGGGGGAGCGGTTCAACGAGATGGTCGCCTCCGGGGCCGTGTCAGCGCCGATCGTCATCGGCCGCGACCACCTCGACTGCGGCTCGGTCGCGTCCCCGTACCGCGAGACCGAATCCATGCTCGACGGGTCTGACGCGATCGCCGACTGGCCGCTGCTCAATGCGATGGTCAACGTCGCCTCTGGTGCATCGTGGGTGTCCATCCACCACGGCGGTGGTGTCGGCATCGGCCGGTCGATCCACGCGGGGCAGGTGACGGTGGCGGACGGGACGGCACTGGCCGGCGAGAAGATCCGCCGGGTCCTGACCAATGACCCGGGCATGGGTGTCATCCGGCACGTCGACGCCGGCTACGACGACGCGATCGCTGTCGCGGCGGAGCGCGGGGTCACCGTACCGATGCTCGGCCAGCCGTGACCTCCCTGCCCGTACGGTTCGACGAGCTCTGGTCCTCGCTGCTGCCGCTGGGCAGGCACCCGCAGACCGGCGGCTATCGGCGCTATGCCTGGACCACGGCCGATGCCGCCCTGCGGTCGTGGTTCCGGGACCAGGCCGCCGTACGGGGGCTCGCGTACGGGCAGGACCGCAACGGCAACCAGTGGGCGTGGTGGGGCGAGCCGGCAGCGGATGCCGTCGTCACCGGCAGCCACCTGGACAGCGTGCCCGACGGGGGTGCCTTCGACGGCCCGCTCGGGGTGGTCTCCGGGTTCCTCGCCATCGACGAGCTCCGCGCCCGTGGCCTCGTGCCGGCCAAGCCGATCGCCGTGGTCAACTTCGCCGACGAGGAGGGGGCCCGGTTCGGCGTCGCCTGCGTCGGGAGTCGCCTGATGACCGGTGTGCTGGCCCCCGAGCAGGCACGTTCCCTGAGGGACGCCTCGGGCACGACGCTCGAGCAGGCGGTGACCGCCGCCGGTGTCGACGCGGCATCGATCGGCTGCGACGACGAGGCCTTGGCGCGCATCGGCGTGTTCGTCGAGCTGCACGTCGAGCAGGGCAGGGCGCTGGCCGACCTCGACGCAGCCGTCGGTGTCGCGACGGCGATCTGGCCGCACGGCCGGTGGCGCTGCACCTTCCGCGGCGAGGGCAACCACGCCGGCACCACGCGGCTCGTCGACCGCCGCGACCCGATGTTGCCTTATGCCGCAACGGTTCTGGCCGCCCGCGACATCGCTTTCGAGCTCGGCGCCGTGGCAACGTTCGGCAAGGTGCAGGTCGAGCCCAACGGCACCAACGCCATCGCCTCGGGCGTGCACGGCTGGCTCGACGCCCGGGGAGCGGACGACGCCACCGTACGGGAGCTGGTCGCCGGTATCACCGCGGCTGCGGCCCAGTCGGCGTCCGCGCACGGCGTCGAGGTCGAGGTGGTCTGCGAGTCCTCGACCCCCGAGGTGGCCTTCGGAGCTGCTCTGCGGGATCGGCTGGCGGCCGTCCTGGGTGGAGTGCCGGCGCTGCCCACGGGGGCCGGCCACGACGCGGGCATCCTGTCGGCCGTGGTGCCGACAGCGATGCTGTTCGTCCGCAACCCGAGCGGCGTGAGCCACAGCCCGCATGAGCAGGCTTCTGCCGACGACTGCGTAGCCGGCGTGCTCGCGCTGGCGCTGGTCCTCGAGGACCTGTCCAGGTGACGACCTCGTACTGGGCAGAGAATGCCTGGCTGGGCGGCGATGTGGTTACCCCAGGGGTGCTGATCTCCGTCCAGGATGGGGTCATCACCGACGTTGCCGCTGCCCCACAGCCCGGCGAGGCGATCAGGCTGTCCGGGGTGACGATCCCCGGCCTGGCCAACGCCCACTCCCACGCGTTCCATCGGGCACTGCGGGGCCGCACCCAGCGTGACAAGGGCACGTTCTGGACCTGGCGCGAGCAGATGTACGGCGTCGCGGCACGACTCACGCCGGACTCCTACTTCGCCCTGGCAAGGGCGACCTACGCCGAGATGGCACTGGCCGGGGTCACCTGCGTCGGCGAGTTCCACTACCTGCACCATGACGTCGACGGAAAGCCTTACGCCTCAAGCAATGCGATGTCGGAGGCGCTGGTCGCCGCCGCCACGGAGGCGGGGATCCGGATCACGTTGCTCGACGCCTGCTACCTCGCGGGCGGGATCGGCCGGCCGGTCGAAGGGCCGCAGGTCCGCTTCAGTGACGGCGACGCCGACGCGTGGGCGACCCGGGTCACGTCCTTCGTCCCTGCGGGCCTGGCCCAGGTCGGCGCGGCCATCCACTCGGTGCGGGCGGTGCCGGCGGACCAGCTGGCCACCGTCGTCGCAGCCGCTGTCGGCAGGCCGCTGCACCTCCACCTGTCGGAGCAGCGCGCGGAGAACGAGGCCTGCGTCGCGGCCTACGGCTGCACGCCGACGGAGCTGCTGCACCAGCACGGCGCCTTGGGCCCTGCGACCAGCGCCGTCCATGCGACCCACCTCACCGACGCCGACATCGCCTTGCTGGGCGGCAGCCGGACCTCGATCTGCATGTGCCCTACGACCGAGCGCGACCTCGCCGACGGCATCGGCCCGGCGCGCTCCCTCGCGACCGCCGGCTCACCGGTCACGGTGGGCAGCGACAGCAACGCCGTGGTCGACCTTTTCGAGGAGGCCCGAGGGGTCGAGCTCGACGAGCGGCTGCGTTCCGAGCGACGCGGGCACTGGCGGGCTGCCGACCTGCTGGGTGCCGCAACCGGTTGTGGGCATGCATCGCTCGGCTGGCCCACGGCTGGGCGGCTGGCGAGGGGCGCGGCGGCCGACTTCGTCACCGTGGACACGGACACCGTACGGATGGCCGGTGCGCAGCCGCTGCTGGAGGCGGTGGTGTTCGCGGCAACGGCCGCGGACGTACGCGACGTCGTGGTCGCCGGCCGGCGGATCGTGGCGGCCGGCCGACACCTGCTGGTCGACGACGTCCCGGGCGCGCTCGCCACGTCCATCGCGGCGGTCACGTGAGCGACCTGCTGATCGACAACATCGGGTCGCTGGTCACCAACGACCCGGGCCTCGGCCGGGGCCTGCTGGGACTCCTGCCCGATGCAGCCTTGGCCGTGCAGGACGGCGTCGTCGTGTGGACCGGGTCCCGTGGCGACATCCCGCAGGGACTGGCCGGCGAGCGGGTCGATGCCGGCGGTGGCACGGTGCTGCCGGGGTTCGTCGACAGCCATGCGCACCTGGTGTTCGCCGGGGACCGCACCGCGGAGTTCGAGGCCCGGATGTCCGGCCGCCCCTACGCGGCCGGCGGGATCCGGACCACGGTCGAGGCCACCCGGGCGGCGTCGGACTCCCTGCTGCGTAGCAACCTGCGCCGGCTGGTCGCCGAGGCCCTGCGGTCCGGCACTACGACGATCGAGTGCAAGTCCGGCTATGGCCTGACGGTCGAGGACGAGGCCCGATCGCTGCGGCTGGCGGCCGAGGTGACCGCCGAGGTGACCTATCTCGGCGCTCACGTGGTGCCGGCGGAGTACGCGGACCGGCCCGACGACTACGTCGCTCTGGTGACCGGGCCGATGCTGGAAAGTGCTGCACAGCAGGCAAAGTGGATCGACGTGTTCTGTGACCGCGGTGCCTTCGACGCCGACCAGACCCGTGAGATCCTGACCGCGGGCATCGCGCGCGGGCTGCTGCCCCGACTGCACGCCAACCAGTTGCAGCCCGGGCCGGGCGTGCAGATCGCCGTGGAGCTGGACGCCGCCTCCGCCGACCACGTCACCCACGTCACCGATGCCGACGTCGAGGCACTGGCCGGGTCCCGTACGGTGGCTACTCTGCTGCCCGGTGCGGAGTTCTCGACCCGCTCGCCGTGGCCGGACGCCCGGCGGTTGCTCGACGCGGGAGTGACCGTCGCCTTGGCCACCGACTGCAACCCCGGCTCGAGCTTCACGACGAACGTGGCCTTCTGCATCGCCCTGGCCGTACGGGACATGGGGATGACGCCTGACGAGGCGGTGTGGTCGGCGACCGCCGGTGGGGCGAAAGCCTTGCGCCGCAACGACATCGGCCACCTCGGCGTCGGAGCGCGGGCGGACATCCTGCTGCTCGACGCGCCGTCCCCCGTACACCTGGCCTATCGACCCGGGGTCCCGCTGGTGTCCCGGGTGTGGCGGGCCGGCCGCTGAGGATGGAGTAGCCGGCCCGACCGCGACGGGGGGTTCGTGGTCGGACCGGCAGGACGCCGAGTCTATCTGTATACAAGAAACGTGGGCAAGCCTCAGTCGTTCTCGACCACGAAGTCCCACGAAGCGACCGTCGCATTGCCGCCAGGTGACCAGCGCATGAGGCCTTCGCCGGTGGCCATGTAGGCACGCAGCTCGAAGCTGGTGCTCTTGCCTGGTGCCAGGGACTTCGGCGGGACCGGCTGGCCGGGGACCAGTGTTGGCCGGTAGACCTTGCCCAGGTGGTCGATGGCCGTGAAGTCACCGGCATCGACCGGCACGGCCGTGGTGGCGCCGTGCAGGGTCACCGTCCAGGTGCAGGTGGTGCCTGCCGGCGGTTTGGGCAGACCGACCCCCGGCACCTGCGGGCCGGCCACGATGATGCTCACGGAACCTGCGCCGACCTGGGCCTTGACGCTGTCGCCCTGGCTGGTCACCGCCGGCCTGCTGGCGCTGCCGACCAGCTCGCTGTCGGCGTGGACGGCGTCCGAGGGAAGGAAGCTCGGCAGGGCACCGTACGTGGCCTCTGCCTGCTTGCTGCCGGACGCGCCGCAGCCGCTCAGGGTGAGTGCGGCAGCGGCCACGCACAGCGCAGTCCGGGTCAACGCTTCTTGACCGCCGCGTTGTTGAACACGTCCTTGCCGAACGGTGCGAGCCCGGGCTGCGCCGCGAAGCCGAGGTGACCCAGCTTGTCGACGCCGCCTGAGACGGTCACACCGGCGGCGAGCTTGGCGTGGTTGTGACCCTTGCTGACGCCGAAGACGTCCTCCATCGTGCGCAGCCAGCTGTAGTGGTTGTAGTAGCGCGCGGTCGACGTGCCCGGCTTGATCAAGGGGCTGATCAGCACGCTGCCGGTGAGACCGCCACCGGGTGTCGGGTCGGTTGCGTCGTAGAGGGGGTCAACGGTCTGACCGGCGGTCAGGAAGCCCGGGGCTCCTTCGGCGCTGAGCGTGATGGCGCTGACCGTGCCGGTCGGCGTGACCGGGTTTCCGGCCTGGTCGACCAGCTGGAACGAGCCATCGATGATCGTACTCGTGGGAGTGGCTGCCGGCTGCGGGCCGGTGTCGCTGACCGTGCCGACGAAGGTGTTCGCCGGGATCGGGCTCTTGCCACCAGGGCCCGTGGTGTCGACGGTGTCGGTCACCATGCGTCCGGCGTCCGTCGCGACGATCGAGCCGTCGAGGACGTACGTCGACGACGGGTTGGCGGCCGCATGGTCGTTACGGGCGGCAGGGGTGGTGCCCGAGCCGCCGAGGACGATGCCCGGCACGCAGTTGGCCGGCACCCGGGCCGGCGTGGTCTGCGTGCACGCCGGCGGCCGGTCGATCCAGGCGTTGTAGCCAGGCCCTGGGTAGAGCTGGTTGCCGGCCGCGTCCTTGGCCAGCGGCGTGTTCGGGCCGGTCGGCTCGGTGTGCACGGTCTTGCCGAACAACGTCTGGCCGGCGGCGTCGTTCTTGACCGCGCTCTTGGCGGTCGGCGTGTCCTTCTTGGTCGGCCCGTATGCGTTGGCGTTGTTGAAGCTGTTGCCCGTGTAGGTGAAGGCCGGGAAGCCTTCGTCGAACGTGATGTCGATCAGGCCGCCGTCCTTGAAGGCGGGGGACTTCTCGATCATCGTCACGTAGTACTTGAGGAAGAGGTCGGAGGCGTAGAGACCGCCGGTGTAGTTCTTCGGCGTCGTCGACTGCGGGTTGGGCGTCGGGGTCTGGTAGATCGGCTTGCCACTGGCGGTGAACGAGCCGGACAGGTTGTTGCCCTTGCAGGTGGCGTCGTGCGCGTCGCTGCAGTTGTTCGGCGAGATCCAGCTGAAGGCCGGGGTGGTGGACGCCTTCTGCAGGTCGTGGAACAGGCCGTGCGAGGCGCTGTCCAGGTTGGCTATGTGGCCGGTGTCGCAGTCTGTGCCGTGAACCGGCTTGGTGAGTCCCGGCTTGGTGCCGGTCGCGGTCACCGTGCCGGTGAGGCTGTGGAACCACGGGAACGGGAAGTGCTTCGCCACGTACTGGTCGTTGGCCTGGGCGCCGGTGAAGCTGGTGACACCGGGCGGGAACGGATTGGTGGGAGTCGCCGACATCACCGTCGGGTTGGTCGTCGGGTTGTTGGCCGCAGTGCCGGGACCGCCGCACGCGGCGTCCTCGCGACCGGGCTGGTTGCCGAGGTCCTGTGCGTAGCCCTTCCAGGTCTTCTTCGCCGCGTCCAGCTGGTTGAACAGCGTCGGTACGTCGGTCGGGTAGGTGCAACCGTTGAGCCCGTTCGCGGCGTTGGGGCCGGCGAGGGACTTGGCCTGGCCGCGGTTCACGCCGGTCTTGACGATGGCGGCGTTGCTGCTGAAGTCGCTGTTCTTGACGCTGCAGTCGGACTGCAGGTCGGCCTGGGTGGCCTGGCCGGACACCAGCGACGTGTAGTTGTCCTGGCTGAAGTGGCCGGTGCCGTAGTAGTTCTTCAGCAGCACGCCCTGTGCCGGGAGGGTCTTCCACAGGTAGCTGTTCTGGTTGAGTCCGGTGAACGTCGCGTCATAGGACTTGTTCTCGAGGATGATCAGCCACACGTGCTTGATCTGGCCGGGTTTGAGGCCCGTGGTCGTGATGGTCAGACCGGCCTTGGTGCTCGCTGCCGACGCTGCACCCGTCGTGGTGGCGACCAGTCCGGTGAGCAGGAGGGTGGCCGCCGCCGTGGCACCGGTCAGCCGCATGGACGCTCTTTGCCTCAATATCGATCCCATGTCCACCTGTCTATCAATCTCGACGTTGGCGACACCATAGGCGCAACCGGACGGATCGGTAAATACTGTATGAACGAGAAACATCCGGTCACCGCCACCGCGTTCACCAAAACTCCCGTCCCGCACGTCGGCGGCGCGAGAATGCGCTGTAGCGTCAGCGGCACCACCCGAGCAGAGGTCGTCCCCGTGAGCCTGCGCTTCGAAGAGCTCGACTGGCGGCCCACCGCCATGGGCGATCTCAGCCTGCGCCGACGACGCGAGCCGACGCTCGGAGTGGATCTCTATGAGGTCAAGCTCGGCGAGGAGTTCCTCATGTCGAGCCTGTTCACGGTCGCCGAGATCGCGCTCGCCGACTTAGGGCTCGCCCCGCTTGCCGAGACCGCCCTCGACGTCGTCGTCGGCGGTCTGGGACTGGGCTACACCGCGCGGGCCGTCCTGGCCGACTCCCGGGTACAGTCGCTCGCGGTTGTCGAGGCACTGGCTGAGGTCATCGAGTGGCACGAGCGTGGCCTGCTCCCACTCGCCGAGGCGCTGACCGGTGATCCGCGCTGCCGGCTGCTGCAGGGTGACTTCTTCGCCTTGTCGGCCACCGACAATGCTTACGGCGCAGGCGTTCCGGACCGATTGCACGCCATCCTGGTCGACATCGACCACACTCCACGGCACGTGCTGCACCCCAGTCATGCGGCGTTCTACAGCCTCGAGGGGCTGCGTCGGGTCGCGGACCGGCTGCACCCCGGCGGCGTGTTCGCACTGTGGTCGGACGACCCGCCGGACGAGGAGTTCATGGCGTTGCTCGATGCGGTCTTCGCCGGGAGCGCTGCGCACGTCGTGCCGTTCGCCAACCCGATCACCGGCGGGGAGTCGGCCAACACCGTCTACGTGGCGACGGTCTCCCTGGCTTGACTTGATGAGCTGTCACGCGACCTGGACCCGCGTGAGCCACTCAGCGAGGAAGGCGCGCAGGAGTTCCGGTTGTTCGTGGGGTAGGGCGTGTCCCGCGTCGTCGACCACGGCGAGCGAGGCGTGCGGGTAGTAGTCGACGAGGTCGGTAGCGGCGGCATACCCGACCGTCGAGTCCAGCCGCCCCGCCACGACCACTGTCGGACCCGCGTAAGCCGGGGCGTGATCGGGGGTGAGCGCCCACCGTTCGCCGATTCGCTCGAGCGCCGCCTGGTCGACGAGCGCGGCGGCTGGGGCGACGTAACGTTCGTACCGTTCGAGCATCTCCGGGGTCTGGATCACGAAGTAGCTCCGGAAGACGTCGTCGCCGATCACACCCGATCCGGCGGCGACGCGGTGCACTGGGACGTCGCGCAGTGCTGGCAATAGCGGACAGACGAGCGCCAGACCAGCGACCTGCGCCGGGCGCCTAGCGGCTATCGCCTGCGCGTAGTAGGCGCCCGCCGAGTGACCGATGAGGAGGTACGCAGTCCCGCCGATGACCTCGTCGGCGAAGTTGAGCAGCGCGTCGAGGACGTCGTCGGCGCTGCGCAGCGTTTCGGGAGCGATTGTCCGGCCCATTCCCGGGAGGTCAGGATAGATTCGCCGCAGCCCGGCAAGCCCTTCGAAAACCGGCTCGAAGCAGGCCTCGGCCTCGCGGTGGTCGACGCCTGCGCCGTGGAGCAGGAGCACGGGTCGACCGGTCCCGTGCTCCACGTAGTGGACCACCACCTGGCCCGCTCGGACCTCCATCCCCGCAACCTAACCGTGGCGGGGGCGTTGCGACAACGCGGCCTCCGGCGGGTCCACGCTGGCGCGCTCGCTCGTTGACCGCCGAGCGAACCTAGGGGGCGGCGCCTCCGGGTAGGGGGAGACCGGAGCCGTCGGTGCGGCAAGACCCACCTGCAGTTCCTTGGAGTCGGCTGGCCGCTTGTGCAGCCAGCTGAAGACGGTGGTTGCGGGCGGCAGCAGGATCAGCAGGATGAGCACCGGCCAGGCCCATTTCTCCTTGTGCAGCCAGGGAACCAGAGATCGGTCCAGCCACGAGTAGAGGTGGTCGTTGAGGAAGGGCAACCACGGCGCAGCGGCCAGCAGCACCACGCCGAGAGCCAGGACGACCTGCAGGACCGAGGCCATGGTCCTGCCGATGGACAGCGCCAGCAGCATCGTGCCTGCGCCGAACATCACCAGTCCGGGCAGCCCGAGCCAGACGGTGTGGGTCAGCATCGCCAGGACGCCGCAGACCAGCAGCCCGGCCCCGGCGAAGGTCATGACCCGTTGGTTACCGCGGGTGCGATCCGTTGCCAGATAAGCAGTCTGGGTTATCGACCGGGCGGTGGCAAAGGTCGGTCGCAGCGACGCCGGCGTCTCTTTCATCGCTGTACCGGCGGCGGTGGCGACCGCGACGCTGCGGGTGATCGTACGGAGGAACAGCGGAGTGCCGCGTTGGGAGTCGAGGGTCTCGGAGGGTACGGGGCAGCTGGCCAGCAGCTGCGCGACAGCGTTGCGGCGGTCCTGCTCGTCCGCCAGCTTGGATTTCTCGTCGAAGTCGGCCAACCAGGCCCGCGCGGGAGCCGACGGCTCGCCCTCGGCTCCGCTTCGCATGTGGGCGGCCAGGCAGCGCAGCTCCTCGGCGGCGATGTGGCGCTGCAGCACGTCGGCGGACCACAGCGCCAGTGCCGGCAGGCTGGTCGGCACGGCCTTTGCCTCGTCGTCGAGATAGGCCAACGTCTCACGGACGTCGGGTGGCAAGGTCGTGGCACGCGGCAGGTCGAGAGCCGCGACCAGACCCTGCTCGAACGCCGACACCCGCGAGCCAGCAGACACGTTGTCGTCCTCGAGCACGGTCAGGATCCGTCTTGGGTCGAGCAGGACATGGACCAGCCAGCCGCAGCCGTCAAGGCGTCCCCACATCCAGTCGTTGGCCCGCCAGGAGGTCTTGTAGAACGCCCCGAAGTGGTGGAACTGCAGGCCGGTGAGCTTGCTGGCGGCCGTGTTGCGCTTGCCCGCCAGCGCGGTGCGGGTGTCGGCACTGACCTGGATGAGCTGCACCGGCTGCTCGACCTCGACCAGCACCGGGAGCACCGAGCGGACCACCACGTGCAGGTCGAGCAGCTGCAGTACGACGTCGTCGCGGCACAGGAACTCGAGGTAGGTGGTCAGCTCGACCGCGGCGTCCGACCGGCGCCGGCTGATGGACGACGGCACGGCACCGGCCGCCATCGCCTGGACGACCACCTCGTCTGCGACCAGCCGGCGCAGCAACGGCGCCATCTCCGACCCGACCGAGGCCAGCCCGGTCCACGCCGCCGCGAGCTGCTCGGGACTGCCCTGTCGCTGGCCGTACGCGCGGGCCAGCTCGGCGACCGCGTCGTGGAGCGGCCTCTTGGCGGCTGCCGACTCGGTGAGGCTCTGGGCTACGAAGGACCGCAGGTCCGTCGCCCGGCTGCCGGTGAAGCCGCCGTGGATCAGGGTGCCGAAGCGGCAGAGCGATTCTCGGTCCTCAGCAGAGGCGGCGAGGGTGTAGCCGAGCCGCAGGATCCGCAGGATCGTGGCCTTCGCGTTGTCGTACGCGGACCGGCCGAGCGCCGCGGCGCCGGTTGCCGCGGTTGCCGCCGTCGGCAGCAGGACCGGCCAGCCGGCTGTCGCCTCGTTCTTGGACAGCGACCGCAGGGCGGCATCGCGGGAAGCGGCAGCGGCCGGCTCCCAGGTCGGCGGCCAGAGGCCGGGCACCGAGCACTGCCGGGACAGCTCTGCCATCAACGGTGCGACCAGCCAGTCGCCCTGCCGGTTCCGGTAGTCGTCCCAGGCGTCCTGGTCTGCGAGCCGTACGCCGGCCGGCAGCTGGCGGCCGAGACCGGCCAGCCGCAGCCGGGTGTCCGACGCCGAGCGGGTCCGGTCGTTGTGCTCGCGGATCGCGGCCAGGTCGGCGGCGATCGACTGGTTGAGGGTGGCCTCGAGGTCCCGGACGAGGGCGTCGGACAGCCCC
The DNA here is from genome assembly GCA_033851545.1 of Frankiales bacterium. GTDB lineage: Bacteria > Actinomycetota > Actinomycetes > JAWWOL01 > JAWWOL01 > JAWWOL01. The sequence continues at coordinate 2,791 of JAWWOO010000030.1, read as the reverse complement.
AACGGCCGGTGCTGCGCATCAGGTTCCGAGACTCGTGGCGAAGCGCTGGTCGGGACGACGTAGAGCAGGGCGCGGCGCACCTCGCGGTCGGCGCCGCGGTCGAAGATGCACTGCAGCAGCGGGGCGATGGGCCGGTTGACCAGCAGGCCCCCGTCCGCTGCCCAGTGCGACCGGGTGGCATTGGACCAGGTCGCCATGTCCGGATGGGTGCCGGCCAACCCGGCCTCGTTGACCGGGACGTAGGACGGCTCGAACGCACAGGGAAACGAGGCACTGCTCCGGGCCGCCAGAGCCAGCGCGGGCACAGTTTCCTTGCGTACCAGGGCATTCTCGTCGAAGTGGAATTGCCCGTGATGGTCGGAGTCGACGATCTGGGTGCCCCAGTCGTCGGCGAACCTGCTGGTCTCCGGCGAGAGGAAGGTCGTGGTGATGAACACGTCGGTCGTACGGGGGTCCTGCGTTGCCGGTGCGTCACCGCGGATCGTGGCGACAGCGGTGTCCAGGGCCGCCAGCAGCTGGCCGTCGCCCTTCAACAACGACGGCGGTCTGGCTTCGCGGGGGTCGCGCAGCAGCTGGCTGAGGGAGCCGACGCTGAGCCAGGTGTCCCGCAGCGAGGACAGGTCGACGCGCTGGGCGCTGGCCATCCCGAGCAGGGCGGCGTTGATGCCACCCGCGCTCGTACCGGAGAGCACGTCGACGGCCACCTGGACGTCGACGAGGTCGAGCAGGCGCCGATAGAACCGGCGGACCGGGTCCTCGTCCGGAGTTGACACGTCGTGGGCTGGGCCGACGCCGGTCTGCCGGCGGTCGCTGGCCTGGATGAGGAGGTCCAGCTCACGGGCGATGCCGCCCATCCACACCGCCAGGCTTACCCCGCCGGTGAACGCCATCGCGAACCGCAGCTCCTGGGTGGCCAGGGAGGCAGGGCGTGGGCCGGCAGACGGTGTGCGCTGGTGGGTCAGCTCGGGCCTTGCCGGGCGGGCTGTCAGCAGGCCGGGTTGCTCGATGCCGGGCTCAGCGGCGGACGTCATCGCGGCTGGTGGTGTTGGCTCAGGCGTGGGAATGGGCACAGCGGCCTCCCCGGGCGGTCTGTGACGATGCGTCATCATCCCGGCACGGACCGCCCCCGTATAGAGGGCTGAGTCAGCGGAACAGCGGGGGCTGCCCGGTCGCCTCGAGGACGGACATCCACAGATCGCCGTTGGGGTCGACCTGGTTGCGGCTGCCGGTGGCGAGCGAGATCGGCAGGTGCACGAACCGGCCGTGCCAGCGACCGACGACCATCGCCGTCCGGCCGGCCATCGCAGCGTGCACCGCGGCTTGCGCGAGCCGGAGGCAGAACACTGCGTCGTACGGGTTGGCGGGGACGCTCCGGATGGCGTAGCCCGGGTCGACGTAGCGCAGGTTGAGGTCGGCACCGACGGCGTCGAAGTCGGCGATGATCCGGTCGCGGAGCAGCTGGCCGATGTCGGCGAGCTTGGCGTTGCCCGAGGCGTCGCGCGCGCCGTTGCTGGTCAACAGGTCCTGGCCGGCACCCTCGGCCACCACGACCACCGCGTGCCCGTGCAGGTCGACCCGCCGGCGGAGGTGGGCGAGGAAGCCGTCGATGCCGTCGAGGGCGAAGGCGACCTCGGGCACGAGCACGAAGTTGACGTCGTGGTTGGCCAGGGCGGCATAGCAGGCGATGAACCCCGAGTGCCTGCCCATCAGCTTGACCAAGCCGACCCCGTGGGGGGTGGACGAGGCCTCGGTGTGCGCCGCCCTGATGGACTCGGTTGCCCGGGCGAAGGCGGTCTGGAAGCCGAAGCTGTGGTCGATGTACGGGATGTCGTTGTCGATGGTCTTGGGGACGCCGATCACCGACAGCGGTACATCGCGACCCGCGGCGGCATCGGCGATCTTCTGCGCGCCGCGCAGGGTGCCGTCACCGCCGATGACGAACAGAACCGAGATGCCCAGTCGGACGACGGTGGCGACCATCTCCTCGGGGTCCTGGTCACCTCTGGAGGTGCCCAGGATGGTGCCGCCCTGGTTGTGGATGTCGGCGACGACGGTGGGGTTGAGCGGCATCGGCTCCTCGGCTTTGACCAGGCCCAGGTAGCCATTGCGGAAGCCGACGATCTCGGTGACCCCGTAGTGGTCGGCGAGCTCCAGGACGAGTCCCCGGATCACGTTGTTGAGGCCGGGGCACAGTCCACCACAAGTGACGATGCCGACCCTGGTCGTGGCCGGGTCGTGGAAAAGCAGCTCCCGCGGGCCGCCGGGCTCGAGCGATGGCAGGTCCGCAACGGGCACGTTGCGGGCCACTGCCATCTCGACGGTGTCGTCGAGCAGGACACGGTCGGACTCGTGGACGTAGTGGGGTGAGCTGGCCCTGTCCTTGAGCAGCGTGGCCATCGGCGTCGGGATCGTGGCGTCGCCTAGCCGGTGCACCGCGAGGTCGCTCGGCTCGATGGCCAGCTGGTTGCCGGTGCTCACCATGAGGCCACCATGCCGCGCTCACGTTTCCAGGATGTAGCGGAGATGTGCCCGTACGGAGAACCGGATCTGTGGCCACGCGTCGACGGGCACTCGGTCCCCGACCGGTACCGCCGGTTACTCGTCGCGGGTGGACGTGAGCCAGACGGTTCGCCGCCTCGGTGAGGCTTGGGCCAGCCAGGCATCCTCTACCAGTTCGGTCAGCCCCTGGCGGGTGAGCTCGCCGATGCGGGCGGCCTGCAGCAGGACTGAGGGGTGACCGTCGAAGTGGGCCGTGGTGAAGAACGGCGACGCTGGGTCCTGAACGAGCGCT
>JAWWOO010000028.1:0-19118 GCA_033851545.1 Frankiales bacterium | reverse complement strand
CCGCCGCCGTTGCCGAGCACAAGCCGGTCCGCAAGCGGCTGCCCAAGACCCGGCCGTCGCAGACCACGTCGTTCTCCGTCGCGGGCGCCGAGGGCTACATGACCGCCGGCTCCTACCCCGACGACGGTCTGGGCGAGATCTTCCTCAAGCTGGGCAAGCAGGGTTCGACGCTGGCCGGCGTGATGGACGCGTTCTCGATCGCCATCTCGATCGGCTTGCAGTACGGCGTGCCGTTGGAGGCGTTCGTCGAGAAGTTCACCAACATGCGCTTCGAGCCGGCCGGCATGACCGACGACTCCGACATCCGGATGGCGCAGTCGGTGATGGACTACATCTTCCGTCGTCTCGCACTGGACTACCTCGACTACGAGACCCGGGCCGGCTACGGCATCTACACCGCCGACGAGCGGACCCGCGCCGTGCAGACCGGTTCGTACGAGGCCCCGACCCTGGCCGAGGAGGACTTCGACGCCGAGGCGCTCTCGCAGTCCGCGCCGATCGAGAAGGCCAAGCTGGTCGAGACTCCGGCCGACCCGGAGCTGCAGACCGGCGGTGACTTCGGGGGTGCGTCGCCGATCACCGGCAACACCGCGGTCGACGCTCCGCTGTGCTTCACCTGCGGGGTCAAGATGCGTCCGGCCGGCAGCTGCTACGTCTGCGAGTCCTGCGGCAGCACCTCAGGCTGCAGCTAATCTGAACGGACCGGAAATGTCACGCCTGGCCCTGACAGCAATGTCGTGATTTCTGACATCAATGTCGTGATTTGGCCAGGCGCGACACTTCCGGTTCCGAAGAAAGGCTGAGGAAGGTTGTTTGGTCCCGGTAGGGATGCCCTGCTTGTAGGTCCGACCTCAACGGGAAACCAGCGGTCGGCGCCGACTGGTTAGGCCCTGCCGACACGTCGCCGCTGTCCGTCCTGCCGGCCTTTCCTGGGCCAAGGCTGCGCGCTTCGCGGAACAGCTGCGGGCCGCGACGCGGTCGTCGCACGGGTCAGGCCAGGCCGATCTGCTGGTAGAAGGTCAGGTTGTCCCAGAAGAGGAATTCTTCATCCATGACGCCGGACCGGTTCCAGATGCCGACGGTGGCCATGTTGATCGCGTACGCCTTGCCGGTGGGTGCGATGAAGCCGCCTTTGCCGTCGGCCATCGGCCGGGTGAACGTCCCGCGCATCACTCCGGTCACGGCCGTGAGGTCGTTCTTGGCGACCCGGAGCGGGTGCTGGAGGATGCGGGTGTCCGGCGCCCAGGCGAAGAGCGCGGCCAGGTCGGCGATGTGCTTGTCGAGACCGTCGGTGAAGTGACCGTCCGGCCAGTGGGCGCGAATGTTTTGGGCATGGCTCTCGCCCAGCCGGTCCCACTCAGCGTGGGTGAAGACGTCGAAGTCGAGCTCGTCGAAGGTCGTCAGGTGAGCGCGCTCCTCGTGAGTGAGTCCTTTCGGGAACGGCGGGCTCGGCACGACCGTCGTGGCTGGGTCGGGCAGCAGCGCGGGGGTCGGCTGGGACGCCTCGGCCTCGCTGGCGAAGGCGAGATCCGTGCCGGACGTCACGGCGCTGATCGCAAGCGTCCCGAGTGCGGCGGCGCCGCTGTACTTCAGCATCGAACGGCGATCCATCATGGCGAGCTCCCTCGGTGGTAGGTAGTGACCTGATACACCTAACCTACAGTATCTCTGAGAAACCGCAATCCCCTGGTAACCGGTATGCGCAAGGTAGCATCGGCAGGGTGGCTGAGCAGGGCGACGCGGTACGCGACGGTGACGACGCACCCTTCGACGTCTTCTCGCGGACATGCCCGTCGCGTCCTGTGCTCGAGCACGTGACCGGACGCTGGGGCAGCCTGGTGCTCGCCGTGCTGACGGACGGACCTGTCCGGTTCAACGATCTTCGTCGCCGAGTCGACGGCGTCAGCCCGAAGGTCCTGACGCAGACGCTGCAGGCGCTCGAGCGCGACGGGTTCGTCACCCGACATCAGCTGACTGTTTTTCCGCTCCGGGTCGAGTACACCCTGACCCCTGCGGGCCACGACGTAGCGAAGAAGCTTCTTGAGCTGATCGCTCAGGTTGAGGCCAGCATGGATGCGGTGCTGGTCTCCCGGCAGCGCTATGACGGCAGTGCTGCGGCCGGAGAGACGGCTCAGGCGTAAGGCCGGGCAGGCGTCCAGCAGTTCCGAGTCCTCCCACCTCCCGGCCGAACTTCTGCACCGATCCGCCGCGCCCCGGGCCGTTCGACCACCTGCGCGACGGCGTCAGCCCCGGCGGCGCTTCGGTAGGACACCTCGGTGCGAAAGTTCTCCGAGCCGGCTTGTCGCATCTGGCGCAGGAAGACAACGGCAATGTTGTGCCGATGTGCTGGCTCGCCAGCGGTCAGCACCTCCTTGGCTCGGTTTCCGTGTGGGGACCGGGCTGAGGTGCTTGTCGGTGCTGCGCCCTAGGCTGACGCCTTGAACGGAGGCGCCATGGACTTGACCGATGCCGAGCAGGCACAGCTGGCTGCGACATTTGGCTGCGCACCAGCGGCCTTGACCGCCGAGGTCGCCCGCTACACCGCTGCGGCGCAGGAGGAGTATCTCCGGATGATCCTCGGCCAGCGGGTCTTCACCCGCGGTGAGGACATCCGCGCCTACCGACTGCTGTTGATGATCCGGCACGTGTTCCAGGGGCGGCTGCCGTCTGAGCAACAGGTCAGCGCACTGTTCCAGACCACGGTGGCACAGAGCCGCACCTTGCTGCGTTCGGTGCTGGCGAAATACCAGTACGAGCTGCAGGACACCATCATTGCCACCCTCAAGGACGTCCTGGCTGCCGCCCGGCCTGACGTCAACGATGACCAGGCGCGAAGGCTGGACATCGACAACACCAACGTCGTCGAGGCGTTGAACCGGCGGATCTCCTCGCTCGACGGCTCGCTGTCGCTCGTCGTGAAGGTGCAGGGCACCGGCTCGGAGTACGTCATCACCAAGTCGTCGTTCGACAAAGTCTTGAAGAGCCTCGGTTGACGCCGGTCACCGGCGACCTGCTCGGCGCCAGCTCCTTGCTGGCTGCCCTGCTCGGCCTGCTGTACGGCGCGTGGTCGCCGGAGATCACGGCAGCGGCCCAGTCGACCATTCCGGATCACGACGCGACGAAGCTGGTCAACGCGACCACGGCAACGCTGCGCACCCGTGCACTGCCGCTGGTCGGCGTCGCCGCGGTGCTGGCAGTGATCCTCGCCCCACCGGCGGTTTCCGTCGTCGTGCGCACGGTGCAGCACCTGATCGGTGTCCGCCATGGTGGCGGCTACGACGCGGTGCAGGCATGCTTCGTCGCCGTCTTCGCAGTCGTCGTCATGCTGCTGGTCATGGTGAGCACGGCAGCGCTGAGGGTGCGGGCCCATCTGATCAAGCTGAAGCAAGTCTCCGACTGACCCCGGGCCGGGGAGCAAGCCGTGCCGTGCCGCCCCGGTCGGATGCACACCCGGTCGTTGACCCGGCGTACGACCTGAACCCGACGGCGGTTGGGCTCGTATTGGTGGTAAAGGAGGCCACCATGGCACTCAACTCACGGCCTATCCGAGCACTGCTGATTCCTTTTGCCGCCATGGCTTTTCTGGCCACGGCGTGCGGTTCGTCGAGCAGCAGCGGCGCGGCCGGCAACGCACCGGCGTCCAGCACCACCGCTGCAGCCTCATCGGCCGCCCCGGCCTCAGCTGCGGCCTCCGGCGGTTCGTCCGGCAGTACGGCCGGCGCCGTCACTGTCGCGACCAAGACCGGCTCGCTTGGCACGTACCTCGTCGACCAGACCGGACGCGCGTTGTACCTCTGGCTCGCAGACACGGGCAGCACGTCGACCTGCTCCGGTCAGTGCGCCAGCGCCTGGCCGCCGGTGACGGGAACCGCGACAGCGGGTGGCTCGGCATCGAAGACGGCGCTGGGAACCACCACCCGCAGCGACGGCAGCAAGCAGGTGACCTACGACGGCCACCCGCTCTACTACTTCATCGGCGACAAGGCTGCTGGGACGACTGCCGGCCAGGGCAGCGCTGCCTTCGGCGCCAAGTGGTGGGTCGTCGGTGTGGACGGCAAGGCCATCACCGGCACCGGCGGAGCAGCGAGCTCGAGTAGCTCGGGCGGCTCCAAGTACTGACGCGAGAGGCTCTGCGCCTCTGGCGAACTGACGGTGGGCGCGGCCTCGGGATGAGGCCGTGCCCACCGCTTCGTCTGCCCTGACCGCTGTCCTCGAACGGGCTGTCCCCTACATGGGAGGCTCGACCCATACGGGGATGCCGGAGACGTTCACGTCGACGTTGCGGAAGATGTTGTGGTCGACGTGGAGCACCGTCACCGGTCCGGCCGTGAAGACGCCGAAGTGGTTGTCCGTGATGACGTTGCCCTGGACGGTGATGGACACCGGGTCCTGGGAACCGACGAAGACGCCGGTGGTCTCCGCGTCCCCGGCTTCGACGCCCAGGATGTTGTTGGTCCCGATGACGTTGCCCCAGACGACGTTGCCGTTGAGGTCCTGTCCCGGCACGTGGCTGTGCAGGGCCACACCGGGAAGGCCGTTGGTGCTGATGTAGTTGGCCTGCACCCGGTTGTTGTAGACGGCGCCGCCAGGAACGGGAGTCGCGAACAACACGCCGCCGCCGAAGCCCTGGAGGGCATTCCTCACCACGTAGTTGCCGTGGATGAAGTTGTCGTGGATGCCGCGCCAGTCACCGGGGTGGTCGCTGCCGGCGTGGTCGACCAGGTAGATCGCGCAGGCCGCCGGGTTGTCCGTGACGGTGTTGTCCTCGATCAGGTTGTACGCGGCGGTCCCGCTGACGCCCGGCAGCTCGATACCCGCGGCGAGCGGGTCGTTGGCGAGCTCGATGCCCCCGCCGTTGTTGGTCACGGTGTTGTGCCGGATGACCGAGTGCGAGCTCCCGTCGACGTTGATGCCGTTGATCACGTTGTTCATCGCCCGCACGTGCTCGATGCGTCCGTGGTCGCCCAGCAGGATGATGCCGTCGGACGTGGCGTCCCGGACGGTGAAGTTGCGGATGGTCACCCAGGGGGACGTCACGGTGAACGCGTTGTTGCCCTCGGTGGCCTCGGTCAGAAACGTCGAGTCGGTGGCATCGGGGGAGACCACTGCGTCGTGGCCGACGAGGGTGACGGCTTTGTCCACCAGCACGTCCTCGTGATAGGTGCCGGGGCACACGTGGACGGTACCGCCGGCCGCGACGGCGGCCAGGCCCGCGGCAATGGTGGTGAAGGTGGCCTTGCCTCCGCAATGTCCGGGGCCGCTGTCGTCGACCCAGACCTTGCTCGGCGCTCCTGAGGAGTCGTGGGCACTGGCGGCCGTGACCGGGGCCAGTGCCAGGACGGCACCTGCTGCAAAGACGCCCAGAGTTCTTCCTGGTGCGGGCATGAGTGACACTCCCGTCTGACGGGGCCCGCCGCAGGCCTTAGCCACCGCGCTGTGGCAGACCGGTTTTGAACTCAAGGGCGGCAGGCTATTGCGGCGCCGGACAGGGCCGCCAGATCCGGCGGGGACAGTTCTTCCATCCCTCCGGGCGGCGCAGCCTCGGCCTCGTATGGCTTGTGCGGCCTGTGCCGCTGCGCTTAGAGTGCGGCTGGCGAGGGCGTGCGCGGGCGGGTCCCGCACTGCCCGACAACGGGGCGGGGGACGCAATGCGGCGCAACGGCGGGCCTGGGAGGTTCAGGCGCCGGCGTCTGCCCGCAGTCCAGATCCTGCTGCGCTGGTCTGTCGCACTTGTCACCACCGTCTCGCTGGTCGCAGTGGGCACACCAGCCACTGCCGCGGCACCTGTGCGCATCACCGTGTCCGCGGTGCCGGCGACGGTCCACATCGGCTCACTGGTGGCGGTCACGGGACAGCTGAAACCACCGGCTGCGGGCGTCGGCTTGGCGGTTCAGCGCAGCGTCGGTCGCGGCTGGGTGACGGTCGCCCACGTGAAGACGGGGCCGGCCGGTCGCTATGCCGTGTCGCTACGGGCACCGCGGTCCACCGCAACCTGGACGCTGCGGGTCATCTCCGCCAAGGCCCGCGTCAGTCCGGCCGTCCGCGTCCGCGTCGTGAAGGCGATCTTCACCGTACGGGCGACAGCCGCGACCCCGGTCGTCTCGGGCGCTCCGACCGTCGTCACCGGGTCCGTGTCACCGAAGGCCACCGGTTCCGTCGCGCTGCAGGTGCTGCGCGGGGCTGTCTGGAAGACGGTGACCACGGCCAAGCTGACCAGGGCGTCGACGTTCATCCTCAGCTCCGTGCAGCTTCCCGGGCGCTACCCGCTGCGTGTCGTCAAGGCCTACACGAAGTCGACGGCCGCCGGCACCAGCGCCCGGTTGACCGTCACCGTCGTCACGCCCCCACCGTCGGTCACGACGACCCTGCTCCCAGCCGGTACGGTCGGCCTGCCCTACGCCGCGACCCTCGCCGCGGCGGGCGGCGTGACCCCGTACAGCTGGTCGTTGCCCGGGGGCGGTCTGCCGCCCGGCCTGGCGCTTTCCGCCGCCGGTCGGCTCAGCGGCATCCCGACGGCGGCAGGGTCTCCGACGATCACCGTCACCGTGACGGATGCGGCCGGCCACAGCGGCAGTTTGCCGCTGGTCCTGCCGGTCACCCTGTCCCCGGCCGTCGGCAACAGCACCGCCGGCTGGGGCAACAACTCCTCCGGGCAGCTCGGCAACGCCACCACGACGGACAGCAACATCCCGGTCCCCGTACGGAACTCGGGTGGCTTCGTTGCCGTGACGGGGGGAGGCGCGAGCGGCTACGGGCTGCGGTTCGACGGCACCGTGTGGGCCTGGGGCGACAACAGTCAGGGTCAGCTCGGCGTCGGCAGCACGACCAACAGCGCCGTGCCGCTCAAGGTGGCCAGCCTGGCCGGCGTGACCGCGATCGCCGGGGCGTCGTCGACCGGGTACGCGCTCCGGTCGGACGGCACGGTCTGGGCCTACGGCGAAGACACCTATGGGGAGCTCGGGAACGGCCCCGGCAACGTGGCGAGCACCGTACCGGTCCAGGTCGTCGGTCTCACCGGAATCACCGCCATCGCGGCCGGCTCGGCAACCGGCTACGCGCTGCGCTCGGACGGCACCGTGTGGTCGTGGGGGTGGAACGTCGAGGGCGAGCTCGGCAACAATTCGATCACCAACGCGACGTCACCGGTGCAGGTCAGCGACCTCACCGGCGTGACCAAGATCGGGGCCGGCTACACCAACGGCTACGCCATCGCAGCCGGCGGCACCTTGTGGGTGTGGGGCAATGGGGGCAGTGGCGAGCTCGGCAACGGCGTGTACGCCAGCAGCACCATTCCCGTCCAGGTCGTCGGCCTGACCGGAATCACGGCGGTCACCGGAGGAGTGAACACGAGCTTTGCCCTGCGCGCGGATCACACGGTGGTGGCCTGGGGCTACAACCATTTCGGTGAGCTCGGCAATGGCACCACCGTCAAAAGCGCCGTCCCTGTCGTCGTCACCGACCTGACCGGGGTGACGGCACTTGCCGCCAACTTCTCTGCCTATGCCCTGAGAGCGAACGGGACCGTGTGGTCCTGGGGCAACAACCTAGCCGGCAGTCTCGGCAATGGCACCAGTGTGGAGAGCCATGTCCCGGTTCAGGTCAGTGGGCTGACTCGGGTAGTCGCGATCGGGGCAGGCAGCGACGGCGAAGGCGGCTATGCCATCGCGGGTCGACTGCCAGGGAGTGGCTGATGGCGCAGCCCCGCCGTGGCCCCCATCGGATTCTCGGCACCCTCAGCGCGGTGCTGACGTCGCTCCTGATTGCAGCGCCGGTGCTGCTGACCACTCCCGCGAGCGCTGCTGCGGCCCGCGTCAGTGCCGTGACCGCAGCGAGCACCGTCAAGGTGGGCTCGGTCGTCGTCGTCACCGGCCAGCTGAGCACGCACGCGGTGGGGAAAACCGTTGTGCTGCAGCGCAACAACGGCAAGACCTGGGTCACGGCGGCGCGGGCCAAGACGGTCACCGGCGGCCGCTACACGGTCTCGGTACGGGCTCCGCGGGCGGCGGCCACCTGGCTGCTGCGGGCGTCTATGACCGGCTCGACGCATGCCGTCAGCACGGTTCTGCACCTCCGGGTGGTGAAGACGGCGTTCGCCGTCGAGGCCGAAGCTCTGTCCCCGGTGACGGCCGGGGAGGCCGTGGTGGTCACTGGCCGGGTCACGCCCAAGGCCATGGGCAGCGTCGGACTGCAGGCGCTGAACGGCTCGGTCTGGACGACGGTGGCCACAGCGAAGCTGTCGAAAGCGTCGACCTTCACGCTGCGCTCGGTACGGCCAACCGGGCGGCCCGTGCTGCGGGTGACCAAGGCCTACACGAAGGCCGTCGCCGCCGGGACCAGCGCGCGGCTCTCGGTCACGGTGGCCGCCCCACCACCGTCGATCACCACGAGCGCGCTTCCGACGGCGACCGCGGGACTGCCCTACACGACGAGGATGTCCGTCGCCGGCGGCGTGGCCCCGTACACCTGGTCGCTTGCCTTCGGTGGTCTGCCGCCGGGTCTGGCCTTGTCCGGGGACGGCCAGATCTCCGGCGTTCCCGGCGCCGCGGGCTCGCCGACGCTGACCGTGACGGTCACCGACGCGGTCGGCCGGCAGGCGAGCCGGCCAATGATCCTGAGCGTTGTGCTTTCGCCGGTTGCCGGCAATACCCTCAGCAGCTGGGGGCACAACTCGCGCGGTGAGCTGGGCATCGGCAGCACCGTCAACACCGCCATCGCGGTCCCGGTCCCCGGGCTGACCGGGGTGACCGCGGTCGCCGGTGGCGGCAACAACGGTTATGCCCGCAGGTTCGACGGCACGGTGTGGGCCTGGGGCTACAACGGCTTCGGCGAGGTCGGCAACGGGACCACCACCGACACCGCGCTGCCGGTCAAGGTGAAGGGCTTGGCCGGGGTGACCGCCGTCGCCGGCGGCACCTATGCGGGCTACGCCCTGCGCTCGGACGGCACGGTGTGGGCCTGGGGCTACAACCGCCACGGGGAGCTCGGCAACGGCGCCACGGTGGACAGCTCCGTCCCGGTCCAGGTCAGCGGACTGACCAGTGTCGTGGCGATTGGCGCCGGGCAGAACGCCGCCTACGCGGTGCGCTCGGACGGCAGTGCCTGGGCCTGGGGCTCGAACGACCTCGGCCAGCTCGGCGACGGCACGACCACCACCCGCGGCACGCCCGTACGGCTCACCGGTCTGCCGGCGGTGGTCGCTGTGGCCGCAGGCGGTGAGACGGCCTATGCCCTTGGGGCGAACGGCACCGTGTGGGCCTGGGGCTACAACAATCTCGGCGAGCTCGGCAACGGCACCACCGTCGACAGCCTCAGCCCGGTGCAGGTCTCCGGAGTCACGGGCGCGACCGCCATCGCGGCCAGTCTGGAGTCCGGCTACGCGCTGGCCGGCGACGGCACCGAGTGGTCGTGGGGCGACAACGGCAACGGCCAGCTCGGCGACGGGACGACGACCGACCGACACCTGCCGGTCAAGGTCCTCGGGCTCTCGGGCGTCACCGCGATCGCCGCCGGCGGCTCAGAGGCGGGGTACGCCCTGCGCTTCGACGGCACCGTGTCGGCGTGGGGCTACAACGGCCAGGGACAGCTCGGCGACGCGACAACCACCAACCATTACTCCCCAGCGCCGGTCGACGGGCTCACCGGCGTCGTCGCCATCGGAGGCGGCAACGCCTCCGGCTTCGGTCTGGCCGTGCTCTCCGGCTGACCGTCACTCCGCGTGCTCGACCACCGGGGCTGCCGCCTCGTTGGCGCCGGGCTCGGCACCTGGAGCGGGCTGGCGCTTGGCCGACTCGATGGTCAACGTCGAGGCGATCACCCCTCCGCCGACTGCAGCGAGCGCCCAGGCCGGACCGTGCTTCTCGATGCCGAGCAGGTGGTCCAGCGACAGCTCGCCGGGACCGACCTCGACCAGCGCGGCCACCGCAGCGATCAGGACGAGGTTGTACTCGTACCCGCCGTTCGACATCCACGGGCCTTTGGCGAGGTGCACCTTGCGGATCGCCACGATCATCGTGCCGATCAGGCTGGACGCGGCGAGCGGCGTCGCCAGGCCCAGCGCCAGCAGTGTGCCGCCGATGGTCTCCGAGGCGCCAGCCGCCAGCGCGTTCGGCTTGGCCGGCCGCAGCTCGAGGGCTTCCATGAAGCCGGTCGTACCCTTCACCCCCGGCCCGTCGAACCAGCCAAACAGCTTCTGGGTGCCGTGGCCGACGAACAGACCTCCGATGATGACGCGTGCGGCGAGGCGGGCGACGGGCATGGCAACCTCCGGGGGTGCGGCGGGGACATTTCGACCCTGCCCATAACCTTGCGGTCGCAACCAATCGTGCGGTACGCAAACGGCGGGACGGGGAACGAGAGCGGCATGTCAGACGCAGCAGGGACATACGTGACACCGGGCACCGAGTACACCCGGGACATGAACTACATCACCACCCGGATCACACAGGACGGGCGCGACGGCTACCCGGTGGAGCCCGGGCGCTACCGGCTGGTAGCGGCCCGCGCCTGCCCCTGGGCCAACCGCGCGGTCATCGTCCGGCGGCTCCTTGGCCTCGAGGCTGTGCTCTCGATGGGGATCTGCGGGCCGACCCACGACGCCCGCAGCTGGACGTTCGACCTCGACCCGGGCGGTCGCGATCCCGTACTCGGCATCGAACGGCTCCAGGAGGCCTACTTCGCCCGCTTCCCTGACTATCAGCGCGGCATCACGGTCCCGGCCATCGTGGACATCCCCACCGGGCAGGTCGTCACCAACGACTTCGCCCAGATCACCCTCGACCTGTCCACGCAGTGGAGCGACCACCACCGCTCCGGCGCACCCGATCTCTACCCCGAGCACCGGCGCGAGGAGATCGACGCGGTCAACGCCTGGATCTTCCGGGACGTCAACAACGGCGTCTACCGCGCGGGCTTCGCCGGCAGCCAACAGTCGTACGACAAGGCCTACACCCGCTTGTTCGCCGCTCTCGACGAGTTGTCAGATCGCCTGGCAGCACAGCGTTTTCTGGTCGGCGACACGCTCACCGAAGCCGACGTGCGGCTGTTCACGACACTGGCGCGGTTCGACCCCGTCTACCACGGCCACTTCAAGTGCAACCGGTCCAAGCTGACCGAGATGCCGGTGCTCTGGGCCTACGCGCGGGACCTGTTCCAGACGCCGGGGTTCGGCGACACGATCGACTTCAGCCACATCAAGGAGCACTACTACGTGGTGCACAAGGTCATCAACCCGAGTGGGATCGTCCCGCTCGGCCCCGACCTCCGGAACTGGCTCGAGCCGCACGGCCGCGAAGCCCTCGGCGGCCGGCCCTTCGGCGACGGCACCCCGCCACCGCCGCCCGTCCCCGCGGAGCGGGTGCCCGCGGACCACACACCTCTCGCGATCTAGGGCTCGGCCTCATGGCCTCGGCCCCACGGCCGCGGGATCATGGCGCCCATGGACGCTGGGCGGTTGACGGACGAGCTTGCGGTGCAGGGCGGGTTGCTGGTCGGCGCTGCCGCACGGGCCGGTACGGCGGCGGCCGTACCAAGTTGTCCGGACTGGCGGGTCGCCGACCTGCTGCGGCACGTCGGCGAGGTCCATCGCTGGGCCGCTGCCGTCGTCGCGACAGCCGCGCCCGAGGATCCGGACAGCCTGACCGTCCTGGGTCAGGTGCCGCAGGACGCCGGCCTCGCCGACTGGGTCGCCGACGGGCACGGGGTGCTGGTGGAGACCCTGCGCGTCGCGTCGCCGGACCTCGAGTGTTGGCAATTCCTGCGGGCGTCGAGTCCACTGGAGTTCTGGGCACGACGACAGCTGCACGAGACCTCGGTGCACCGGATGGACGCCGAACTGGCTGCTGGAATGGCACTCTCGCCGGTCTCGCAGGAGGTCGCCGAGGACGGTATCGACGAGCTGCTCACCGGGTTCCTGCCCCGCAGCAGCTCACGCTTGAGGTCGGAGCAGCCCCGGTCGCTGCTGGTCGCGCCGGAGGACTCACCGGCCCGCTGGTGGGTCGGCATCAGCCAGGACCGGCCGGTCACCGTACGGGAGGAACGCGCGGCCGACGCCGTACTGCGTGGTCCGGTCGCTCAGCTCTATCCCGGCTTGTGGAACAGAGGCCCGATCGAAGCCGACGACGGGCTTGCTCGCCCTGTGGCGGGACAAGGTCACCGTGCGCTGGAGCTGACCTCGGCACGGCGTGCCGGTTGAGCCGGCAGCTCAGCAGTCATCGGCTTGGCCGGCAGGGAGAACGCCCGGCCGACGACCAGCGTCATTGCAAGCACGCCGACGAAAAGGGCTGCGGACACCGGGGGCACGGCACCCAGCCCACCGGTGTCGAGGGCGATGCCGCCGACGGCCGAGCCGATGGCGATCCCGATGTTGCAGACCGAGTTGATCAAGGCTGCCGCCATGTCGGGGTGACCGCTGCCGGCCCGCAACGCCGAGGTCGTGATCAGGGTGGGGATCGCCACGAAGGCCATCGCCCAGACGAACGCCGTCGCTACCGTTCCGGCCGCGAACCCCGCCGACGCCCAGAACAGCACCGTCGTCACAGGCAGGGCCACGAAGCTGCAGATCAAGGCGCCGCGCGGGAAGCGGTCGGCGCTCGCACCCGCGATCCACACCCCGACCATCCCGCCGAGGCCGAACACCAGCAGCACAGTCGAGACGTGGTCGCTGCTGACGCCGCCGCGGCGGAGCAGCGGGGCGATGTAGGTGTAGGAGCTGAAGTGGCCGGCGAAGGCAATCGCTGCCACAAAGGAGATCGCGAGCAACCCAGGTGCCCGGAGTCCACGGAGCGCCTCGGCCCACGACACCGGACGGGGCGAAGACACCGCCGGCAACAACCGCAGGGCAGCGACCATCAGCGCCAGGCTGGCAACGGCGAGGACCAGGAAGGCCGATCGCCAGCCGGTGGCCACCCCGATCGCGGTCCCCAGCGGGACACCGAAGACCAGCGCAAGCGAGCCGCCGGTCTGCAGCACCGCCGTCGCCCGGCCCACCAGGTGGGGCGGGACCAGCCGGGTCACGTACGCCGAGGCGACCGCGAAGAACAGGGCGTGCGCCACGCCGCCGACGATCCGGGCGCCGAGGGCGACGCCGAACGAGCTGGTCGCGACGGTGAGGATCGCGCTGGCCGCGTACGCCGCCAGGGTGAACAGGATCAGCGCCTTGCGCGGCAGCCGGTTGGTGACGACGGCGAGCGGTACGGATCCGATCGCCACGACCAGCGCGTACGCACCGATCAGGGTCCCGGCCTGGGACTGGCTGACGTGGAAGCCGGCCCCGATCTGCGGCAACAGGCCCGTCGGCATGGTCTCCGTGGTGACGGCCACGAAGGCGGCGGCGGCCAGGGTCATCAGGCCGGCGCGGGTACGGCGGGGGAGGGCGCGGAGCGTCGTCACCTGTGTCACGATACACAAGACATGATGGGGCTGTGAAGAATTCCTCGAACCGGGTGACGATCGCCCAGGTGGCCGCCGAGGCGCAGGTCTCTCCGATGACCGTCTCGTACGCGTACAACCGGCCGGAGCGGGTCGCCGCGGCGACCCGGCTGCGGGTGCTCGAGTCGGCCGCCCGCCTCGGCTACACCGGCCCCAACCCGGCGGCGCGCTCGCTGCGGCAGGGCCGGTTCGGCACGATCGGCGTGGTCCTCAGCGAGCCACTGACCTATGCGTTCGAGGACCTCGCGGCCAACCGGTTCCTCGCCGGGGTGGCCTCGGTCTGCGGCGAGGAGCGGCTTGGCATCAGTCTCATCTCCGTCTTCGACGACAACCCTGTCCAGGTAGTGACCTCGGCTGCGGTGGACGCCTATCTGCTCTGGACCCAGCCGGACAGCGACCCGGTGCTCGAGGCTGTCGTCGCCTCCGGGGTGCCGGCCGGCGTCCTCGGAGGCCCCCGCACCCCGGGCCTGCAGTTCGTCTCCATGGACGACCGCGCTGCCGGCAAGGTGATCACCCAGGCGGCGTTCGCCGGTGCGCACGCGCCGCTGGTGCTGTCCCTGCCCTTCGTACGGGACCAGGTGCCGGCGCTGCTGGTCGGGCCCGACCCGGACGACGCCGCCTACCCCGTGACCCGCCACCGGCTGGCCGGCGCACGGGACTGGTGCGTCGCGGCCGGGGTGCCGTGGGAGTCCGTACGGGTGGCCGTACTGTCCCGCAACAGCCAGGTCGAGGCGCTGCGGACGATCTCCGACCTGCTGGCCGGCCCCGACGCACCCGACGCGATCATGTCGATGAGCGACGAGCTCGCTTTCGGGGCGCTGACCGCCGCCCGGGAGCGCGGCGTCGCCGTCCCCGGCCGGCTGTCCATCACCGGCTGGGACGGCTCCTCGGCCGCAACGGCTGCCGGGCTGACCACGATCGAGCAGTCACTGTACGACCAGGGGCGAGCCCTGACCCGCGCCGTCCTCGATCCCGCGGTGGAGATCCCGGAACCCGAGTGGACCCTCGTCCGCCGGGCCTCGACCCGCAACTGACATCATCGACCCGATGAGCGAGCCGGCGGTAGGTGAGTGGCGGCGGCTGGTCGCGGACCCCGAGCACGGACCGCTGCCGGCGCTCCTGCTCGTGCTGACCTTCCTCACCGGCGTGGTCGATGCGGTCAGCATCCTGGCCCTCGGTCGGGTCTTCGTGGCCAACATGACCGGCAACGTGGTGTTCGTCGGATTTGCCTTGGCCGGTGCCGCGGGCTTCTCGCTGGCCGCGTCGTTGTCGGCGCTCGCCGGCTTCGTCGTGGGAGCCCTCGTTGGAGGCCGGCTGGTGACGCGGTTCCCTGGCCGGCCGGCGTTGATCCGGGCTGGTGTCGCGGTCGAGCTGGTCGTCATGGCGGTGGCTCTCGTTGTCGCCGCGTCGGCGGGGAACCCCATCGGCGACGTGAGCAGGGACGTCATCGCGGCCGCGGCCGCCTTGGCGATGGGGACGCAAAACTCCGTCGTACGGGCCTTGAAGGTGCCGGACCTCACCACGACGGTGCTGACGCTGACCCTGACCGGCATCGCGGCGGACATCCGAACCGCACCGCGGCATGTCTTGGTACGCCGGGTGCTGGCGGTCGCCACCATGCTGGTCGGCGCCACGGTCGGCGCACTGATCGTCATCCACGCGGACGCGGCTGCCGGCCTCGGCCTGGCGGTCGGCCTGCTCGCCCTGACACTGGGCGCCGCAGTGCTGCCGGCACGCAACCCCGGCTGGTCCTGATCCGCCGCTCAGGGGGATCATCAGGCGCATGGCACTGGGGACCAAGGACGACCCGTGGCAGCTCTCGACTCCGCCGGGCACGTCCACGTACGAGATGTACCGCGACGACACGACCTCGCCGCCCTCGCTGGTGTGCGTCGTCGGCTCGACCAGGCTCTCCTACGACGGCCGCGCGATCGAAGACGCCGTCGCGATGCTCAAGGAGCGCGGCGACTGAGTCGACCTCGGCGCAGCCGACGAGCAGAAGCCGGCCAAGGACGGGACCCTCGAGGCGTGGGCGCGGGCCAAGGACAACCCGATGGGTGGTTGGTACGGGCTGCGCAAGGGCTACCGCGGCCGGTTCGGCATGTACGTCCCGCCGCTGCTCGAGGCGCTGGGTCTGGTCGAGCTCGAGCACAACCCGCGCAACAACCGGGTGCGAGCGCTCAGGGTCGCACGACAACTTTGAGCGGACTGTCGTCGACCTGGTTGGCCTGCAACGCATCCTCTGCCTGCTCCAGGGCGTAACGAGCCCCGAGGAGCAGGTCCAGATAGATGTGACCGCTGGCGACGGCATCCGACCGACCGACTACCCGAGCGTTGTCGCCGGCTGTTAGGTTCGGGCCATGGCAGGACCAACCCGCGGTTTCCTCGGGCGTCACCGCAGCCCGGACGACGTACGGCTTCCTCCTGGGCAGTACGACGTCGGCGACGGCTGGCCGGTGCTGACCGCCGAGGCCACCCCACGCCTCGTGCCCGAGCGCTGGACGATGACGGTCGACGGCCTGGTGGGAACGCCGATGACCTGGACCTGGGCCGAGATGCACGCCCTGCCGCAGTCCACGTACCAAGGTGACATCCACTGCGTGACCACGTGGTCCAAGCTCGGCACCAACTTCACCGGGGTGAGTGTCGACGTGCTGCTCGAGGCCACGCAGCCGCTCGGCACCGCGACGCACGTGCTGGCCACCTCGACCACCGGCTACACCACCAACCTGCCGATCGAGGATGTCCAAGACGGCAAGGCCTGGATCGTCTGGGAGCACGAGGGCAAGCCGCTGACGCCGGAGCACGGAGGACCCGTACGGCTGCTGGTCCCGCACCTGTACTTCTGGAAGAGCGCCAAGTGGGTCACGCAGCTGACCTTCCTCGACCACGACCAGCGCGGGTTCTGGGAGCAGAACGGCTACCACGACCGCGGCGATCCGTGGAAAGAGCAGCGATACCAGGGTGATTGAGCCGACTGTTTGGCGAACCGCCACGGTTGGATCGGTCGCTCACCCCAGTCCCAGGTTGGCGATCCTGCGCCTGGAGCTCGCCGACCGGCCGGTGCACGTGCCCGGGCAGCACTACGTCGTGCGGCTGACCGCGGAGGACGGCTACACCGCGTCGCGTTCCTACTCGGTGGCCTCCGCGCCGTCCGATCCGCTGATCGAGCTCGCCGTCGAGAGGCTCGAGGAGGGCGAGGTCTCCGGCTACCTCGCCGAAGTCGTCGAGCCGGGCGACGAGCTCGAGGTACGCGGCCCGATCGGCGGCTGGTTCATCTGGGACGCCACGACTCCCGCCGTCGGCGTGGGTGGCGGCACGGGCGTCGTGCCCTTCGTGTCGATGCTGCGGCACGCCACCGAGATCGGCCGCACCGACCTGCTGCGACTCGCGGTGTCAGCGCGTACGACGGTCGACCTGCCCTATGCCGACGAGCTGGTCGAGGCCGGTGCGCTGGTCGCGATCACCCGGCAGCCGACCCCGCCGCCGAACCGTCCGACCGGCCGGCTCACGGCAGCGGACCTTGTGCCGCTCCTGACGCCCGGCGCGACCTACTTCGTCTGCGGCTCAGCGGCTTTCGCCGAGGCGGCGACCCAGCTGCTGATCGGAGTGGGCGTCGACGCGCCCGCGATCAAGGTCGAGCGGTTCGGTCCGAGCGGCTGACTCAGCGGCCAGCTTGAGCTCCTCGGTCATCTGCCGCAGGTGGCGCCGGATGATGCGGCCGTAGACCAGGTCGACCGCGGGTGCCAGGAGGCCCTCCTGCTCGATCGTCACGCTCAGCGTGGACCCCTGCGGCGTGTCCGCGATCCGGTGCCTTGCCACGGTGCGCAGACCGTGCCGCAGGTTGTTCCACTCGAACGCCGTCGGTTCGGCGACGTCGACCGTCCACACCGAGACGGGCAGCCCCGGCTGTCGCACCCGCACCCGGGTGCCGGGGCGCACCACCGCGCTGCCCAGCGGCGTTGCTTCCTGCACCGTCGAGGTCCAGCCCGTCCAGCCGTTCAGATCGTGCAGGATGCCGGACACGGTCTCGGCCGGGGCCGAGATGTCGATGCTTTCCACGTATGCGGCCATGTCGCCACCTCCGTCGTCACCCCCTTCAACGGTACGACGGCCGCGCCGGTTCAGGCAGGTGCTACCACGCAGATTTGGCGTAGTCCTTCAGGAAGCAGCCGAAGAGGTCCTCGCCGAGCTCGCCGCGCACGATCGGGTCGTAGACCCGGGCAGCCCCGTCGACCAGGTCGAGCGGTGCGTGGAAGCCTTCGTCGGCCAGCCGGGCCTTGGTCGGGTGGGGACGCTCGTCGGTGATCCAGCCGGTGTCGACGGCGGTCATCAGGATGCCGTCCGCCTCGAGCATCTCGCCGGCACTCGTACGGGTCAGCATGTTCAGCGCGGCCTTGGCCATGTTGGTGTGGGGGTGCCCGGGACCCTTGTAACCGCGGGAGAACTGGCCCTCCATCGCGGAGACGTTCACGACGTACTTCCGGCGCGCCGGCGAGGCAGCCATCGACGGACGCAGCCTGCTCACCAGGAGGAAGGGGGCCGTCACGTTGCACAGCTGGACCTCGAGCAGCTCGAGCGGGTCGACTTCCTGGACGTGCTGGGTCCAGCTGTTCACCGGCGCGAGATCCGGCACGAGGCCGCCGGCGTCGATCGCGGTGTTGTCGGCAACCCGCTCGAGCGAGGCCGAGCCGGCCGTCAATGCCAGTGCCGTCAAGGCATGTGGCGTCATCGCGTGCGGGCTGAGGGCCTCAGCGGTGAGCTCACGGGAGTCGGTGCCCTGCAGGATGGTGACCTTGCCGGGAAGCTCCGGCATCGAACCGGACTCGGCCGCGACGAGCTGGGCATAGGACCCCGGGCTGCGCCGTACGGTCTGCGCCGCGTTGTTGACCAGGATGTCCAGCGGCCCTTCGGCGGCGACCTCGTCGGTCAGCGCGATGACCTGGGCGGGGTCGCGGAGGTCGATGCCGACGATGTGCAACCGGTGCAGCCAGTCCGCCGCGTCGGGCATGGCGGCGAAGCGCCGGGCCGCGTCGGCAGGGAACCGCGTGGTGATCGTGGTGTGTGCGCCGTCGCGGAGCAGGCGCAGCGCGATGTACATGCCGATCTTGGCCCGGCCGCCGGTGAGCAGCGCCCGCCGTCCGGTCAGGTCCGTGCGGGCCTCGCGCCGTTGCCGGTTCGTCGCCGCGCAGCCGGGACACAGCTGGTGGTAGAACGCGTCCACGTCGGTGTAGCGGTGCTTGCAGATGTAGCAGGCGCGGGCCTTGAGCAGCGTGCCGGCGCTGGCGCCCTGGGTCGCCGTCGACAGCGCCAGCCCCTGGGTCTCGTCGTCGATCCGGCCGGGCGCGGCGGTGGCCGTGGCAGCGGTCACGGCGTCATCGTTGGCCTTGACGGTCTCGCGGGCGTTCTTGCGGTTGCGCTTCTTGTGCTCCTTGTACATCCGGGCGGTCGCCCGGCGCACCAGCACCGCGTCAGGGTGGCCGACCGGCAACCGCTCGAGCTCGGCGAACACCGCGAGCACCTCGGCCATCCGGGCCGGGTCGAGCCGGGGACCGTGCTCGAGCGCCGCGATTTCGTCGTCCAGGGCGAGCTAGTCGTAGACCGTCATTCCACTGCTTACGTAGTCCAGCCGTACGCGACCCGAATCGTTGACGCCCAGAAATGGAACGTGAGCGGTCATGGCGGGCAGCGAA
>JAWWOO010000056.1:0-8782 GCA_033851545.1 Frankiales bacterium | reverse complement strand
ATTGACCGGGTCGGCCTGGACTTCCTCGAGATGGCGGAGCACCCGATGGGCGAACCGCGCCGGACGCGGGCGGTCCAGGAGTCGAGAGCCGTGCGGCTGGGCGCGGTGGCCCTGCTGCGGTCGTGGTGAGTCAGTCCAGCTCGGGCGTCTCGCTGACCGTGTCGTCGTCCGTCTCGCTGACCGTGTCGTCGTCCGTCTCGTTGTCCTTGCCGAGCGGGTGGGTCTCGACGAAGGTGCGGGTGTCCGTGTAGAGCCGGGCTATGTAGTCCTCGAGCTTGCTGGCCTCCACCCGCCACTGACCGCGCCCGCCGATCTTGACCGCCTCGATGTCGCCGTTGCGGACCAGCGCGTAGACCTGCGACGAGGAGATGTTGAGCACCTCGGCGACGTCGGACAGCTGCAGGAAACGCGGCCCGCTCGGACTGGCAACCATCGTCTTCATCGTCCTCCGCCCGGTTCGGTGCTGGCAGCGGCAAGTCTGCCATCAACCCGCTCAGCCGTGCCGAGGTTGTCCACAGTGCGCTCGGCCATTCGGGTGACCTGTGGATGGCGGCCTTGGCGTAGGGGCCCGCGTGCGTCACGATGACGCCTCGGATGAACGGGGGATAAGAGTTGTACGACGTGGCGTCGCCGCCCGCGAGTCGGTTGGCCCTTCCGCGCTGGTTCGACGCGCGCATGGTCATCGGCATCCTGCTGGTGCTCGGTTCGGTCGTCGTCGGCGCCAAGGTGTTCTCGTCCGCGGACGCGACGACCTCGGTCTGGGCCGCCAGTCGCGACCTGCCGGCCGGGGCGCGCCTGCAGAAGTCCGACCTGCGGGCGGTCGACGTGCGGCTTGCAGACGGCCACCAGTACGTGTCCGCCGTCGGCGCCGTGCCTGCCGGCTACGTCCTCACCCGGCCCGTCGGCGCCGGAGAGTTGTTGCCCAGCAAGGCTTTCGTCGATCCGGCCAAGGTCACGGACGCCTCTCTCGCCCGGCGTGAGGTGACCGTGCCGGTGCGCCAGGACCACTGGCCCGCGGACCTGCGGGCCTCCGAGGTGGTCGACGTCTACGCCACCCCGGCCAAGTCCGATGCGGGCACGCCGGCCACTCCCGTACGGATCCTCGACGGCGTCACGGTGGGTTCCGTCCCGAGTCACAGCAAGGACGTCTTCGGCGGGTCCGGCCAGTCCAGCGGGTCGGTCACCTTGCTGGTCTGGGCGGACCAGGTGGTCACCCTGGTCGGTGCGGTCGAGAGCTCCCAGGTCGACCTGGTCAGGGTGCCGTCCGCACTCACCGCCGTGACAGCTGCCACTGCGGCGGCGGGCTCGCGATGAGGCTGCCGGTCATCACGGCCGTCGTCGACGCCCGCTGGGAGGCCGGTCTCGTCTCGGCGTTCGAGCACTCCGAGCACAACATCTCCGTGGTCCGCCGCTGCGTCGACCTCGCCGACCTGCTGGCAACGGCGGCCACGGGTACGGCGCGGGCCGCGCTGCTGTCCGCGGACCTGCGCCGGCTGGACCGCGATGCCCTCGCCCGCCTCGCCGCCGGGCACATCGCCGTCGTCGGCCTGGTGCCTCCGGGCGACGAGAACGCCGACCGCCGGTTGCGCCAGCTCGGCGTGCGCTTCGTGCTCGCGGCGGATGCGGCGCCATCGGTCATCTCGGCCGCGGTGGCGGAGGCGGTCGCCATGCTCGACGACTCGGGCACCGGCGCTCCGGCCCTGGCCGACCCGATGTCGATGCTCCCGCTCGCGCCCCGGCCGCCGGCGCGGACCGCAGCGGAGCTCGCGCCCGGCTCCGGGCGGGTGGTTGCCGTCTGGGGACCCACGGGGGCACCCGGCCGCACGACGATCGCGGTCAACCTGGCCAGTGAGCTGGCCGCCCTGGGGCAGCCGACCCTGCTCATCGACGCCGACGTCTACGGCGGCGTCGTGGCCCAGCTGCTCGGCGTGCTGGAGGAGGCCCCCGGCCTGGCGGCGGCGGCCCGGATGGCCAACAACGGCAGCCTCGACGTCGCGGCGCTGGCCGGGCTGTGCCGATCGATCACCCCGTCGCTGCGGGTGCTGACCGGCATCACCCGGGCCGACCGGTGGCCCGAGCTGCGCACCGGAGCGATCGAGATCGTGCTGGCACTGGCGCGAAGCGTGGCCGCCGTCGTGGTGGTCGACGTCGGGTTCTGCCTCGAGCAGGACGAGGAGCTGTCGTACGACACCACGGCACCTCGGCGCAACGGCGCGACGTTGGCCGTGCTGGAGCAGAGCGACATCGTGGTGGCCGTGGCGGCGGCCGACCCGGTGGGGCTCCAGCGGTTCGTCCGCGGCTACGCCGACCTGCGTGAGCTGCTCGGCGGGGTCGAGCCCGCTGTCGTGGTCAACAAGGTGCGCCCACGGGTGGTGCCGGGTGACCCCGTGGCCGAGATCGCGGCGGCGCTGCACAGATACGTCGGCGTCGGCCGCATCCACGCAGTGCCATACGACCGGTCGGCACTCGATGCCGCCGTGGCCAGTGGGCGCAGCCTGTCCGAGGTGGCCGGTGGTTCGGCTGCCCGCAAGGCGATCGCAGCGCTGGCCCGGGACCTGGTCGGCGGCCCTGCCGGACACCGGGTCAGAAGCACCGGCCGGGGCCGTCGCGCTGTTCGCTGAGCCCCCGGGCGGTTTCCGCGCGTGCACACAGGTAACCTTCGCCCCATGGCTGCCAAGACGAGCATCGCCAGACCCGACGTTCCGGTCATCCTGCTCTCCCATCGAGCGCCGGTGACCTTCGACCGGGAGGGGGACCGGCGCACCGCGTCCCGGGGAGCGGGCGGACTCGTCAGCGCACTGATGGGTCTCGCGTCAGGGCTGGACGGGTCGGTGTGGGTCTGCGCCGCCACCAGCGACGAGGACCGGGCAGTCGTCGAGCAGTACGGGGACAAGGGCTCGGCGTCGGTCGAGGTCAGCCTGTTTCCCCACGCCGGCGTCGCCGCGGAGGTCGAGACGACGGACGAGACCACGACCACGACGCTGCGGATGCTGGCCGTCGACCCCGAGGCGCACGAGCAGTTCTACGCCCAGATCGCCAACCCGTTGCTGTGGTTCGTCCAGCACGGCCTCTACGGCCGGGCCGTCGAGCCCGATCTTGGCCGCCAGGAGCACGAGGCCTTCACCCATGGGTACGTCGCGGTGAACGAGACGTTCGCCGACGCGGTCGCCGGCGAGGTCGAGGCCCGCGGCGGCCGGGCGCTGGTCATGCTCCACGACTACCACTTCTATCTGGTCGCGGCCCGCGTACGGGAGCGGTGCCCCGACGTCACGATGTCGCACTTCGTGCACATCCCGTGGCCCGGCCCCAACGAGTGGACGATCCTGCCGCCGAGCATGCGCGACCCGATCCTGCGCGGCCTGCTCGGCAACGACGTGGTCGCCTTCCACACCGGGCGGTTCGCCCGCAACTTTCTGCTCTGCGTCCAGGAGTTGCTCGGCTACACGGTCAACTGGGACGACCTCACGGTGCAGGTCGGCGAGCGCACCGTCGCCGCCCGGTTCTATCCGATCAGCATCCAGCCCGAGGCGCTCGAGGAGCTGGCGGCCTCCGACCAGGTGGCCGAGCACCGCGCGGCGCTGACCGAACGCTTCCTCGACGACGACCGGCAACTCGTCCTGCGCGTCGACCGCACCGACCCGAGCAAGAACATCGTCCGCGGCTTCAAGGCGTTCGACACCCTGCTCAACGACCACCCCGAGCTCAAGGACCGGGTGGTCTTCTTCGCGATGTTGCAGCCCAGCCGTCAGGACGTGCCGCAGTACCAGCAGTACATCGCCGCGATCGGCGCCGTGGTCGCCGAGGTCAACGCCCGGCACGGCGGCCACGGCTGGGAGCCGATCCAGCTGCGGATGGAGGACGACTTCGCCCTCGCCGTCGCCGCGTACCAGATCTGCGACGTGCTCGTCGTCAACGCGCTCGCCGACGGGATGAACCTCGTCGCCAAGGAGGCCGTGCTGGTCAACCAGCGCAACGGCGTGCTGGCACTCAGCGAGAACACCGGTGCCTACCAGGAGCTCGGCTCGGTCGCCGTCCGGCTCTACCCCTTCGACATCCAGCAGCAGGCCGACGCGATGTACGAGGCGCTCACGATGGGGGCGGGGCAACGCGCGGAGCGGCTGCAGGCGGCCGCCGACATCGTCCGTCGCAACGACGTCGGCAAGTGGCTGGACGCGCAGCTCGCCGACCTGCAGCACAAGCTCTCCGTGCGGTAACAAAGACGCTGCCTGACACGATCCGGACGCAACTGACCCTCTTGTCATGCGACTCCTGCGACGATGGGGTCTCAGCCGACCCTCCGGAGGACTACTTCATGCGTGCCTTGCCGCGTCACCGCCCCAAGACCATCGCAGCAGGGCTCGCGGCAGCCGTCCTCCTCGGCGTGACCTTCACCCAGACAGGGGACGGCACCGCAGTACGGGCGGCAGCAGCGGTGGGCGACGCCATCCCGGCCGTCGTCGACCCGGTGGCGCTCGACGCGTCGCTCAACGCGACGGTCGGACTGGCCCACTGGCGGCTGCTGGACATGACGCGGACGGTGGGCCGCGGGCAGTACCCGTACCTCGGCAATCCCGATGGCAGCTGGACGACCGGCGTGGGCTGGACCGGTGGCTTCTTCCCCGGGGCGCTTTGGTACTCCGCCGAGCAGAGCGCGGACCCGACAACGTCTGCCCAGGCCGCCGCATGGACGCTGCCGCTCGCGGCGCAGCGGCTGAACAAGGGCACGCACGACGTCGGCTTCCTGATCATGAGCAGCTTCGGCAACGGCTTCCGGCTCACCGGTAACCCGGCCTACAGCTCGGTCGTCGTACAGGCCGCGGCCTCATTGGCCACCCGCTACAGCGCGGTCGTCGGCGCGACCCGGTCGTGGAACGACCCGAGCAACTTCATCGTGATCATCGACAACATGATGAATCTCGAGCTCCTGGACTATGCGGCCGGGCTCAAGGGCGGCAGCCCGATCTGGCGGGACATGGCGCTGGCCCACTCGCTCACGACGGCGCGCACCCTGGTGCACAGCGACGGCAGCGTCGTACAGGAGGCCCTGTTCGACCCGACGACCGGGGCGTTGCGGCAGACCTCCAACGCCTCGGTGAACCTCGGCAGCAAGGATGTCTGGGCCCGTGGCCAGGCATGGGCGCTGAACGGCTTCGCAACGCAGTACCGCTACCTCCGGGACCCGCGACTGCTCGACACTGCGCGCAGCGTCGCCGACTACTTCCTGGCCCACCTGCCCGCCGACGCGGTCCCGCACTGGAACCTCAACGACAAGACCGAGTCGACGGTGCCGGACACGTCGGCCGCCGCGATAGCGGCCTCCGGCCTCGCCACGCTGGCCTTCTCCGACCCCGACCCGGCGCACCAGGCGACCTACCGCGCGGGCGCTGCCCGGCTGCTTGCCGCTTTGACCTCACCGGCCAACCTGGACACGACGGTGACCGGCGCCGGTGTGCTCAAGCACGCCTCGCAGCTCTGGAACGGCCCTCAGTCCGACACGTCGCTCATCTATGCCGACTACTACCTGCTCGAGGCGATCGAGCGGTTCCGGCTGCTGCCCTCGACGCTGACCCCGCTGCAGGTGGTCGGGATCGCGGCGAGCAGCGCCAAGGCCGGCACCCCTGCCTCGGCCGCCTTCGACGGGTCCAGGGCCACCGGGTGGAGCGCGCAAGGGTCCGGCCAGTGGATCCGGGCCGACCTCGGGCCGACCGCTCCGGTGGTCAGTGAGGCCTCCGTCACCTGGAGCTCAGGGACCACCCGCAGCCAGCGGTTCATCATCGAGACCTCGCTCGACGGGCTGCGCTGGTCACCCGCCTACTCCGGCGCGAGCTCCGGGTTGACCAGCGGCCCCGAACGTTACGGGTTCCGGCAGCGGCCGGCGCGCTACGTCCGGGTCCGGGGCCTGGGCAACACCCTCAACACCTGGAACGGGGTCGCCGAGCTGTCGGTCGCCTGACGTGGCGCTGCCGTGGGTTTCTCCGGGTGGGAGCATGGGCGCCATGCGGATCTACCTGCCGGCCACCCTGCCGCTGCTGGCCAAGGCGAGGGCCGAGCTGGCTCTGACCGACGGCCCGTCCGTCGGCTTCGCGGTGACTCCGGCGCTGCGCGAGTGGTACGTCGAGGGCGACCTCGAGGAGCTCGAGTACGCGGCGATGACGGCCGCCGCGCGGGAGTCGCTGGCTCTGCTGGCTGCGGATCCCTCCGCTCGGCGCCGCCGGGTGGTGCTGGCAGCGGACCTGCCCGACGCAGCGGTCCGGCCCCTGCCGGACGGGCCCCGTGAGCAGCTGTCGATCCTGGCCCCCGTGCCCTGGTCGGCGCTGGCGTCGGTGCACGTCGACGGCTTCGAGGCCGAGCCGGCCGTCGCGGCCGCCGCGGAGGCGGTTCAAGCGGCCGCTGCGGGGGACGAAGATGCCCAGTTCATCGTCGACGGCGCGGAGGACGAATCATTGCTTTGGTACGCGGTCCAAGAGGCCGATGATCTTCTCGCAGGCGGCGCAGGCACCTTCGGTGACGAGGGCGCCGGAACCTAGGCCGACCCGCACGTAACAGTGGGCCCGTACCGGAGGATGATGGTGGTCGTGAACGTACTCGTGGCAGCGTTTCCAGGGGGAAGCTGATGGCTGCTCCATCGCTCGTGACCCGCTCGGTCAACAAGGGGAAATACGTCATCCAGCACAAGGTGCTGCTGGGCGTCGAACCGGTGTGGAGGTACGTCCTCAACGCCGGACCTACGCGTGACTACCGCAAGCATGCCAACGGGCTCAGCCCGGAAGGCGCCCGCGTGCTGCGCGACCTCAACCGTGACGGTTGCGCGCAGTCGACGCTCGAGGCGCTGACCGGGGACCCGACCTTGCTCAGCCGGCTCCAGGCCGAGGCCAAGCTGCTCGAGGAGGCCCGGGCCGACGAGGTGGCCGCCAAGGCCAAGGCCCTGCTGGAGGTCGACGACCTCGGTGACGGCAACACCAAGCCGTTCCTCGTCCAATACCTGGACGCCGACCGGCCGGTGGTCGAGCCGGACGGCCTGCTCGCCTCCGCAGCGCTCGAGCCGGGGATCAAGGGGATCGCCGACGCCTACTACGGCATGCGGATCCGGGTCGCCGACATCAACATCTGGCGCAACCTGGCCAGCGGCCACGCCCCGGTCGCGTCCCAGCTCTGGCACCGGGACCAGCCCGACGACCACCTCATCCTCAAGATGTTCGTCTACCTCGAGGACGTCGACGGCGGCACCGGACCGTTCGCCTACGTCAAGGGCACCCACGGCAAGGGTGATCGCAAGTGGCGCCCGCGGGTGACGCTGTACGACGGCCACAACCACCGGGCCGCCGACGCCGACATGGAGCGTGAGGTCCCCGAGGCCAGGCGCCCCCGGTTCACCGGCCCTGCGGGCACGGTGCTGCTCGCCGACACCATCGGCTGGCACAAGGGCGGCCAGGCCACGACGACGCCGCGGCTGCTCTTCCACGTCCTGTTCGCCTCCCGCGCGGCCTCGGACCAGCGGTTGCTCGGTGCACCCGCCGGGCTCGACCTGGCCACCGCCACCCGCGACCTCGCCTTCGACAAGCACACCGCGGGCTGACCTCCGGAGGGGCGCCTAGCATTGGCTGCATGCAGTCAGTGACAACGGTCCCGGTTCCCCGCAACGAACCGGCGCACGACTACGCGCCCGGCACGCCGCAACGCGCGTCCCTGCACGCCGAGCTGGCCGAGATGGCCTCGATGGCGGTCGATCTCACCATGACCGTCGGCGGGGTCCAGCGGCTGGGGGGCGGTGAGCCGATCCAGGTCGTCCAGCCGCACGCCCGGCACGAGGTCCTCGGGACGATGCGCGGGGCGACCCATCAGGATGCCTCCGACGCCATCGACGCTGCGCTGGCAGCGGCGCCCGCCTGGGCGGCGATGGCGTACGAGGACCGGGCTGCGATCCTGCTCAAGGCCGCCGACCTGCTGGCCGGCCCGTGGCGTGACCGGCTCAACGCGGCCACCATGCTCGGCCAGTCCAAAACCCCGTACCAAGCCGAGATCGACGCCGCCTGCGAGCTGATCGACTTCCTGCGGTTCAACGTCGCCTTCGGCCATCGGTTGCTCGAGGAGCAGCCGATGAGCGGGCCGGGCGTCTGGAACCGGATGGACCACCGCCCGCTCGAGGGCTTCGTGTACGCCATCACGCCGTTCAACTTCACCGCCATCGCCGGCAACCTGCCGCTCGCGCCGGCGCTGATGGGCAACGTCGTGGTCTGGAAGCCGTCACCCACCCAGCAGCTCGCGGCGCACTTCACGATGCGGCTGCTCGAGGAGGCCGGCCTGCCGCCGGGCGTGCTCAACCTGGTGACCGGCGACGGCATCGCGGTCTCCGAGGTGGCGCTCGCCCACCGCGAGCTCGCCGGCATCCACTTCACCGGGTCGACCCGGGTCTTCCAGCAGCTGTGGCGCGGCGTGGCCGGCAACCTGACCTCCTACCGCAGCTATCCGCGCCTCGTCGGCGAGACCGGCGGCAAGGACTTCGTGGTCGCCCACCCGTCGGCCGACCCGGCGGCGCTGGTCACCGCCCTGATCCGGGGCGCCTTCGAATACCAGGGCCAGAAATGCTCCGCGGCGTCGCGCGCCTACGTCCCCGAGTCGCTGTGGCGCGCCGGCGTGCGCGACAGCCTCGCCGCGACGGCCGAGTCGCTGGCCTACGGCGACGTCGCCGACTTCGCCAACTTCGGCGGCGCCGTCATCGACCGCCGCGCGTTCGACAAACTCGCGGCCGCTCAAGACCGGATCAAAAACCGTTCCACGTGTA
>JAWWOO010000102.1:0-13721 GCA_033851545.1 Frankiales bacterium | reverse complement strand
GGACGACGTCCGGCGTCTCGTCCTCGCTGTCGTCGACGAAGAGGATCTCGACGACGGAGGACAGCGTCGGCGCGCTGTGCTGCGACTCGGCCAGCACGGCGCTGCAGGCCGCCAGCAGCCGGGCCACCAGCGGGTCGATGTTCGCCGCCTCGTTGCGGCACGGGATCACGTAGGTGACCAGGGGCTCGGACGTCACGGTGGGTGCGTCATCGGCAGCCGCGTTCAGGTCGATGACTCGCTCCCGGGTCTCGATGGATGGTGGGGTGATCCTGCGCTGGTCGCCTCGACGGAGGGGCCTCAGTCGCAGCATGGCTATCGGCGGTGCCAGGCGGCCGTGAAGTCGTGAGCGAGCTTGATGACGTCAGGAGGCCGCCCACGCGCGGTTGAGTGGACAGACTAGCGGAGGACCCGGCCCGGATCGGGGAAGGACCGCTCAGTCGAGGCGTCGCCGCGGGAGTCGCGCGGCGAGGCGCTTGCCGGCGGGGGCAAGTGCCCCGGACAACCGCGGGTGCGCCTTGATCGCCTGGTTGATCGCCGTCGCGATCCGGTAGAGCGTCTGCTCGTCGGCCAGCCGCTGCCGCTCGAGGATCGTCGCCAGCTCGGCGCGGGTGCGCTCCAGGTCGACGTCCCGCAGGTCCACCGCTGCCTGCAGCTCGTCGAGGCGACCGAGGACCACCCGCTCGTGCGCCTCGTGCTCGGCGATCCGGCCGCGCAGCCAGACCACCTCGTCGGTCAGCTGGCGTTCGGACTCCTCGGCACGGGCGGCCGCGTCCTCGCTCCTGCGCAGCCGTCTCTCGAGCTCGGTGATGTAGTCGCGCGACACCAGGGCGTCCTGCCGGTACTGGTGCAGCTTGGCCAGCGTGTCGTTGACCCGTCCGGAGGGCCCCTGGTCGGCCCGACCCCTGCGCTCGGTGGTGGCGGCGAGCTCGACGCCCCCGGGCCGCGTGCCGGCGGCCTCGCCGGAGCGGACCGGTGTCTGCTGGACGGCCGAGGATCCGGAGGCGAACGCCACCTGGTCGGCGGTCAGCGCAGGGGCCAGGGCCCGGTCGAGCTTGGCGGGCTCGCGGTAGAGCTTGAGCAGCAGCGCCTCCTCGGCCCGCGCAGCAGCCGCGTCCATCACCTCGATGCTGTGGTCGGTGGGCTCGGTCGGCAGGGCCTGGAGCACGTGCGCCCACCGGGTCCGCAGGGTCTCCAGGTTGCGGAGGTAGAGGAACCGCTGGTAGTAGGCGTGCGAGGACTGCGACTGGGCGTGGACCAGCGCAGCGGTCGGCTCGAAGATCACCCGCAGCCCGGCGTTGTGCACGCGCAGGCACAGGTCCACGTCCTCGAAGTAGGCCGGGTAGAAGATCTCGTCGAAGCCGTTCAGCTGGGCGAAGACCCGGCGGTCGACGAGCATGCCGGCGCCCGAGCAGTAGGCCGTGTCCCTGCGCTGGCGGTGCAGGTTGTCGACGTCAGGGGCGCCGTGGCCGACCTGCCAGGTGCCGCCGTTGGACCACAGGACGCAGCCGGCCTCCTGAAGCCGGCCGTCGGGGAAGACCATCCGGCTGCCGACGACCGCGGCGCCGGTCTCGGACTGCGCGGTGCGGACCAACGCGGTCAGCCAGCCCTGCTGCACGATCGCGTCGTCGTTGAGGAACACCAGGTAGTCGCCGCGCGCGTGCGAGGCCGCGAAGTCGCAGCCACCACCGAAGCCGAGGTTGACCGACGACTCGAGGACCACGGCGCCGGTCACCCGCTGCTCGACCAGCTCGGCGACCGCGTCGTCCGCTCCGTTGAGCACGATGATGACCTCGTACGGGACATCCGCGCAGTGCAGCACTACCGACGCGAGCGCCTCGAGGATCCCGGTGTTGCGCCAGCCGAGCACGATGATGCTCGCGACTGGGGCGTCCGCGTGGGGCAGCTCGACCAGGGCGCGCGCGGGCGAGGGCGATGCTGCGCTGTCGATCGACACGACGATCCCCTGTCGTCAGACCGGGCTCGGTCCTGGTCGCGGTGGTTCTGGGGGCACCATACACGTTGTCACGTGCTGCTTAAGCAACGCTCAGCGTGCCGACGCGCCCTGGGGGAACGCGCTGGCTACCGTACGGGGCATGACCAGCGACCGCTACAGCCAGGACGTGCTGACCGGGGACTGGCGCCGCCGCGCGGTCGTGCCGGTCGTCGCGGCCGAGCTGGACCTCGTGGTCGAGGACGCGGCGAGCGGCTTCTGCGGCGCCGTCGTCGAGCTCGGCAGCGACATCGCCGGCGCAACCGTCACCCTCGAGGACCGGCACGGCAGGCGCCGGATCTTCCCGCTGCTGCCGGCCGCCTTCCTGCTCGAGGGCGCGGTCACCACCCTGGCCCGGCCCGAGCGCCGTACCGGACCGGCGGCCCCCAGGCTGACGGCCTCCGGGTCGCTCGCAGTGGCCGGCCACCAGGCCAGGGTGGCGCTGCCCAGCCGGATCTACGTCGAGGGCGTGCACGATGCCGAGCTGGTCGAGCGGGTCTGGGGCGACGACCTGCGGATCGAGGGCGTCGCCGTCGAGCCGCTGCACGGGATCGACGACCTGGCCGCCGTCGTCCGCGACTTCCGGCCGGCCGCCGACCGCCGCCTGGGCGTCCTGGTCGACCACCTGGTGCCCGGTTCCAAGGAGAGCCGGATCGCGGCCGAGGTGCGCGACCCCAACGTCAAGATCGTCGGGCACCCCTACGTCGACGTGTGGCAGGCGGTGAAGCCGTCCTCGCTCGGGATCGCCCGCTGGCCGTCGGTGCCGCACGGCCGGCCGTGGAAGGACGGCGTGTGCGCCGCGCTGGGCTGGGGTGAGCCGGCGGACGGCTGGCGCCGGGTCCGCTCCGCCGTACGCAGCTATGCCGACCTCGAGCCCGAGCTGCTCGGCCGGGTCGAGGAGCTCATCGATTTTGTGACCGCCTGAGCGGCGTCAGCGGTCGCGGAGGCGGCGGACGAACTTCAGCCCTGACCAGGTCGCATCGATCGCGCACACCTTCACGTCGACCAGGCCCACGGACAGCCCGTACTCCCGGACGACCGCGTCGCTCAGGTCGGTCGGCACCCCGCTCGACCTCTTCGGCCAGGCCACCCACAACGCCCCCGCGGTGGTCAGCCGTGCGGACAGCGGCACGAACCGGCGTACGAGGGCGGCGAGGTCCGGGCAGAAAAGCAGGATCACGTCGTACGGGTCCCCGCCCGGCCTGGTGTGCACCGGCGCGGGGGCGTCGACCTGCCACCCCGGCGGAGCCGAGACGACCAGAGCCCGCGATCCCGGCTTGATGCCCAGCTTGCCGGCCAGTGGCGTGCTCGACCCGGGATCGCTCATGGCAGCCGAGCGTACGGTGCGCCAGCAACCCGTCGTCGAAGGCCATCGGGGCGATGCGGTACAAGCAGTGCATGAGGCCGCTGCGTCGCACCATGTCCCGGATCGACCTGCCCCGCCCCGCCATGCCCGCGGTGACGCCCGACTTCCGCTCGGCGGTGGTCCTCGGGCTGGTGGCGATCGCCTGCCTGGTCGCCGCGTCCCAGGGCGACCTCCAGCGTGGCGTCAACGCCAGCCAGGTCGAGCAGGCGCGGCGGTTCCTGCGCATCGGCGGGACGATCGGCTTCGCGCTCACCGGGGCCTACTCCGTCCGCCGTACGGGGCGCGAGGTGATGCGGGTGCTGTCCGTACGGCTCGGGCTCGGGCACGCGTCGGTCGTCCGCTGGGTGCTCACGGTCGCCGGCTACCTCATCATCGGCTTCACGGTGCTGGGGCTGCTGGACGTCAACGTCGGCAGCCTGCTGCTCGGCGGAGCCGTCACGGGGGTCGTCGTCGGCATCGCCGCGCAGCAGTCGCTGGGCAACGTCTTCGCCGGCGTCGTGCTCCTGCTGAGCCGGCCCTTCACCGTCGGCGACGACATCCGGCTGCGCTCGGGGGCGCTGGCCGGCGAGCTCAACGGGCGGGTCACCGGGATGGGGCTCACCTACGTGGCCCTGCTGACCGAGGAAGGGCCGATGTCGGTGCCCAACGCGCAGGTCCTGGCCGCTGCCGTCGGCCCGCAGCTGCCGCCGCCCGAACCTGAGCTCTGAGTCTCACGGCGGGAGCCACGACAGGTCGTCCCCCGAAGGCGACCTGTCGTGGCTCGGTCCCCGCCGCTAGCGCGGCCGCCTGGTCGAGTCAGCGCCCAGCGCCGCCCCGATCTCGTCGAGGGTCCTGCCCTCGGCGCGCAGCCGGCCGATGTGCAGCAGCGCGTCGAGGTCTGCCTGGCCGTAGCTGCGGTGGCCGGACGCGTCCCGCGCCGGCTCCGGCAGCAGTCCGGCCGTGTGGTAGTGGCGGACGGCGCGCGAGGTCACGCCCGCCCGTCTGGCAAGCTCGCCGATGCGGATCGGCGCCGCGTCAGGACCTTTGATCGACACGAGTTCGCCCCGTCAAGCTGGTGCCGCGCGGCAAGGTCGAGGCCGCAGATTTTCGGTGATCGGGTGCCCCCGGCAGGATTCGAACCTGCGCTTCTACCTCCGGAGGGTAGCGCTCTATCCCCTG
Organism: Frankiales bacterium; assembly: GCA_033851545.1. Lineage (GTDB taxonomy): Bacteria > Actinomycetota > Actinomycetes > JAWWOL01 > JAWWOL01 > JAWWOL01. Next base: position 9,207 of record JAWWOO010000102.1, on the reverse strand, counting down.
AGCTACGGGGGCTCGGGGCCCTACGAGGCTACCAGTATCCCGGCGCGCTCATCCGGAACCGACCGGCTGCGGGTAGCCTGCGCACGTGGAGGACGCCGATTGCCGGGTGCTGGTGGTGGATGACGACGACGTCATCCGCCAGCTGATCGTCGTCAACCTCGAGCTCGAGGGGTTCCAGGTGCACGTCGCCGTCGACGGCCAGGACGCCCTCGACAAGGTCAAGCAGATCCGTCCGCACGTGGTGACCCTCGACATCATGATGCCCAGGCTGGACGGCTGGGAGGCGGCCACCCGGCTGCGTGCCGATCCTGAGACCGCGGACATCCGGGTGATCCTGCTCTCGGCCAGGGCCCAGGAGGCCGACCTGCGCCGCGGCGACCGGATCGGCGTCGACGCCTACCTCACCAAGCCCTTCGACCCCGACGAGCTGATCGACACGGTGCGCCGGCTGGCAGCGCTGGGCGACGGCACTCCCGGCCAGCCGGTGGGGCAGCTCGACGGGCGTCCGCAGGATGATCCGTAGCCCGGCCGGCGCACGCTCGTGTGAGATAGCCTTCCGGCGTGACTCCCGCCGAACTCAGTGCTGCCCTCGGGGCGGTCGTCTCAGCGGCCGTCGACGCCGGTGAGCTGCCCGTGCCCGCGCCCGCGACCGTCTCGGTCGAGCGGCCCAAGCAGCGCGAGCACGGCGACTACGCCACCAACGTCGCGCTCCAGCTGGCCAAGCCGGCGGGCATGCCGCCGCGCGCGGTCGCCGAGCTGATCGCCGCCAGGCTGCGCGAGGTCGAGGGCGTCGACAGGGTCGACATCGCCGGGCCGGGCTTCCTCAACATCACCCTCGCCCAGGGCTCCGCCGCGGGGCTCGCCGCCGTGATCGTGGCCGCCGGAGCCGCGTACGGGCGGGGCACCGGGCTGACCGGGACCGCGGTGAACATGGAGTTCATCTCCGCCAACCCGACCGGCCCGCTGCACCTCGGGCACACCCGGTGGGCAGCCGTCGGCGACGCGATCGCCCGGGTGCTCGAGGCCGCCGGCGCCAAGGTGACCCGCGAGTTCTACATCAACGACCGCGGCGTACAGATGGACCGGTTCGGGGCCTCCCTCATGGCCGCGGCCCATGGGCGGCCCATCCCCGCCGACGGCTACCACGGCGACTACATCGCCGACCTGGCCAAGGAAGTGGTGGCCACCGTGCCCCACATCCTCGAGCTGCCGGAGCCGGAGCAGCTGGCCGAGTTCCGCGAGCAGGGCTACGCGCTGCAGCTCGCCGACCAGCAGCGGGTGCTCGACGGGTTCCGGACCCACTTCGACGTCTGGTCCTCCGAGCGGGCCCTCTACGACTCCGGGGCCGTCGAACGCGGGCTGGCTCGGCTGCGCGAGCAGGGCCACATGTACGAGCAGGACGGCGCGGTCTGGCTGCGGACGACCGATTTCGGCGACGACAAGGACCGGGTGCTGGTCAAGGCCGACGGAGAGCTGACCTACTTCACCGCCGACACCGCCTACTACGTCGACAAGCGGGCCCGGGGCTTCGACGTGTGCATCTACCTGCTCGGCGCCGACCACCACGGCTACGTCAACCGTCTGCGGGCCGTCGCGGCGTGCGCCGGCGACAGCGATGCCAACATCTCCGTACTCATCGGCCAGCTGGTCAAGATCGTCAAGGGCGGCGAGGAGGTGCGGCTGTCCAAGCGGGCCGGCACCATCGTCACCCTCGAGGACTTCGTCGACATGGCCGGCGTCGACGCGGTGCGCTACACCCTCAACCGCTACCCGGTCGACTCGCCGCTGACCCTTGACATCGACGTGATCACTCGGCAGACCAGCGAGAACCCGGTCTTCTACGTCCAGTACGCGCATGCCCGGATCTCCTCGCTGCTGCGCAACGCCGTCGAGATGGGCGTCGACAGGGGCGAGTCGTTCGACCCGGCGCTGCTGGGCACCGAGCAGGAGAACAACCTCGTGCTCGCCCTCGCGCAGTTCCCCGGCGTGGTCGCCACGGCCGCCGAGCTGTACGAGCCGCACCGGGTGGCCCGCTACCTCGAGGAGCTGGCCGGCACCTACCACCGGTTCTACGACGCCTGCCGGGTGCTGCCGATGGGTGACGAGGAACCAGGCGACCTGCACCGGGCGAGGTTGTGGCTGATGGAGGCGACCCGCATCGTGCTTTCCAACGGGCTGGACCTGCTCGGCGTCTCCGCACCGGACCGGATGTGAGCCGCTACGCGCACCCCGCGGGTGCGAGGCACGCCGAGGGCACCGACCACGGGCCGGCCTGGCTGGCGGTGCCCTCCGACGTCAACGCCCTGGTCCCGCAGGTCTGGGCCACCTCGGTCGAGCGCGGCACCGACGGGGTCCTGACCGTCGGTGGCGTCGACGTACGCGACCTCGCCGAGCAGTACGGCACCCCCGCCTACATCCTCGACGAGGCCGACTTTCGTTACCGGGCAGGGCTTTTCCGCGACGCCTTCGGTCCCGACATCGACGTCTACTATGCCGGCAAGGCATTCCTGTGCACCGAGGTCGCCCGCTGGGTCGACCAGGAGGGCCTCTGCCTCGACGTCTCCACCGGCGGCGAGCTCGCCGTCGCGCTGCGAGCCGGCTTCCCGCCGGAGCGGCTGGTCTTCCACGGCAACAACAAGAGTGTGGCCGAGATCGCCCGTGGCCTCGACGCGGGTGTTGGCCGCTTCGTCCTCGACAGCTTCGAGGAGATCGCCCGGATCGCCTACCTGGCCGAGGAACGCGGTGTCCGCGCGCGGGTCCTGATCCGGGTCACCGTCGGCGTCGAGGCGCACACCCACGAGTACATCGCGACCGCGCACGAGGACCAGAAGTTCGGCTTCTCCCTCGCCAACGGAGACGCTGCCGAAGCCATACGCCGGGTGTTGATGCTGCCGTCGCTCGAGCTGCGCGGCCTTCACTCGCACATCGGGTCGCAGATCTTCGACCCGTCCGGCTTCGAGGTCGCGGCGCGCCGGATCATCGGCCTGCAGGCAGAAGTACGCGACGAGCACGGCCTCGAGCTGCCCGACATCGACCTCGGCGGCGGCTTCGGCATCGCCTACACCAGCGAGGACGACCCCGAGCCGGTCAAGATCGTCGCGGCCGGCATCGTCGACGCCGTACGCGGAGAGTGCCTGCGCCACGGGCTTTCCGTGCCCCGGTTGTCGGTCGAGCCGGGCCGGGCGATCGTCGGCCCCAGCGCCTTCACCCTGTACGAGGTCGGCACGGTCAAGCCGGTCGACCTCGGCAACGGCGCGTCGCGGCTCTATGTCTCCGTCGACGGCGGGATGAGCGACAACATCCGGCCGGCGCTCTATGACGCTGCCTACTCCTGCCTGCTCGCGTCGCGGTCCTCCGACGCAGCTCCCACCCTCTCCCGGGTCGTCGGCAAGCACTGCGAGAGCGGCGACATCGTCGTGCACGACGAGTTCCTGCCGGCGGACGTCGCGCCCGGCGACCTGCTGGCCGTCCCCGCGACCGGGGCCTACTGCCGCTCGATGGCGAGCAACTACAACCATGTGCCGCGGCCACCCGTCGTCGCGATCGCCGGGGGCTCGTCCCGGGTGATCGTGCGCCGGGAGACCGAGGACGACCTGCTGGGACTGGACGTACCGTGACCGAGCTCTCCGCGAAGACGATCAAGGTGGCCCTGCTGGGCTGCGGCGTGGTCGGCTCCGAGGTCGTGCGACTGCTGCACGACCACGCCGACGACATCACCAGCCGGGTGGGCGCGACCGTCGAGCTCGCCGGCATCGCCGTCCGCCGTCCCGCCCGCCGACGTGACCTGCCGGTGGACCCGTCGTTGTTCACCGCCGACGCCGCTGGTCTGGTTGCCCGCCAGGACATCGACGTCGTCGTCGAGGTCATCGGCGGCATCGAGCCGGCCCGCACGCTGCTGCTCACCGCGCTCGGCCGGGGCGCCTCGGTCGTCACCGCCAACAAGGCGCTGCTCGCCGAGGACGGGCCGACTCTCTATGCCGCCGCCCGCGAGAACGGTGCGGACCTCTACTACGAGGCAAGCGTCGCCGGGGCCATCCCGCTGCTGCGCCCGTTACGCGAATCCCTTGCTGGTGACCGGATCCGGCGCGTTCTGGGCATTGTCAACGGGACCACCAACTACGTGCTGTCGCGGATGCACGAGACCGGCGCCGGCTTCACCGAGGCGCTCGACGAGGCCACGGCGCTGGGCTACGCCGAGGCCGACCCGACTGCCGACGTCGACGGCTTCGACGCCGCTGCCAAGGCGGCAATCCTTGCCTCGCTGGCATTCCACACGCGGGTCACCGCCGCCGACGTGCACCGTGAAGGCATCTCGGACGTCACCGCCGCCGATGTCGCCAGTGCCCGGGCGATGGGCTGCGTCGTCAAGCTGCTGGCGATCGCCGAGCGGGGCTACGACGAGCGCGGCGAGTCCGTCGGGGTTCGCGTCCACCCGGCGATGATCCCGGCGTCGCACCCGCTGGCCAGCGTCGGTGACGCCTACAACGCCGTATTCGTCGAGGCCGAGGCCGCCGGGCAGCTGATGTTCTACGGCCGCGGCGCCGGCGGCTCGCCGACCGCCAGTGCCGTCCTCGGCGACCTGGTCGCCGTCTGCCGCAACCGGCTCGCGGGCAGCCGCGGGGTGGGGGAGTCGGCCTACGCCGACCTCCGGGTGCGCCCGATGGGCGAGACGGTGACCCGCTACCACGTCAACCTCGACGTCGCGGACAAGGCCGGCGTGCTCGCCGCCGTCGCCCAGGCGTTCGCCGCCCACGACGTGTCGATCCAGACCGTCCGCCAGGAGGGCCACGGCGACGACGCGTCGCTGGTGCTGGTCACGCACGCGGCGACCGACGCCGCCCTCACCCGTACGGTCGAGGAGCTGCGGTCGCTCGACGCCGTACGGGCCGTGGCCAGCGTGATGCGCGTCGAGGGCATGAGCTAGCGGCGTTGAGTAATCTCGGCCGGACCCAGTGATCAACCCGCGGATAGAGGTGGCACGGTGACGGACCCCCGGCGCACGGTGTGGCGCGGGATCATCGAGGAGTACCGGGCTCGCATGCCGGTGTCCGCGGGGACGCCGATCGTCACGATGGGCGAGGGCGGCACCCCACTCGTGCCCGCCGGCTACCTGTCCGGGCGGACCAACTGCGACGTCTTCCTCAAGGTCGAGGGGGACAACCCGACCGGGTCGTTCAAGGACCGCGGCATGACCCTGGCGATCAGCAAGGCGGTCGAGGAGGGCTCCAAGGCGGTCATCTGCGCCTCCACCGGCAACACCAGCGCAAGCGCCGCCGCCTATGCCGCCCGCGCCGGCCTGACCTGCGCTGTACTGGTGCCGACGGGCAAGATCGCCCTGGGCAAGATGGCGCAGGCCCTCGTACACGGCGCCGTCCTGATGCAGGTCGACGGCAACTTCGACGACTGCCTGATGCTGGCGAGCAAGCTGGCGATCGACTACCCGGTCACCCTGGTCAACCACATCAACCCGCACCGGATCGCCGGCCAGCGCAGCGCCGGCTTCGAGGTCTGCGACGCCCTCGGCGACGCGCCCGACGTCCACTGCCTGCCGGTCGGCAACGCCGGCAACATCACGGCGTACTGGATGGCCTACCAGGAGTACCACGCCGACGGGCTGACCACGCGGTTGCCCAAGATGCGCGGCTTCCAGGCCGCCGGGTCCGCCCCGATCGTGCTCGGCCAGGTCGTGCTCGAGCCGCGGACGATTGCCACGGCCATCCGGATCGGCAACCCGGCCTCGTGGACCAAGGCCCTCGACGTCCGCGACCAGTCCGGCGGCGCCATCGAGTCGGTGACCGACAAGCAGATCCTCGAGGCCTACCGGCTGCTGGCCCGCAACGAGGGCGTCTTCGTCGAGCCGTCCTCCGCCGCCAGCGTGGCCGGTCTGCTGCAGGCCGCGGCTCAGGGCACTCTCGGCGAGGGCAAGCGGGTCGTCTGCACGGTCACCGGCCACGGTCTCAAGGACCCCGAGTGGGCGATCGCCGGAGCCCCCGCGCCCAAGACGATCCCGGCCGACGTGTCCGTCGCCGCGGCCGCTCTGGGTCTGGCCTAGACCGGTGCCGGCCTTCCGCGCAGCGCCCGTACGGGTGCGGGTCCCCGCCACCTCTGCCAACCTCGGACCCGGCTTCGACAGCCTCGGGCTGGCGCTCGGACTCTACGACGACCTAGCCGTGCGGATCACCGACGACGGCATCTCCGTCGACGTCCACGGTGAGGGCGCCGACGGCGCCAGCCCAGTGCCCCGGAACGCCAAACACCTTGTCGTACGGGCAATGCAGGCCACCTTCAACGTTCTCGGCGGACAGCCGCGCGGCATCGAGCTGAACTGCGCCAACCGCATCCCGCACGGTCGCGGGCTCGGCTCGTCGGCCGCTGCGATCTGTGCCGGCATCACCGCCGCACGGGCACTGACCCTGGCCGGTGAGCAGACCATCGATGATGAGGCGGCCTTCGCGTTGGCCAACCAGCTCGAGGGCCATCCCGACAACGTGGCTGCCTGCCTGTTCGGCGGCCTGACCATCGCCTGGACTGCCGCAGGCGGCGTACGGGCCGCGCGGCTCGAGCCGTCGCGAGACATCGTCCCCGTGGTCTTCGTGCCGCCGGGTCAGCTCGCGACGGCCAAGGCGCGCAAGCTGCTGCCCGAGACGGTGCCGCACGCTGACGCAGCGGCCAACGCCGGTCGCGCTGCGTTACTGGTCGAGGCGATGACCCGGCGCCCGGAGCTGCTGCTCGACGCGACCGAGGACCGGCTGCACCAGTCCTACCGGGCACCGGCGATGAAGCGCAGTGCCGGGCTGATCGACAAGCTGCGTGCGGCCGGCATCGCCGCCACCATCTCCGGTGCCGGGCCCAGTGTTCTTGCCCTGACGGTTGATGGGCAGGCCGCTGCCGCGAGGGCGATGGTGCCGGCGGGATGGGTGGTGCTGACCCCGGGAATGTCCGGCAGGGGTGCCCACGTTGTCGCCTTACCAGAGGCCTAGACAGAGCAGGCGATCATGGTCTCGGCGCCAACACCACAGAGAAAATTTGCCAATGGTTGCCGTGCGTGACCTCCGCTCGGTAGGCTTGCCCCAGCGCCGACCCCTCCGGACGTTTTCGGTGGTGGTCGCCGCGATCCGCATCCGGCAAGTCCAGGACGCGAGATCACCTCTCCTGGTTCACCGCACGGTCGCCGTGCCTGCCCCCACGGCAAGCCGGAACCGCGGATGTGCCGCGAGAACCTCAAGCAGACGAGATTCAGCCGAAATCCGCTGATTTCTCGGCAGCACGCCGGGACGAGCGCCGCAGCCGCGAGCCGCCTCCCGGTGAGTCACCCCAGAGCATCCCGCCGACCTCGGCGGGACGAACAACCCGGCGTACCTCGCCGGCGCTCGTCACTCCCGGTCACGCACGCCCGGACTCCCCGGGTCGTGCCCATGATGACCGTCGCAGGGAAGGATCCCATGTGAGCGACACCTCCGACCTCCTGCAGACCGACCGCGCCTCCGGCGCCGGGTCCGCGGACGTCCCGACCTCGACAGGTGCGGCCGAAGCCGCGCCGGCAGCCCGCAAGCGCAAGCCTGCCGGCCTGCCGTCGATGGTCCTGCCCGAGCTGCAGACACTGGCCTCGCAGCTGGGCATCTCCGGCACCGGCCGGATGCGCAAGAGCGAGCTGATCGCCGCCATCCAGGACCACCAGACCGGCCAGAACGGGTCCAGCCGACCCGCCCGCGCCGCCAAGGCCACACCGGTTGCTCAGCCCCCCGTGGCCGAGGCGCCCGAGGCGCCCGTCGCCGAGGCCCCCTCCGCCCCGGCCGCCGCCTCCGCCCCTGCACGCCGCGAGCGGACCCCCCGGCGGGCGATCCGGGCCGCCGGCGAGGCGGTCTCCGCCGAGGCCGCCACCGCCCCCACCGGCAACGCGGACGCTCCCGTACGGGAGGCCCAGCCGACGCTCGACGACGGCATGGTCGACCACGGCACGGTCGAGGTCTCGCCGCCGGCCCAGCGCCGCGGCGAGCTCTCCGACGGTGCCGAGGCGCCCCCCGCCGACGGCCAGGACCGCAACCGCGACGGCCGTCCCGACCGCCAGCGCGACCGGGCCGAGCGCACGGACCGCGGTGACCGGCCGGAGCGCACCGACCGGCCTGACCGCCAGCGCGACCGGCAGAACCGGCAGCAGGGTCAGGGCAACCAGAACCAGGGCAACCAGGCCGAGCGGCCGGAGCGGCAGCAGGGCCAGGGCAACCAGAACGACCGGCCCGAGCGCCAGCAGAACCAGGGCAACCAGGACCGGCCGAACAACCAGGGCGGCTACTCCAACCAGGGCGGCTTCGAGGACGACCTCGACGGCAGCCGCCGCGGCCGTCGTGGCCGGTTCCGCGAGCGCAACCGCAGTGGTCGCAACAACGCCCGCGGCGAGCGGTTCACGCCGAACGAGGCGGAGCCGACGATCAGCGAGGACGACGTCCTCGTCACCGTCGCCGGCATCGTCGACATCCACGACAACTACGCGTTCGTCCGCACCAGCGGCTACCTGCCAGGACCGAACGACGTCTACGTCTCGCTGGCCCAGGTCCGCAAGAGCGGCCTCCGCAAGGGCGATGCGATCACCGGTGCCGTACGGCAGCCGCGTGAGGGGGAGCGCAAGGACAAGTTCAACGCGCTCGTCCGCATCGACACCGTCAACGGCATGGAGCCGGACCAGGCCCGCAGCCGGCTGGAGTTCGGCAAGCTGACGCCGCTCTACCCACAGGACCGGCTGCGGCTCGAGACCGAGCCGGGCATCCTCACCACCCGGGTCATCGACCTGGTGGCGCCGATCGGCAAGGGCCAGCGTGGCCTGATCGTGTCGCCGCCCAAGGCCGGCAAGACGATGGTCCTCCAGGCCATCGCCAACGCGATCGCGCAGAACAACCCCGAGGTCCACCTCATGGTCGTGCTCGTCGACGAGCGGCCCGAGGAGGTCACGGACATGCAGCGGTCGGTCCGCGGCGAGGTCATCGCCTCGACGTTCGACCGGCCCGCCGAGGACCACACGACGGTCGCCGAGCTCGCCATCGAGCGGGCCAAGCGGCTGGTCGAGATGGGCCACGACGTGGTCATCCTGCTCGACTCGATCACCCGGCTGGGCCGTGCGTACAACACGGCGGCACCCGCCAGCGGCCGGATCCTCTCCGGCGGCATCGACTCGACGGCGCTCTACCCGCCGAAGCGGTTCTTCGGTGCTGC